>NZ_JALDYN010000032.1:0-21406 GCF_032153895.1 Flavobacterium sp.
CCGACGAAGCCTTAGCAACCCTACTCTTGTAGAAGGTGCTACATTCTACCGCACATGCGGGCAGATAACAGGATACTTTTTCAGGTATCTCTCTGATTTCACGATAACATGTTTTTTAGGATTGGAAGCGAAGGGCTTGGGCTTTTTTGCTATCCTTATTCCCGCTATCCGCTACTTCCAATTAAAAATTGGAAACGCTGCTATCGGGGCTAGTTAGGAATTGAATTGAATTTTTGTAATGGCTAATAGCTAAGGGCTGTCAGCTGAAAGCTTTAAAAATATATGTCAAAACTACACGAAGCGATAAAAGAGAGAATCCTGGTTCTGGATGGAGCGATGGGAACCATGTTGCAACGCTACAAATTCGAGGAAGAAGATTTTCGGGGCGAGCGATTCAAAGATTTTCCGCATCCGCTAAAAGGCAACAACGATTTGTTGTCGTTAACCCAACCGGAAGCCGTAAAATCCGTCCACCGCGCTTATTTCGAAGCCGGAGCTGACATCGTGGAAACCAACACGTTTTCGGGAACCACCATCGGAATGGCTGACTATCACATGGAAGATTTGGTATACGAATTGAATTATCAATCCGCCAAAATCGCCCGCGAAGTAGCTGATGAATTTACCGATAGACCCCGCTTTGTAGCAGGTTCTATTGGCCCAACCAACCGAACGGCCAGCATGAGTCCCGATGTCAACGACCCGGGATTCCGTGCGGTCACTTTCGATGAGTTACGCATCGCCTACAAAGAACAAGTAGAAGCCTTAATCGACGGTGGTTGTGATGTGTTGTTGGTGGAAACTATTTTTGATACGCTAAATGCCAAAGCCGCCCTTTTTGCCATCGAAGAAGTAAAAGAAGAACGCAACATCGACATCCCAATTATGGTTTCCGGAACGATTACGGATGCTTCGGGCAGAACCTTATCCGGGCAAACCGTAGAAGCGTTTTTGATTTCGATTTCGCATATTCCGTTGTTAAGCGTTGGGTTCAATTGCGCTTTAGGAGCCGATCAGTTAAAGCCGTATCTGAAGCGTTTGGCGCACAATACATCATTCAATATTTCGGCACACCCCAATGCAGGATTACCAAACGCATTCGGACAATACGATCAAACGGCCGAAGAAATGCAGGCGTTAATAAAAGAGTATTTAGACGATAATTTAATCAACATCATAGGCGGTTGCTGTGGAACTACACCGGAGCACATTCGGTTAATTGCTGAGGTAGCTGGAAAATTTCAGCCACGAATTGCACAAATTACCACAAATTAAATACGTGAAAATTAGTGTCATTCGTGGCCAATAGGAAAATGGAAATGTCAACGGAAAAATATTTAAAGCTATCGGGATTAGAACCGTTAATCGTTACGCCCGAGACTAATTTCGTGAATGTAGGGGAACGAACCAACGTAACCGGTTCGCGAAAATTCCTGCGTTTAATCAAAGAAGAAAAATACGAGGAAGCGCTTGATATCGCCCGTGCCCAGGTAGAAGGCGGTGCACAAATCATCGATATCAACATGGATGAGGGAATGTTGGACGGCGTGTATGCCATGACCAAATTCCTGAACCTGATTGCTTCCGAACCCGATATTTCAAGAGTTCCCGTGATGATTGACAGTTCCAAGTGGGAAATCATCGAAGCGGGATTGAAGGTTGCACAAGGAAAATGCGTGGTAAATTCCATCAGTTTAAAAGAAGGGAAAGAAGCGTTTCTGCATCATGCAAAACTAATCAAACGCTACGGAGCCGCAGTAATCGTGATGGCTTTCGATGAGGTCGGTCAAGCCGATACGTACGAACGTCGAATCGAAATCTGTAGGCGTTCTTATGACATTTTAGTCAACGAAATCAATTTTCCGGCGGAAGATATCATTTTTGACCCAAATATTTTTCCAGTTGCCACCGGTATGGAAGAACACCGCCGTAATGCGCTGGACTTCTTCTTAGCCACCAAATGGATTCGTGAAAACCTTCCGTATGCCAATATTTCAGGAGGTGTAAGTAACGTGTCGTTCTCGTTCCGTGGAAATGACAAAGTTCGTGAAGCGATGCATTCCGCATTCTTGTATCATGCCATCAAACACGGGATGACTATGGGAATCGTGAATCCGGAAATGTTGGAGGTTTATGACGAAATTGATCCTACTTTATTAGAATACGTTGAAGATGTTTTATTAGACAGAAGAGACGATGCTACCGAAAGACTTTTAGATTTAGCCGAGAGTTTTAAAGGCGATACAAAATCAAACGAAAAAGCCGTTCAGGAATGGCGAAGTGGTTCGTTACAAGACAGAATCACCCATGCTTTAGTAAAAGGAATCGACGAATTTATCGAAACCGATGTGGAAGAAGCAAGACAATCTGCTGTAAGACCGATCGAAGTCATCGAAATCAATCTTATGGCTGGTATGAACGTCGTTGGGGATTTGTTCGGAAGCGGAAAAATGTTCTTGCCACAAGTTGTAAAATCAGCTCGTGTTATGAAAAAAGCCGTAGCCTATCTTCTGCCTTATATCGAAGCTGAAAAAGACGGAGTAACATCGTCAGCCGGAAAAGTTTTGATGGCAACGGTAAAAGGTGACGTACACGACATCGGTAAAAATATTGTATCGGTAGTTTTGGCTTGTAATAATTTCGAAATCATAGATTTAGGAGTAATGGTTCCACCTGAAAGAATCATCGAAACGGCTATTGCGGAAAACGTAGACATCATCGGTTTGAGCGGTTTGATTACACCATCTTTGGACGAAATGGTTTATCTCGCCAAAGAAATGGACAAGCGTAACATTGAAATTCCCATCATGATTGGTGGAGCGACAACATCTCGTGCGCACACAGCCGTAAAAATCGCTCCGGAATATCAAGCGACGGTAGTTCATGTAAACGATGCTTCGCGTGCGGTAACTGTTGCTGGAAATCTTTTAAATAAAGACCGAAAAATATACGCTAGCACCATTCGTTCGGAATATGAAGCTTTCCGTGAAACGTTTTTAAACCGTCAGCGCGATAAAAGCTACCATACGATTGAAAAAGCAAGAGAGAATAAATTACAATTGGATTGGGAAAATTTCGAAGCCAAAAAACCAAACTTCATCGGAACAAAAACCATTAAAGTGCCTTTACAGGAATTGGTACCTTATATTGATTGGACTCCTTTTTTTAATTCTTGGCAGCTTTTTGGAAAGTATCCAGCAATTCTAAAAGATAATGTAGTTGGAGAACAAGCTACTATTTTGTTTGCCGATGCTCAAAAAATGCTTAATCAGCTTATTGAGGAAAATTGGTTGGAAGCTAAAGGGATCTACGGAATCTTCCCGGCAAACCAGGTGAAAGATGACGATATCGAATTGTACGATGAAAAAGGAAACGTGTTGGAAACCTTTTTAACACTTCGTCAGCAATCCCAGAAAACCGTTGGTGCGCCAAATATCGCCTTAGCGGATTTCATTGCGCCAAAAGAAAGTCAAAAATCAGATTATATGGGCGCTTTCTGTGTAACTACTGGTTTTGGGGTGGACGAAAAAGCAAAAACCTTTGAAGAAGCCAACGACGATTACAGTTCCATCATGGTGAAAGCCTTGGGAGACCGTTTTGCAGAAGCTTTCGCGGAATATTTGCACGAAAAAATCCGTAAGGAAATCTGGGGTTATGCTTCTGAAGAACATTTGTCCAATGAGGAATTAATCAAAGAAGAATATAAAGGAATACGTCCGGCTCCGGGTTATCCGGCTTGCCCCGATCATTTGGAAAAACCAACGATTTGGAGTTTGTTGAAGGTTGAAGAAGAAATCGGCGTGAAACTGACGGAAAGCATGGCGATGTGGCCGGCTTCATCGGTTTCGGGCTATTATTTTGGACATCCGCAAAGCAAATACTTCGGACTTGGAAAAATAAAAGAAGATCAGGTTCGTGATTACGCCCAAAGAAGAAATTGTACCTATGAATATGCCGAAAAATGGCTCAACCCAAACATAGCAGATTAACATGAAAGTAACGCAACATATAGAAAAAGCCAACGGAAAGTCATTGTTTTCTTTTGAGATTTTACCGCCGTTAAAAGGACAAAATATTCAGTGTATTTTTGATAATATTGAACCCTTAATGGAGTTCAAACCGCCTTTTATTGACGTAACCTACCATCGTGAGGAATATGAATTCAAGGAATTGCCAAGCGGTTTGCTGGAAAAGAAAATCGTGAAAAAACGTCCGGGGACGGTTGGAATCTGTTCGGCGATTCAGAATAAATATCAGGTAGATGCTATTCCGCATATTTTGTGCGGCGGTTTTACCAAAGAAGATACCGAGAATTTTTTAATCGACATGGATTTCCTTGGAATCGATAATGTGGTTGCCTTACGAGGTGATGCTGTGAAAAGTGAAATCTACTTCAAACCGGAAAAGGAAGGACATTCTTTTGCTTCGGAGTTGGTGACACAAATCAACAACCTGAACAACGGAATCTATTTGGATGCCGATTTGCAAAACACCAACCAAACCAATTTCTGCATCGGGGTCGCTGGTTATCCCGAAAAACACATGGAAGCGCCAAGCTTGGATAGTGATATTTATTTCTTAAAACAAAAAATCAAAAACGGAGCCGATTACATCATCACGCAAATGTTTTTCGATAATAAAAAATTCTTCGAATTTGTTGACAAATGTCGTGCAGCAGGAATTACTGTGCCAATTATCCCAGGACTGAAGCCGATTTCGACTAAAAAACAATTGAACCTGATTCCACATCGTTTCAAAGTGGATTTACCAGATGATTTGATTATGGCGGTTGTCAAAGCGAAAGACAATCAGGAAGTTTCACAAATCGGAATTGAATGGTGTATTGAACAAAGTAAAGAGTTGCAAAAAGCTGGAATTCCGGTTTTGCATTATTATTCTATGGGAAAATCGGAGAATATTAGGCAGATTGCATCACAAGTTTTTTAATTTATCTTAGAATTTGTATTTCATCCTTTTAAAAGGGTACTTCTTCGATTTTTAGTGAATTTTAACATTTTAAAATGAAATTTATAAGATAATACCTTAATTTTATAAAGACATAAGAATTGTAGAACTTAAAAATTGTGGCTATGAAAAGTTTACTACTTGTTTTTATGTTGGTTTTTTCTGCAAGTATTTTTGCGAGTGATTATCAACAAAATCTGGAAACAGCAATTCAGTTTAAAAAAGAAGCTGATTATCAAAAAGCTGTAAAGTATTATTTAAAAGCTTTAAAAGAAAAGGAGAATGAAAAAGACTTGGCGCAATCGCTGTGTTTTGAAATTTCTGACTGCTATCTGAAAGCTGGAGATCAAAAAAGCGCCTTTAAATTTATAAAGGTTGCGGTACGAAATTATGGTGCGACATTAGATGATGTCAAATCAAGTAAAATTTTGCGAAAAGACTTTTTAGCAAGAGCGAAAGGGTTAATCGATGTGGAATATGAAGACTTGCATCGGGCGTATCTTTTGAAAAACTACCAGTTTGACCGAAAGGAATATGCCGAATTGACACGTTAAAAAATCTTAGAAAGGTTCTTAAAACCGATTTGAATTTTCAAATCGGTTTTTTGTTTTCAATCGGTAGAATTTCTGCTATATTTGCCTGATTTTCAAAAACCAAAATGCGTTTTCTAACTAGCCTTTTATTATTTCTTTCTTTTACGATGTTGGCTCAGGAGAAAAACCTGAAACAATATTCTGTTGATGCAAGTTATTTTTACGGAAGTATTCTTCCGCATCACACTAATATCTTACATTTAATAAAAGGACATCCGGAAGGAATGGTGTTGAGTTTTAACCGAAAAACTTTCGGGTCTAAAAAATGGGAAGCGTGGTACAATTATCCAGATTATGGCTTGTCATTCCAATATCAGGATAACAAAAACCCGGAATTAGGAAATATGTACGGTTTGTACGGGCATTTCAATTTTTATTTTTTCAAACGAAGAATGCAGTTGCGCGTCGGACAGGGAATCGCGTACAATACCAATCCTTACGACCGTGAAACCAATTACAGAAATCAGGCTTTTGGAATGCATTATATGCCGTCCACCTATTTTATGTTGAATTATCACAAGCCAAATCTTTGGAAAGGCATCGGGGTTCAGACTGGAGTAAATTTTGTGCATCATTCCAATGCTAATCTACATTCGCCAAACACGAGTGCTAATACCATTGCTGTTATGGTCGGATTGAATTATGACTTAGCAACTAAAGACACGATTGCATATATTCCACATGCTAAGGAAAAATTTACGGAACCGATTCGCTACAATGCGGTTTTCAGAACCGGTGTAAACGAAAGTGATGTTATCAATAGTGGGCAATATCCGTTTTACGTTGCTTCTTTGTATGTTGATAAACGCATCAATCAAAAAAGTGCCATTCAATTAGGAGCCGATGTGTATTGGATGATGTATTTAAAAGAATTTATCCGATATGAAGCTATCGCCTATTTTGAGCATAATTATGACCCCAATGAAGATTACCGAAGAGTCGGAATTTTTGCAGGACATGAACTTTTTATCAATAAATTAGCGATTGATACGCAAATGGGATATTATGTATACGATCCATCCAATAAATTCGGAAGTGTATATCAGCGATTGGGTGCTAAATATTATATCACTAAAAATATTTCTGCCGGAGTGAGTTTAAAAACACACATTTCACGAGCAGAAGCCTTAGAATTTGGTATCGGAGTTAGATTGTAAAATTATGATTCGAAAAATACTACTTATACTCGTTTTGGTTCAGTTGCTGGTTTCCTGCAGTTCGGAAATCATGCCGGCTTGTTATCGTGAGCCCGGAAGTCAAACAACTAAAAATGTTGAGGTTCCGTTTTTTAATCAGATTAATATAGGAGAAGGCGTTGAATTAGTCGTTCGTCAAGGAGCAGAAATTTCAGTGACACTTTCCGCAGGTGAAAATGTGATGGAGGAGATGGAAGCTTCCGTATCCGACAATGTTTTGTATATCAAAAACAATTTAGAATGTAGTTTAGGAACCGTTCAACCCGTAAAAGCAACAGTCGTAGTTCCGGATTTGACTAAAATTTACTCGGCTTCCCAGTTCAACGTGTCTTCTGATGGTATTTTGAACTTTCCGCAATTGAATTTGCAGCAAGGATTGTTCGGAAAAACAGCTTCGAATATTTTTACTATGGAGGTGAATTGCCAACAGTTGGTGGTTGAAAATAACAATACGACTATTTTCAGGATTAAAGGTGTAGCGGAAAATTTGATTGTTTCTTTTTACGGTGGTGATCCGCGTTTTGAAGGGGCTAATTTACTTACGGATAATGTGCATGTTTTTCAACGCAGTTCTAACGATATGATTTTAAAACCGATGGTTAAAATCGAAGGTGATATTTATAGTAACGGAAACTTAGTTTTACTAAATCACCCGCCAACAGTGAATGTGACGCAGCATTATACCGGCCACATCATCTATCAGTAAATTATTTTTTAGTTTTTTCTCGGAAGATTTGCTCCAGATTTTTACTTTTCGAATTCAATTGTAACGTACGCAATCCGTTATTTTGAGCAAAGTCAAAAACGGTAGGACGCATGTCTTTTTCCGTGTTGAAAGTCAATTCCCAAACTGTTCCCTGAACATTTTTATAGTTGGCGATGTTTTCCAGTGAAGCCAGAAGTTCCGATGCGATTTCCTGATCAAATTCTACTTCAATCACTTGTTCTTCTACTTCGGTTACTAACTTTTCAAGATTTTTATCAGTTACAATTTTTCCTTGGTTGATGATGATGACGCGGTCGCAAATCGCTTCCACTTCCTGCATGATGTGCGTGGAAAGAAAAACGGTTTTGTCTTTGCCGATGTTTTTAATCAAATCGCGAATTTCAACCAATTGATTCGGATCTAAACCGGTTGTAGGCTCGTCCAGAATCAAAACTTCCGGATTGTGCAATAAAGCAGTCGCCAATCCAACACGCTGACGGTATCCTTTAGATAATTCGCCAATTTTTTTATGACTTTCCGGCGTTAATCCGGTAAGTGCAATTACGTCGTCGATTCTAGATTTGGAAACGTTGTACACATCAGCATTGAAAGCTAAATATTCCTTCACATACAAATCCAAATACAACGGATTGTGTTCCGGTAAATAACCAACCGACTTTTGTACGTCTTTTTGAGTTGTTGCTACATTATGTCCGTTCACTGAAGCTGTTCCTTCGTCTGCATTCAGATAAGTAGTCAGGATTTTCATCAAAGTTGATTTTCCGGCACCATTCGGCCCTAAGAAACCAACAATTTCTCCTTTTTTAACGGAAAATGAAACGTTGTCCAGCGCTTTTTGTTCGCCGTACGATTTGGTAATATTTTGAACTTCAATAGACATACTTCGCAATTTGAAGCAAAAATAGCAAAATAAATCAATGATTTAGCCTTCAGATTGTTGAATTCCAAATCAATTTTTATAGCTTTGTGCCGATGAATCGCAATTCACAAAATACATGGAACACAATTTCTTGGTTCGCTTGGAAAAGCGAAAGGGGATTGTTTTGTCTGTACTAATAAGAAGTAACTATTATAAAGATACAATCCCGGTTTTTATCGGGATTTTTTTTGCTCTGAAATCAAGGGTAAAAAACTAAATTTGTAAACTATGGAAAACAGTAAATCAATGCGCAATTGGTTGGACGATTTTCAATTGTCGCATCCGCTAGTGATTGCAGGGCCGTGTAGTGCTGAAACCGAGGAACAGGTTTTGGAAATTGCACACGAGTTGAAAAATTCAGACGTTTCAATTTTCAGAGCCGGAATCTGGAAACCCAGAACGCGTCCCGGAGGTTTTGAAGGTGTTGGAGCAATCGGTTTAAAATGGTTGCAAAAAGCCAAAAAGGAAACCAATTTGTTAATGGCTGTAGAAGTTGCGAATGCACAACACGTAAAATTAGCATTAGAACACGATATTGATGTGCTTTGGATTGGCGCCCGTACGACCGTGAACCCTTTCGCAGTTCAGGAAATTGCCGATGTTTTGCAGAATACCGACAAAATTGTATTACTGAAAAATCCCGTAAACCCCGATTTATCATTATGGTTAGGCGGTTTGGAGCGTTTGCACAATGCCGGAATTAAAAAGCTAGGTGTGATTCACAGAGGATTTTCTACTTATGAGAAAACAAAATACCGTAACATTCCGGAATGGCAGTTGGCGATTGAACTGAAACGAAAATTTCCGGATTTACCGCTTATTTGTGATCCTTCCCATATTTCCGGTAAACGCGATATGATTTTGGAAGTTTCTCAACAGGCTTTGGATTTGAATTACGACGGCTTGATGATTGAAACCCATTGCAATCCGGATCAGGCTTGGAGTGATGCGGCGCAACAAGTAACACCATCGGCTTTGAAACAGATTTTCATCGATTTAAAAGTTCGCAAACAAAGTGATGAAGCGGATGAATACAATTCAAAATTATCCGGATTGCGAACTCAAATTGACGAGTTAGACAGTAAGTTGATGGATGTTTTAGTCAAACGGATGAAAATCGCAGACCAAATCGGACTCTTGAAAAAAGAAAAAAATGTGGCTGTTTTGCAAAGTAACCGTTGGCACCAGATACTCGAAAAAATGATTGAAGAAGGCTCGCAGAAAGGCTTGAGTGAAGAATTTATTTTGAAATTATTTAAGGCAATTCACCAGGAAAGTATTGTGCATCAGGAGCGAATTATTAACAAATAAAATACGGCATTTGACGTATTAGGTTAATTGTTTTTTTTTGTATCATTGCAAAGTATTTTAATTAATATTTAACATTTATCAGGTTTATGAAAAAATTATTACTATTGGCATTATTCTTCGTGGGATGTGCTGTAAATGCTCAAGTTGACAAAATCTACAAACACAGCGGAGAAGTTGTTGATGGAAAAGTAATCAAATTGGAAGAGTACACTATCATTTTCAAGTATGATGGAGAAGATGCTGAAAACACTATCAGTAAGTATGCTGTTGAAAAAGTAGTTTACGGAAAATCAGGTCGTGTAGAAGAAGTAACTGAGAAATTGGTTGTAAACGGAGAAGACGATTGGGAAAAAGTGGTAATTCTTGAAGATAAAGGATACATCTCTGGTTTGAAAAAAGCTGGTGAAGTTCGTGGAAAAACAGGTCTTATCAACTTCCAAACTGGTAACACAGGAGATAAAAAAGCACAGAAGAAACTTAAAATGGATGCAGCTAAATTAGGTTGTCCTTTCGTTTTAATGACGTCAGACAAAACTACAGTTGGAGCTAACTCTAACGCTTTAGGTGGTTCTCAGGCTATTAAAACCGGAGTTGCTTACAAATACTAATTAAATTAGTTTTAGCATAGAAAAGCTGTCTGAAAAGACGGCTTTTTTTATGTTCTAAAATAACTAGGAAATGGTATCTTTGCGCTATGACAGGAATTGTTTATAAATCTACCGGAAGTTGGTACAGCGTGAAAACCGAAGACGGCACTTTTTTAGAATGCCGTATCAAAGGGAAGTTTCGTATCCAAGGAATCAAAAGTACCAACCCAATCGCTGTTGGTGATGTTGTAGATTTTGACATTGAAACGTCTTCTGATGAAACGGTTGGTGTAATTACCAATATCCATGATCGAAAAAATTACATCGTTCGCAAATCAGTAAACCTGTCCAAACAAACGCATATTATTGCTTCTAATATTGATGTGGTTTTTCTTTTGGTGACCATCAACAATCCCGTAACAACAACCAGTTTTATCGACCGATTTTTAGTCACAGCCGAAGCCTACGGAATTGAAGCGGTTTTAGTTTTTAATAAAATTGACACATATACCGAAGAAACGCTTGACGAACAATTGTTTTTGCAATACGTTTATTCGAATATCGGTTATCAGTGTTTGCGTGTTTCCGCTGCGGAAGGCAAAGGTTTGGAGGAATTGAAATTTCTGATGAAAGATCGCGTTTCGATGTTTTCAGGACATTCCGGAGTCGGAAAGTCGACATTGGTTAATGCTTTGGAGCCGACATTGAATCTGAAAACCAAAGCCATTTCTGAACAGCATCAGCAAGGGCAACACACAACGACTTTTGCGGAAATGTTTGATTTAAGTTTCGGAGCCAAAATCATCGATACACCCGGAATTCGCGGTTTCGGAATTGTCGACATGGAAAAACAGGAAATCGGAGATTATTTCCCTGAATTTTTCGCTTTGAAAGACCAATGTAAATTTAACAACTGTCTGCATAAAGAAGAACCCCATTGCGCCGTAAAAGATGCTTTAGAAAGTGAAGAAATTGCCTGGAGTCGTTACAATAGCTATTTGCAGATTTTGGAAGGCGATGAGGAGAATTATCGCAACGATTTGTATAGCGATGAACGCAATCCTGAGAAATTTTAGTAAATGAGAGCAGTAATTCAACGTGTATCTGAGGCATCCGTTACCATTGAAGGCCGAAAAATGGCTTCCATCGGGAAAGGTTTGCTTGTTTTGATTGGCATTGAGGATGCTTCTTCACAGGAAGATATCACTTGGTTAACCTCTAAGATTGTGAATCTTCGTATTTTTGGCGATGAAAATGATGTAATGAATCTTTCCGTTAAAGAGGTTGCCGGCGATATAATTGTAGTTAGTCAGTTTACGCTTCACGCATCCACCAGAAAAGGCAATCGGCCATCCTATATTAAGGCGTCAAAACCCGATCATGCTGTTCCGATGTATGAAAGTTTTGTGAAGCAATTAGAATCAGAATTAGGTAAGAAAGTCCAAACTGGAGAATTCGGTGCCGATATGAAAGTAGCACTTTTAAACGACGGACCGGTGACCATAATTATGGATACAAAAAATAAGGAATAAGTTATTTGTTAATTGTAATACCTCAAGATTGAATGAGAATAGTTTTTGGTTTTTTATTGTTTCTTTTTATTGCACAATCTTCAACAGCTCAAAAAGTTGATTTTCAAAAAATTATTTCTGAAACAAGTTTAAAGGAGAATGCAAATAGTATTGTGATAGAATCTGTTAAAGGCATAGTTGTCAATAGTCAGAAATCTGCAACAATAAAGACTAAAGCAGTTGTTCTGGTTCTGAATGAAGCTGGATTAAGAAATGTCGATGCAGTGGTACATTACGATAAATCAGTAAAAGTAAAGGAACTTAATGCAAAAATGCTTAGTGTTAATGGTAATTTACTTAAGAATTATCGAAGAAATGATTTTAAGGATGTTAGTGTAGCTGATGGTTTTTCTGTTTTTACTGATAACAGAATGCTTTATTTAGATTATACGCCTATTGAGTATCCATTTGTGTTAGATTTTTATTATGAAACTGAAAGTGAAAACACAGCAATATTACCCTCTTGGTATCCTGTGAACGATTTTTATGAGAGTGTTGTTAAGTCAGAATATTATATTCAGTATCCCGAGAGTTTAGGTTTTCATTATAAAGAGCATAATTTTCAAGGTTTCAATATTGTAAAGAAAGAGCATAAGAACCGACTTGAATATGTTTTGGAAAATGTTCCCGCATTAAAATCGGAAGAATATTCTTTAGGTTTTGAAGAATTAATTCCACATGTGCGTTTTGCATTAGAAAAATTCAATTTAGAAGGAGTAGAGGGTAATGTGAAAAATTGGAATGAATTTGGGAGCTGGATTTCTGAAAATTTGCTGAAAGGACAAGACGAACTTTCAGAAGCCACAGTAGAAAAAGTGAGAAAACTTGTTGAGAATGAAAAAGATATTCTTAAAAAGGCTCAGATTATTTATGAATATGTTCAAAGCAAAACGCGGTATGTAAGTGTTCAATTGGGTATTGGGGGATGGAAGCCTGTTTCGGCTAAAGAAGTTGATGCACTGGGATATGGAGATTGTAAAGCACTTTCCAATTACACTATGGCATTGTTAAAAGCAGTAAATATTCCTTCATATTACACAATAATCTATGCAGGAAATCAGCCAAAAGATATTGAAGCAGATTTAGTGTCTATGCAGGGGAATCACGCTATTTTGGCTCTTCCTTACCAAGGAAAAAATTATTTTATGGAATGTACCAGTCAAACAGCGCCTTTTGGTTTAGAAGCAGATTTTACAGATGGAAGATATGCCCTTATTGTTAAACCAAATGGAGGTGAAATTGTAAAGACAAATTCATATATAGATCGCACAAATTCAAGAGTAACAACGGCAAAATATGTTTTGGATAAGACCGGAAATCTAAACGGAACACTTTCAATTGTGTCAAAAGGGGTTCAATACAACTCGATTTACCCGATTCAGAAACTTTCTAATGATAAAGTTCTTCAATATTATAAATCTGAATTCGATGTGTTGAAAAAACCTGAGATTGAAAAGTATGCTTTTCAGAATGATGAAAGTGAACTCTTTTTTAAAGAAGAACTACAGATTAGTTCAGTAGGTTTTGCCGATAATGTTAATGGACAAATGATTTTTCAGCCTAATGCATTTAATCAATTAAGTACGATTCCTCAACGATATAGAAATCGAAGTCATGCTTTTCAAGTAACACGAGGTTTTTTGGATACAGAAGAATATGAGATTACAATTCCGGATAATTTCGTAATAGAAGCATTGCCACAAAATGTTGAATTGAATGAAGTTTTTGGAGAATATATAATGAAAATTGAAAAAATTAGCGATTCAAAAATTATTTACAAACGAACATGTTTGATGAAGTCTGGGAAGTATGGAAAGGAGCAATATGAGAGTTTTAGAAAATTTAAAGAGAGAATTGCTAAGCTGGAGAATGCTAAAATTGTGCTAATTAATAAATAACCTAATGATGAGATTTTTTTTTACTGCAGTGCTTGTGACTGTATTATCGTTTAATGGATTTTCCCAAAAATATGAATTGGGCAAAGTTACTGTTGAAGAATTGAAAGAGAAACAACATTCTCTAGACACGTCAGCTGTGGCTGCTGTTTTATTTAAAAAGGGAGTAACTTATTTTAACTATTCACAAGGAAGTGGTTTTGAAAAGATTACCGAGGTTCAATGCAAAGTTAAAATTTACAAAAAGGAGGGTTATGATTGGGCTAATCATGAGGTGAGATACTATTTGGACGGCAATTCTAAGGAAAATTTATTTTTTAAGGATGTTGTTACTTATAATTTGGTTGATGGGAAAATTGTTAAATCTAAGTTGAAGAGCGATGGGGAATTTGATGAGAAAATGAATAAATATTGGGGTAAGAAAAAGATAACATTGCCTAATGTAAAGGAAGGTTCAATCATAGAGTTTAGCTATGTCTTGAAGTCACCAAATTATGGAGATTTGGCAGATTGGGATTTTCAATACGATATTCCGGTAAACTATTCCGAATATAAAACTATAGTGCCAGAATACTTTAATTATAATGAAAATCAAAAAGGGTTTGTCTATCCAGAGAGAAATGTGGTTAAAAAACAAGGGTCTATTACTTTGTCTAATAGAGAACGATCAACGAGGTCAGGAGGTAACAGAGGAGGAGGAACTGGAGTAGTGAGTGATGTTGTAGTTGAAGATATAAAATATTGGGAAACCGAAACGCTTTATCATGTAAAAAACGTTCCTGCATTAAATGATGAAAGGTTTGTTAATAATATTAAAAACTATACTTCGAGTATATCGCATGAATTGGCCACCGTTAAATTTCCTAATGAAATGACACAAACATATTCTACAGATTGGGAGTCGGTAGTGCGCAATATATACAAAAATGATGATTTTGGTGGAGAATTAGCCAAGATAGGTTATTTTGAAGATGATGTCAAACAGTTAATTTCAGGATTGACAACCAATGGAGAAAAAACTGCAGCAATTTTTAATTTTGTTAAGTCAAAAATTAAATGGAATGGTTATTATGGATATTCATGCAATGAAGGAGTTCGAAGCGCTTATAAAAATAATACCGGAAATGCAGCAGAAATTAATCTAATGCTTACTTCAATGTTGCGTTTTGCGGGTATTGGTGCCAATCCGGTTTTGATAAGTACTCGTTCTAATGGGATAGCTTATTTTCCAAGTAGAAATGCGTTTAACTATGTGATTTCTGCTGTTGAAATTGAAAACGGCTTAATATTGTTGGATGCGACTGACAAGTATTCATTGCCAAATGTTTTGCCAATGCGAGATTTAAATTGGTTTGGTAGAATTATTAGAAAAGAAGGGTCTTCAGCTATGGTTGAACTTATGCCAAAAAATATTTCTAAAGAAATGACAAATGGAATTTTATCAATTGATGGAGAGGGGAATCTTAGTGGGAAAATCAGGGTACAGTATTTCGATTACTCGGCTCATTCATTTAGAAATGAGTATGGAGATTTAACTAAGGAGTCTTATTTAGAGAAATTAGAAAAAAATAATAATGGTATCGAAGTTAACGAATATGAGAGTCTTAATGTTAATGATTTGTCAAAACCAGTTGTAGAAAATTATTCATTTAGCAGTTCAAATTCGGTTGAAAAAATTGGAGATAAATTGTACTTTAATCCAATGTTCTTTTTTGCCTGGACAAAAAACCCATTCATTCAAGAAAAGAGAGAATACCCTGTTGATTTTGGATATCCAAATCAAGATAGGTATATGATTAGTGTTGCGATTCCAGAAGGTTATGTTGTTGAATCTATTCCTGAGCCAAAATCGGTTTCTTTGCCAGATTCATTAGGAACATTCAAGTTTAATGTGACAAAAACGGATAAACAAATTCAATTATCAGTAATTAGAGATTTTAATGCGGCAATTGTTCCTGCAGGGTATTACGAATCTTTAAAGCAGTTTTTTGATTTGATAGTGAAGTCAGAAACTGAAAAAGTGGTACTGAAAAAAGCATAAAAATGGATATCAAAAATGCCCAACTAGAAGTAGACAATTGGATTAAAAACCATGGTGTCCGCTATTTTAACGAGCTAACCAATATGGCGCAGCTTACTGAAGAAGTAGGGGAAGTAGCCCGAATTATCGCCCGTCGTTACGGAGAACAATCCGAAAAAGAAAGCGACAAGAACAAAGATTTGGGCGAAGAATTAGCCGATGTAGTTTTCGTGGTTTTGTGTTTAGCCAATCAAACAGGAGTAGACTTGCAAGCCGCTTTCGACAAGAAGATGGATTTGAAAACCAAGCGCGACCACGACCGTCATCACAATAACGAAAAATTGAAATAAGTTGAAACTATTTCTTCAGAAATCTGAAGTTATTTCAGAACAAGCAATCGGTGTTTCGGGCTCTAAGTCCGAGACGAACCGGTTGTTGTTACTGAAAGCTTTGTATCCGGAACTTGTCATTGAAAACGGTTCCAATTCGGATGATTCTGAAGTCATGCAAAAGGTTTTGCAATCGGATAACTTGGTTAAAGATATTCACCACGCAGGAACTGCGATGCGCTTTCTGACTGCGTATTATGCTATTCAGGAAGGAGAAGAAGTACTATTAACCGGTTCTTCCCGGATGAAAGAGCGTCCGATTCAAATTCTGGTAGAAGCCTTAGGTCAATTAGGCGCCGAGATTTCGTACGAAGAAAAGGAAGGTTTTCCACCAATTAAAATTAAAGGAAAAAAGTTATCCCAAAATAAAGTTTCTTTAGCTGCCAATGTTAGCAGTCAGTATATTTCAGCCTTGCTTTTAATTGCGCCAAAACTGGAGAATGGCTTAGAATTGACTTTGGAAGGTGAAATCACATCCGTTCCTTATATCAAAATGACTTTGGCTTTGCTAAATGAAATTGGCGTAAAAACTTCTTTTGAAGAAAACGTCATTAAAGTACATTATAAGTCAAATGTCGAAAGTCAAAAAGTAATCGTAGAGTCGGATTGGTCGTCTGCTTCCTATTGGTATTCCATTGTAGCCTTAGCTGAAATCGGAACAAAAATTACCTTGTCGAGCTACAAAAAAAACAGTTTACAAGGTGATGCCATTTTAGCTAGAATTTATCAGGATTTTGGAGTGGAAACCGGTTATAATGAAAATGGTTCTATCACACTTTTTAAAGCCACGCATTGTCAATTATCAATTGTCAATTATCACTTAAACAATTGTCCAGACATCGCTCAAACTATCGCCGTAACGTGTTTCGGATTAGGAATTGCTTGCGATTTATACGGATTGCATACGCTAAAAATCAAAGAAACCGACAGATTAGAAGCCTTGAAAATTGAGTTGACTAACTTAGGAGCCGAAATTTCAATAATCGCTGAATCGCTACATTTAAAAGCATCAACGGTAATCCATGAAAATGTTGCTGTAAAAACGTATCAAGATCACCGAATGGCTATGGCGTTTGCTCCTTTAGCATTAAAAATACCGATTATCATTGAAGAAGCTGAAGTAGTCTCAAAATCCTATCCCAATTTTTGGAACGACCTGCAAAAGAGTGGTTTTCGATTATCGGAAGTCTTATAAATACTCGATTTCTTAAAATAAACGTCAAAACACTTGACAACCCCTATTTCGCGATAGTATATTTGCACGCAATTTAAAATTCATTTCATGAAGTTATCGAATTTCAATTTTAATCTTCCGGCTGAATTGTTAGCCGAATTCCCTTCAGAAAACAGAGACGAAGCTCGTTTAATGGTAGTTAACCGTAAGACACAAACTATCGAGCACAAATTATTCAAAGATATTTTGGATTATTTCGACGAAGGTGATGTGATGGTGTTGAACAACACGAAAGTATTTCCAGCGCGTTTGTACGGGAACAAGGAAAAAACCGGAGCGCGTATCGAAGTTTTCTTGTTGCGCGAATTGAATGCAGAACAACGTTTGTGGGATGTTTTGGTTGATCCGGCACGTAAAATCCGTATTGGAAATAAATTGTACTTTGGGGATGACGATTCGTTAGTAGCTGAGGTAATCGATAACACTACGTCTCGCGGAAGAACTTTACGTTTTCTTTACGATGGTTCGTACGAAGAATTCCGTTCGAAATTGGTAGAATTGGGTGAAACTCCAATCCCGAAATACATCAATCGTGAAGTAACTCCGGAAGATGCGGAGCGTTACCAAACCATTTATGCTAAAGAAGAAGGAGCAGTTGCAGCGCCAACAGCAGGTTTACACTTTTCAAAACATTTGATGAAACGTTTGGAAATCAAAGGTGTTGATTTTGCTGAGATTACATTGCATGTTGGTCTAGGAACTTTCAATCCGGTGGAAGTAGAAGATTTATCGAAACACAAAATGGATTCGGAAGAAATGACCATTACTCAGGAAGCGTGTGATGTGGTAAACAAAGCGAAAGCGAATAAAAAACGCGTTTGTGCTATCGGAACAACTTCAATGCGAGCTATGGAAAGTTCGGTTTCGTCTTCAAAAACCTTAAATCCGTTTACGGGTTGGACGAATAAATTTATTTATCCACCTTACGATTTTAGCGTAGCGGATTGCATGGTAACGAATTTCCACACACCAAAATCGACTTTATTGATGATGATTTCAGCGTTTTGTGGGCACGATTTGATGCGTAAAGCGTATGATGAAGCAATCAAAGAAGGTTATAAATTCTACTCGTACGGAGATGCGATGTTGATTTTGTAATCATTAACTATAAAATAAAAAAGCGTTCATTTGAACGCTTTTTTTATGCCTGACTTTCAGCAAATTTTTTGAAACTTTTCAAGTATTTTAAGGTTTGTTTCTTAAACATTCCCGGCATTAGAAAAGCAAACAACTTCATGCCGAAATTTTTAAACTCAAATTCCTGAACCGTTACATATTTGGTTTTGGAATCGGTAATCGGAATGAAAGAGTTTTTAATATTGTTAATCGTTCCGTTCATTTCGTAAAAGCCGCTGAATTCTTCCGGTAAATTCCGAACGGTAATGGTTTCAATCATTTCCATGCCGCGTTTTCCCATTTTGAAAACCAGTTTGGATTTTGCGCCGGGTTGTCCGGGTGTTCCGCTTAAATGTTCGAAACTTTCCAAACCTTCCATCCATAACGGCATGTTTTCGGCATTGTCGAAAAGTTCAATGACTTTAGCAACGGGTTTGTCAATTTCAACTTCGCAAGTGTATTTCATAAGTAGTTGGATTAGTAGTCAAATATACTTAATCTACCTGATACACCAACTTCATGGTAATATTAGCTTCTTTTTTCTTCGATGTGGTGTTGAAGGAACCGCCCCAAGAATAATCTTCCGAAGAATTTTGCGCGATTATCTGAAAAACTCCCATATCGGATTTTTTTAAACTGCCTAATTTAGCATCAGCGTTTTCGGCAATTTTTTCAGCTCTGGCGTGCGCATCTTTAGTTGCTTCGGCGATCATCTGAAGCTTTAATTCCGCTAATTTGGTATAATAATATTGCGGTGGGTTGGAATACAATTCTACTCCGGAATTAATCAATTCGGTAACTTCTCTGGAAATGCCTTCCACTTTGTCCACTTCTTTGCTTTCAATCTGAACGTTTTGGGTTAAATTGAAGCCAGTAAAAATTTGTTGCCGCTGATTTCCGTTGGCATCATAAGTGTATTCAAAATCTTTGTTGATGCTTACGGCAGAAAAAACAATTTCAGTCGCCGGAATTCCTTTGGAAGCTAAGTACTTTTTAATGATTTCCCTATCGTTGTCCAGTGCCGCGTAGGCATCTTTTAAAATCATGCTTTTTTTGGAAAACGAACTGCTCCAGACAATTAAATCCGAGATGAAATCTTTTTTTCCCAAACCGGTAACGCTGATGGTATCGTTGCTTTGGTTTCGGTTTTTAAAAGCATTGGAAAAAAGAAATGCAGAAATAATCACGGCTACAGCGATGATGATTGCAGTAAGATGGTTTTTCATAACGAATAGGGTTTTGAGTGTTATAAATGTACGAAATATCTACCTTTAAAAAGTAAACGCAAATTCTTAAATTTTCTTATTTTTACGCCCACCAAAAAATTAACTAAAAATGACTTTTGAAAATACAAGAGAATTTGCGCAACAGCTTGACGCTAAGGATGAATTGAAAAATTACCGAGAAGAATTCATCTTTCCTCAAATTAATGGGAAGCAGGTGATTTATTTCACCGGAAATTCTTTAGGATTACAGCCGAAGCGAACAAAGGCTTATGTGGATGAAGTAATGAGCGATTGGGCTAATCTAGCTGTCGAAGGTCATTTTTATGCCGACAAACCTTGGTGGGATTACCAAGAACGTTTTTCTGGACCATTAAGTGCAATTGTAGGGGCAAAACCGAGTGAAGTAACCGTAATGAATACATTGACGGTGAATTTACACATGTTGATGGTTTCTTTTTACAGACCAACTGCCAAAAAGTATAAAATCATTTGCGAAGAGAAAGCATTTCCGAGTGATCAATATATGTTTCAGAGCCAAGTTCATTTTCACGGATTGGATGCAAACGATGCCATAGTGGAAGTGAAACGCCGCGAAGGGGAACACAATATCCGTTTAGAAGATATTCTCGCTAAAATTGATGAAGTAGGAGAAGAACTGGCTTTGGTGTTAATTGGTGGTGTTAACTATTATACGGGTCAGGTTTTTGACATGAAAACGATTACTGCTGCAGGACAAAAGTATGGCGCTTATGTTGGTTTTGATTTGGCACATGCTGCCGGAAATATTAAATTAGACCTTCATAATTGGGGTGTTGATTTTGCTGCTTGGTGTAGTTATAAATATATGAATTCAGGTCCTGGAAATGTATCTGGGATTTTTGTACACGAAATGCATCACAACGACACCGATTTACCGCGTTTTGCCGGATGGTGGGGACATAACAAAGAAAGACGCTTTTTAATGGAGCCGAAATTCGATCCTGTTCGCGGAGCTGAAGGCTGGCAGGTGAGTAATTTGCCAATTTTATCGTTAGCACCTTATTTAGCTTCTGTGGAAATGTTTGCCGAAGTGGGTATGGACAAACTGATTCAAAAGCGCGATTTGATTACATCCTATTTGGAATTCATTCTTCACGAAATTGATGCGGAAATTGAAGGAACCGAGTTTGAAATCATAACACCTTCCAATCCGGAAGAGAGAGCGTGTCAGTTGTCTGTATTTTTGCATGGACAAGGAAGAGCCTTATTCGATTATCTGATGAAAAACGGGGTAATCACCGATTGGCGCGAACCGAATGTAATCCGTTTGGCTCCGGTGCCTTTGTATTGCTCGTTTGAAGATATGTACGAATTCGGACAGATTTTAAAACAAGGAATTTCCAATAAAGCGTAACTTTGCTTTTTTAATTGAGAATACGATGACAAAAGAACAAATTATAGCCAATTTTGATCCGTCACAACCCGGATTAGCCGATGCAACAGTATTTGGATTACCTTTTTCGGCGGAACAAAGTGAAATTATAGTGGTGCCGGTGCCTTGGGAAGTAACGGTAAGTTACGGAGCAGGGGCTTCGGATGGACCAGAAGCTATTTTGGACGCTTCTTTTCAGGTAGATTTGAGCCATCAGGAATTTCCGGAATTGTGGAAGTTGGGAAT
>NZ_JALDYN010000033.1:0-21344 GCF_032153895.1 Flavobacterium sp.
GAAACAACCGCCGTCGTAACCTAAACCGTTTGTAATCTGCTTCAGATTGCTTCCGTCGATATCCATCGTCCAGATTTCCAAATCGCCGCTTCGGATGCTAGTAAAAGCGATTTTCTTTCCGTTGGGAGAAACTACAGCTTCAGCATCATAACCTGGTGAATTGGTTAGTTGTTTTACAATCTGTCCTTGCTTATCGGCCATATAAATGTCGAATTCCGGATAAATTGCCCAAAGGTATTTTCCGTCTTTTGGTTTTGGCGGAGCAGGGCAGGCGTGGTTAGCCGCGTGAGTGGAAGCGTATAAAATGTGTTTTCCGTCGGGCATGAAAAAAGAGCAAGTGGTTCGGCCTTTTCCCGTGGAAACCAGTTTTAAACTTTTACTGTCTATGTTGGGTTGAGTCAAATCCAATGAATAAATCTGATCGCATTCGGCACCTAAATCATGGTTGGTTACCTGAAGCGTTAACGATTTTCCGTTTGGGCTGAAATAGGCTTCAGCATTGTCGCCGCCGAAGGTTAGTTTTTTTATATTTTTCAGATTGGTTTCTTGGGCAATTCCTGTGAATGATACCGAAACTAATATGGAAAGAACAATATTTCTTGTTTTCATAAGTTAGTTTTAAACAACACTAAAATACTAAAAGATTTGGTTTGTCGGAATAAAAAAAATCCGCTTTACTCGTGCAAAACGGACTTTTACTTTTTGAAATCGTTAAATCACTTTTTAGTTTTAGTGGTCATTGTCTTCATTTTTTTGACCATTTTAGGTTTGATTTCAGTTACAATCATTTTGGCAGAATTTGCCCCGAGATTTTTGGCCATATGTGTTACTTTAGGAATAAATAATGATTCACCAGCTTTTATTTCTACAGTAACTGGATCTTTATCTTTATCGGTTATTTCAACTTTGGCATCTGTTAAGGCATAAATGGTGTGATCGGGATGATGGTGCCATGGAATTGTTTCTCCTGCAGGAATTTCTAACTCAATTACTCTTACAACATCATTCTCAAGAAGTACTTTTTTATACACGTTCGGAGCTACTTTTACAGGATCTTGTCCGTACATAAGTGCGCATGGTATCAGAAATAATCCGATAAGAAGCGCTTTTGGTGTTAACTTAATTGTTTTCATTGTATTTAGTTTTCAATTGATTTCAATTAAGTGGTATTCGAATACAAATTTACGAACTTATGATTTTAAAGTACTGGTAATTAGTGAAATAAAAAAATCCGTTCTGCTTTCACAAAACGAATTCTCAATATTTTGAATTTTAAATTTTTATAAGTGGATTACTTCACCGTAAGCATCGGCTACAGCTTCCATAACAGCTTCACTCATTGTTGGGTGAGGGTGAACTGCTTTTAAGATTTCGTGACCTGTAGTCTCTAATTTACGAGCCACAACAGCTTCAGCAATCATATCGGTTACTCCGGCTCCAATCATGTGGCAACCTAACCATTCGCCATATTTAGCGTCGAAAATTACTTTTACGAAACCATCAGGAGTTCCAGCTGCTTTTGCTTTACCAGAAGCTGAGAATGGGAACTTACCGATTTTCAATTCGTATCCTTTTTCTTTTGCCTGTTTTTCAGTTAAACCAACCGAAGCAATTTCAGGAGTTGCATACGTACAACCCGGAATGTTTCCGTAGTCTAAAGGCTCAACGTGTAAACCAGCGATTTTCTCCACACACAGAATTCCCTCCGCTGAAGCAACGTGTGCTAAAGCTTGTCCTGGCGTTACGTCACCAATTGCGTAGTAACCCGGAACGTTAGTTTGGTAGTATGAATTTACTAAGATTTTATCTCTGTCGGTAGCGATGCCTGTTTCTTCTAAACCGATGTTTTCGATGTTGGTTTTGATTCCAACCGCAGAAAGCACGATGTCAGCCTCAAGGATTTCTTCTCCTTTAGCAGTTTTTACCGTAGCTTTTACTCCGTTACCAGAAGTGTCAACTTTTTCAACAGAAGCGTTGGTCATAATGTTGATTCCTGCTTTTTTCAACGAACGCTCAAATTGTTTTGAGATATCTTCGTCTTCTACCGGAACGATGTTAGGCATGAATTCCACGATAGTTACTTCAGTTCCCATCGCATTGTAGAAATGTGCAAATTCCACACCGATTGCTCCAGAACCTACAACAATCATTTTCTTAGGTTGCTCAGGTAATACCATTGCTTGGCGGTATCCGATTACTTTTTTACCATCTTGCGGCAAGTTTGGTAATTCTCTTGAACGAGCACCTGTAGCAATGATGATATGGTCAGCTGAATATTCAGTAACTTTTCCGTCAGCAGCAGTCACATCTACTTTTTTACCTGGTTTTACTTTTCCGAAACCGTCGATTACGTCAATTTTGTTTTTCTTCATCAAGAACTGAACACCTTTGCTCATTCCTTCGGCAACACCGCGAGAACGTGCAATTACAGCTCCGAAATCTTTATCAGCACCTTCAACTTTTAAACCATAGTCTGAAGCATGTTTTAGGTAGTCAAAAACCTGAGCCGATTTCAATAAAGCTTTGGTTGGGATACAGCCCCAGTTCAAGCAAATTCCTCCAAGGTTTTCTTTCTCGATAACGGCTACTTTAAAGCCTAATTGTGATGCTCTGATAGCGGTTACATACCCACCAGGACCACTTCCTAAAACAATAACATCGTATTTCATATCTCTTAATTATTTCTTTGTTAGTTTGTGATTGCGAAAATACGGATTTATTTGTTTGCGGCAATGAAAGTGTTTTTCAAATTGGGTTTCTTATAGTTTTGTTAAAATAAAATTACTTGATATATCAAATAATTTTATTTGAAATATATTTGTACGAAATGATTGGGTTTTATGTTCCGATTTGTTTCAAATGTTTAATTTTTAATCTGTTACCAATTTATGAATTCAGTCTCAAAATTACTTAATACAAAACTTGCCGCTTTATTGTTGTTTGTATCCATGTTTGCCTTTATTTTTAATCCATGGACAAAATTTCCGTATACGTTCCTGGTAATAATTTCAGCTATTTTTCTGTTTACTTATTTACAGGATGCGGATTTAAAGGCGCTAAATTTTAAGAAAATCAATCTAAAAACTATCGGAATCATAATAGCCGTGTTTGCTGTTTTGGAACTATCAATGGATTTTATTTTCCAGCCGATGATAACAAAGCTATTTAATGAGCCAGCCGATTATTCCAGTTTTGAGGTTTTGAAAGGTAATTCGGCAATGTATTTCAAGTATTTAGCTTTTATGTGGCTTTCTGCTGCTTTTGCAGAAGAACTTTTATTTAGAGCGTTTGCGTTTTCTCAATTTAGAAAAATAATTGGCGACCATAAAATTCTAATTGTGATTTTGAGTGCGGTATTGTTTTCCCTTCCGCATATTTATCAGGGTGGTGTAGGTTTGGTAATTACTTTTTTGTTTGGTTTGGCCTTTGGATGGATTTACCTGAAGTATCAAAACATCTGGATTAACATTATAGTACACGGGTTAATTGATACGCTTTTCTTAACTCTTGCTTACTACGATTTGCTAAGTTTTTACAATTAGATAGTTCTTCAAGCCTAAGGGCAATACCATCAGTTATTCTCCACAGCAAATTGTGATTCATACAGATTTTTGTAATAACCTTCCGCCTTACTGATTAATTCGTAATGTTTGCCTTCTTCCACGATTTGGCCTTTGTCCATCACGATGATTTTATCGGCATTGATAACGGTTGCCAAACGGTGCGCAATTACAATGGAAGTTCGGCCTTGAGTAACGGTTTCTGTTGCTTTCTGAATTAATTCTTCGGAATAAGTGTCAATGGAAGACGTTGCTTCGTCCAAAATCAGAATACTCGGATTACTCACATAAGCGCGCAAAAACGCAATCAGTTGTCTTTGTCCGGAAGATAACATGACACCACGTTCTTTCACGTTGTAATCGTAGCCGTTAGGTAAACTCATAATGAAATCGTGGGCACCAATTTTTTTAGCCGCAACAATTACATCTTCTCGGGTAATTTCAGGATTGTTCAGCGTGATATTGTTGAAAATCGAATCGGCGAAAAGAAAAACATCTTGTAAAACGATGGCAATTTGTTTGCGCAAACTGTCCAAATCGAAAGCGTTGATGTTGGTGTTGTCGATTAAAATTTCACCACTGTCAATTTCGTAGAATCGGTTTAAAAGATTGATAATTGTAGATTTTCCAGCACCGGTTGAACCGACAATCGCAATCGTTTCGCCTGCGTTTACTTTCAGATTGATGCCTTTCAGTACTTCTTCGTCTTTGATGTAACTGAAACGAACATTTTTGATATCAATTTCACCTTTAAAATGGCCGGCAATAGTGCTTCCGGATTCTTGCATCAATTCTTCTTTATCCAAAACTTCAAAAACACGTTCGGCAGCGATGATTCCCATTTGCATTACGTTGAATTTATCTGCAATCTGACGTAACGGGTTGAATAACATACCGATTAACATCGTATAAGCAAATAAATCTCCAAACGTTGTCATGTTGTCACCGTTCATAATGTTCCATCCACCGTACCAAACCACCAAACCTAAAGTAAGTGAAGATAAAATATCGGCAATAGGGAAGAAGATGGAGTTGTACAGGATATTTTTTAACCACGCTTTGTTGTGTAACTGGTTGATTTCCTTGAATTTTTCCAGTTCAATTTCTTCTCGGTTGAACAACTGAACGATTTTCATTCCTGTAACGCGCTCCTGAACAAAAGTATTTAAATTAGCTACTTGTGTTCGCACTTCTTCGAAAGCGATTTTCATTTTTTGCTGGAAGATTCGGGTCGCGTAAACCAAAATCGGCATGCCTAAAACGACAATGCAGCTTAGTTTCCAGTTCATGTAGAACATAATTCCTAAAACCACTACCATTTTCATCAAGTCGCTGACAATCATGAATAAACCTTGGCTGAAAATACTCGCAATCGATTCAATATCAGTTACCGAACGGGTTACTAATTTTCCAACCGGTTCATGATCGAAATATTTCATTCGGAAACGGGTAATGTGGCTGAAGAGTTTTTCCCGAATATCCTTTACAATATCTTGTCCCAACCAACTTGCCCAATAAGTAAAATAAAACTGTGAGGCAACCTCGAGTACCAACACTAAAGCCATCAAACCGATGTAAAATAGCAAACCTTCTTTGTCGTGAACTTTTAAATAAGTGTCCACGGTTTGTTTCAGTAAATAGGGGCGAAGTGCGGCAAATATTGATAAAGTAACCGCAAAAACCACAACCATATAAAGCCTTGATTGATAAGGCTTGGCGTATTGCATTACTTTTTTTAATGATATGGATTGTAGGGCTTTCATGATTGCTTGTGAAGATACGGATAATTTACTTTGGTTAAATACAAACCGTGCGCCGGAACTGAAAATCCTGCTTTTCCTCTGTCTTTGCTTTCAATTATTTTTCGGAAATCTTCAAGGGAAATTTTACCCAAACCAACACCAATTAACGTTCCAACGATAGCGCGAACCATATTACGTAAAAAACGATCCGCCGAAATGGTAAAAACCAAACGGTTTCCGTCTTGTTGCCAAAAAGCTTCTTTGATGTCACAATTGAAGGTTCTTACATCGGTATGAACTTTTGAAAAACATTCGAAATCCTTGTATTCAAAAAGAATTTTGGCAGCTTCGTTCATTTTTGCAACGTCAAGCGGATGAAAATGATACCAGCTTCCTTCGTGTTCAAAAGCGTCTTTGAAAGTGTGAATGTGATATTCGTAAGTTCGGCTGGTGGCATCAAATCGGGCGTGAGCGTCTTCGTGTAACGAAATCAATCCAAACACAACGATATCTTTCGGTAAAAATGAATTGAGTTTTTTGGTCCAGAATTCCGAATCTAAATTTTCCTCAAAATCAAAATGCGCATACATCTGCTTCGCGTGTACACCGGTATCGGTACGACCAGCACCCACTACATCAATCTCTTTTTTAAGAAGTGTAGAAAGTGCTTTGTTCAAGGTTTCCTGTACCGATATGGATTGTGGCTGGTATTGCCAACCGTGGTAATTTTTTCCGTTGTATGCGAATTCGATGAAATATCTCAAGGTTTTTTAGGCTCAAAAGTTCAGAAGAGCAAAGTTACAAAGTTTATTGAAAAAGTGACTGAGTCGCCGAGTTCCTTAGTCATAAAGTTTTCTAAATATTTAATATGTGATTTAAGAGTGCAACTTAGTAACTTAGCAACACAGAAACTCAGTCACTCTTAAATGAAAAAAATCCTTTTACTTTCCGATACGCACAGTCATATAGACGACACCATTTTAAAATACGTAAAATTAGCTGATGAAGTTTGGCATGCCGGAGATATTGGAGATTTGTCGGTTACCGATACGATTAAACATTTAAAACCTTTACGAGCTGTTTTTGGTAATATTGATGATGGAAAAGCACGTTTGGAGTTTCCGTTGCACAATCGTTTTCTGTGTGAAGGCGTGGATGTTTGGATTACACATATTGGCGGTTATCCCGGAAAATACAATCAGGAGATTCGAAGTGAAATTAAAAGTAATCCGCCGAAATTATTCATTTGTGGACACTCACATATTTTGAAAGTGCAATTTGATAAAGAGTTGAATTTACTACATATGAATCCCGGTGCGGCTGGTAAACACGGTTTTCATCAGGTGCGAACAATGTTGCAGTTTGAAATCGACGGCGATAAAATTCAAAATTTAAATGTTGTGGAATTGGGAACCCGCGTTTGATTTTTTTTCAGGAATATCCACTTTTAAGTAAATTAAAGTTCCTGTATTTTCTTTGGAATTGATACTGATGGAACCGTTCATATTTTTGATGCGCGCTTTTATTTGCGATAATCCTAAGCCTTCTTTTTTATCATCTTTCTTTTTAAAACCATGGCCGTTATCTTCAATATTGATAGTAAGTTGGTTTTCGGTTTTATCTAATGTTAGCGATGATTTTGTTGCCTTACTGTGCTTGATGATGTTGTTAAACAATTCGTTTACAATAAAATAGATTTTGGTTTCAAAGTCGTGATTGAAACGATGTTCTTTTGTTATAAACGTATTGAATTCAAAATCGATTAGCGAATTGGAATTTTTCTCACACAAATCCTGTAAAGCACTGATTAAACCTAATTTTTCAAGAACAGGTGGTACCAAATCGTGTGACAAATCCCGAACTTTATCGTGGGCTTCTTTTAAAATGGCTTTTGTTTTAATCAAATCTTCTTTGATTTCTGGATGATTGGCTTCAATAGCGGAAAGATGTAATCCTGCCGAAGATAGCAAAGCACTGATATTGTCGTGTAAAACGCTGGAAAGTCTTTTACGTTCGTCTTCCTGACCGTCAATGGTTGCATTAATGATATTTTGCTGAGTTTTTTGGTAAACGTCTTTCAGTTTACTTTTTTGACGCAGTTTTAAATTCTGGTAAAAGAAATAAAACAATACCGCCAGAAAACATAAAATGGCGAATAACAAATAAAGAATCTTCTCGTTTTTGAGCTGTTTCTGTTTTAGAATAAGCTCTTTTTCTTTGTACTCGTTTTCGGCTTTGTCTAATTCGTATTGGGTTTTTATTTTTTCGAGTTCGGAATCGTTTTTATAATCAACAACATAACTCAAGTAATCAACATATCTGGTTTGGTAATAATAAGCTTTTTTGAGATCACCTAGTTTTTCATAAACAAAAGAAATGTTCAACGTGGCAGATCCATAATAATTTGATAAGGTGTCAACATTTTTGCTGTTTAGGATTTCTAAAAGTTTTTTTTCTGCCACATTATATTCTTCATTATAAATATAACTTACTATGAGATTTGACTCTGCAGTTTCAATTGCGTTTTTCTCTTTCGATTTTAAGGCATAAATTAAAGAGGAATCTAAATATTTTTTAGCAATGTCATGCTCATCAATATTGGAATAAAAATAAAAATGGTCATTATAAACTTTTGCTAATAAATGATCATATTTTATTTTATGAGCACTTTTTAAACTAGGTTCAAGGTATTTAAATGCACTGTCATTTTTTCCGGTTTCTAAATAAGTTACCAGAAGTAATTCGTTTGATTTTGCAATTACAGTGTCATTTTTTGCTTTTCTTGCAAGAGTTAATGTTCTTTTGGAATTCTCTATTGCTTTCGAATGTTTTTTTAATTTTAAATAGGAAAAACTAAGATTGTTTAAGAGTTTTACCCTTTCATAATCAACGGCTTTATTTCTTGTTTTATTTATGGCGTCTAAAGTAGATTTGTATGCACGCTTGTTATCTTTTAAATCATTTGTCAGTAAATTATAAGTTTTGTTAGTCTGTTGAATATACTGATTATAATTTTTGTTGTCTAAGTAGAATTTTGCTCTTTCGCTTGAGTAGTTCAGAGCTTTTACATATTGATGATTATCCTTATAAATAGTAAATGAATCCTTCACTGCTTTTTGCTGAGAAAAAGCAGTGAAGGAAACAAAGGAAAATAAAAGCCAAGTAAATCTCACCAATGTATTTTTTTAGCAGTCATTTTCATTTATTGTAACTTTTGGTCTTCTTGTAGTAACACTGTTGTAGGTTTCTTGAAAATATACATTCAATAAGCCCGCAGCACTGTTAAATGTACAGTTTTGGTCTACATAAGTACCTGAAGGTTGTGATTGACCGGAATTTAACTGCACAGAAACAGTATGAATATCTTTTGATGCATCATACGATGTTGTAAAATTACAATTGTTTGGGATGCTAAAACTGAATTCAAATTCTTCTGTTCCCAACTCCGAAATGAAGCCATAATTTTTGATTAATGCCATAAATTTTTTGTTTTTTAGGTTTGTAATTTAATTTTTTAAAAGATTGTGTTTGTAAGCAAATTTGACCAAACCGATTGTGGTTTTTACGTTTAATTTTTTAATCAGGTTTTTGCGGTGGGTTTCCACGGTATTGGTACTAATGTATAAAGCATCACTAATTTCTTTTCCGCTGTATTCCAGTGAAATGAGTTTTAAGATTTCCATTTCGCGTTCGGTGATGGATTGTAAAACCTCTTCTTCATTAATATGATTGTTATCGGTTTCACGACCTGCAAACGACTGGAAAATTTTTTCGCGAACAGTTTTAGAATAAAATTCTTCACCATTATAAACAGTTGTAATAGCCTCCATAAGATGTTCGCCAGCGGATTGTTTGGTTAAATAACCTTTGGCACCCAAGTGAAGTACTTCTTTGATAAACTTGATGTCGTCATAACTCGAAAAAACTATTACTGAACACGGAAATCCTTTTTCATTGAATTCTTTTAGTGTTTCAATACCGTCTTTCTCAGGCATGTTAATGTCCATGATAAGTATATCAGCTTTTTTAGACACGATTTTATCATACAGATTTTCCCCGGATAATGAGAAACCAACCACTTCAAATGATTTATTGGTTTTTAAGACGGCGATTAGTCCGTCAATAAGTACTTGGTGGTCGTCCGCTAAATAGATGCGTATTTTTTCCGTCATTTGGGCAATCTGTTTAAATCAAATATATAACAAAAATTGGTGATAAACTTCACCATAATTAGTGATTTTGCCTCACTAAATTTAGTGATATGAAATAAAAAAATCCGAACCAATGATGATTCGGATTTTCTTCGCGCACTAATAAACTAAGATGATAGGTTTATCGTAATCGATCCACAGATTTTACAAGATCTTCGTCCTTCTTGATGGCTCTGTTGGCCAAAACCAACAAAACGATAGAAACAATAGGAAGAAACATCCCAATACCCTTCTCAGAAACTTGCGCTTCTCCGGATAAAGTTAGCGTGCGATACACAAATAATCCTAGTAATATAACGTTTAATATCATGTTCAGTCTGTTCATTACAAACTGATTTTGTCTTTTTTTATACCCAAGAAGGCTAACCAATGCTAAAGTCATGCTCAATCCGAATAAAACTGAAAAAGCCATATCCTTCATGAAAAAGAATTCTTTTCCCTGAACATCTTTCCAAAGAGGAAATACAAACGGTAAAACACCGTTGCAGATGAAAACCAGAAAAAGGTAAATACTTTGAATTCTTTGAATCATTGTTTCGCTTTGTTGTCCCGCAAAAATAGGATTCTTTTTCGTATAAAACCTATTGTTTTTTAAATTAAATTCGTATTATTGCAGTACAAAATCGTAAGTACTTCATTTTACGATTGTTTCAATGAAAAAAATCACTACTTTTTTATTTCTACCATTTACGACTAATTAAATTCACAGAACATACATGTTTGATATTGATGTGTTAAAAGAAATGAAGCTTCCAGAGCTTCAGGAAATTGCCAAGGTGGCTAAAATTAACAAATATCGCAATCTTAAGAAGGAAGAACTTATTTATCAGATTTTAGATCTTCAGGCTGCGAACCCTAATGTTATTGAAACTTCAAAGCCAGATCAGGAAGCTAAATCTGATAAACCAAAACGTGCTCGAATTACTAAAAACGAAGAGCCAGTATCAGAAACTTCAAAGGAAACCGTTGCTGAAGTTAAGTCAGAAATTAAGCCTGATGCAGAAGTGAGAGAGCAGAAACGTGAGCCTTTCAACAAAAAGAAAGATTTTCAGCAAAAACAGCGTTTCAACAAAGAAAACAATCCAAACTTTCAGCCTCGTCAGCAAAATAACGAAACTGCAGAAGAAACTGTGGTTGAAAAAGCCGAAACTCAGGCACCGGTTCAAAACCAACAGAACCAGAATCAACAGAATTCAAATCAGAATCCAAACCAACATCAGAAAAATAAAAAACAAAATTTCCGCGAACCGGATTACGAATTCGACGGAATCATTGAAAGTGAAGGTGTTTTGGAAATGATGCCGGACGGATACGGATTTTTACGTTCTTCAGATTATAACTATTTAGCGTCACCAGATGATATTTACTTATCACAATCTCAAATTCGTTTATTCGGATTGAAAACGGGTGATACGGTAAAAGGAGTGGTACGTCCACCCAAAGAAGGAGAGAAGTATTTTCCACTTGTAAAAGTGTTGAAAATCAACGGACATGATCCTCAAGTAGTTCGTGACAGAATTTCGTTCGAACATTTAACACCGCTTTTCCCGGAAGAAAAATTCAAATTAGCGGAACGTCAAAGTACAATTTCTACCAGAATCATCGATTTATTTTCGCCAATCGGAAAAGGACAGCGTGGTATGATTGTTGCCCAGCCGAAAACCGGTAAAACGATGTTACTGAAAGATATTGCCAATACAATTGCAGCCAATCATCCTGAAGTTTATCTAATCGTTTTATTGATTGACGAACGTCCGGAAGAGGTAACCGATATGCAACGCAGTGTCCGTGGTGAAGTAATTGCTTCCACATTCGATGAGCCAGCAGAACGTCACGTAAAAGTGGCCAATATAGTTTTAGAAAAAGCAAAACGTTTGGTAGAGTGTGGTCACGATGTAGTGATTTTATTGGATTCCATTACACGTTTAGCAAGAGCTTACAATACCGTACAACCTGCATCAGGTAAAGTGTTGAGTGGAGGTGTGGACGCCAATGCGTTACAAAAACCAAAACGTTTCTTCGGAGCAGCGCGTAACATTGAAAATGGAGGTTCTTTGAGTATCATCGCTACAGCATTAACTGAAACTGGTTCTAAAATGGACGAAGTTATCTTTGAAGAGTTTAAAGGAACAGGTAATATGGAATTACAGTTGGATAGAAAAATTGCCAACCGTCGTATTTTCCCGGCTATCGATTTGACATCTTCCAGTACACGTCGCGACGATTTGTTGTTGGATGAAGGAACGATTCAGCGTATGTGGATTATGCGTAAATATCTAGCCGATATGAACCCGGTTGAGGCAATGGAATTCATCAACGACCGATTCAAAAAGACAAGAAACAACGAAGAGTTCTTAATCTCGATGAATGATTAAGACTTATTCATAAAAATAAAAAATCCACCAATTTGGTGGATTTTTTTTTGTGTTCAAATTTCAGGGAATTAGTTCACTAAAATTTTCTTAGTTGCAGTCTGATTGTCAAACGAAGTCAGTTTTACAAAATAGAAACCTTGTGGTAAGTTTTCTAAAGTGTACACATTTGAAATATTGTTTGGCTTGTTGATTTTCTGAACAACTTGTCCGTTGATGTTGATCAATTCAATCTCGCTTAATTCCACTTCAGAATTGATGTTGATTCTGTTGTTTTTGGTTGGGTTAGGGTAGATTGAGATGTTAGCCGTTGTTTCAAAAGAATCAGTACTTAATCTTGGTCCCCAAATAACTTCAACCCATTCCGGATGATCAATATAAGGGTTTCGGTTGTTTTGACGCGCATAAATGGCATTGTTTCGGTCAATTTCTCTTTGACTTACAGGGTCTAAATAATGCCATTGTTTTAAAATTTCAAGATGGGTATCGGTTAGAACCTGATTACTGGTTCCGTTAAACATTTCGTAAGGCCAACTAGCAACATTGTCTTCATATCTTGTAGCAAAATATAAAATCATACGAGCGATATCGCCTTTGAATTCATTGATAGGTTCAAAGATGGTTCCGGTGTAACCTGCTGAATACCCTGAATTTAAATTTGGACCTCTTTTCGATCCATTGGTGTAGGTGTTTGTTGGAGAACTCGTTCTTCCAAAAGGAAAATCACCACGTTGTGCGTTTACATATTTATCCGATGGAACTACAAAGTGAGCATCGGAATACATTGGCTGGTCAGAACTAAAAACTGACTGAGGAATAATGTGCTCTCGGTTATATTTTTGACATTCTGCTGTTCCTCCTGTACCATTATCTTGATTAATACCGTAAGTGAATTCACAGTTATCAGGTCCGGTTGGGTTTTCAGTATACATATCCAACATGGTTCCGTTATTTTCGTAATACAAATCAATATCAGAAGTAGTATAAGTTACGTATAATCCTGCATAACCAGGATCAGTTGCGATATGTTCGGAAGGAATTGCATCACTTTGATTATCAATAATCTTTTTCAAATTCGTTTTCAATACATATCCTGTTCCGGTAGCAGTGTTGTAATAACCAGAAGGCTGAGCAAAGCCGACAACAACGCTCAATATTGCAAATATTGTGTAAAGTTTTTTCATAATCTATTTTGGGGTTACATTTTACGTTCTAATAAAGCCATGTAAAATCCGTCAAATCCGGATTCTGAGGCTAAAACCTTGATATCCTTAACAAAGGTAAAGTTTTTTCCGTTTTCAGTGTTTAAGAATTTCTTAATTTGTTCCTGATTTTCAGAGGGTAACACGGAGCAAGTCGCATAAACCATTTTGCCGCCCGGTTTTACAATTTTAGAGTAATTTTCCAAAACTTCCGCCTGAACTTTCTTAATGTTCTCAATGAATTCCGGCTGTAATTTCCACTTGCTGTCCGGGTTTCGTTTTAAAACACCTAATCCGCTACAAGGTGCGTCAATTAATACACGGTCAGCTTTTTCGTAAAGTTTTTTGATGGTTTTTGTTCCTTCGATAACACGCGGTTCAATATTGTGTACGCCATTTCTTCTGGCGCGTAATTTCAATTGATTCAGTTTACTTTCGTACAAATCCATTGCGATTAATTGGCCTTTGTTGTCCATTAAGGAAGCCATGTGCAACGTTTTTCCGCCCGCACCAGCACACGTATCAACTACACGCATTCCTGGTTTTACATCTAGGAAAGGAGCGACTAATTGCGAAGAAGCATCCTGTACTTCGAACAATCCGTCTTTAAAAGCCTGCGTTAAAAAAACATTGGCTCTTTCTTTTAAGATTAAAGCATCTTCGTATTTTTTATCGAATTCCGTTTCAATATTCAAATCCATCAAAATGGCGCGAAGCTTTTCTTTGGTGGTTTTCAATCGGTTTACACGTAAAATTACTTTGGCTTGTTGGTTTTGAGCAGCAATTTCTTTCGTCCAAAGCTCTTCGCCTAATTCTTTTACACCCAATTCGTCCATCCAGTCTGGAATCGATTCTCTTAGTTTTCGGTTTTTTGATAACTCGTCAAATTTCCCTTTGATACGGCGAACCGGTGTGCTTTCGAAATACTTCCAATCCGGTAAAGTGTATCCGCGTAAAACGGCCCAAACGGCAAACATTCTCCAGATGTTATCGCGGTCGTAAGGTTCTCTAACTTCGGCAATTTCAGCATACAAACGTTTCCAACGCACAATTTCGTAGATGGTTTCAGCAACGAATTTACGGTCGTGGCTTCCCCAGCGTTTGTCTTTTTTAAGTGCGATGGCTACTACTTTGTCGGCATACTGACCTTCATTGAAAATCGCCATAAGCGAATCAATTACGGTGAAAACTAAATTGCGGTGTAATCTCATTGTTTGAAAAAATAAGCCTGCAAAGATAGTAAATTATTTGCAATGGTTTAGTTGTAGCGTTTTATAAATTCCGATGGTGTTGCACCGCATTTTTTCTTGAAAATTCTAGAAAAATAAGCGTAGTCGTCATAGCCTAAATCTTCAGCAATTTCGCTGAAACTGAATTGTTTACTGATTAATTCTCTTTTAGCTTCCAAAAAAACGCGTTCTAAAATCATGTCTGTTGAAGTTTTGCCAACTCTATTTTGAGTAATCCGATTCAAATGTTTGGCAGAAATGTTTAACCAATTGGCATATTGTGATGGCGATTTTTCGGTTTTGAAATGGGTTTCGATGAGTTCTTCAAATTTACGAAAAGTTACAGAATAGTTATTTTGTGGAATGATTTCAGTAGTTTGATTTTCAATGTATAATCGTGTACTCTCAATATAAATCAAATCGATAAGTGAAAGAATTTTAGAAGTTTTCAAAATGAATTCAAATTGATTTTCGGTATAAATTTGGTTGAATAAATCTGAAAAAAGTTTGGTTTGAATCGTATCAACCGAGAGCATCGGCGAATTCTGAACACTATAAAAAAACGGAAAATTATTTACCCGATTTGAAGCAAAATGCAAATCATAAAACGATTGCGTATGAAAAAAGATAAATCCCTGAATATCATCGGATAATTCCCAATGGTGCATTTGCCCTGGATTTAAAAAAAATAAAGTTCCCGGTTTTACATCATATCGGATAAAATCAATTTCATGAAAACCGTTACCATGAGTGAAAAGTACAGTTAGGTAGAAATTGTGTTTATGGGGTTTATGGATGTTTTTATGAGCTGTAACAATGTGATTTTCTATCGTATTGGTGTAAAATTCTTTTCTTTTTTTAATCGATTCAAATTGTTGAATATCTAAAACTGCAAAATTTTTCATAATACGCTCAATAGAATTATGTCCTAAAAGTACAAATATTTGCGTAATTTTGTTTTGTTGTCGATGGTAAAACTACCGAAATTTGTATAAAAAATAAGTTATGTCAGTTTTAGTAAATATTCTCGGAGAAAAATGTCCTAAATGTGGAATTGGGAAAGTGTTTGCAGACAAAGGAAATATCTTTTTATTGCGCCTTCCTAAAATGAATCACGACTGTTCACATTGCCATCACAAATTTGAAAAAGAGCCGGGCTATTTTTTCGGTTCGATGTTTGTGAGTTATGCCGTTACTGTTGCAGAAATGATTGTTTTCTTCCTGATTGCCAATCAGTTTATTGACAGTTATGTAACCATAGTTGTTTTAATTGGTATTCTGGCTATTGTATTGAGTACCTTTAATTTCAGACTTTCCCGAATGATTTGGATTTATATGCTCGACGGAAAAGACAAGAAAATCTAACGCAATTTTGTAAATTAGCTTCTCTAAAAGCGTTGAAATGAGAAGTTTTTTAGCCCTTATCACGATAGTTTTTTGCAGTTCCTGTAATGTTAAATCCATTTTTAATAAAACAGAAGCTCCTAAAACGGAAGAAGTAAAACCACCTGCTTTTGAACCAAGTTTCACAACAGTAGCAGTCGATACGCTTTTGGCTGAAAAGTTGAGCATCCGCACTTTAGTTATCGATAACAATAAGGTTTGGTATGCCGCCAACAACGGAAATTACGGCAATATTGACTTGAAAGACGGAAAGCGCTTCGTCGGTCATATTCAGAAAGATACTTTGAAGCTGGAGTTTCGTAGTATGGCACAGACCGAAGACAATATTTTCGTTTTAGCCATCGGAAATCCTGGGCTTTTGTACCGAATTTCAAAAGGCGAATCTGCTGTAGCATTGGTTTACGAAGAAAAAGGTGAAAAAGTATTTTATGATGCAATTAATTTTTGGAATGAAAACGAAGGGATAGCTATTGGCGACCCAACCGAAGATTGCTTTTCTTTACTCATTACCCGAGATGGCGGTCAAACCTGGAAAAAAATACCTTGTGAAGCATTACCCAAATTAGCTGAAGGCGAAGCTTTTTTCGCTGCAAGCAATACCAATATCAATATAAAAGGGGAGAGAACTTGGATTGTTTCTGGAGGAAAAAAGTCGCGAGTATTTTATTCAGAAGATAAAGGAAAAACGTGGCAAGTTACTGAAACGCCAATCCTTCAGGGAAGCAGTATGACCGGAATTTTCTCTGCAGATTTTTACGATGAAACCATAGGTTTTGCCACTGGCGGTGATTATGAAAAACCGCAACAAAACTTCGGAAACAAAATCATCACTTCAGATGGTGGAAAAACCTGGAGTTTAGTCGGTGAAAACAATGGTTATGGTTACGGTTCATGCGTTCAGTTTGTTCCTGGAAGTAATGGCAATGAGCTGGTAACTGTTGGTGCTTCAGGAGTTTTCTATTCTTACGATAAAGGTAAAACTTGGAATAAAATAGCCGATTACAAAGATTTATTCACACTTCGTTTTATTGATTCTAAAATGTTTATTGCCGCCGGAAATAAGAAAATTTTACGATTTCGATTGCAATAAAAAAGGAGCAAATTGCTCCTTAAGTATTATTTTTTGTCTTTTTTGTGGCGCATCTGACGCAAGAGTTTTTCCTTGAACTCGATTTCCAACTGTTTCAGCATCAGTATTTTTTGGTTCGGAATAACGCCTTGTAAATCTTTTACCAATTTGCGTTTGTTGTTCTGCATTTCGGTTTCCAACTGATCGTCCTGTTCCATTAAAGTTGCCGTTTCTTTATCGCTCAAACCTGTAGTGTTTTCCGGGCGAAGCTTGTGCATCAACTGTCTTTTTTGCTTATGAAATTCCAGCTGACGTTCTTCAAACTGATTGTAAATTGGCCAGAATTTTTCCGCTTCTTCCGGTTTTAAATCCAAACGGTCAGACAGAAACGCAACCTTTAAAGCCTTAATGCGTTCAAAGCGTTCCTGCTTCTTGTCTTGGGCAAAAAGAGCAATTGAAAAAACAAGTACAAGTAGTGTTACAATTTTCTTCATAACTAATCGATATATTCGTTAACGTAAGCTTCCGATTCGGCACCGTAAAGCCCTAATTCATTTTCAAAAGCGGTAATATCGGCATCGGTTAATTGCGCTGCGATATCTTCGGTTGTAATGTCACTTTGATACGCCAAATACGTTTCTGTGGTCGTTTGCAGTTCCGTGGTTTGCGAATTAGTGTATAACCAAACGCCTAAACTCACTGTAACTACAGCGGCAATCGCGCTAATCCAAGTGGTTTTTCTTTTCCATAGCGAAACTACACGAACATCTTTCTCAGGAAGTTGCTGCATCAATCGTTCCTCAAAACTCTCGAAATAATTCTCGGGAATTTTAAAACCGGATTCGATTTTCGGGTCGTTATGTAAATCAAACTGTTTCATATCATTAAGACAAATTTATCGTCAAAAGGTTTAATTCGTATTCAAATAATCTTCAATCTTTTTCACGGCATGAAAGTAAGAAGCCTTCAAAGCACCAACCGAAGTTTCCAGAATTTCAGACATGTCTTCGTACTTCATTTCTTCAAAATACTTCATTTTAAAAACCAATTGTTGCTTCTCTGGTAATGTCGCCACAGCATTCTGTAATTTCAGCTGAATTTCATCCCCGTCATAATCAACATCGGCTTGTAAACTGTTTATGGCTTTTTCCTGAACTTCTTCGCTCGAAATGCCTTGTTTCTTCGCACGTTGGTTGATGAACGTTATCGCTTCGTTAGTCGCAATGCGATAAATCCACGAGAACAATTTGCTGTCACCTTTAAAATTTTTCAGGTTCTGAAAGACTTTCACAAACGTATTCTGAAGAATGTCATCCGAATCATCGTGATTCAAAGCAATGTTTCGAATATGATTGTACAACGGTCGCTGATACTCGCGCACCAATTTCCGAAACGCCTCATTTTGGGTTTTCGGGTCAAGCAACGCGGCGATAAAAGCTTTTTCGTCCTGCAAGTGAATTCGATTTGTTGATAAGACTAAAGATACGGGAAAAGGTTTAATTTGAGTTATAAGTTATGAGGAAGGAGCGAATGGTTGTTTTGTGTCAGTAATCGTAATTCCTGCTTTCCGCGCTACACGGTAGCTTGCTGCAATCAGGGCTAGGAGTGAAACCATTTTAATTTTTGTAAGCAAAAAACTCCGCAACTTTGTACCTTTGCTGCTTTACAACAACACAATAATGATTAAAACTGTAATTTTTGATATGGACGGCGTAATCGTCGATACCGAACCTGTTCATAAATACGCTTACTACCAACATTTCAACGAATTAGGTATCGAAGTTTCTGAGGAATTGTATGCTTCTTTTACCGGAAATTCCACCCGAAATGTGTTCCAACGCATTAAAGAAACCTTCAATTTAGAGCACGATGTCGAGGAATTGATTCTTCGCAAACGTCTTTTGTTCAATGAAGCTTTCGACACCAAACCCGATTTGGAATTAATTTCAGGCGTGGAAACTTTAATCAAAGAGTTACACGCAAACGGAATGCAATTAATTTTAGCTTCGTCGGCTTCTAAAAGCACGATTAATCGCGTGTTTACACGTTTTGATTTGTACCAATATTTTACGCATACGGTTAGTGGGGAAGATTTTCCAAAATCCAAACCCGATCCGGCTATTTTTCTGCATGCGGCTTCGTTATCGGTAGCGCCAAAAGAACATTGTATTGTTATTGAAGACAGCACCAATGGTGTAAAAGCATCACACTCCGCCGGAATTTTTTGTGTCGGCTATCATAGCGAAAATTCAAAACATCAGGATTTGACTTTGGCAAACCACATTATCTATGATTTCAGTGAAATTGATTTTGTAACCGTTTCAAACCTTAAGAAAAAAGCCTAACTTAGTGAAAAACTAAGGCTTATGGCTGAAAAACAACAATGTCTTAATTGTGATTCAGAATTAACAACGGCTTATTGTGGAGTTTGTGGGCAGAAAGCGTCTACCCACCGTTTTTCCTTTAAAGAAGTTGTAATCACCGATTTCATGCATGGAATTTTTCATCTGGATAAAGGTTTCTTCTTCACCCTAAAAGAATTAGTAACTCGGCCTGGACACAGTATTCGGGAATATGTTCAAGGTAAAAGAGCCAGTCATTTCAGTTATTTTACGTTGTTGGTTATATTGATAACGATTTCGTTTCTAGTGAGTAAGCTCGCTGAAATTAATATTGCGGAGATTTATCAAAAGAATGGTCAAGGCGTTTTTTCTGAAATACAAGCTTTTCAAAGTAAATATCCGAGAGGTTTTTTGTTGGTTTCCATCCCGATTTACTCGATTTTCAGTTTTTTGTTCTTCCGAAAAAGTAAATTGAATTTTGCCGAAAACATGGTACTCAACTGCTACCGAACCGCTGCCGAATATCTGTTTACCATTGTTTTTTACATTGCTTGTGTTTTTATGAAAAACATTGATTTAATCAGTGTTTCGTATGCTTTTCTGCAAGTCTTGGTTTTAATTTACATGATTGTATTTTACTACCAGTTCTTTTCAGAATATTATCAGAATAAAATTCTATTGTTCTTAAAAACTGTTTTAGTGTCAGTTTTAATTACAGTAATGAGCACGGTTATCATCATTTTTGCCATTGGAGTTTACGCTTCCAATTAGTCGTTTAGCGCATTTTTGTATGTTTTTAAGCATTTTTCTCTGGCTTCCTGATGATTTACAATCTGGTCCGGATAAGCAGCAGTGTTTAATTCCGGAATCCATTTTTTTACGTACACCAAGTCTTTGTCAAATTTTTTAAGTTGTTCCACCGGATTGAAAATTCTGAAATAAGGCGCTGCATCTACACCGCTTCCGGCAGCCCATTGCCAGTTACCCACATTGCTCGCTTGTTCATAATCTAATAATTTCTGAGCAAAATAGGTTTCGCCCCAACGCCAATCAATCAAAAGATGTTTGCAAAGAAAACTGGCGACTATCATCCGAACACGGTTGTGCATGTGTCCGGTCGCATTGAGTTCCCGCATGCCGGCGTCTACAAAAGGATAACCGGTTTTTCCTTCACACCATTTTTCAAATAAATCTTCATTGTTGCTCCATTGCACAGCATCGTATTTTTCCTTAAAACTACGGTTTGCTGTATGTGGAAAATGCCATAATATCTGCATAAAAAACTCACGCCAAATTAACTCGTTCAGAAAAGTTTCATTGTTTGCAGATTTTGCGTGTTTCACCATTTTTCGAATAGAAACCGTTCCGAATCGCAAGTAAACGCCTAACATTGAAGTGCCTTCTACAGCTGGGAAATTCCGAGTTGTTTCGTATTGATTGATGAGTTTTTCTGAAATGTCAAAAGGTTTGGGTTTAATGGATGATTTTTCAAATCCAATATCGGTTAAACTTAAAAAAGGATAAGAGTGAGACGTAATGTTGCCGAGTAAGTTCTCGGATGGGTAAGCAATCAAATTCGTCTGATTTAATTTTTCCTTCCATTTTTTAGAGTAAGGCGTAAAAACCACATATGGATTTCCGTCATCTTTTACTACTTCACTTTTCTCAAAAATGACTTGATCTTTACAGGTTTTGAATTCAATGTTGTTGTTTTTCAAAAGCTGAAAAATTGCTTTGTCACGTTTTCTCGCAGCCGGTTCGTAATCTTGATTAGTGTATACTGTGGATATTTTATTTTCAGTAATTAAGGTTTGAAATACGGTTTCCGGAGTGCCGTGAAATACAGCTAAAGCCTTTCCGATTTTAGATAAATCAGAATGAATTTTTTCAAGTTGTTCTTGGATGAAGGTAACCCTAGAATCCTCTTTTTCAAGTTGGGAAAGAATGGTTTCATCAAAAATGAAGATAGGAAGTACTTCATCATTACCGTTTAAAGCATGAAATAAAGCGGTATTGTCGTCCAGTCGTAAATCTCTCCGAAACCAGAAAATTGTCATTCATTAAATGTTTAAATCGTTAGAATGAAAGTAAAAGTAACTCGTTTTTACAATTCCCTTAACATTTGAAGCGATATTTTTTGTTAAATTCGTGTACACTAATTAAGCATTTTATTTTATGAAAAAAGTTATTCTTTCTGCGGCTTTGTTGTTTGC
>NZ_JALDYN010000034.1:0-21278 GCF_032153895.1 Flavobacterium sp.
TGGCGTATTTTATGTAAAACAACTATCTTTAAACAAATTCAAAACACATGGGATTATTCTCTGCTTTAATGGGAAATGCAGGCGCTGTAGACAAAGACAGCCTGATCAAAGACTACGGTAAATTATTAATTTCGGGTGAAGAAGTCGAATTAGGTTTCAAATTAATCCGCGATACGTTTATCTTCACGAACAAACGTCTTATTTTAATTGAAAAACAAGGCATTACCGGAAGTAAAGTAGAATACAAATCCATTACCTACAAAAGCATTTCACGTTTTAGCGTAGAAACTGCCGGAACTTTTGACTTGGAAGCCGAACTGAAAATCTGGGTTTCCAGCGAAGTTAATCCGAGTATTGTAAAACAGTTCAACAAATCGGTTAATGTGTATGATGTTCAAAATGTATTGGCACATCACGTATTGAGATAAATTATGGCGTTTACCAAAACTACTGAGCAATCTTCAAAGTACGAGCATCTGGAAAAGATGTCGGTTCATGATTTGCTAACCAACATCAACAACGAAGACAAAACAGTTCCTTTAGCGGTTGAAAAAGCCCTGCCACAAATTGAAACTTTAGTTGCCAAAGTGGTAGAACAGATGAAAAAAGGCGGTCGGTTATTTTATATCGGAGCCGGAACTTCTGGGAGATTAGGTATTGTTGATGCTTCGGAATGTCCGCCAACTTTTGGAGTTCCGTTTGATTTAGTCATCGGATTGATTGCTGGTGGTGATACTGCCATCCGTAAAGCTGTAGAATTCGCTGAAGACGACAAAGACCAAGCCTGGAAAGATTTATCAGAATGGAATATCAACGAAAATGATGTGGTAATCGGAATTGCAGCTTCAGGAACAACTCCTTATGTAATTGGAGGTTTGGAAAAATGCAACGAAAATAATATCACAACGGGATGCATCACTTGTAATGCCGGAAGTCCTTTAGCATTAACCGCAAAACTCCCAATTGAAGTAGTTGTTGGCCCGGAATTCGTAACCGGTAGTTCGCGCATGAAAGCCGGAACTGCTCAAAAGTTAGTGCTGAACATGATTTCCACCGCAACCATGATTCAACTTGGTCGTGTAAAAGGCAATAAAATGGTCGATATGCAACTCAGTAATGTAAAATTAATCGACCGCGGAGTTCGCATGATTATGGGTGAAATCCCTGTAACGTATGACGAAGCTAAAACTCTTTTGGAACAACATGGCAGCGTTCGTAAAGCCGTTGATTCTTATAATGCTAACCTATAAACCAAACCATACATGAAAAAACTATTTACCTTATTTGCTTTCTTGTTTGTCATTTCGGCTTTTTCCCAAAAAATCACCATGGATAAAGGCAAATTCTTTTCCAACGGCAAACAGTTGTCTACTTTCGAAACTAAAAAACTTTTAAGTTCTAATTACGAAGCAAGCACCTTATTCAAAAAAGGAAAAACCAAAGAAGGTGTTGGTGGTTTTCTATTAGGATTCGGAATTGCTATGGTAGCCGGAGATGCGGTTGTAGGATTAGTGAGTGACGTACAATATCCATCAGTGATGACTTATGTTGGTGGAGCTTCCATCATTACATCAATTCCGGTATTGTCAGGAAGAACCAAAAAAATCAAGAAAGCTATAGATGTGTACAACAGTTCTGCAGAAAACACTTTAGGTTTCCAAAACAATACCAATGTTGAAATGAACGTAATTGCGAATCAAAACGGTTACGGGCTTCAAATTCGATTTTAAATGAGTACCAACAAACAACTTTTAGTAAAAGGAATACGATATATGGCGATGGCGCTTCCATTGTTGTTTCTGGGCCCGAGCGTTATTCACAGTTCTTTCAAAAATCAGGAACATCCGCTTTATATTCCAATTTTAGGATTGGGAATCATCTTTTGTATGCTTTCTATCTTCTTGATGTTCAAAGGAATTCAAACCATTATGAAAAGTATGTTTGACGGAAATCAGTAATCTTATGAAAATTTTATCGCTAACCTTACTAGCCCTTACTTTAACCGCTTGTTACAACCAGGAGCGCAATTGTACCGATTACAAAACCGGAAAGTTTGAATTCGTTCAGGAAATCAACGGTAAGGAAACCAAATCAGTTTTTGACCGTCAGAAAGATATTCAAATTGAAACTTTCAACGGAAAAACCGATACAGCATCCGTTCGTTGGATTAACGATTGTGAATTTGTATTGCAAAAGTTACATCCGAAGAACATGCTGGAAAAAAAAGCCATTAGCATGAAAATCCTGACTACCAACGAGAAAGGTTATACTTTTGAATACGGATTTGTGGGCGATGCGAAAAAACAACGCGGTTCTGTAACAAAAATTGATTAACTTACGTTTAACAGCAGTATAAAAACTTAAACTATTACATGGAAACTTTACTAAACCCGGATGCTTGGATTGCATTACTTACCTTAACCTTTTTAGAAATTATTTTGGGAATCGACAACATCGTTTTCTTGTCAATCGTTTCTGGAAAATTAAAAGCCGAAGATCAGCCTAAAGCAAGACGAATAGGACTTTTATTGGCCATGTTGTTCCGAGTGATACTTTTGTTTGGAATCACGTGGGTAATGAGTTTGAAAGAATCGTTCATGGATTTCGATTGGGGCTTCGTTTCAGGTGGAATATCCGGTCAGAGTTTGATTGTTTTTGCCGGTGGATTGTTCCTACTATATAAATCTGTATCGGAAATTCACCATAAATTAGAAGGTGAAGAAGAAGGCACTGCAGGAAAAGCAAGTAATTCATTATCAGGAGCGATTATTCAGATTGCTTTATTGAATATCGTCTTCTCTTTTGACAGTATTTTAACTGCGGTTGGATTGGTAAGTGCTGCAGAACCGCCAGTTGGTTTTGGACCAGCCGGAGCATTGGAAATTATGGTTGGCGCCATTGTGATTTCAATCATCATCATGTTGATTTTTGCCGGACCGGTTTCTAAATTCGTTAACGAGCACCCAACGATTCAAATTCTTGGATTATCGTTCTTAATTCTAATTGGTGTGATGTTGTTAGCAGAAGGTTCGCATTTGGCAGAATTGAAATTCTTCGGAGGAACAGAAGTTCACAGCATACCAAAAGGCTATTTGTACTTCGCTATTTTCTTCTCATTATTCGTGGAATTCTTAAATCTGAAAATGAAGAAAAATGCTAAGAAACCAGTACAATTACACAACAATAAAATTTTAGATGACAAGTTAAAAGACGCTGATTATAACAACTAATAAATACAAAAAAAGCTCCCAAATTGGGAGCTTTTCTTTTTAAAGTAAGTGAAGTAGCATGTAGCTGCTCATCAAAATCATCAACGCATCTTCAATAATGGTGATGGTACTCATCGGCAAATTAAAAACTGCTCCTAAACAAGCACACTGAATTCGTTTCTTATTCAGTACAGACTGTAAAACACCAATAATACTTACTGTCATTACTATAAAAGCAACAGAATTTGTAACTAACGGATTAAAATCTATCAGATAAGCTATTCCTAAAAACAATTCCACAAAAGCATACAAATAAGCCCAAGCCGGAATCTTTTTGGCGACAATATCGTACATCATGTAGCTTTCAGCAAAACCTTTCAGATTCAACAATTTGAAAAAGGAAAACACTAAAAAGAATCCCGCCATAAAATGACGCATCCAAACTTCAAAATTAAAATGGTTTTGCTGTAATTGAATCAATAATGTAACTCCGGTAATGAAGGCAAAAATCAGTAAAACAGGTATATAGGTTTCCAAAAAAGACTTGGTGATTTCAACTGTTTCATTATGCTCCAAAGCTGAAATTGAATACTTACTATCTGTTGCTGACAAAACATTTTGCAAGGTTGTTAGCGCTATATGCTTATCCATAGTAATTTGTGCCGAATTTGTTTCTTTGGAAACTACAACATCCGTCACATCGGGAACAGAAAATAAAGCAGATTTTACTTTAGCCTCGCAACTCGAACAGGTCATGCCTGTTATTTGATAGGTATGTGTCATGATTTTATTAGTTTAATTACACTAACAAAGTTCCGAACTAAATACCAGTATCGTTTTGTAGAATTTCTGTTAAGAATTGTAATTTTTACAAATCTTCAATCTGTTTTCGCTTTTTCTCTTTGAGTTGTTTGAAATAACTTGGTGTAAAACCGGTAACTTTCTTAAACTGATTGCTCAAATACGCCACACTGCTGTAATTCAGTTTGTAAGCTATTTCACTTAGACTCAGCTCGTCATACATCAAAAGCTCTTTGACTTTTTCGATGCGTTGTACAATGAAGTATTTTTCAATGGTAGTTCCTTCCACTTCCGAAAACAGATTACTCACATAATTATAATCCAATCCGATTTTTGAACTAATAAAATCAGACAAATTGATTTTCATGGCTTCTGCATCATGATGAACCAGATTTATAATCAATGTTTTAACCTGTTCTATAATTCGGCTTTTTTTATCGTCAATTAGTTCAAAACCAAACTGAAGTAAGTGCTTTGCCAATACTTCTTTTTGAGTTTCGGATATTTCAGTTTGCAATGTTACTTCGCCTAATTCGACATCGATAATTGGCAAACCTAATTTCTCCAATTCAGACTGAACCACCATTTTACAGCGGCTGCACACCATATTTTTGATATAAATCTTCATTTCTGAATACTTCGTAGCTGTTTAAAACAAAAAAGTAACGGCTAAACCGCTACTTTCTGTATCATTATTCTAAAGTCAAAGTAATTTGACCGTCATCATCCAAACTAATGTTGTAATCGGTTAAATCGGTTCCTTCTTCGTCTTCGGATTGGTTGACTTCGATTTCTTCCGGAATCACTTCAACCGGTTCTTCAAATGGTAACGGTTCTAATAAATTCACTTGCTTCAATTTATCCGCTGTTAACTGATTCCCAAGCGCTTTGATTCCTTTTACAGCAATGAACTGTTCCATATCGATGGTTTGATTCTCTTTCTGAACACCTTTGCTTTTTGCAAAAATTAGCTCAGCAACCGGACGCCAATCGGTGGAAACGATTTCTAACTGTGACTTTTCGTTTTCCGAAATAAAGATTTCCTCTTTGTTTTCGTTTTCAACCAAGAAACGTTTGATGAAATAACGCTCTTTTTCTCCATCGAAATAAATCGCCGAAATCGGTTTCTTCGGATGCCATTTTTCAAGGATAATCATATCTTCGTCAAAATGCGTAGTCAGCTCCGGAATGATTGTTTTCAGTTTTCCGGATTGGTTGATAATCAGCAAACGGTCGTTTGGACGGAATTCGCCCAACAACTCACCTCTTCCATCCACATTCAAACGCTGAACGGTATCGTCAAACCAAATCTTACGCGGACGCAAGGTCGAAATCCCTTTCTCTTTCAGTTCGATTTTCTTAATCGGATATTTCGAAACTGTATTTCCTTTGGAAGCACGTCCTTTAATCATGATTTCAGCAAAATCAACATCCCATTTCAATTTCTTCACGCTTCCTACCTGACGCAATAAAATGGTCACGGTTTCCGCTTCTCCGTTAGGATTCGCTGAAAAATACAATACTTGTGAACCTGCTTTTTCCTGCGTTAAATCGTATTCTTTATCACGGGTAACTCCGGAAACATTGAAACGCTTGATGAACGCTGCTCCCGCTTTTCCGTCGCGGTAAATCATATTGTAAATCGTGCGCTTGTCGTTTTTGTCGAATACCGCCACATGTATGATATCTTTTCCAATGAATTTTTTATCATCCACCTTGGTAATCACCATTTTACCGTCACGTAAAAAGACAATTACATCGTCAATATCGGAACAATCAGCAACGTATTCGTCTTTCTTTAAACTGGTTCCAATAAAACCTTCTTCCCGATTTACGTATAATTTTGTATTTCTTAAGACAACTTTGGTTGCTTCGATCGTGTCGAAATTTCTAAGTTCGGTTAAGCGTTCACGGCCTTTTCCGTACTTTTCTTTCAGCTTGGCGAAATAATCAATCGCGTACTCAATCAGGTTATCCAAATAGTGTTTTACCTGTTCGATGTCGGATTCCAACTTCGCAATCGCTTCATCAGCTTTATCCGAGTCGAAACGCGTAATACGAATCATTGGAATCTGCGTCAGTTTCTGCAAATCTTCATCGACAATCTCACGAATCAGAATCTTTTTGAAAGGCTCGAAACGGTCGTACAAATAAGTGTATAACGATTCTCTGTCGGAATACAATTTAAAGTCGATGTACATTTCCTCACGGATGAAAATCTTCTCCAGATTCGAGAAATGCCATTTGGTTTCCAACTCGTCCAACTGAATTTCCAGCTCACGTTTTAAAATGTTTACTGTTCGGTTCGTTGATATTTTCAAAATGTCCGAAACGCCAATAAACAAAGGTCTGTTGCAATTTTCAATCACACAGCCTAAAGGTGCCAACGACGACTCACAATCGGTGAACGCATACAGCGCATCAATCATTTTGTCCGGCGAAGTTCCTGGTTGTAAATGGATTAAAATCTCAACTTCAGCGGCTGTATTGTCTTCAATTTTCTTGATTTTGATTTTCCCTTTCTCGTTGGCTTTCAGAATACTATCAATCAATTTCGTAGTATCAGTAGAAAACGGAATTTGGGAAATCACCAAAGTATTTTTATCCAACGGGGCAATTTTCGCGCGTACACGCACACGTCCGCCGCGCATACCATCGTTGTAGTTGGAAACGTCAGCGATACCGGCTGTTGGGAAATCAGGAAAAATCGTGAACGGCTTTCCTTTTAATATTTTTATCGAAGCATCGATTAATTCGTTAAAGTTGTGCGGCAATAATTTAGTCGATAAACCAACGGCAATCCCTTCCCCACCTTGCGCTAACAACAATGGGAATTTTACCGGTAAATGAATCGGTTCGTTTTTACGGCCGTCGTAGCTTAATTGCCATTCGGTAACTTTTGGAGAGAACAAAACATCGTTAGCAAATTTGCTCAAACGTGCCTCAATATAACGCGGTGCTGCTGCTCCATCGCCTGTTAGGATATTTCCCCAGTTTCCCTGGCAGTCAATCAATAATTCTTTTTGCCCGATGTTCACCATCGCATCGCCAATACTCGCATCTCCGTGTGGGTGATACTGCATGGTGTGCCCGATGATATTCGCCACTTTGTTGTAACGTCCGTCATCCAACTCTTTCATCGAGTGCATGATACGACGCTGTACCGGTTTAAAACCGTCTTCAATCGCCGGAACCGCACGCTCTAAGATTACATACGAGGCATAATCCAGAAACCAGTCTTTGTACATTCCGGTTACTTTGGTAATCGAATCGGAATGATCCAAATGCTCCTGGCTTTCGGGAGTAAAGTCCTGACTTTCGTCGGGGTTTATATTTTGATTTTCTTCGCTCATTTTTTAAGTTGTCAGTTTTACGTTGACAGTTAATTTGAACCTAATAATTCTTCAGCCGTGTCCAGCTCCACTTTCAGGTTGTTGATGATAAAATCCTGACGGTCTGGGGTGTTTTTTCCCATGTAGAATTCTAACAACTTTTCAATCGACATGGCTCGATCTAACATCACGGGATCTAAACGAATGTCCTGTCCGATGAAATGTTTGAACTCGTCCGGTGAAATTTCTCCCAATCCTTTGAATCGGGTGATTTCCGGTTTCGGTTTTAGTTTTTCAATTGCATCTACGCGCTCTTGGTCGCTGTAACAATAAATCGTTTCTTTTTTGTTTCGTACTCGGAATAACGGCGTTTGCAGGATGTACAAATGACCTTCTTTAATCAATTCCGGAAAAAACTGCAGGAAAAATGTAATCAACAGCAAACGAATGTGCATACCGTCAACGTCGGCATCAGTAGCGATAACGATGTTGTTGTAACGCAGGTTTTCGTAATCTTCTTCGATATCTAAAGCCGCCTGCAGTAAGTTGAATTCTTCGTTTTCATAAACAATTTTCTTGCTCATTCCGTACGAATTCAACGGTTTACCGCGCAAACTGAAAACCGCCTGCGTATTCACATCACGCGATTTGGTAATCGAACCCGATGCGGAATCTCCCTCAGTGATAAACAAAGTACTTTCTAGGTATCTTGGGTTTTTCACATCGGTTAAATGGACACGACAATCGCGTAATTTTTTATTATGCAAACTCGCTTTTTTAGCGCGCTCTTTGGCTAATTTTCGGATGCCTGAAAGTTCTTTACGCTCGCGTTCGGCTTGCAAAATCTTGCGAAGTAACATATCAGCTACTTCCGGATTTTTATGTAAGAAGTTATCTAACTTATTCTTGATGAAATCATTTACAAACGTACGAACAGATGGTCCTTTCGGTCCCATTTCGGTTGAACCTAATTTGGTTTTGGTCTGCGATTCAAATACCGGCTCTTCCACCTTAATCGCGATGGCTGCTACGATGGATTTACGGATATCGGACGCTTCAAAATTCTTATTGTAAAACTCTTTCAAGGTACGAACTACGCCTTCACGAAAAGCGCCCAAATGTGTTCCTCCTTGCGTAGTATTCTGTCCGTTTACGAACGAATAATATTCTTCAGAATATTGTGATTTACTGTGCGTTAAAGCTATTTCGATATCGTCTCCTTCCAAATGGATAATCGGATACACTCTGTCTTCTTCCAAAATGGTTTCATCGAGTAAATCTTTTAAACCGTATTCGGAAAAATACTTGTCACCGTTGTAATATAAAGTCAAACCGCGATTTAGGTACGTGTAGTTTTTGAGCATTTTCTCTACGTACTCGTTGCGGTATTTGTAGTTTTTAAAGATCGTATCATCGGCCACAAACGAAACTTTCGTACCGCGTCGTTTGGTGGTTTCCATCTGATCTTCTTCAATCGTTAAAAGACCAGCCGAAAATTCCGCCGCTTTCTGAAAATTATCCCGAACCGATTCCACACGGAAAAACGAAGACAAAGCATTCACGGCCTTGGTTCCCACTCCGTTCAATCCAATCGATTTTTTAAATGCTTTCGAGTCGTACTTTCCCCCGGTATTCATCTTCGAAACTACATCCACCACTTTTCCCAACGGAATACCACGACCGTAATCGCGAACAGTTACCAAGCGGTCTTTAATGGTTACCTCGATGGTTTTTCCGGCTCCCATGGCAAACTCGTCGATACAGTTATCGAGTACTTCCTTGAGTAAGATATAGATACCGTCATCAGGCGTAGAACCGTCGCCTAACTTCCCGATATACATTCCCGGACGGATGCGAATATGTTCCTGCCAGTCGAGAGAGCGTATGTTGTCTTCGGTGTACTGATTTTGCTCTAGCATAGAAAATTTTTGGAATTTCTGCTAAAATAAGCGAAATCAACCTGAAATAAAAGCAGTTTTAAGCAAAGTTATTGACAATCAAAGGATGAGTATTCAGTGTTCAGTAAGCAGAAAATAGAATTTGATATTTATCTGAATACTCAACACTGCCTACTACTCATAATGACACAAAATCCCTTTATCATAAACTGTCCATAAAGCGGCTTTCTGATTGGCAGTTTTTAAAGCGCTATTGGTCCAAGTGTTACAGGTGTAGAACAAATTGTAACTTCCCTTTGCTTCGTAAAAAACATCAGTTTTTCCGTAAACGGCATCGGTTTCGATTTTTTGAATTGAATCGTTTGAGGTCTGAAAAGAGTTTTCTATAAAAGATACTAGTTGCCTGTATTCAATATCAGAAATTGTCATTTTTTTGCACAATTCACCTTCTTTCATTCGTTTGTAAAAGGTACAATGCATCGCCGAAGTACTCAATCCGGAAGCCGCTTTAAACGCTGTCGAAAATTTCAAATCTGCCCAAGTTGGTGTATTTAAATAAAACCCTTTGTCGCCCCAACCAAAAGCTAAATAGTTGGCCGTTGTATCTTGACCTTTCGTATGTTGAAACTGTACCGTTTCCGACCAATTTTTTATATCGTTTTTTACCGGAACGACAATATCGGTATGTACTCCGTTGGATAACAAATAGATTTCGATTCCTTCTTTTGGGTTTACAACATCCTCATTAACAGATATTTTTGAAATCCCTAATACGGCAAGTACGTAAATTATTGTAAATCCGAGGATGGAAAGAAGCGTGAATAATATAATTTTGAAGGTTTTCTTTAGGGTTTTCATAATCGTTTGGTTTCTTAATCCTATGCAATTATTAAACCAGATTTTTAATCTTCTGCATTAAAAACTAAAATTCTTCACAATGTCCCTAACCTGATTATCCAATACCACATCACTGATTTTCATTTGCGCAACATCAAAATTAGTATTAAAACTTGGGAGTGAAAACGTAGCCAAAACATTCGCTCCATAGCGTGGAAAAGCATTCTTGGCGATTTCTAAAACACTGGCTCCACCTCGTCCGCCGGGTGAAGTTGCCATAAGAAGCATCGGTTTGTCCTGAAAAACTTTTACATTGATGCGAGAAGCCCAATCAAAAGTATTTTTAAAAGCCGCAGAATAATTGCCGTTGTTTTCAGCCATTGAAATCACTAACAAATCAGCAGTGGCAATTTTGTCTAAAAAAGCTTGTGCTAATGGATGCTGTCCAACTTCTTTCTCCAAATCCACACTAAAAAGCGGCAGGGCAAAGTCGTTTAAGTCTAAAACTTCCGTTTCATACTGCTCAAATAAAGTCGACACATAGGTTGCTAACTTCTTGTTGATGGAATTTTTACTAGGGCTGGCTCCGAAGGCGATTATTTTCATACTGATTGCTGATTAAGTCTTTTAAAAGTAATAAAAAAAGCGAAACAATACTGCTTCGCTTTCTAAGTCGTTTATATTTTCAATTATACATTGAAACGGAAATGCATCACATCACCATCTTTTACAATGTATTCTTTTCCTTCTACTCTTAGTTTTCCGGCTTCTTTTACTTTAGCTTCTGAACCGAAGTTGGAATAATCGTCAAAAGCAATTACTTCGGCACGGATAAATCCTTTTTCAAAATCAGTGTGGATTACTCCGGCTGCTTTTGGCGCTGTATCTCCGATGTTGATAGTCCAAGCACGTACTTCTTTCACACCCGCTGTAAAATAGGTTTGTAATTTCAATAATTTATAAGCAGCACGAATTAACACTGATGAACCCGGCTCGGTTAAACCTAGGTCTTGCAAGAACATCTGACGCTCTTCGTAACTTTCCAATTCGTTGATATCGGCTTCTGCTCCTACTGAAAGGATGATTACCTCAGCATCTTCGTCTTTTACTAATTCGCGTACTTGCTCTACGTACTTGTTTCCGTTTACAGCAGCGCTTTCATCAACATTACATACGTATAGAACCGGTTTTGCAGTAATTAGCTGAAAAGCATGCAGCAATTCCTCTTCATCCTGATTTTGAGGCACAACAGTACGAGCCGATTTTGCATTCAACAACGTTTCCTTGATACGATTAAGCAAAGCTTGTTCTGCTAGAGCTTCTTTGTTACCCACTTTCGCTGCTTTATTGGCTTTCTCTAAACGTTTTTCAACAGTTTCTAGGTCTTTTAACTGCAATTCGATATCGATAGTTTCTTTGTCACGGATTGGGTTTACATTACCATCAACGTGCACAATGTTATCGTTATCAAAACAACGCAATACGTGAATAATCGCATTACACTCACGGATGTTTCCTAAGAATTGGTTTCCTAATCCTTCTCCTTTGCTGGCTCCTTTAACCAAACCAGCAATATCTACGATATCTACAGTTGCCATTTGAACACGCTCCGGTTTTACCAATTCTTCTAAACGGTTGATACGCGGATCGGGTACGTTTACTACACCAATATTCGGTTCAATCGTACAAAACGGAAAGTTCGCACTCTGCGCCTTGGCGTTCGACAAACAGTTAAACAACGTTGATTTTCCAACATTAGGCAATCCTACAATTCCTGCTTTCATTTTAGTATGCGTTTACAGCTAACATTATCGTTAACAGATTATATGTCTTGTTTTAAAAGTGTGCAAATATACGTTATTCTTCCCAAGTATGAAACTGATTTTAAACCCTGATTTATACAATCGAAATCCAACAAAATGATAAAAATATAAGCATTTACAGAAATTATATAACAAACCTATCTAATGGCTAACGTAAATTTGTAACATACTAATCATAAAACAGTTACATTATGAAAACGACAATCTTATCAGTAATAGCATTATTCGTATCTGTAAACCTAGTAGCACAGAACAAAAATGTTCAACAAGAGGTAAAAACGACAGTTACAACCATTAAAGATTCCGATGGAGAAAGAACTATTGTAAAAAAAGAGAAAACCAACGAGGTACAGAATATCGAGTTAAAAGATGCCGAATCTAAAACCTTAAACAAAGAGATGAAAGACACTCCGGTAAACGTTACTTCAACTACTGAAGTTACTGTTGATGGTGTAACGCGCACTGTAGATGTGGACCGTTCGGCTTATTATTTATTGAACGGACAAAAGTATCAAATCGCAACCGATAAAACCGGATACACAATGACCCAGCCAAACAGCAAACGTACGGCATTGTTAAGAAAAACTTCCAATGACACCTATTTATACATTAACAGAAACAAAGTATCTGTAGGTTATTTTGATAAAGACGGAAACCTGGTTCTGGAAACCTATGACGACCGAAACGATAAAATGGTATTGGAAAAATTTGAGTTAGTTAAAGAGTAAAAAAAGCTGCCAACCGGCAGCTTTTTTTTATTTCCATGTTCTTATTTTTGGTTCTCGTTCAGGCAATACAATTCCCAAAACAATACTTCCAAAGATTAAGAGTAATATTCCGTAAAAGGCATCCCAAACGCTTATCCAAAAAAGAAAAAAGCTGTTGAGTTTAAAATTTTCCCTTCCTGTATTCCAAAATACGGTAACCTTATCGCCCTTTTCTAATGACGCGTATTCATTGCTCCAAGCTTCCGTGGTTACCGAAACCGTTTCACTTTCCAATTTAAATCGTACAATCGGAGCTTCATACTGAATGAAGTACACCGCATCATTTCCGGATTTATCTTTGGTCTCCACTTCTCTACTGAAATATTCAAAACCTACGACGGTTCCTTCAGCCTTCTCCGAAGAAAAATAAAGCACCGCTTTGTAACCAAAATTCAAAAGCAATAACACTGTCAGTAAACCTAAAAATATTCTTCCCATACCAATCAAAAAACCTCAGCAAAAGCCGAGGTTCTAATTTATTCGTTATGCAAAAACGACTGCCTGTTTAACAACGTTTCTTCATCTTCTACATGATTGTCATCCGGAACACAACAATCTACCGGACAAACGGCCGCACATTGTGGCTCTTCGTGAAATCCTTTACACTCCGTACATTTCCCTGGCACGATGTAATAAATATCGTCAGAAATTGGAGTTTGGGCTGCATCAGAGTCGACTTCGGTTCCATCAGGTAGAACGATTTTTCCGCTTAAACGGGTTCCGTCTTTCCAACGCCAATCGTCTGCACCTTCATATATTGCTGTATTAGGACACTCCGGCTCACATGCGCCGCAGTTGATACATTCGTCAGTTATAATGATTGCCATAGCTTATATTAATTTTTAACTGTAAATTTGTGCAAAATTACAATGTAAACCCTACATAAACAAGTAAGAAATGTCACAAAAGGAAATTATAGGAGCTTTTACTGATTTAGGCCAGTTTTTAAGTCAATTCTCTGAGAAAGAAAACATTAAAAATCCTGAAGTAAAATTCAACGATGCCTTTTATGAAGATTTCATTGCTTTAATTGCACTTTCGCAATCCCACAATGGCTGGTTTACGCCAGAACAGGTTTATTTTTCAATCCAATCGTGGGCGGAAGCTTTAACCGAAAAGAATTTAAACGAATGGTTGTCCAAATACGATTTCTCGAAGGTTCAGCCGAAAACCGTTGGATTAATTTTGGCCGGAAACATTCCGTTGGTTGGGTTTCATGACTTTCTTTCCGTTTTGGTTTCAGGACATAAGGTGATGGTTAAAATGTCGTCTAACGATCAAAAATTGTTACCATTTTTAGCAAAATATCTGATTGCTGTTCAGCCGGAATTAGAAACCAAAATCAATTTCGTGGAAGGAAAACTGGAAAGTTTCGATGCCGTAATCGCAACCGGAAGCAACAACACCGCCCGTTATTTCGAATACTATTTTAAAGACAAGCCGAGTATCATCCGTAAAAACAGAAACTCTGTCGCTGTATTGAACGGTAAAGAAACCAAAGAAGATTTAACTCGTTTAGGTGAAGATATTTTCCGTTACTTCGGATTAGGTTGTCGCAATGTTTCCAAAATTTTTGTGCCAAAAGGTTATGATTTCAAGGCTTTTTTTGAAGCCATTTTCTTGTACGGCGACATCATCCATTATGAAAAATACGCTAACAATTACGATTACAACAAAGCGGTTTTTCTGATGAGCCTTTTCCCTTTATTGGATAATGAATTTTTGACTTTGAAGGAAGATTCAAGCTATGCTTCGCCTATTTCCTCTGTGTTTTATGAGTTCTATGATGATATTGAATCGGTAAAAACTCGTTTGAAAAATGATTCAGAAATGATTCAGTGTATTGTATCCGACAATTTAATAGAAAACAGCATTCCATTCGGACAAACGCAAAAACCAAAGTTATGGGATTATGCTGATAATGTAGATACGGTTAAGTTCGCGCTTTCAATATAGATTCATTTAATGAATTATCTAAACAACGAAAAATGACCGTGATATATCATTTTTTTATCCGTAGTTCGAATTATTTTAAACCAATAATCTGTTGAAGGCATTTCTTGTTCATTGTATTTGCCATCCCAACCCTCACTTTTCTCATTAAAAACAGTTATAAATTTACCATACCGATCGTAAATTTCCACGTCTGTAAAAAACTGAAACTGCGCATATTTCACCTTCCAAAAATCATTAATCCCATCCCCGTTTGGTGTGAAAAAGTTTGGATACGACATCACATAAATTTCATTAGAAATTGCCAAACAATCTGCTAGATTATTTCTCACGAATACAAAATATTCACCACTAACCAAATTATCAAAGTAATTACTATCCTGAAAATTTATTCCATCCAATGAATAACTATAATTATCATCATAGGGCAAAATGGTAATGCTATTATTGTTTGTTAAATCATCAACTGTCACCTTTGTGATTTCAGGAGGATGAACCATATTTAAGTTTAGCTCTACAATTTTGAAACAGCCACCAGAACTTGAATAAATACCGGTATAAACTGTTTGATTTGTCGCTTGATAAGCAGAAAAATTTGAAATAGGATTTAAATTTCCCACCGCATCAGAGTGAGAATCAAAATATGAAAACGAAAATTCATTTACAGCTAAACCAACAAAATTTTGAACATAATCAGATAGATTTACAATTTCATAATTGTCTTTATCTGCATCACAAATATAGGCCGTGTGATTACTAGTCAGCAAACTCATTTGGTTTACAGTAATGCTCACGCGATTACTCTCGCAGTTACTATTATTTTGCGAAACGTAATACGTACTATTCGGATTAATTACCCAATCACTTCCAACACTTTCTCCTCCGACAGGCTCTAAATAGAATGTTAGATTTTGTCCTTGAATATCCAAATCAGACAGCCTCATTCCTTGAAAGTAGCACGGTTGAACAACACTAATTATGGGTGGACTCGAAGGAGGCAAAATACTTACCTGCAATGGAAACCTTCCAACATTGGTACAATTTTCAACATTGTTTTCATAATACAGCGTAAGCCCATTTGTTAACTGGAAATCATTCGTTAATTGAACTGTTGATCCCATTGATACATACCATTTTACATTTGGCCCGGTTGGATTTATATCAGCTATTGTTGGGTTTGGATATTGAGTGGAGCATACTTCAAATGTATCATCAAAAAAAGGAATTGAAGCGCAATTTTTCAATTTTAAAACAAAACCTGCTTGTTCAGGAAGATACTCACCCACATATTCATTAAAAAACAACTCTGGAGTTAATACATACTCATTGGTTGCATGCGGATCAAAGTCGATTGTTCTTGTAAAAAAGCCTCCCAATAATATGTTATCATTAATATCAGTATGAATGGTATTAGTAAAAACCTTATCTGGAGGTACGTTCTGATAAATACCTTTAGCATCAATTAATTCGCCGGTAGTTTTTATTTTGAGTATGACTGTATCATAATTATAAGTTGCGATAGTTGTATTTTGGTTTGCGTAATTGAATTCGGTATCCATTCCTACTCTTACCGGCACTATCAATTCTCCAAGACTGTTAAAAGCAAATACATTTCCATCCTGATTACCAGAACCATATATCGGAACATTCCATATAAGGTTTCCGGCTGTATTCATTTTAAACAAAACCAATTCATTTTGTTGAACAACCGGAAGATTTTCAACAAGAACATTATTAAACAATACAGAAAATGACCCTGAATATTTTGCAAAAAAATAGACATTATCCGATTCGTCTACTCTTATTTGTGAAAGTGGATGATTAAGAAAATCAATAATATAATTTTCATCACCATTTGGAGATAGCTTACTGACAAAACGATTTAATCCGTTATTTTGTAAAACAGTAGTTCCAAACGCAAAACTATTCGCATAGCTTCCTGTAGTGTAAATATTATTCTGACTATCAATAGAAGCACTTGTAAAACCATTATTGCTATTACCGTCCTGATTATTAAATGTTTTTTCCCAAATGGTAGTAAGGTTGGTATTTAATTTAGCTACATATCCCCATTCTTGGTGATCTTCACTTGGAATATCAACATTGTATTTCACAGTATATCCAACAACAACTATGGTATTAGTTTGGTCTTTAACCATGTAAGTTAGCCTCTTATCTTCGAATAATCTCGAATCTATATAATTCCCATCCGAATCCAAAATATAAATAAAACCATATGTCTTGTTAGTATTTAAATTCTCGTGAGTTGGCGTAAGAACATTAGGTAGGGAAATATTTTCAGGGTTTGAATTAAAAAACAAGGACGTACCATTAGGCCTTGCTGAACCACTAACAATTATATTCCCATTGTTATCTGTAAGTATTGAACTAATTAAATAAGAACCATATTTTAAATCTTTAACCCATATAACGTTCTTGTCTTGATCTAGTTTTGCAACAAAACCATTAGGTGACGAATAATCTCCATTACGAACAAATCCTTCTTCACCATCTCCAAAATCTACAACACCCCAAAAATTTCCTGCTATATAAATGTCATTATTACCATTTGTTATTACTTGATTAACATGTGAATTTGATGAATAGCTATTTTGATTAGTACCTCTTGTATTATAAACCCATTCAAATTCTTGCCCTCTTAATTGTAAAGAAATGCAAATCAAGAAAAATGACACTAAAATTTTATTTAGCTTTAAATAATTACTATTTCTTAAAATTAAATCCATCATTTTGAATAGATGCCCTAAACTATCTATATATACAAAGATAAAAAAAGATAATTATTCTGACATTCTTTTACTATTCAGGAATAATATTATCATATCTAATTCCTTATTACTTCCGACTCCCAATGCCTTACATTTTTCAATTAAAACAAGATAATAAGTGCAAAAAAGTAAGTATTCAAATAATTTCTATTATTTTTTAATAGCCGATGGGTCAATTTTGCGTGCATTAAACACACAACCTAATGCAACTAGAACACAAAAACAATGTCAGTCCGGTTTTACAGGACGGCGTTAAGAACTACCTCATCGACATCGACGGTACCATCACCGAAGATGTTCCCAACGAACAACCCGAGCGAATGGCTACCTGCGAGCCTTTTCCCGATGCTTTGGAAACCATCAATAAATGGTATGACGAAGGACATCAGATTTGCTTTTTCACTTCCCGAACCGAAGAACATCGCGAAGTTACAACACAATGGCTTGATAAACATGGTTTTAAATACCACAGCATTTTATTAGGCAAACCTCGTGGCGGAAATTATCACTGGATTGACAATCATTTGGTAAAAGCTACGCGATATAATGGTAAATTTACCGATTTAGTAGAGAAAGAAGTCGTAATTCAGGTTTTTAAAGATTAAGTATTACAATGAAAAAACATAATTTCAGCGCCGGACCGTGTATTTTACCTCAGGAAGTTTTTGAGAAAGCGGCTCAGGCTGTTTTAGATTTCAACGGAATGGGATTGTCAATTTTAGAAATTTCCCACCGTGACAAAGCCTTTGTGGCTGTAATGGAAGAAGCCCGCGCTTTAGCCTTAGAACTTTTAGGATTAACCGGAAAAGGATACCAAGTCTTATTTTTACAAGGCGGCGCGAGTATGGAGTTTTTACGCATTCCGTACAACTTGATGAGAGAGAACGGAAAAGCCGCTTATTTAGACACCGGAACCTGGGCAAGTGGAGCCATCAAAGAAGCGAAAGCTTTTGGTGAAACCGTAGTCGTAGCATCGTCAAAACCTGAAAATTACAATCATATTCCGAAAGAATTCGTTATTCCGAATGATGCCGATTATTTTCACTGTACGAGCAATAATACCATCTTCGGAACACAAATGAAAAGTTTTCCGGAAACGAATGTACCAATGGTTTGCGATATGAGCTCGGATATTTTCTCAAGAACCTTAGACTTTTCAAAATTCGATTTGATTTACGCCGGAGCTCAGAAAAACATGGGACCAGCCGGAGTTACATTAATCGTAGTAAAAGAAGAACTTTTAGGAAAAACCGAAAGAACCATTCCAAACATTATGAGCTATCAGCAGCATATTGAAAAAGAAAGCATGTATAACACACCGCCAGTTTTCGCGGTTTACACGTCACTTTTAACGATGCAATGGTTGAAAAATTTAGGTGGAATTGCCGCTATCGAAAAACAAAACGAAGCCAAAGCCAAATTGCTATACGACGAAATCGACCGAAATCCTTTGTTCATCGGAACAACCGTAAAAGAAGACCGTTCGTTAATGAACGTAACTTTTTTACTAAAAGACGAAAATCATAAAGTACGATTCGATTCAATGTGGAAAGCAGCTGGAGTTTCAGGTATTAACGGCCATCGCTCGGTAGGTGGTTATCGTGCCTCGATGTACAATGCCTTACCAATTGAAAGCGTTCAGGTTTTAGTGAACGTCATGAAAGATTTAGAAAACAAGATTTAAAAGACTTATCATAAAATGAAAATATTAGCCAACGACGGTTTATCACCAAGCGGAATTCAAACCTTGGAAAAAGCCGGATTTGAAGTAATCACCACAAAAGTAGCTCAGGAACAAGTAGCTAACTACATCAATAACAACAGCATCGATGTAATATTGGTGCGCAGTGCTACAAAAGTCCGTAAAGATATTATTGACAGTTGTCCATCCATCAAAATCATTGGTCGCGGCGGTGTTGGTATGGATAATATTGATGTGGATTATGCTGTAGAAAAAGGAATCCACGTTATCAACACACCGGCTGCTTCTTCAGAATCTGTGGCGGAATTGGTTTTTGCCCACTTGTTTTCCGGAGCGCGATTTTTACACGATGCTAACCGAAATATGCCTTTGGATGGCGATTCGCAATTCAACAGTTTGAAAAAAGCGTATTCTGACGGAATTGAGTTACGCGGAAAAACCATTGGAATCATCGGTTTTGGAAGAATTGGTCGTGAAGTTGCCCGAATGGCGCTAGGCTTGGGAATGAAAGTTATTGCTTCGGATAAACATGTGGATGAAGCCACCATCAAGGTCGATTTTTACAACGGTCAGTTCATCAACGTAAATATTGAGACCGAACCGATTGAAGACATCTTCAAACACGCTGATTTTATTACTGTTCACACACCGTTTTTAGGTAATCATTTGATTGGTAAAAAAGAATTTGATTTAATGAAAGAAGGCGTCGGCATCATCAACTGTGCTCGTGGCGGTGTAATTGACGAAGTAGCTTTAATAGACGCTTTAGACGAAGAAAAAGTACTTTTCGCAGGTTTGGATGTTTTTGAAGAAGAACCAACGCCGGCTATTCAGGTTTTGATGAATCCTAAGATTTCGATGACACCTCATATTGGAGCTGCAACTCTAGAAGCTCAGGACCGAATTGGCACAGAACTTGCTGAGCAGATTATCAGTTTATTAAAAAATGAATAACACTTTTGTAATTCTTTTTTTCTTAAATTTGATATTCAACCTTAAAAATTAAATGCAATGTTAGATCAAATAACAGAATTAGTAAAACAATACGGCGGTGATGCCATTGTAAATAATCAAGATGTTCCGAACGAGCACAATGAAGCCGTAATGAACGAAACCAGCGACTCAATTCTTAATGGATTAAAAGGTATGGTAGCTAATGGAAACTTCAGTGATATTGCCGGTTTACTGAACAACGGTTCAATCGATTCGTCAAATCCTGTGGTTAAACAATTAACGGAGCAACTTTCCGGAAATTTAGGACAGAAATACGGTTTGAGCAGCGAAGCTTCTTCGGGACTTGCAGGGAGCATTATTCCAAAAATATTAGGTTCTTTAATTGGAAAAGCGAAAGATCCGAACCAACCGGGTTTTGATGTTTCTGATATTGTAAAATCAATCGGAGGTAGTAATTCTGGTGGTTTAATGGACGCTGTAACCAAATACGGCGGTCAATTCGGTTTAGATCAAAACAACGACGGAAAAGTAGACATGAAAGATGCAACTGCTGCTATGTCAGGAAAAAGCGGAGGCCTTTTAGGCGGATTGCTTGGAAAACTTTTCGGAAAATAATATTTCAACATTCTATAGAAAAGCCAGACAGTATTGTTTGGCTTTTTTTGTTAAAGGAATTTCACAATCAATTGATATTTAGTAACTTTATAAGAAAATTCATGTGATGAAAAATTTGATTTGTACATTCTTCATAGTCGCGATTTCAGTTTTTTTCGGATGTAATTCTGCTTCAAAACCTGTTTCGGATAATTCTGTTCAAGGTAAATCAGGAGATACCATTAGAATTGCTAACGATTCCCTTGAATATGAAATCATAATCATTGATGGTAGATTCAATTCATGGCTCTATTCCAATGCAAGACCTAGAGGATTCTATTCACAAAGTTTTCTTGAAGGCCGAAACATACCTTGGGTCATTGAATGGAACCAAAGAGTTGTCAGCCCTAGAAACCAAAGAGAATCCAACTTATTTATGATGTCTATTGACTACCAGAATGGCGTTAATTATGGCTATGAAGTAAATTATATGCTCTACAATTATCTGGTATATTTTCAAACTGAAAATAATATTCGCCTAGGAGGTTTTGCACCTCGACCATAATTTGTATTTTTGAGCATATTTCAGAAAAATGGCAAATTTAAAAGAGCGTTGGGG
>NZ_JALDYN010000035.1:0-20980 GCF_032153895.1 Flavobacterium sp.
ATAGTGAACCGGATGGACAAGTTGAATTTTAGACAAACAACCAAACAACAATATATATATGAAAAAATCTGTATCCGTTTTTTCGTTAGCTGCTTTAGCGATGCCTTTCATTGCTTTGGCTCAGGACACAAAACCCACGGAAAAGAAACGCGAATCAGGGCATTATGACAACAATAAATTCAGTCAGATGTACCATGAAATGGCGACACCCAATTCGTATCGCACAGCATCAGGAGCACCAGGACCAGCCTATTATCAGCAACAAGCCGATTATAAAATGGATATCGAGCTAGATGATAAAAACACGCGTTTAAATGGTAAAGAAACCGTTACCTATACCAATAATTCTCCAGAAACATTGACGTATTTGTGGGTTCAGCTAGATCAGAATCAGAAAAAGCGTGGCGGTCAATCCGGTTTGGTGCAAAATGAACGAATTGATGGCGCAATGTCTCCGGGAGGTTTTGCTAAAAAATTCATGGAGCCTTCTTTCAACGGTGGTTTTAATATCGAATATGTAAAAGACGCCAAAGGCAATCCAATGAAATATACCATCAACCAAACCATGATGCGTATTGATTTGGATACACCACTAAAGAAAGGTGAAAAAGTGTCCTTTTCCATAAAATGGTGGTACAACATCAACAATTACATGGTGGACGGCGGTCGTTCCGGATATGAGCATTTTGATAAAGACGGAAATAATTTATACGTAATCGCACAGTTTTATCCGAGAATGGCGGTATACAGCGATGTGGAAGGCTGGCAAAACATGCAGTTTTGGGGTTCGGGAGAATTTGCTTTACCATTCGGAAATTTTGAAGTGAACATCACAGTTCCGGCAGACCACGTTATGGAGGGAACTGGAGTTTTGCAAAACCGAAGCGAAGTATTTACCTCGGAACAAGTAAAACGATACCAATTAGCAGAATCTACGTATGATAAACCGATTGTTGTAGTGACGCAATCTGAGGCTGAAGCAGCCACCAAAGGCTTCTCTGATAAAAAGAAAACCTGGAAATTCAAAGCTGCCAATGTACGTGATTTTGGTTTTTCAACATCCAGAAAATTTATCTACGATGCGATGGCCGTGAAATTAGCAAATGGAAAATCAGTGATGGCGATTTCGTGTTATCCACCGGAAGCGAATCCTTTGTGGGGGGATTATTCGACTAGAGTTGTGGCACATACTTTAAAAAGTTACTCGAGTTATACTTTCGATTATCCGTATCCGAAAGCCGTTTCAATTTCAGCCGAAGATCAGGGAATGGAATATCCAATGATTTGTTGGAATTACGGACGTCCGGACGAAAACGGTTTCATCAGCGACCGCATCAAATATGGTATGATGGGTGTAATCATCCACGAAGTTGGGCACAATTTTTTCCCGATGATTGTCAATTCCGACGAGCGCCAATGGACTTGGATGGACGAAGGATTGAATACCTTTTTGGAATATTTAACCGAACAAAGTTGGGATAAAAATTTCCCGTCAAGTCGCGGACCTGCTGCTAAAATTGTACCGTACATGAGTGGTGATCAAAAGTATTTAGAACCAATCATGTCGAACTCGGAAACGATTTATAATTTCGGAGCGAATGGGTATTCGAAACCCGCAACCGGACTGAATATTTTACGTGAAACGATTATGGGACACGATTTGTTTGACCACGCTTTCAGAACTTATGCACAGCGTTGGAAATTCAAGCATCCAACGCCGGAAGATTTCTTCAGAACGATGGAAGACGCATCGGCAGTAGATTTAGACTGGTTTTGGAGAGGTTGGTTTTATTCCACAGATTATGTAGATATCGGTATCAAAGATGTAAAACAATATTTCGTAACCGAAAATCCTACCAAACAGGTAACGGAGCAATTCAACCGCAGAGGAAGAAAAATCAGTGATGCGCAGCCAATGGTGTACATGGTTTCAGAATCCGCGGAAGATTTTAAATCTGATATGAAAAAACCGCTTGAAATTAAAGATGTAAAATTATTGAGCGAATACACGGCAAAACTTTCTTCGGAAGAGAAAAAAGAATTAAAAGCTCCAAAATATTTTTACGAAGTCGAATTCGACAAACCCGGCGGAATGATGATGCCGATTATCGTAGAATTACAGTTTGAAGACGGAACCAAAGAAAATCACCATTTCCCAGTCCAAATCTGGAGAAAAGGGAATGATACGGCAAAACGCGTTTTCGCAACCGAAAAACCGGTGAAGAAAATTCAATTGGATCCAAAACTGGAAACCGCCGATATTGATGTAACCAACAATGTTTGGCCAAAAGAAGAAGCGAAATCCAAATTTGACGAATTGTCACAAGGGAAATAATAACAAAAGACCGTTCAAGCAGCGGTCTTTTTAGTTTTTAATAACAATTTCATTTCGAAAACTTTGTAACTTTGCAATCTTGCAAATAATAACCAGATTACCATTATGTTTGGAATAGGAGGCGGAGAAATTTTCCTGATTATCGTTGTAGCACTGATGTTGTTCGGTTCGGATAAGATTCCGGATATTGCCCGTATGTTGGGTAAAGGAATGGCTGAGATTAAAAATGCGACCAACGATATCAAAAGTGAAATTCAGAAAAGTGCCGAAATTAACGATATCAAAGATTTAAACCCGATGAATCAGCTCGATTTGACTTCTGATATCACCAAAGAAATCGACAAAGCCAAAGAAGATATCGAAGACATGACCGGACCGATTAAACGCCAAATGTAATGCTGGAAAAAATCATTCAACTCGATAAAGAGCTTTTCGTTTTTCTCAACGGATTGGGTTCAGAATCTTTTGATGGAATGTGGCTTTTGATTACAAAACAATTGCACTGGACGCCTTTTTTCTTAGTGATATTTTATCTTTTATTTAAAAAATTAGGTTGGAAGCATTTGTTGCTAATTTTGGTTTCCATTGCATTGATGATGGTTTTTACCGATCAGCTTACCAATTTAGTAAAGAATAGTGTGCAGCGTTTGCGTCCGTGTAACGATTTGGAAATCAAAGATGTCATCCGAATCGTGAAATCCAGCGACACCTTTAGCTATTTTTCAGGTCATGCTATGAATTCAACTGCAGCAACAATGTTTGTGTATTTAATTCTGAAAAAATATTACCGATACGCCTTTTTACTGTTTTTATTCCCGTTGATATTCGCTTACAGTCGTATTTATTTGGGACTGCATTTTCCGACAGATATTCTTTCGGGTTATGTTTTTGGAGCAGTTTCGGGATTCATTTTCTTTAAACTTTACAGCTATTTCAGAAAGAAATATTTTCCTGAAAGTATTTGATATAAAAAATCCCGATTGTAGTCGGGATTTTGTTTTTATAGAACTCTACTCATCGTCAAACCATCACGAATCGGTAGTAAAACGGTTTCTACTCTAGTGTCGTTTTTTAGTAATTCGTTGTATTCCAGTAGAACTTTGGTGCTTTTGTCGTTAGCTTTTACCTCTTCTAAAACTTTGCCGCTCCAAAGTACATTGTCGGATAAAATCAATCCGCCTTTGTTCATCATTGGAACAATCATATTGAAATAGTTGATGTAGTTTTCCTTGTCCGCATCAATAAAAACCAAATCGAATTTTTTATTCAAGGTCGGAATGATGTCTAAAGCACTTCCCAAATGTTGCTGAATTTGTTTTCCCCAAGCCGATTCGTCAAAATATTTACGCTGAAAATCGTATAGTTCTTCGTTGTTGTCAATCGTATCCAAAGTGCCGTTTTCGGTTAAACCTTCGGCTAAACATAATGCTGCATAACCAGTGTAAGTTCCGATTTCCAAAATCGCTGAAGGTCTTGTTAGTTTAGAAATCATACTCAGAAATCGTCCCTGAAAATGCCCGCTCAACATTCTGGGTTGTAAAATTTTCTGATGGGTTTCTTTATTCAAACGTGCCAATAACTCTGGTTCATTCTCGGAATGCAGCGCTACATAGTCTTCTAAAGCTTCGGATATAAAGTGCATAAACTGATTTTTTACAAAATTACAAATATCCCAATAACCAAATCCACAAATTGTAACTAACTTTGCGCCATGCAAACGGAGAAAAAAGACATACGCGCTTTAACGAAGGAACAATTACGTGATTTTTTTGTGACGAATGGTGATAAAGCTTTTCGAGGGAATCAAGTGTACGAATGGTTGTGGCAGAAACGCGCCCATAAATTTGAGGACATGACCAACATTTCCAAACACACACGTGATATGTTGGAAGCGAATTTCGTCATCAACCATATTAAGGTCGATACAATGCAGCGTAGTTCAGACGGAACCGTGAAAAATGCTGTTCGTTTGCATGACGATTTGATTGTCGAATCCGTTTTGATTCCTACCGAAACCAGAACAACAGCTTGTGTTTCGAGTCAGGTTGGTTGTAGTTTGGATTGTAATTTCTGTGCGACTGCTCGTTTGAAACGTATGCGAAACTTGAATCCGGATGAGATTTACGATCAGGTAGCCGCGATTGACAATGAAAGCCGTTTGTATTACGACAGACCGCTATCCAACATCGTTTTCATGGGTATGGGCGAACCGCTGATGAACTACCCGAATGTGATGAAAGCGATTGAGAAAATTACTTCTCCAGAAGGATTGGGTATGTCGCCGAAAAGAATCACGGTTTCTACTTCGGGAGTTTCCAAAATGATTAAGAAGATGGCCGATGACGAAGTAAAATTCAAATTAGCCGTTTCCCTGCATTCTGCGATTGAAGAAATCCGAAATGACATCATGCCATTTACCAAAAGTTTTCCGTTAAACGAATTGCGTGAAGCTTTGGAATATTGGTACAAAAAAACCAAAAGCAAAGTTACCTACGAATATGTGGTTTGGAAAGGCATCAACGATGATAAAAAATCCATTGACGCTTTGGTGAAATTCTGCAAATATGTGCCGTGTAAAGTCAATTTAATCGAATACAATCCGATTGATGACGGGCAATTCCAACAAGCATCTCAAAAAGCCATTGAAGATTATATTTTTGCCTTAGAGCGAAACGATATCGTGGTAAAAGTGCGTCGCAGTCGCGGAAAAGACATCGATGCGGCCTGTGGTCAGCTGGCGAATAAAGAAGCGTAAAGCAATAGTTTTCGTTATGGATTTTCGCTATATTTGAACCACATGAAAATCACGGAAAAAATAAAAGCGCCGATTGCCTTTGAAATGGAACTTTTCGAAAAGAAGTTTCAGTTAGCAATGTCTTCCAAAGTGGCACTTTTAAACCGAATCACCCATTATATTGTCAATCGAAAAGGGAAACAAATGCGTCCAATGTTTGTTTTTCTTACCGCAAAAATGGTTTCAGGCGGAACAGTAAACGACAGAACGTATCGCGGTGCTTCCGTAATTGAACTGATTCATACGGCAACTTTAGTTCATGATGATGTAGTCGATGACAGCAACAAACGTCGTGGTTTTTTCTCCATCAATGCGTTGTGGAAAAACAAAATTGCCGTTTTGGTTGGCGATTTTCTGCTTTCTAAAGGTTTACTGCTTTCTATTGATAACAACGATTTCGATTTACTAAAGATTATTTCCGTAGCCGTTCGTGAGATGAGTGAAGGCGAATTACTTCAGATTGAAAAAGCTCGTCGACTCGATATTACCGAAGATGTGTATTACGAAATCATCCGTCAGAAAACGGCAACGTTAATTGCGGCATGTTGTTCCCTTGGTGCTTGCGCCGTAAATCCGGAAGATAAAGAAACCGTGGAACGCATGCGTAAATTCGGTGAATTAATCGGAATGGCGTTTCAGATTAAAGACGATTTGTTCGATTATACCGACGATGCTATCGGAAAACCTACCGGAATCGACATCAAAGAGCAAAAAATGACCTTGCCGTTAATTTATGCTTTGAACAATTGTACGCCTAAAGAGAAAAGTTGGGTCATCAATTCGGTTAAAAACCACAACAAAGACAAAAAACGCGTTCGCGAGGTGATTCAGTTCGTAAAAGACAAAAACGGATTGGGTTACGCCGAACAAAAAATGATTGCTTTCCAGCAGGAAGCTTTACAACTTATTCAAAACTTCCCCGATTCTCCATATAAAGAAGCCTTAGTTTTAATGGTGAATTACGTGATTGAAAGAAAAATTTAATTTTTTTTCATGTCCATACAACCTTTTTTAAACTTCAATCGTCTATGCTAATAGAAGTCGGTTTATAATTCAGACTTTGAAATAAAAATGTAATGAAGGTTATTAACTTACATCAGGACGAAAAAGAAATCATACAGTTGGCGCTCGAGAACAATCGGCACGCGCAACACAAGATTTATTCGCAGTTCGCTCCCAAAATGTTAAGTGTGTGCCGACAATATGTTAAAGATGTTCATCAGGCGGAAGACATTATGATTACGGCTTTTATGAAAGTGTTTTCTAATCTGAAAAATTTCGAACATAAAGGCAGTTTTGAAGGTTGGATTCGCCGGATTATGGTCAATGAAAGCATTTCATTTTTACGAGTTCAGAAACAGGTAAAATTTACAGAAGACGAAACTTTTTTTGAAGAACGTTCCAATAATATTGAAAGCCAATTTTCGGTGGAAGATATTCAGTTTTTAATTGACAGTCTACCGGATGGCTATCGCATGGTGTTCAACCTCTATGCAATCGAAGGGTACAAACATCAGGAAATCGCCGAAATGTTAGGAATTAGCGAAGGAACATCAAAATCACAATTGTCGCACGCCCGAAAAATGCTTCAAAATCAAATTAACAAACAAAAGAACTATGAGTATGGAACCGAATAAAATGGAAGAAGAGTTCAGAAAAAAACTCAACGCAAGGGAGATTCAGCCTTCCGATGCTGCTTGGGACAGATTGGATGCAATGCTTTCGATAGCGGAAAATAAAAAACCAAAACGCAATTTCCGTTGGCTGCATATAGCGGCAAGCGTGGTGTTTTTTTTGGGAGTAGGTCTGTTTTTGATGAATCAGGAAACGGAAAGCAATGTTGAAATTCCAATGTCAAATAATGATGTAGTTACGGTTGAGCCTTCTGAAAATGGAATAGATGTCAGTGGGAATAATGATATTGTGAAATCTGTTCCGGTTCAGGAAGCGGTTGCTGAAAACAAATCTGTTCAGAAAGAAAAAGTTGTCGTGAAAATTGCGCCTCAACATTTTGCAAAACAGGAAGTTACTGTTGAAGAGAAAGTAACTACAGAAGAAGTTCAAAAAGTAAGCATTTCACCAGAATCGATGTTAGCTTCTGTTGATGCAACTAAGGAAAAACCAAAAGTAAAAGTAAATGCCAGTTCCCTTTTATCAGCTGTAGAAGGTGAATTGAATCAGGAATTCAGAGAAACCAAATTCGATAAAATCCAAAAGAAATTTGAAGCCGTAAAAACTGCGGTAGCCAATAGAAATTACGAGTAAACAATCAAAAATCGAACAGTTAAAATTTTTAATCATGCAGAAAATTATTTTTTATGTAGCGGTAACCTTATGCCTTTTTGTGAGCAAGTTAACAGCGCAAGAAACGTTTGAGCAACGTGCTAAAATCATCGCTCAGAATATTGAAACGATTACCAAAGAAGAAAAGCAGGCATTGAAAGATAAAGTAGATGCCATTAATGTAGAATTGGACAACAAGACAATTTCACAGGAGCAAGCCGATCAGCAGAAAATAGACGCGGCAAATCTTCACTCTAAAAACATTGAAGACCGAGTAGCTTTGGAACAAGCAAAATTGAATGATTTGGTGCAGGAAAAAGTAGAAGGAAAAATTCAGGAAACATCAAAAGATACGCTTAAAAAAGGACGCTATTCGATTATGTTTGGAACTTCCGGAGTACGTGTGAAAGATAGAGAAAAAGAGCAGGAAGAAAGAAGAACCACTTCGCAGTTTGTTTTTGCGGCTGGTGTAAATAACTTGGTAACCGATGGTGCAGTGGCACATTCAGATTACCGTTATTGGGGTTCACATTTCTATGAATGGGGAATTTCTTGGAACACGCGTTTGGCTAAAAACCATAACTTATTGCACGCAAAATATGGTTTGTCTTTGATGTACAACAATCTGCGCCCAACGGATAATCGTTATTTTGTGGAAAATGGAGATCAAACCGATTTAGTGACTTCGGGAATCAATCTGAAAGATTCAAGATTCAGAAATGTGAATTTGGTATTTCCGGTGCATCTGGAATTTGATTTTTCACCGAAAAAAACATCAAAAGACGGTACAAAAACTTATTTCAGAACGCATGAAAGTTTTCGATTTGGAATTGGTGGATTTGCCGGATTCAATATTAAATCCAAACAGATTTTGAAATATGATGACAACGGACACGATTATACCGTAAAAGAAAAAGGAAATTTCAATACCAATGATTTTGTATACGGTGTGAGTTCTTACATCGGATGGGGGCAAACCAGTTTATACGTAAAATATGATTTGAATCCATTGTTTAAAAACAACGCGATCGATCAGAACAACATTTCCTTGGGAATCCGTTTCGACTTGAATTAATTTGGTTAGTTATACATACGTTTTTAAAGGCAGCTTTATTTAGAGCTGTCTTTTTTTATTTTGAAGAATGCCATTAACAAACTGATTTACAATTTTTGAACTTTTGATGGCTCCGTTGGTATGTAAATGATCGGAATCATAGAAATCGGCGTTGGAAAATCGGTTGTCTTTAAATAAGTTCAGATAGCTTACATTTTCATTGTTTTCCGTTAAAGAGTTACAGGTTTTAATGATTTTAGCAAGTTTCTCCTGATTGACATTTTCAGAAAAATAATCGGTAACAGGAAGTGTTAGCAATACTACTTCAATGTTTCTTTTTTTGCACGCATCAATTATGGCTTGAATTCGAAGAGTGTTGTCGGTAAAATCCATTAAATGATCTTCTACAGAATTGACTCTTTTTTGAGCTTCTTCTTTCGAGATGAGTTGCTTTTCTTCTGGAGTATAATTGATGCCAAATCCGTTTTCGTCACAGTTTACAAGGGTTCCGTCCATACAAAAACGGGACAATATTTTAATGTTATTGTTGAAGTTTCTTGTTGATGAAAGAAACAGTCTGGTTGGATCATATTTAACAATAGAAGGAACTTCAAGATTCATGTAGCTTTCATAGTAATATTTTCTCCAGTTGTTTTCATCGGTATTAATTACCTCACTTAAGCTAGTATATTCAATATGAAGAATTACACAATCAACATTTTTAAATTTGTCAATGTGTTTGTCAAAGAGCAATTTGTCAAAATAGATGGTTTGACTCACATACGATAAGTTGAAAGTGGGTTTGTTAAAATATTTTGGGTTTAAGCCGTAAAATGGATGAGAATTGCCAAAAATCAGTACTTCTGTCGTATCCTTTTTGTGTTCGATTAAATCCCGCTTTTTAGTATAATCGTTAGGGACAAATCGATAAAAGCCTTCAATAAAAAGGAAGATGCCGATAAAAGGCAATACAAACAGGAATATTTTTTTTAAAAGAATCTTCATTTAAAATTGAAAATAGATGAATTCGAAATCTTTCCCGTAATAGTAAAGAATGATTAGCGCAATCAAGGAATAAAAGCTGATTCGATAAATTCTTTTCCAGCCAAAAACAAATTTTTCAATGGCATAAGCGTTGTTTCTTCCGAACCATTCTATCATGATAAATAAGACGATGTATCCAATAACGGTCTTCGGAAAGATTTCAGGTACAGAGAATAAACTACTTGAAAATAAAAGGGTTATATAGTTCCATGCGGCAGTAAGCGATTCTGCTCTGAAGAAAATCCAGGCAAAAGTAACTAGCGAAAAAGTTATGGTTATCTGTAATAATGATTTAAATGTAGTATTGTCTGAAAATGATAAAAAATTACGGTTTTTATTGGTTATCAGCAGCGGAATAAAATAAAGTGCATGAAGCAATCCCCAAAAAAGGAAAGTCCAGTTGGCACCATGCCAAAATCCGCTTAAAAGAAAGATGATGAAAACATTGCGAATGCTTTGGTATTTGGAACCTTTCGATCCGCCTAACGGAATATAAACATAATCTCGAAACCAACTGGATAAGGAAATGTGCCAACGACGCCAAAATTCAGCTATGTTTCTGGAAAAATAGGGGAATGAGAAATTTTGTAACAATTCAAAACCTAGCAATCTGGCAGTTCCTAAAGCAATATCGGAATACCCTGAAAAATCACCATAAATCTGAAATGAAAACAAAATCGCTGCAACAACAAGCGAGCTTCCGGAGAAATCGGATGGGTTTTCAAAAACTTCATTGACGTAAAAAGCGCAATTGTCAGCAATTACAATTTTCTTTACCAAGCCCCATAAAATTTGTCTTAAACCATCAACTGATTTGGTGTAGTCGAAATTTCTTTTCTTTTGTATTTGAGGTAGCAAATGTGTGGCTCTTTCTATCGGTCCTGCAACCAGTAAAGGGAAGAAGCTTACAAATAACGAATAATCGGTTAAACTTTTTACTGGTTTTATTTTGCTGTTGTACACGTCAATAACATAAGACAAACCGTGAAAAGTGTAGAAAGATATTCCGACAGGTAAGATGATTTTTAAAGACCAGGTGTTGGACATAAACCCTAAAAGGCTTGTTAAATCAGTAAAACTGTCCAGAAAGAAATTGAAATATTTGAAAAACCCTAAAAAACACAAGTTGGCGATTATAGAAATCCAAAGCCATGTTTTTTTATGATTTGCCGAATTGAAGATTTTATGTGCGATTGTAAAATCCAATACAATTGAAAACGACAAAAGCCCTAAAAAACGCCAGTCAAAACAACCAAAGAAAAACAGACTGACAAGTAATAAAAATTGATTTTGGCGCTTTAGTTGTTTATTGAAAACATACCAATACAGTAAAAAAACTGTTGAGAAAAAAAAGGCAAATTCAATTTTATTGAAAAGCATACGATTGCTTAGTTTTTTAAATCAGCCATAAAAATAAGGGTTAAAATTTAAAAATGATTGATTCAGATAAGTTGATGAAAAATAAATATGTGAATTTTAGAATCAAGAACTTTGTATCTTTGGAACTTTCCACTGAAAATGATTTCACAGAACACCATAGAAACCGTATTTGAAACCGCCCGAGTTGAGGAGGTTATTGGCGATTTCGTTCAGTTGAAACGTGCTGGAAGTAACCTAAAAGGCTTGAGTCCGTTTTCGAATGAAAAATCACCATCGTTCATGGTTTCGCCTGTGAAACAGATTTGGAAAGACTTCAGTTCCGGAAAAGGTGGAAATGCGGTTACGTTCTTAATGGAACACGAGCATTTTTCGTATCCGGAAGCGATTCGGTATCTGGCTAAAAAATACAATATCGAAATTGAAGAAACTGAGATCAGCGACGATGCCAAAGCCGAAGCCAATGAAAAGGAAAGCATGTATCTCGTTTCGGAATTTGCTCAAAAATATTTTCATTCGACTTTACTAAATACCGATGAAGGCAAAGCGATTGGCTATTCTTATTTTAAGGAGCGAGGTTTTACGAAAGATACGATTGAGAAATTCGGCTTAGGATATTCCCCTGAAACTTGGGATGCTTTCACTATGGAAGCACTTGGGAAAGGATATAAACTGGAATATTTAGACAAAACCGGACTAACGATTGTAAAAGATGATAAGCAATTTGACCGTTTCAAAGGCCGGGTCATGTTTCCGATACAAAGTATGTCTGGTCGTGTTTTGGGCTTTGGTGGACGAATTTTAACCAATGATAAAAAAGCGGCAAAATATCTTAATTCGCCTGAAAGTGAAATTTACCATAAGAGTAAAGTCCTTTACGGAATTTATCACGCCAAACAAGCCATTGCCAAACTCGATAATTGCTTTTTGGTGGAAGGGTATACCGATGTGATTCAGTTGCATCAGGCCGGAATTGAAAATGTGGTGGCTTCTTCGGGAACCGCATTGACGCCAGACCAAATTCGTTTGGTGAACCGATTGACCAAGAATATTACAGTGCTTTTTGACGGTGATGCTGCGGGTTTACGGGCTTCCATTCGAGGAATTGACTTGATTCTTGAAGAAGGAATGAACGTCAAAGTTTGTTCGTTTCCTGATGGAGATGATCCGGATAGTTTTGCCAAAAAAACACCTTATGACGAATTAGTAGCGTATTTGAATGACAACGCAATGGATTTTATTCAGTTCAAAGCATCGTTATTGATGAAGGAGGCCAAAAAAGACCCTATCAAAAAAGCGGAACTAATTCGCGATATGGTGACGAGTGTTTCCAAAATTCCAGATAAAATCAAACGCGAAATTTACATACAGGAATGTTCTCGAATCATGGATATTTCCGAAGATGTGTTGTTCAATACATTGGCACAATTGGTTCAGAAAGACATTACTGAAGCTGGGAAAAAACTGAAAACCGAACAAAAAGCTTTCGAGGTTGTGAAAACAGACGTTGGCCTTGAGCAACGAGCAAAAATCGATGTGCTTTATGAACTTGAGCGTAAAATCATCGAAATTCTATTGCTTTACGGAATTGTTGAAGAAGAATTTGAAGATGTGTTACTGAAAGTAAACGAAGAAGGAGAAACCGTTGAAGCCAAAGAGAAAAACAATTATAAAGTCTATCAGCGTATTTATTTGAGTTTGCAGGAAGATGAGGTGGAATTGGCGAATCCGTTGTTTCGAGCAATTTATAACGATTTGATCAATTACTTTCACCAACACGAAACCTTCGAACTGGAACAGTACTTAATGCGTTTAGAACCGGAATTGGCTCAGGAAGTGACGCATATTTTAATGGAAGAAGAGCGCGATTTGCTCCACAACTGGGAAGCACAACAAATTATCGTAAAACAAAAAAACCAGACGGTAAGTCAATACGTTTCTGAAACAATACTGACTTTACGCTGGTTTTTAGTGGATAAAATTATCAACGAATTGAAAGGTTCACTTTCTGCAGAGCCTGACGCTGATAATTCTGAAACGCTTGGCATGGCTATGGAATACTACAAGTTAATCAACTCTTTTTCTTCCAAATTGGGCCGCGTGATGTCGCGTTACAGTTAAACGATTTCTAAAGCTTTGGCTTTGTTTACCAAGTCAACCAAATTGGTAACGTGTAATTTTGTAAGTAATCTTAATTTATACGTACTGATGGTTTTTTCGTTCAGATTAAGCAACTTGGCAATTTCTTTGTTTTTCTTACCGTCGCTTAAATAACGTAATACTTCGATTTCTCTGGAAGATAGTTTGCGGTACAAACGATCTGATTTTTTGCCTTTGTTCAGTAATGCTAAGTTTTTCTTCACGGCATCGCTGAATACCACATGTCCTTCGTTAACCTTTTTAATGGCGTTTTCTAAATCTTCTAATTTGGAATTTTTATGAACATAAGCAGCAATACCGGCCTTTAGTGCATTAGGAGCGTAAATTTGTTCTCCTAAATTGGTAAATACAATAAATTTGCTATCCGAATATTCTCTGATTAATGATTTAACCATATTAATGCTCGTCAATCCTTCTAATTCCAAATCCAAGACAACAACATCAACCGCTTTTTTCTTTAGTAATTCATCCAAGTCGTCCAAATTACTAACAACTCCTACAAAATTCACGACAGAACTGTCCTTAAAGTAGGATTTCACCCCATGATGAACCACAGGATGGTTGTCTGCTAAACACACTCTAATCATTTCACGTACATTTTTAATAGTAATAGTCTGTAAAATTACTAAAAAAATACAACATACTGAGTATCAATCATCAGAAATTTACTTCATTTCATCGGGAATATCACAAACCGGAATCGGAATCATCTTATGTTGGTTAATTGTATTGAGTCGTTTGTAGATTTTGAAGACTTCTTTTTCTCGACCTTCAAAGTCATCTTCTGTTTTTCCGGACGCCATTGCATTCATGGCCGCTTCCAGTTCGTCGTAGCTGGCGCCTAATTGGTCTTCATCGCTACGGTCGTCTCCAAAAAGGCCGTCAGTGGGTTTCGCAGCTAAAATACTATCAGGAACTCCAACGTGTTTGGCAAGCAATCGCACTTCGCTTTTGACCAAATCAGCAATAGGACTAATATCAACACCGCCATCGCCGTATTTGGTGAAGAATCCCACGCCAAAATCTTCCACTTTATTTCCGGTGCCGGCTACTAAAGCACTGTTCAGCCCTGCAAAATAGTATAAAGTGGTCATGCGTAAACGCGCTCGGGTGTTGGCTAAAGTAAGGTTTAAAGCCTTTTCGTTTTCAGAAGAAGGTACCTCGGTTTTAAATTCCTCAAAAACAGGAATTAAATCAGCAATTGCACTTGACACGTTTGGGAAACGCTTTTTCAGTTGTTCAATATGCTCCTGACCTCTTGAAACCTGAGACGGATGCTGATGAATCGGCATTTCCACACATAAAGTTGGTAATCCGGTTTGAGCACATAAAGTTGAGGTTAAAGCAGAATCGATTCCTCCAGATATTCCCACAACAAAACCTTTAACTTTTGCGTTAGTTGCATAATCTTTAAGCCAGTTTACGATATGTGTGTTGATTTTATCTGCCTGAAATGTGTTTGCGTTTGTCATGTTATTTATGAAGATTTTATAAAACTGTAATGTATATTTGCGTCAAATTTGTTGCCATAAAAATATTAATTTTTGATCAAAGTCGTATGAAGAAGTACATGATGCTTTTCGTTGCCGGAATCTTGTTCGTTGCTTGTAAGAAAGAAGACAAAGTGACCGAAGCTGTAGCTGATATTCAGGTTAACGTGAAAATAGAGCGTTTCGATAAATTATTTTACGAATCCAAACCGGAAGATTTAACGCAATTGAAAAGTGATTTTCCGTTCTTTTTTCCGCCGGGAAATCCCGATACCGTTTGGACCAACAAGTTGAACAATCCGCTTTTAAAAGAATTGTACGGAGAAGTGAAGAAAAAATATCCGGATAATGCCGCTTTTGAAAATGATTTGGAAGATTTGTTCAAACGCATCCAATTTTACTATCCGGAATATAAAACACCGAAAGTAATCACTTTAATTTCCGAAGTGGATACCGATGCAAAAGCTATTTATGCTGATAGTTTGGTGTTGTTGTCTTTGGATACGTATTTAGGAAAAGACCATCGTTATTATGAAGGATTTCCGAAATACCAACGTCAGGGATTTGAACCATCACAAATGCTTCCGGATTTAGTTTCGAGTTTTTCGTTAGGCAAAATTGCGCCACCAACCGATCGAACGTTATTAGCGCAAATGGTGTATTTCGGTAAAGAATTGTATCTGAAAGATATGTTGTTGCCTGATGCTACAGATGCCGCTAAAATTGAATACACCGAAGAGCAAATCAAATGGTGTAAGGAAAACGAAGCTGAAATGTGGCGTTATTTTATCGAGAACAAAGTGTTGTTCGATACCGATACCAAATTGATGCAGCGTTTTATTTCAGTAGGGCCTTATTCTAAATTTTATTTAGAAATTGATGCAGAATCACCGGGTCGCGTTGGTCAATGGTTGGGATGGCAGATTGTAAAATCGTACATGAAAAACAACGACGTAAAATTGCAGGAAATGATGGCTTTGGGTGCCAAAACAATATTTGATAATTCTAAATACAAACCTAAAAAATAATGTCAAAAACAATTAAATCCGAAATAAAACTTACTGTAGAATTAGACGAAAACCGAGTGCCGGAAAAGCTTTCCTGGACTGCTAAAGACGGCGGTGTTAATGCAGAAGATGCAAAAGCAATGTTGTTGTCAATTTGGGATAGTAATCAACAGGAAACTCTGCGTATCGATTTATGGACGAAAGATATGCCAGTTGATGAAATGAAAGTGTTTTTTCACCAGACTTTGGTAGCTATGGCTGATACGTATCACCGCGCTACAGAAGATGAAAAAATGACTGCAACCATGCGTGATTTTTGTGATTATTTTGCAGAAAAGCTTGATTTGAAGAAATAAAAAAAGCGACCATTTGGTCGCTTTTTTTAAAAACTGTTATTCTTAAACAAATCCTGATTCACCTGATCGATAAATGCTAAAAGTGGTTCGCGTCCCACTTCGTCTAAGGATGAAGTTACAAAATATTGTGGCATTTCTTCCCAGTTGTTGGCCAATAGTGCTTTTCGGTAAGCGGCTACGTGTTGGTCAATTTTCCCGCGACTGATTTTGTCGGCTTTGGTGAAAATGATGCAAAACGGAACTCCCGATTCTCCTAAATACGTAATGAATTCCAAGTCGATTTTTTGGGCTTCGTGACGAATATCAATCAAAACAAAAGCGCAAACCAATTGTTCTCTTTTTTCGAAATAATCGGTGATGAATTTCTGAAAAATCTCTTTAGTTTTCTTAGAAACACGAGCATAACCATAACCTGGTAAATCGACCAAAAACCAATTGGAATTGATTTTAAAATGATTGATTAACTGCGTTTTTCCTGGTCTTGCCGATGTTTTTGCCAAATTCTTATGATTGGTCAGCATGTTAATCAATGACGATTTTCCAACGTTAGAACGTCCGATAAAAGCATATTCCGGAAGCGGTTCATTCGGACATTTACTAACCTCAGAATTACTGATGATAAATTCGGCAGTGTTAATTTTCATAATATCTAAAAATTTAAAAAGTTACAGTTGCCTGTAACTTCTTAGTTTATAAATTCGATTTTTTTAACCATTCCAACATCAAGCGATTGAATTCATCCGGATGTTCCATCATGGCAGCGTGGCCACATTTGTCAATCCAGTATAAGTCAGAATTGGGTAATAATTTATTGAATTCCTCAGCCACATCAGGTGGTGTAACTTTGTCGTTCTTTCCCCAAATAATTCCCGTTGGCGTTGTCATTTTTGGTAAATCCTTAGCCATGTTATGACGAATTGCACTTTTGGCAATCGTTAGGGTTTTTAATAATTTAATGCGGTCATTTACAGTAGCGTAAACATCGTCAACAATCTCTTTGGTCGCTACGGCAGGATCGTAAAAAACATCTTCAGCTTTTTTTCTGATGTAATCATAATCACCTCTTTTCGGATAGCTTTCTCCCATAGCACTTTCATACAAACCTGAGCTTCCGGTAATAACCAATCCAGCCATTTTTTCAGGATACATTTTAGTGTGATACAAAGCAATATGTCCACCTAAAGAATTTCCTAAAAGAATAACTTTTTCATAGCCTTTGTAGGTAATAAAATCCTTTACAAATTTCGAAAAAGCCTTAACATTCGTTTTTAAAATATTGTTGGTGTATAGAGGTAATTCAGGAATAACAACTTTATAGCCGTGTTTTGGAAAGAAATTGGCAACTCCATCAAAGTTGCTTAAACCGCCCATAAGTCCGTGTAAAATAATGATAGGCGTCCCTTCTCCAGCTTCAAAATAGTTGTATTTGCCTTCTTTTTTTAACATGTGTTTTTGGTGTATAATTATCCAATATCAAAATCAAGCAAATATATGATTTTATCTAAAATTAGGAAGTTTTCGGTAAGAAAATATAGGTGAAGGTATAATCTTTAAATCTGCTGAATTACTGTTTTTGGCAAACTGTTAATAATCAGCATGTTTTGAATTTGTTTCGGTTTGTGGAGAGTTTTGAGAATTTTGCAACAAAAAGGCATGACTTTCTGTTGAATTTTCGACTTTCTTCAATAAAACTTTTAAAATCCAGAAAAATACTTAAGGATTAGAAATGAATCGATTAGCAGATTTTCCTACTAAAAAAGCACGAAGCATAAAAACTTATCAACAAAGTGGGAATTTGTGGTAAAATGTGGTAAAAAAATCTGTACTTTTGTTTTAAATCTATTCAAAAACTGTTTCGCTTGACGAATATCATAGGAACATACGAGTGTAAAATCGACGCAAAAGGAAGGCTGATGGTGCCGGCTCCGCTGAAGAAGCAATTGCCTTCTTTGGAGGAAGGTTTTGTGTTGAAGCGCTCTGTTTTTGATAAATGTGTAGAGCTTTGGCCAAAATCGGAATGGGATTTAATGATGTTGAAAATCAACAAATTGAACCGATTCAATAAAAAAAGCAACGACTTCATCCGCAAGTTTATGGCTGGAGTCAAGATGGTCGAAATTGACGATGCAGGACGTTTGCTGATTTCAAAAGACTTAATTGATTTTGCAAATATTTCCAAAGATTTAGTGTTGAGCTCGAAAGTGAATATTGTGGAAATCTGGGATAAGAATTTGTACGAACAGGCTATTTCAGACGATGATATTGATTTTGGAGATTTGGCGGAAGAAGTAATGGGAGGTTTAAATGACGACGACAATGGAATATCATAATCCGGTATTATTGAAAGAAACGGTAGATGGTTTGGAAATCAAACCGGACGGAATTTACGTGGATGTGACTTTCGGCGGCGGCGGACATTCCCGAGAAATCATGCGTCGTTTGGGGCCGAACGGAAAATTGTTTGCTTTCGACCAAGATGAAGATGCTTTGGCTAATGTCTTAGATGATGAACGCTTTACGTTAATTCATGAAAATTTCAGATTTCTGAAGCGTTTTTTGCGTTTTCACGGCGTTCGCGAAGTGGATGGAATTTTAGGTGATTTCGGAGTTTCATCGCACCAGTTTGATGTCGCGGAGCGCGGTTTTTCCACTCGATTTGAAGCGGAGCTCGATATGCGAATGAATCAGAAAAGTGAAGTGAGTGCCTATCATGTGGTAAACGAATATGAAGAAAACGAGTTGCGTAGAATTTTTGCCGAATACGGAGAATTGACAACCGCTAAAGGAATTGCGTACGCTATCGTAAATGCTCGTAAAGAGCAACCAATCAAAAATTCAGAACAATTAAAAAAAGTGTTGTCGAAGTTTTTGCCGGCGCATAAAAGCAATAAAATTTTAGCCCAGATTTATCAAGCGATTCGTATTGAAGTGAATCAGGAAATGGATGTGTTGAAAGAATTTTTGGAACAATCCTTAGAAGTATTGAAGCCGGGCGGAAGATTAAGTGTGATTTCTTATCATTCTTTAGAAGACCGATTGGTAAAGCGTTTCATGAAAAACGGGATGTTTGAAGGAGAGCCGGAGCGCGATTTTTTTGGCCGTTTTGAAGTTCCTTTCAAATTAATCGGAAAAATGATTGTTCCAACGGAAGAAGAAATCAAAGAAAACAACAGAGCGCGTAGTGCCAAATTGCGAATAGCGGAAAAACGATAGTCATGAAAGGAGGAATTTACAGTTTATTAAAAGCAAAATTTCTGATTGAAGACGATGCGCTTAAAAATTGGAAGTTCATCGTTTTTCTGATTTTACTGGCGATGGTAATGATTGCCAATTCACACCGATACGAGCAAAAAACCTATCGCATTACAGAGTTAACCAATGAAGTGAAAGAATTGCGTTCCGAATTTGTAGACCGCCGTTCGCAGCTGATGGAACTCAAAATGGAATCGACAATTTCAAGAGAGATGGAACCGAAGCAAATTTTACCGTCATCTGTTCCACCTAAAAAAATAAGAGTTTTAAAAGAAGAAAAAAGTGTTTTAAAAAGTTTATGGCAGTAGAGAACAAACATATCTCGTACCGTATTTATTTAGTAGCCTTCATGATTTTCGTGATGGCTATTGCGGTTACTGTCAAACTAACCAATATTCAGTGGGTTGAAGGCGATCATTACCGCCAATTGGCCAAACAAAGAACGGTTCGCAATTTTGTGATTCCGGCGAATAAAGGGAATGTGTATTCGGCAGATGGAAGTTTGTTAGCAACATCTATTCCTAATTACACGATTCGATTTGATGCTATGGCGCCTACTGATGAGAATTTCGAAGAAAACGTAAAACCGTTATCGGATTCCTTGGCAATCGCTTTAGGGAAACCTTCAGGTTATTTTCAATCGGAATTGCGTAAAGCCCGTTCCAACAAAAACCGCTACTACTTATTGGCTCGCAAGTTGAGCTATACCGAATACATGCGCATCAAAGGATTTCCACTTTTCAATTTGGGAACTTATAAAGGCGGAATGATAACCGAACAGAAAATTATCCGCGAGCATCCAATCGGAAAAATTGCAGAAAGAACTATTGGTTACGAACGTTTTGATGAAAATGGAAAAGGTACTCGTGTTGGAATTGAAGGTGCTTTCGGAGAATATTTGAACGGAAAAGACGGTCGTCGCTGGATGCAGAAAATTGCTAAAAATCAGTGGAAACCCATCAGTGATAACAATGAAATCGAGCCTCGTGATGGTTATGATATTATTTCTACAATTGATGTTTACATTCAGGATATCGCCCACCATGCTCTGTTGAAGCAATTGGAATATTACGAAGCCGATCACGGTTGTGTGGTGGTAATGGAAACCAAAACAGGCGAAATAAAAGCGATTTCCAATTTAGGAAGAGCAGAAAGCGGAAACTATTATGAAACCATCAACTACGCTGTTGCCGAGTCACACGAGCCGGGTTCAACTTTCAAATTAGTCGATTTGATTGCGCTTTTAGATGATGAAAAAGTTGATACCAGTAAAGTATACGATTCCAAAGGCGGAGACATCACTTATCACGGAAGACATGTTCGCGATTCCAAAAAAGGAGGATACGGAAAAATTTCGTTAGCTCGTGGTTTTGAATTGTCATCGAACACGGTTTTAGTTCAGGCTGTTCAAGAAAATTACAGAGAAAATCCGGAGCAGTTCGTCAATCGTCTTAATAATTTAGGGTTGAACAAGCCCTTAGGATTGCCCTTTAGAGGAGAAGGAGTTCCGTTCATTCCACAACCTGGCGGAAAAGGTTGGTCTGCAATCGCTTTGCCTTGGATGGCATACGGTTATGGAGTTTCTATAACGCCACTTCAAACATTGACGTTGTATAACGCAGTAGCAAACAACGGCGAAATGGTAAAACCTCAGTTTGTGAAGGAAATTAAAGAGTGGAACAAAACCATTAAGAAATTTGATAAACAGGTTATCAATCCAAAAATCTGTTCCGATGAAGCACTTGCAAAAATCAAAGCTGTTTTAGGAAATGTGGTGAAAAAAGGAACCGGTTCAAAACTGTATTCCAAAGATTTTTCAATGGCCGGT
>NZ_JALDYN010000036.1:0-19941 GCF_032153895.1 Flavobacterium sp.
GTCTTGTTTTTTCTGAGCTTCTTTTAGCTCTTTTTCCATCTTTTTACGTTCCTTTTCGGCTTGTTTTTTAGCTTTTTCAGATTCTATACGCGCTTTTTCAGATTCTTTGATGTTTTTTAGGCGCTCTTTTTCAAGTTTGTCAGCTTGCTTTTGTAATTCTTTAGCTTCAGCAATTTTTTCAGCTTCAGTTTTTTCAATTACAGTATTTTGAAGTCCAGTAGCGACAGTTTTCACAGAGTCTTTCATAACTTCCTGAGCAAATCCGGTAGTGGTTCCTAAGATTGCTAAAAGGGTGATAATTTGTATTTTCATAAGATTCAATTTAACTTTATGATTTAATATCTTTACAAAATTAACAAATATTATACCACGAATGATAACAACACGATTATTTCTTACCGCTAATAAGTTTTTGTTTTTCGGGCTTATGGCTTTAATGGTGATAGGGTGTAAACAGCAATCAAATTCTGATACGCAAGAACAAACCGTTGCAGAGCAGCCTGTTGTTGCATCTGAAGAAGATGTGGAAGAAGTGGTTTCAGGACCTTTTGATTTCTTCCCAACATCAACCACTGGAGCAATTGTTACAAGAGATAGTTATGCTTTTTCCTATTCCGAAGAACACGAGCAATCCGAATGGGTGGCTTACGAATTAGATGCGGATGATTTTTCCAACCGCAATTTTGACCGCCCTTTTTTTATTGAAGACCCTAAAGTAAAAACGCATTCCGCGGATTGGCGTAATTATAAAAATTCAGGTTATGACAAAGGACATTTGTGTCCGGCTGGTGATAGAAAAGCTTCTTATGATAGTTATAAAGAAACTTTTTATACCTCTAACATTTCACCGCAGCGCCATGATTTTAATGAAGGAGTTTGGAATCGTTTGGAACAGAAAACACGTTATTGGGCTCGTAAATATGATGGTTTGTATGTGGTAACCGGTGGCGTTTTAAGTGATAATTTAAAGACGATTGGTAAAGAAGATGTTAGCGTGCCGAATTATTTCTACAAAGTTTTGATGACCAAAGACAAATCGAAGATAATTGGGTTTTTAGTGCCGCACAAAGATTCCGATGCACCATTGTATGATTTTGTAGTCGATGTGGACACTATTGAAAAAATGACGGGAATTGATTTTTATACGAAACTTTCAGACGGCATAGAAACAAAAATGGAACGATCCAACGATTATAAAAGCTGGAGTTTTTAGATTACCATTCATTTACTTTGTTGGCGTCCATCTTGATAAAAATAAATAAAAGGATGGTAAACGCCCACAAACTTGAACCTCCATATGAAAAAAATGGTAGTGGTACTCCAATGGTTGGAAACATTTTAATCAGCATCGCGATGTTTACGAAAAAGTGCATAAACAAATAGGCTACAACGCAATAGCCGTATATCCTGCTGAATTTAGTTTTTTGATTTTCGGCTAATTGTATCAAGCGTAAAAACAATAAAACGAATAAAGTAATGACAACGGTTGCGCCCACAAAGCCCCATTCTTCCCCAACAGTCGTGAAAATATAGTCGGTGTGTTGTTCTGGGACGAAACCGCCTTTGGTTTGTGTGCCTTCAAGATACCCTTTTCCGATCCAGCCTCCCGAACCAATGGCAATCATTGATTGATTAAGATTGTATCCTTCTTTTTTCATATCGACTTCTTCACCGATTAATACGTTGATACGATCTTTCTGATGGGGTTCCAAAACTTGTTCATACACATAATCCACGGAATAAACCATACCGGTCATTCCCAGAAATAGAACACCGTAAATGATTGGATTTCTTGTGATTCTTGTATTGAAGATGAAATGCACAATCATTACCAGAGCCACAAAACCGATAAGAAACACAGGTTTAACAATTAATGCTAAAATGAATAAAGCGGCACTGATAAAACCGGTCCATAAATACCAGCTCGGTAAACCTTCTCGATACAAAACAAATATCAGCGAAAGGAAAATCATGGCACTACCAGCGTCCGGTTGCATTAAAATAAGCAACACCGGGAAACAAAAAACAGCTAATGCTATAAGTTGATGGTTGAATTTTTTCAGATTAATTTGTGTGTCACTTACCACTTTGGCTAAAAGCAAAGCAGTCGCTGTTTTAACAAATTCCGAGGGCTGGAAACCGAATCCTCCAAATTGGTACCAGTTGGTTTGTCCTTTGATGGTTTTTCCGAAGGCAAAAAGTCCTAATAAGGATATGATGCCAAGAATGTAAAAAACAGTGGAATACTTTTCAAAGATTTTGGCGTCCATCGATAAAATGACGAAAATAAGCGGAACAGTTAAAATGATGAACAACATTTGTCGGCCATAAGTTTGGCTGATGTCAAAAATCGAAGTTTCTTCAATGGGTAAAGAAGCAGAATAGATGTTCATCCACCCCATAATAACTAAAATGGTATAGATGATTACAGTAATCCAGTCAATATTGTTAATGACGCTCTGGTTCTTCATTTGGGTTTATCGGTTGATGGTAAAAGGTTGTCCGCTGGTTACTTTCTCGTACTCAAACTGTAAACTTCCTTCTAACATTCTGCGTTCTAAATCTTTACGGGTTATGGTGTCTTTTTTAACGTATTTTTCAATCATTAAACTGGCAATAGGCCCGGCCCAACGGGAACCCCAATAGCCGTTTTCCACCAAAACCGCAATGGCAATTTTAGGATTTTCTCTCGGTGCGAAAGCTACGAAAACGGAGTGATCGGTTAACTGAACACGTTGACCGTTAATTTTGGTAAAGTTTTCAGCAGTACCTGTTTTTCCACAAATTTCTATGCCCTCTACGCGTAAACCAGCTGCAGTTCCGGAGTTGTACACATCAAATAGACCATTAATTACCGGTTTGTAATATTGCTTGTCGATGGTTGTCACGTGTTTAGTCGTGAATTTTTTATCGATTTTATGCCCTTCAATTTTTTTAATGATGTGAGGCGTGTAATAATACCCTTCGTTCGCAATGGTAGCCATCATACTGGCCAACTGCATTGGTGTCATCAAAATTTCTCCCTGTCCAATTGAGTTCGAGATGATTGTTGAACTTTTCCAGCCACCATTCGGATACCAACGATCGTAATATTTGGAAGTAGGAATGTGCCCTTTTCGCCCCGGAGGTAAATCATAACCCATAAAATTTCCTAATCCGAAACTCTGAATATGGTTACTCCAAGCATTAACCCCAAATTTAGGTTTGTTGTATTTGTCAATGGAAAGTTTGAAAACGTTTCCAAAATAAGCGTTGCATGATTTGTAAATTCCAACATTCAAATCGCGGACACCGCTTCCGCAGTGACAGCGCATGAAAGCACCACGGCCATAGGAAAATCCGCCGTGACATAAAAATTGTGTTTTTTCATCAATCACACCTTCTTGCAAACCAACCAACGCGGTAAGAATTTTAAAAGGTGAACCTGGAGGATATTCTGCAAGTAAACCTCTGTCAAACAAAGGCATGGCAATAGAATCGTTGTATAAAGTTGTGTAATTTTTAGAACGCTCACGACCAACCAATAATGCAGGATTGTAGGATGGAGCCGTTACCAAAGCCAGAATTTCGCCCGTTTTGGGTTCGATGGCTACAATTCCGCCGCGTTTGTTCTTCATTAAAGCTTCGCCGTATTTTTGAAGATCAACATCAATGGTTAGCGTGATGTCACTTCCTTGAACGGAAATCGTATCGTATTTTCCTTCTTTATAAGAACCAATATCTTTGTTGAAACGGTCGCGCTGACGGTATTTCACGCCTTTTATACCGCGCAAAATTTCCTCGTAGGTTTGTTCCACGCCCTGCATTCCAATTAAATCGCCGCTTTTGTAATAGGGTTTCTTCTCAATAATGGCTTCATTTACCTGAGTAATGTAACCGAAAATATTCGCACCTACTTCAACCTGATAATCGCGAAGGGAACGTTTTTGGATATAAAAACCATCATATTTTCGGATTTTCTCCTGAAAGGCAGCGTATTCAATTTTGTTTAATTGTGGAAGAAATACTGAAGGCAATCGTGGACTGTATACTTTTGCTTTATCAATTTTCTTTAGAAATTCTTCTTTGGTAATATTTAAAATGGTGCAAAATTCCAACGTGTCGAGATTTTTCATTTCGTTGGGAATGACCATGATATCATACGAAGGCTGATTGGCCACCATCAATTCGCCATTACGGTCGTAAATGTATCCGCGCTCCGGATAATCGTAGACAATTTTAATGGCATTGTTATCGGATTTCTTAATGTACGAATCGTCTAAAATCTGTAAGTAAAAAAGCCGTGCTACAATCAGTACTGTCGTTGCTATGATGATACCTGGTAAAAGAATCTTTCTCATCGTTTGCTTGGCTTAATCAGATAAATGGTTATGATACTAATTAATAACGTAAAAATCGTTGCTAGTAAAGTTCGTAATAATATTTCCCAAAAGAAATTAAAACGGAAGATTTCTAATAAAAATAACACGAAATGATGCAGAACAATAGCAATCAGTAAGAAGGAAAATCGTTCCGGTGAAAGTTTATCGGCAATTTTAACGGTTTGATATTCATAACTGATACCAAAAGAAAATCGGAAGATTGATGGTCGAAAATACGCCAATACCAAACAAGCAGTTGTGTGAACACCACCCGAATTGCAAAACATATCCATTACCAATCCCAAAAAGAAACTAGCCATCAATAATCCGGCTCTGTTCGCATTTACCGGATATAAAATGATAAACAAGATGTACGGCAACGGATTGATGTACCCCAAAAAGTTGACATTGTTAAATATCACCACTTGTAAGGCCAACAAAATAACAAACCGAAAAATATTTAGTATTAGTGTGCTATTCATCCGTTTTGGTTGCTTCTTCTAGTTGCAGAATTTCTTTACGTTTTACGTTTTCAATCACATACACGTGGCCCAAATTGGTCATGTCGTTGAACAGTCGGATTTCGATAGTGTAGTAATTGGTTGTTTTATCAATATAGATTTTATCGATTTTACCGATTGGAATATTTTCCGGGAAGATGACTGAACGTCCTCCTGTCACAATTGTATCGCCTTTGCGAACAGTAGCCAATCTCGGAACGTCAATCAATTGTGCATAACCAACGTTCTTACCATTCCAGATTAAGGAACCAAAATGATTTGACTTTTTGATTTTGGCATTGATTTGTGATTTCACATTCAAGACACTTTGAACCGTAGCAAAGTTTTTCGAGGTGTTTTCAATGATGCCGACAATTCCCAAACTGTTCACAACCCCCATATCCGCTTTGATTCCGTCTTTGGAACCACTGTTGATGGTTAGGTAATTTTCGTGAACGTTAAACGAATTGTTGATGACTTTGGATTGAATTACTTTAATGTCTTCATAACCTGCTGGAATCAACTCAGTTGAGGCGATTATCGTATCCGGTTTGTTGTAAAGTAAACTTTTAAGATAAGCGTTTTCTTTAGCCAGATTGTCATTCTGTGTGCGCAAATTGAAATATTCTTTTACATTGTTCACGCGTTGGTAAACTCCGCCGGTTACATCGTTAGCAGAACTCACAAAACGGCTTCGATGGTACGAATGCGACTGAATCGTTAGCGATAACGATATGGTTAAAAGCAGCAAAAACAGCAATCGGATGCTGTTTTTAAATATAAAATTAATTATTTGCTGCATGTATTATTTCGTTATTTGATAAGAATACTTCTGAATTTTTGTAGGTTTTTCAAGGCCATCCCGGTTCCGCGTACAACTGCTCTTAATGGGTCTTCTGCGATGTAAACCGGTAGGTCAGTTTTTTGGGATATTCGTTTGTCTAATCCTCGTAACATCGAACCTCCACCTGCAAGATAAATACCGGTGTTATAAATATCCGCTGCTAATTCCGGTGGCGTTTGTGATAAGGTCTCCATAACTGCATCTTCAATACGCTGAATCGATTTGTCAAGCGCTTTGGCAATCTCGCGGTAGGAAACGTTTACCTGTTTTGGTTTTCCGGTTAACAAGTCACGTCCTTGTACTTCCATTTCGTCTGGTGGCGTGTCTAAATCTTCGGTAGCGGCACCAATGGCGATTTTAATTTTTTCAGCAGTAGTTTCTCCAACGAAAAGGTTGTGCTGCGTTCTCATGTAGTAAATGATGTCGTTCGTGAAAACGTCCCCGGCAATTTTAACCGATTTGTCACACACGATTCCACCTAAAGCGATAACCGCGATTTCTGTTGTTCCTCCACCGATATCGACAATCATGTTTCCTTTTGGCTGCATGATGTCAACCCCGATACCGATAGCCGCAGCCATCGGTTCGTGGATTAAGTATACTTCTTTTCCGTTTACACGCTCACACGATTCTTTTACCGCACGCATTTCCACTTCGGTAATCCCTGATGGAATACATACAACCATGCGAAGTGCCGGTGTAAACATTTTTTTCTTTAACGCAGGAATACTTTTGATAAACATGCTGATCATCTTTTCCGAAGCATCGAAATCAGCAATAACCCCATCTTTCAAAGGACGAATGGTTTTAATGTTTTCATGGGTTTTACCCTGCATCATGTTCGCTTCCTTACCTACAGCTATGATTTTACCTGTAATACGGTCGCGAGCCACAATCGACGGACTGTCAATTACTACTTTGTCATTATGTATGATTAGTGTATTTGCGGTTCCAAGGTCAATGGCGATGTCCTCGGTCATGAAATCAAAAAATCCCATACTTTTTAAAGGGGTTTTATTCGTTTATAAAAAATCTAGTTAACAAAAATAATAAAATTAATGTTTAAAATGACGAATTCCCGTAAATACCATTGAAACTTTATTTTCGTTGCAATAATTGATACTCAATTCGTCTTTAATTGAACCACCCGGCTGAATAACCGCTGTAATTCCGGCATTTTTTGCCAACTCCACACAATCCGGGAAAGGGAAGAAAGCATCACTTGCCATAACTGCTCCGTTTAAATCAAATCCGAAAGAAGTTGCTTTTTCAACCGCTTGGCGCAAAGCATCAACTCTAGAGGTTTGACCGGTTCCGGAAGCTAACAACTGTCCGTTTTTCGCAAAAACAATCGTGTTGGATTTGGTGTGCTTACAGATTTTTGAAGCAAATAATAAATCGTCTACTTCCTGAGCCGTCGGAGCTGTAGTGGTAACGACTTTTAAATGCTCTTTATTGTCTGTAATATTATCTTTTTCCTGAATTAACAATCCGTTAAGACAAGTACGTACTTGTTTTGTAGGTAATTCCACCTCATTCTGAATTAAGATGATGCGGTTTTTCTTTTCTTCTAAAATAGCAATCGCTTTTTCATCGTAAGCTGGAGCGATAACTACTTCGCAGAATAATTTATTGATTTCTTCCGCAGCCGCTTCATCAATTTTAGCATTCGAAATCAAAACGCCTCCGAATGCCGAAGTCGGGTCGCCAGCCAAAGCATCCAAATACGCTTCTTTAACCGTGTTTCTCGTTGCAAAACCACAAGCATTATTGTGTTTTAGAATAGCGAAAGTTGGATTGGTACCTTTGAACTCATTGATTAAATTTACCGCCGCATCAACATCCAATAAGTTGTTGTATGATAATTCTTTACCGTGTAATTTGGTGAACATTTTATCAAATTCTCCAAAGAAAAATCCTCTTTGGTGCGGGTTTTCACCGTAACGTAAAGTTTGTCCGTCTGCAATGCTCGCTTTGTAAACGGTTTCATCAGTATTAAAATAGTTGAAAATAGCACCATCATAATGAGACGAAACATGGAACGCTTTGGTAGCCAAAAGTTTTCTTTCCTCTAAAGTAGTAGCTCCGTTTCCGTTGGTAATCATTTCCAAAAATAAAGCGTATTCGTTTACCGATGGAACAATCACCGTATCTTTAAAATTCTTTGCCGCTGCACGGATTAATGAAATACCACCGATGTCGATTTTCTCAATGATATCGGCTTCGCTCGCTCCGGAAGCAACCGTTTTTTCAAAAGGATATAAATCTACAATTACTAAATCAATCTGAGGGATTTGGAATTCTTCCATCTGCGCCACATCACTGGCATGATCCTGACGGTTTAAGATTCCACCGAAAATTTTAGGGTGTAAAGTCTTTACTCGTCCACCTAAGATTTCAGGAAAAGAAGTAATGTTTTCTACCGCTACGACAGGAATACCTAAATCTTTAATAAATGTTTCAGTGCCGCCCGTGGAGTAAATTGTTACCTTGTTTTCGTGTAATTTTTTTACGATTGGCTCTAATCCGTCTTTGTCAAATACCGAAATCAGTGCTGATTGAATAGTTTTTGCAGTGTTCATTGTGTTGTTGTTTTTAAAGGTGCAAAAGTAGCTATTGTGTACTTAACAATCAAATGATTATAACATAGTTTTTAGAGTTTTTTTGGAGCGAATGGTTTAGGCTTTTTTGGAAACCATTTTCCCGCTTTTCGCTATATCTTTTATCCGATGACTTCGAGAGCCTCAGTCATCGGATAAAAGGATGTCACTACAATCGGGGCTAAAGGAATATTTGTCTTGAATTTCTGTAACATTTTGAGTATTTTTCACACTCATTTACAAGCGCCATTATTTTGGCTTAAACACCCGATTCATGAGTCAGCAAAACACACCGTTATTATACGTTCGTCTTTTAAAAGAAAGTTTAGGCTTTGCGCTGAATGCGTTGCGCAACAATAAATTGCGTACGTTGTTGTCGTTGTTGGGCGTTACCATCGGGATTTTTTCCATCATTGCTGTTTTGGCCGCCGTAGATTCCATGGACCGAAAAATCAAGAGCGATTTGAGCGGTTTGGACAAAAACACGGTCTATTTGATGAAATTTTCATTTGCTCCAACCGACATTCCACAATGGAAAATCGGTCAGTTTCCAAATGTGAAATACGATGAATTTCTGTTTCTGAAGCGCAATATGAGTGATTTGGAAAATATTGGGTATATGTATTTCACCAAAAGAGAAAATATCAAATATGAAAAAGAAACCGCCAGCGGTATAGAAGTGGTACCTTGTACTGATGAAACGGAGAAAATCGATGCAGTAAAAATTGCAGACGGGCGTTTTTTCAGTGAAGCCGAATCCAATGCTGGTTCTTCGGTAATCGTTATTGGTTATGAAGTGGCACAAACCTTATTTGGAAGTCTTAACGCGGTTGGTAAAGAAGTGCGGCTGTATGGGCAACGTTTTCAGGTAATTGGTGTTATGGAAAAGCAAGGGGAAACAGTTTTCGGCAGTAACGATACGCGTGCCTATTTTCCAGCTAATTTTGTACGTCGTCTGTATGGTGATAATACCGACTTTCTAACGCCGGTTATTACTTTAAAGCCTGAAAAAGGAGTCGATATGGATGAATTTAAGGGAGAATTGGCTCAAAAAATCCGCAGTTTCAGAGGGATGAAAATCAGTGAACCGGATAATTTCTTCATCAACGTACTTTCAGGTTTTACCGATGCGGTAGATAATATTGTAGGTCAAATGAACGGAATCGGTTGGGCAATTAGTGGATTTTCACTTTTAGTAGGCGGTTTCGGAATTGCAAATATTATGTTCGTTTCGGTTAAAGAACGTACCAATTTGATTGGTATTCAAAAAGCGTTGGGTGCTAAAAACCGTTTTATCTTATTCCAGTTTTTGTTTGAAGCTATTATTCTTTCCGTTATTGGCGGAGCAGTTGGAATGTTTTTGGTGTGGATAATCGCCATGATTTTAACCAAAGCGCTCGATTTTGAATTCGTTCTAGGGTTCTCTAATATTATGTTAGGAACTTCTCTGGCAGCTTTTATTGGCTTGGTTTCAGGAATTATTCCGGCGATTTCGGCTTCTAAATTGGATCCGGTTGAGGCGATTCGCAGTGGGATGTAAAATTTCTTATTCAAATAAAAAAAATCCCGAGAAATTTTCTCGGGATTTTTCTTTTTATCGAATTGATTGATTTAAAACCAAGTCTAAATATAGATTTACTTTGTCTTTTAATTCTTTACGCGGCGTAATGAAATCCAAGAAACCGTGTTCTAATAAAAATTCTGAGGTTTGGAAACCTTCCGGTAAATCTTTACCAGTAGTGTCTTTTACAACACGCGGTCCGGCAAACCCGATTAAGGCTCCAGGTTCTGCAATATTGATATCACCTAACATCGCATATGAAGCTGTAGTTCCACCTGTTGTTGGATCTGTACATAACGAAATGTAAGGGATTTTAGCTTCAGCCAACTGAGCCAATTTCGCCGAAGTTTTAGCTAACTGCATCAACGACATCGCTGCTTCCATCATACGCGCTCCTCCTGATTTGGAAATCATCAGGAACGGAATTTTATTTTTGATGGAATAATCGATACCACGAGCAATTTTTTCACCAACTACAGCACCCATCGATCCGCCAATAAAAGCAAAATCCATACAGCAAACAACTAAGTCTTTGCCTTTAGACTTTCCAACCGCCGTACGAACTGCATCTTTCAATTTGGTTTTGTCCATCGCTTCTTTTAAACGATCGCTGTATTTTTTAGTATCGACGAATTTTAAAGTGTCTTTTGAGGTGATATTCGCGTCTAATTCTTTGAATTCATTGTTGTCGAATAAAATCTCAAAGTATTCTTTACTTCCGATACGAACGTGGAAACCATCTTCTGGACTTACCCAAAGATTCTTTGCTAATTCTTCAGCATCGACAATTTTTCCGGTTGGCGATTTGTACCAAAGTCCTTTTGGGACGTCTTTTTTATCTTCAGTTGCGGTTTGTATCCCTTTTTCTGTTCTTTTAAACCAAGCCATAATTAATATTAGTATTGTTTGTGATTTGTGTTTGTGGTGGGTTTAAAAAGTTAAACGATAAACGACAAACGGACAATCTAATTTATAAAGTATTAACGTTATTTAAATCGGCAAAAGCCTGTTCTAATCTTTTGTTGAACGTAATTTCACCTTCGCGAACCCATTTTCTTGGGTCGTAATGTTTTTTGTTCGGAGAATCGGCTCCTTCCGGACTTCCGATTTGAGTTCTCAAATAATCAATTTTAGAAGTCATATAATCACGAACGCCTTCGGTAAAAGCAAATTGTAAATCAGTATCGATATTCATTTTGATTACACCGTATGAAATCGCTTCACGAATTTCTTCTAAAGTAGAACCAGAACCTCCATGGAAAACGAAATCTACCGGATTATGACCTGTTCCAAATTTTTGTTGAACGTATTCCTGAGAATTTTTAAGAATCACCGGAGTCAATTTTACATTACCCGGTTTGTAAACTCCGTGAACATTTCCGAAAGCCGCAGCCACAGTAAATCTTGGGCTAACTTTCATCAGCTCCTCGTAAGCGTAAGCTACTTCGTCCGGTTGCGTATATAATTTTGAGCTGTCTACGTCAGAATTGTCTACACCGTCTTCTTCACCACCTGTAATACCTAGTTCGATTTCTAGAGTCATGCCCATTTTGCTCATTCTTTCCAAATACTTTTTAGAAAGTTCGATGTTTTCTTCAATCGGTTCTTCCGACAAATCAATCATGTGGGAACTGTACAATGGTTTTCCGGTTTGTTTGAAATGCTCTTCGCTGGCATCCAATAAGCCGTCAATCCAAGGTAATAGATTTTTGGCACAATGATCTGTGTGTAAAATTACAGTAGCACCATAAGCTTCCGCTAAAGTGTGGATGTGTTTTGCTCCGGCAACTGCTCCTAAAATAGCCGATTTTTGACCGTCATTCGACAAGCCTTTCCCAGCATTAAACGAAGCGCCACCATTTGAAAATTGTATGATAACAGGCGCATTCAATTTCGCAGCAGTTTCTAAAACACCATTAATGGTATTTGAACCCGTTACATTTACAGCGGGTAAAGCAAAACCTTTTTCTTTTGCGTATCTGAAAATTTCCTGAACCTGATCTCCGGTAGCAACTCCCGGTTTAATATTGTGAGCCATTGTGTTGTGAATTTATATAGTTGACAAAAATAAGCATTTCTGAAGTTAGAACGGATAATTAATACCAATATTTATAACCGCCTTGTCGAATCGAGTGTCTTTGAACCAGCGACGGCTTTGCTCGTAAGCGGGGTTGTAGGTTTTGAAACCTAAATCGGTACGGAAAATAAAGAAATTAAAGTCGTATCGAATACCAAGTCCGGTTCCTAAAGCAATATCTTTTAAAGATTCTATGCCGTTGAAGGTAAAACGTTCGTCATCCACATTGTCAAAAACATTCCAGATGTTTCCGGCGTCGGCGAAGAAAGCACCATTCCATTTTCCCACGATGTTAAAACGGTATTCAGTGCTGAAGGCAATTTTCATATTCGCTTCGTTGAAATCATTGGTTCCGCCGCTGCGTCCCGGACCTAAATCATACGATTGCCAAGCGCGATTGTCGTTGGAACCTCCGCCAAAATAACTTCGCGAGAACGGAATGTTGTCTGAATTGCCATAAGGAATCGCAATACCAAAGAAACTGCGCATCGCAACGACAGATTTCTTTCCAAAATCCCAGTGTTTGATGAAGTCCAACTCGGTTTTGATGTATTGTGAATATTCTACATCTAAAAAGGTACGATTACCATTGGCGTTTAGTTCTTCGTTTTTCAATCGGGAGATTAAAGAAAGTACATTCCCGGCCGATTCCAATTTGGTTTTGAAAATGGAAAAACTATTGTCCAGAAAATCCGTTTTGGTGGATTTGGTATAAGTGAAACTAGAAGCGAAAATCAGGTTGTTTTCGGTTAATCGGCTTCTTCGTTCTTCGATACTTTTTACAGTACTGAATTCGTTGTCGCTTGGGTCTAAAGCAGTGTTGCCATTTAAAACCTCTCCAATAAAATTATTAGCGCCACCTTCCGGTATGGTAAGGTTTCCGTTGGAATCCACGTTGGACGGATTGGTGTTGTAGGTTTGTGCGATACTGTTTAATGTGTTATACGATGATTCGTAAACGCTGAAGTAATTGCCCGGATTCAGATTTCGAACATACTGAACGTTGAACAAATCCAAACGTGCAGAGTTATTTTTCTTCGGCAACCAGTTATAGCTCAGCATTCCGGTGAAGTTTTCCTTGTCCAAACCGATGTTTTTTTGTCGGGAAATACCAAAACTGACCAAAGTGCTTGGGAACATGATTTTCGGGATAATCCGTTCGGTATTGATGGGGAAAAATATTCTCGGGAAAGTGAGTTTTACATCGGCTCCATATTCGGAAATGTTGAAAAACACATCGTTAGGATTCGCCAAATCTTTGGAAGCACCAATATTGCCTCGGGTTGAGATTTCCAAAACTTCTGCACCTCTAAAAATGTTTCGGATGGAAAGCCCCATACTTCCGGCAATTCCAAAATCCTGAATGTTGGAATGCATGAAATCTGCCGAAACGTTAAAGTTGAATTTCTTCCTCGGAATCAGGTAAATATTGGTAATCAGTGAATTTCCGGTAGAATCTCTTTTGTCCTCGATATACTCAATTGACGGATAATTAAAAACCCTTAGGTTGCTGACAGCTCGTGAAGTCAACAAACGTCTGGTGTCACTGAATTTGCTGCCTTTGGTGATAAAAACCGCATCGGCTAAAGCTTTTGGACGGTAATTCAGCTTGTCGGAACTGTAAATATTGAAGTCTTTATAGCTGGCGCTGTCGGCAACAGTTTCTTTTCCTTTTCGGGATGTGTTGTCAGTGAAAATGTTAACCTCACTAATAGTATAGAGTTTGAATGGCTGTTTGATTAACGAATCTCCTTTTTTTATCGTTTGATTCTCAATGATAACATCAACGTTAGCTTTGTAGTTGTTGGTTAGCGTATCGACATCGTAAGTAATGTACGTTTCCTGAAAACGATAAGCTCCATTATTTCTGAAATACGACGAAATGCGTTTGCGTTCGTTGGCAAAATCTTTGGAATCGTATTGTTTGCCCGACTGTAAAAGCGAAGCGCTTTTTATTTTTTGGTAAAGCGAATCTAAGGCCGGAGTTTCAATGGTGGATGTAATCGTATCCAGCATATAGGGTTTTCCGGTGATGATGGAATATTTTACCGTACCGCGTTTGTTTGCTAATGTGTCAATTTGATAATCAACTTTCGTTTTAAAATAGCCTTTGTTGAAATAATAAGCTAGAAAGCGGTTTTTAGTCTTTTTAGTTTTAGATTCGTCAATTATAACAGGTGCTTCCCCATTTTTTTTCAGAATATTACTGAAACCTGAAACGAAAAAAGATTTGCCTAAACGCTGTACTTGTTTTTCGGATAAAAATTTAGCCAGGTTTTCATGACGGTTCGGTTTTTTGGCTAACCAAGCCTGATAGGTAGAATCCGGATTCGGTTTGGCCATGTTGTACAAATGCAAACGTAACGGAACGCCCCAAATAAGAGTGCTGTTCGGTTTTTGGTACAACTGATTAACAAGTACTTCGTCTTTTTGCTTTTCGTCGTTAACAACAATATCCGCTTTGGTTAAAAGATGTTTGCCTTCCGGTACTCTTTTTACCAGAGAGCAGGAATAAAAAAATGCACCTAAAAGAAATAATAGTGCTATTTTTGGATAAAATTTTTTCAAATCGATACTAAAAGTAGGTCAAAAATACGTTTTTTTATGCTTAGTAAAAACCAAATCAAATTAATAACGAGTTTACAGCAAAAAAAGTTTCGCAAGCAACACGGATTGTTTTTGGCCGAAGGCATAAAGGTAATACAGGAATTGCTGAATTCCAATTTTGAATTGCAGCAATTGTACGTTACGGATGACATACTCAAAAATGTTGCCAAAGATAAAAGAGAAGTAATTTCTGATACAGATTTAAAAAAAATCACCGCTTTAAGTACGCCAAATAATTGTCTTGCGCTGTTTGCAATTCCTGAGGAAAAGCCTATTGATGTTAAAGGTTTAATAGTTGCTTTGGACGATATTCGCGATCCAGGGAATTTAGGGACTATTTTACGAATGTGTGATTGGTTTGGAATCAAGAATTTGGTTTGCTCCAAAGAAACGGTAGATATTTACAATCCGAAAGTGATTCAGGCGACGATGGGTTCAATCGCTCGTGTGAATACAATTTATACCGATTTAGTAGATTTTATTAAGACTACCGATTTGCCAGTTTTCGGAACCTTTATGAACGGAAAAAATATTTACCAATCCGATTTGCCTTCAGAAGGAATCATTGTTATGGGTAACGAAGCCAACGGGATTTCTAAAGAAGTTGAAGCTGTTTGTTCCCACCGTATTTCGATTCCGAGATTTGGCGATTTGCAACAAACGGAAAGTCTGAACGTTGCCACCGCTACGGCTATTGTTTTAAGTGAATTCCGAAGAAATTAGTGGAAAGCAAAATTGATGAAAATACCACGTGTTTTCATTGATTCTACATTTCCGGTCCAAGGGCTGTCGGGATTGTTGTCTCGGATTAACTCATCATTAATACCGAAAACACCACGGATGGACGGTGAAAATTTGAAATATTCAAAGTATAAATCAATTCCGAAACCTACTTCATAATTGGCGGTCATTTTCTTCATGCGCCAGCGTTCGTTGTAGTTGTCGTCTTTTGCTTTAGAATTACTTCCCAAATTCATCGATTGCGAAACACCACCGATTAAGTACGGACGAATGTTGCCGATACGTTTTGAAGAAAATTTCAACAATAAAGGAAAGTTGATGTAAGTCGATTTTACTTCTCTCTTTCGGTCAAATTCATCTGCGATATTCGGGTAAATCAGGTTGCGTTGTGCATAGTATAAACCGGGTTCGAAACGCAAATCCAGGTGCTCCATGATACGTAAATTTCCGATTAAACCTACGTTGAAGCCTGTTGTGGATTGTACTTCAATGTCTTTATCCACATTTGTATAATCGAATTTGAAGTCATAGGAATTGAATCCTAAGTAATAGCCCCAATGCACTCGTTGTTTGTCGAAATTTTCTAAATTGATGATTGGGTCTTTTCCAAACATACCCAATCCTTTCTGAGCAAAACTACTCAGTGTTGTGATTAAGGCGAATACGATAAAAATGTTTCTCATACTATTTTTTTGAAGCCGAATAAATGGTTGCTACTCCAAAGGTTTGAGGCAAATGCTGTACCTCTATAAACCCAACTTTTCGCAAAATATTGTTTAGGGCTTCTCCGTACGGAAAATGCGACGCGGATTCAGATAAGTAGGAATAGGCTACTTTGTCTTTAGAAAACAAGCGGCCAATCAGCGGAAGCATGTATTTGGTATAAATGGAATATCCTTGTTTAAAAGGAAATTGAGTAGGGACTGAAGTTTCCAAAATTACAAAACGACCATTTGGTTTTAGAACGCGTAAGATTTCAGAAAAGCCCAATTCCAGATTTTCAAAGTTGCGAACCCCGAAGCCAACGGTAATAGCGTCAAAATAATTGTCCTCAAAAGGAATTTTTTCAGAATCACCCAGAACCATTTCGATGCGGTTATCCAATTTTCTTTCGGCTATTTTCTTTTTTCCTACTTCCAGCATACCGGCAGAAATGTCCAATCCGATAATTTTTTCAGCTTTAGTGGATGCCATTAAGATAGCAAGGTCACCCGTTCCGGTTGCAATGTCTAAAATCGTTGATGGATTCTTATCGGCTACCAATTGTAAAACTTTTTTACGCCATTTCACATCAATACCAAAAGAAATCACGCGATTTAGTCCGTCGTAATTTCCAGAAATGGTGTCAAACATTTGCGTTACTTGTTCTTTTTTGCCAAGATTGGAGTCTTTATATGGTGTGATGTTGCCGTTCATCGATTTTATTTATTTGTACAAAGATAATAGAAACTTTGTCATAAAATAGTTTGTACATTTAATTCTCAAGTTAAGATGTTCTTATTGAATTAAAGGTTTTACAGGTATCATATCACTAAATTTAGTGATATTAAAATACTAGATTTTGGCGATTGTTTGGAGTTGTTTTTTTAAGCAATTTTACATAGAAGTTACAAACACGCTGAAGATGTTGTCAAAACTTTTACTATCGGAATTGAAATGGGTATTACTGGCACTAGTAATCTCATTAGTTCTTGTGGAAAGTGTCAACAGCAGCTTCTTGGCTGAAACTGCTGGTTCAGGGGTGCCGCAAACGTTCTTTGGGTTAAATTTGTTTTTGGAAATTTTAGTTTTTTTTGTCTTTAGTACTTTTGTGGTATTTGGTATTAAAGGCTTTTTTGAGATGTATTCTCACAAATTCGCTAATACAGTAATATTCATTTCTGGATTGTTATTAGTAATAGTGATATTTATTTTATGTTTTCAGGTACTTTCCCTTGAGTAATCCGTTAGTTTGATACATTTTTAGTTTGTTAGTAAGACATCCCGGTGACAACTTGTTATCGGGATGTTTTTATTTACGGATGTAAGTAAGAAAAGAAAAAGAGAATTGATGTTTTTCGTCTTTCGGATGATGGTTTTCGGAGACCAATTCCCAGTCTTTATCATTGATTTCCGGAAAAAATGTATCGGCATCAAATTCTGCATGAACTCTAGTCAGTTCAATTTTATCAGCTATTTCAATCGCTTGTTTATAGATTTCTCCACCGCCGATAACAAAAACAGCCTCGTTTTCCGGGCAAACCGCAATCGCTTTTTTTAGAGAGCTCACAACAATGCAGTCTTCCGGGGCGTCATAATCTTTTTGTCGGGTAATGATAACATGAGTTCGGTTGGGAAGCGGTTTCGGAAAACTCTCAAACGTTTTTCTTCCCATAATAATGTAGTGACCGGAAGTAATTTGCTTAAAGTGTTTGAAATCATCCGGTAAATGCCAAAGCAAATCATTGTCTTTGCCAATGGCATTGTTTTCAGCAGCAGCTGCAATTAGGGTAAGCATTAGTTGGTAATGTTATTTTTCTGATTGAAATCTTTCTCGATTTGTTCCAGTTTACGTTCCTGTTTTAGAATGAGTTTGTCAATTTGCGCACGTTCCCATTTTTTATTCATAAAACTATCGGTGATAAAGACGCGGATAAAGTGTAGGATGAAGATAAAACCCCAAATCGCAATTCCCCATTTATACCAATCGGTTTCGGGTTTAACGTTTAGGAATTTGTTGGCAACCACCATAAAGATGCTGCCTACAAAAAACAAAACGAAATGAAAGTACAAGTGCTTTTTCTGACGCAAACGACGTCTGGCATATTCGTATAATTCGTGTTGGTTGTTTTCCATAAACTGAATTTTGACAGAATTAATTAAAGATACTGAAATGAATTACACGGCAACCTGTCCTTTAATATGCGGATGCGGTTCATAATCCATTAAGGTGAAATCATCAAAAGTGAAATCGAAAATATTTTTTACGTCCGGATTTAAAATCATTTTTGGAAGCGGTTTCGGATCACGGCTTAATTGTAATTCCAGCTGTTCCATATGGTTGTTGTAGATGTGAGCATCGCCAAACGTATGGATGAAATCTCCCGGTTGTAAATCACAAACCTGAGCAACCATCATGGTGAATAATGCATACGATGCAATGTTGAACGGAACGCCTAAGAAAATATCGGCGCTTCTTTGGTACAATTGACAAGATAATTTTCCATCGGCAACATAGAATTGGAAAAAAGCATGGCATGGAGGCAACGCTGCTTTTCCGTTGGCGACATTTTCTGCAAATGATTTTTTATCGTCCGGCAAAACGGATGGATTCCAAGCAGAAACTAACATTCTTCGGCTGTTTGGATTTCGTTTCAAGGTTTCGATTAATTCGGTAATCTGGTCGATTTCTTCACTGTTCCAATTTCTCCACTGATGGCCGTAAACTGGGCCTAAATCGCCGTTTTCATCTGCCCATTCGTCCCAAATTCTAACGCCGTTTTCTTTTAAATAATCGATATTGGTGTCGCCTTTTAAAAACCAAAGCAATTCGTAAATGATAGATTTTAAATGCAGTTTTTTGGTGGTTACCATCGGAAAACCTTCGCTTAAGTCAAAACGCATCTGGTAGCCGAAAACGCTTTTGGTTCCGGTTCCGGTGCGGTCGCCTTTTTGGTTTCCGTTTTCTAAAACATGCTTTACTAAATCGAGATACTGCTTCATTTTGCGGTTGTTTTGAGAATTTATTGCTAGCTGCAATTTAGGGATTTTATTGAAAAAAATGTGGAGATTTTGAGTTGTTTTCAGTCAAGTTATTGACAATAAAAAACCGCTTCTTTTGGGAAACGGTTTTGATTTATTTTTGAGCACTAACTTTCTCTTTTTGAAATTTCATCACGAATTTTAGCCGCTTTTTCATAATCTTCGTTTTGTACGGCAGATTCCAAAAGTTCGTATAATTCAGCCAAGGTGTATTGGGTGTAAGATTCTCCGGTTACTTCTTCTTCGCCAACCAAACCAAAGGTTTCTGGGCTTGTTAACGGATCGTCGCTTTCTTCAGGGTTTGTGCCTTCCTCCGGATTGATTTTTAGGTAGATTCCGGCTTTGTCTAAAATGTTTTTGTAGGTAAAAATCGGTGCGTTGAAACGTAAAGCTAGAGCAATTGCGTCTGATGTTCTTGCGTCTATAATTTCTTCGATTCGGTCTCTTTCACAAATGATGCTCGAAAAGAACACGCCATCCACTAATTTGTGAATGATTACCTGCTTAACCACGATATCGAAACGGTCTGCAAAATTTTTAAACAAATCGTGTGTTAACGGTCTTGGCGGACGAATTTCTTTTTCCAAAGCAATTGCAATAGACTGGGCTTCGAAAGCGCCAATTACAATCGGAAGTTTGCGTTCGCCATCCACTTCATTTAAAATCAAAGCGTAGGCACCGTTTTGGGTTTGGCTGTAGGATATTCCTTTTATCGTAAGTTTTACTAAGCTCATAGGTGTGTAAAAAACAAAGGCTGTCTAAACAAAGATACAAACTATCTCCAATTCAGACAGCCCTTTTATAGGCACAAATTAACTAAAAATATTAATGCTGTGCCGCTTTAAAAGCTTTTAATTTTTCAATTAAGGCAGGAACGATTTGGAAAGCGTCTCCTACAACTCCGTAATC
>NZ_JALDYN010000057.1:0-4102 GCF_032153895.1 Flavobacterium sp.
TTATCGCTTTTGTTCTTCGTATTTTTAGTACTTTTAAGACATCATTAATCAACACAACACTTATGAAAATTACATTTTACGGTCATGCTTGTTTAGGTATTGAGGTAAGCGGAAAACATATTTTGGTAGATCCGTTTATCAGCGGAAATCCTTTGGCTTCGCACATCGATATCAATTCGTTAAAAGCGGATTATATTTTGGTTACGCACGCCCATCAGGACCACGTTTTGGATGTGGAAACCATCGCCAGAAGAACCAATGCAGTCATTGTTTCCAACTACGAAATTGCGACGCATTACGGCAATAAAAAACTGAATTATCATCCGATGAACCACGGCGGAAGCTGGAAATTCGATTTCGGCACCGTAAAATATGTAAACGCCATCCACACCAGTTCTTTTGCTGACGGAACTTACGGCGGAAACCCAGGCGGATTCGTTATTGAAGGTGAACACAAAAACATCTACATCGCCGGCGACACTGCGTTAACAATGGATATGAAATTGATTCCGATGCGTACGAAATTGGATTTGGCTATTCTTCCAATCGGCAGTAATTTCACGATGGATGTAGACGATGCCATCATCGCTTCCGACTTTTTAGATTGCGATAAAATCCTTGGTTATCACTACGATACGTTCGGTTTTATTGAAATCAACCACGAAGAAGCCATTAAAAAATTCTTCGATAAAGGCAAAGATTTGATGCTTTTGGAGATAGGAAGTTCAATTGATTTATAGTTTTAGGAGCTAATAGGCAGTGTGTTTTTGTTAACCATGTTCCCGCTTTCCGCTAAATCTTTTCGGTGACTTCGAGAGCCTCAGCCACCGAAAAGGATATCGCTTCAATCGGGGCTAGGAGAGCAGCCACTTTTGTGTCAGTAAGTTATGATAAAAGCCAGTTATAAAAAATATATTCTCAATTTCAAACGGCCGTCCGGTACTTCTCGCGGGATTTTGACCGAAAAAGAAACCTGGTTTATTCTTTTAGAGCAAAACGGCAAAAAAGGAATAGGCGAGTGCGGCATTTTACGAACCTTAAGCATTGACGACCGCCCTGATTACGAGAAAAAACTAAAATGGACTTGTGATAACATTCATTTAGGAAAAGATTTTCTTTGGAAAGCTTTACTGGAATTTCCGTCCATTCAGTTTGGAGTTGAACAGGCTTTCTTATCGTTAGAAGGTGAAAACCCATTTGAATTGTTTCCTTCAGAATTCACTTTAGGTAAACAAAGTATTCCCATTAACGGCCTAGTTTGGATGGGAGACGAAGCGTTTATGAAAACCCAAATCGAAGAAAAATTAGCTTCGGGTTTCAATTGCATCAAATTAAAAATAGGCGCGATTGATTTTCTGCAAGAACTCGATTTATTGCAATCCATCCGAACTCATTTCGACGAAAAAACTATCGAAATCCGTGTCGATGCGAATGGAGCTTTTTCACCTAAAGAAGCATTGTCAAAACTCAGAAAATTATCTGAATTCAAACTTCATAGTATCGAACAACCCATAAAAGCCGGAAATTGGTCTGAAATGGCAGAATTGTGTCAAAAAACTCCCTTTCCAATCGCTCTAGACGAAGAATTAATCGGGATCTTCACTTATGAAGAGAAAGAACGATTGCTGCAAACCATTAAACCACAATATATTATTCTAAAACCAAGTTTGGTTGGCGGTTTCAAAGGTTCTCAAGAATGGATTACTTTAGCCGAAAAATACAAAATCGGTTGGTGGATTACCTCTGCTTTGGAATCCAACATCGGTCTAAATGCCATTGCGCAATGGACTTTTACGTTACAAAACCCGATGCCCCAAGGTTTAGGAACCGGAGCACTTTACACCAATAACTTTGATTGTCCTTTGGAAGTTAGAAAAGGGAAATTGAATTATTTATCTGAAAATCAATGGAATACTTCAGGATTGATGTTTTAAAACACTAAAGCTGCTTTACGCGGCTTTTTTTATTCCTTTTATCGAAAATCACTTATTAAAATTAAGTTAAGCCAAATGTTAATTTTAAATTTGATGATGGTTTAGAGCTACCACTTCATTTAAACCATTCCAAAATCACATTTCAATACAAATATTACTTCTTCATCAGGCTGATGGAAATGCTATTTTCTGCTAAGTCATAAATGGAGGAATAACATATTTCATAGTAATAATAACCAATACCTTGTAAAGTATGAAGTCGATAACTACTGTTAAGGTTAGATATTGGAATACAGTTATTTTAATATCTTTAGTTTTGTTTAGTTCGTTCTCATTTGGACAAGATCCTGAGCCAGAACCTGAGCCAACTGGACCAACAATTGAAACGGATAAGCCAGATTATCAACCTGGTGAATATGTTGTGATTACAGGAACGGGATGGCAACCGGGTGAAACGGTCTCGTTAGATTTTCATGAAGATCCGGTACCTTCCACGTGTTTATTACCGCACGATATGGTTGCTGTAGCTGATGAATTTGGAAATATTTATAACAACCAGTTTTTAGTCAAACTCAACCATCTTGGGGTCACATTTACTTTGACTGCAACCGGGCAATCATCTGGGTTTACTGCACAGACAATTTTTACGGATGCCATACAGTTATGGTCTAACCCGATTACTGGTAGCAACCCAAATACGGCAAATCCATATACAGCTGGGCAGATTGTAAGTTCATTCATAACGGTTTCGGGTATTGGTAGAGGTAGCGGTATAAATGGTGCAAATGCTACAGACAGGTATAGTGCTGATAATTGGACAACTAGTGGCTCCTTAAATACATCAGACTATTTTTACTTTATTTTAACGCCAAACCCTGGTTACCATATTCGATTCTCTAATTTTGTTTATACGGCACAAGCCTCAGGGTCTGGTCCAGATAATTTTGAATTCAGATCCAATGCAAATGGAAATAATTTTGTAACAGACATAGGCAATCCAGATGATAACGGTGAAACAATCTCTTTATCAGCAAGTCAGTTTCAAAATAAAACAACTGCAACCGAGTTTAGACTTTATGGATTTGATGCCAACAGTAGTAATGGAACTTTTAGTGTTAATAGTTTTGTTTTTAATGGGGCTGTTTTAGGTAGGAATGTGTCTTCACTTTCTGGTTTTGTTACTTGTAATAATGCACCGAGTTCAGCTCAATTTTTTATTGTTAGTGGAGAAGGCTTGACTCCTAGTTCAACGGTTGTAATTGCTCCCTCAGCAAATTTTGAAGTTTCAGTTACTTCTGCAATTGCTGGTTTTCAAGGTTCAGGAAGTGTTACTTTACCAACTAATGCTTTAGGTGCAGTAAACGGTACAGTTTGGGTAAGGATTAAAACCAATTCACCTGTCGGAAGCCTTTCATCTCAGAATATAAATATTTCTGGAGCTGGATTTTTAGTTGCCGATGGTATTAATGTTTCGGTTTCAGGTACTGTTAACCAGATTGTAGGTGTGACTACGCATCCGCAAAACGCAACAATAACTTATGGTGCCAATACAGGATTCTCAGTAGTAGCATCCGGAACGGGACCTTTTACATATCAATGGCAAGTAGATGCAACTGGAACGGGAAGTTCATTTACTAATTTGAGTTTAACAGGAATTTATGCTAATACCGACGCAAGCGAAGCTACTTTAGAGATAGTAACTCCATCGGCAAGTATGAATGGATATAAATACAGAGTAATAGTTTCCGGAACTTGCTCACCGCCAGCTACTAGTAATCCGGCTAATTTAGTAGTTAATAAAGCTAATGCCACCATCGTGGTGAACGGTTACTCGGGAGTTTATGACGGATTAGCCCACGGCGCAACAGGTTCAGCTAGTGGCGTGATGAGTGAAGATTTAAGCTCCGGCTTGGATTTAGGCATGAGCTTCACGGATGTTCCGGGCGGCGTAGCCAATTGGACTTTCAGTGGCGGTACGAATTACAACGACGATAGTGGTTCTGTCAACATCGATATCAGTAAAGCCAATGCAATGATTGTAGTTAATGGTTATACCGGCGTTTATGACGGAGCAGCCCACGGTGCGACAGGTTCAGCCAGTGGTGTGATGAGCGAAGATTTAAGCTCCGGCTTGGATTTAGGCATGAGCTTCACGGATGTTCCGGGCG
>NZ_JALDYN010000010.1:0-72464 GCF_032153895.1 Flavobacterium sp.
TTGTTTCGTTTAAGAGCCAAACGGTATTCGGCTAAAATTACTTTCACATCATCTGCCATTTCGTTGTGCAAATCGGCTGCTGATATGGTATTATATCCTTCTTTGTACTCTTGTTCTCCTTTTTTGTTTTTGCCTTTTCGCCCACGAAGATTTCTGTCTTTGTCGATGATAAATACATTGGTTGTCGCCACTTTATCATTTAACTGACCCACCAATTTTAACTGTGAATAGTAGGTTTTAATTTCTTCAGGCTTAGCAAACACAAAATGCCAAGTCGACATATCGGAGATTCTTGCCAATTCTGATTCAATTGTTTTAGCAGTAGCTTCCATTCCTATCGGCAACACCATTACGACCTGAAAATCTTGAAAGCCTTTGTTTTTATCGTAAATCTTTTGTTGTAGGTTAAACTGATTGCTTTTTTCAACCACAAAATCTTCACCCGGAAAACCTAATACTGTGATTTTTTCTTGAAGTTTTACTTCTTTCCCTTCCAGACTTTTCCAGGAAGGCAGCTCAGGAATGTTTGGCGTAACAACCGGTAATTTCACAAAACTGTTAACTCCGGAAGCAAAAAAAAGATACGCACAAATCGGCAATGCGAAAAGAACGGTTAAAACCAAATACTTTTTCATGATACAATCTTTATTCGAGTACAAAAATAAAAAAAGGTACGCAAAGCGTACCTTTTAATTCGTTAATATGCTATTAAAATATCCACTTGTAGTGTGATGTATTGAAAACTTCATATACATAATCAGCCTCCACTAACAAAATGAATACTAAATAAAGAATTAGAAATACCAGCGGCCCAACAATAGCCCATCTCAAACTGCTTTTTTCACCTTCTAAGTGCATAAAAGCCCACATAATGTAGTACGCCTTAACAACCGTTAAAATGATGAAAATCCAGTTCAATAAATTCATTGACAAAAGATTTGTCATGTATAAAGAATGAGGTTTAACAATACCTAAAGCTACCTCTACAATTGTAACCAAAGATAAGAAAGCAAATACGCCCCAGATTCTTTTTGTATTAGATTCGTGTGAATGTCCCATGATAAAAATCTTTTGTAAATTATACTAAATAGAAGAATGTAAATACAAACACCCATACTAAATCTACGAAGTGCCAGTACAATCCAACTTTTTCAACCATTTCATAACTTCTTCTTTTCTCGTACGTCCCAACAATTACATTCAAGAAAATGATAATGTTGATGATAATACCAGAGAATACGTGGAATCCGTGGAAACCTGTAATAAAGAAGAAGAAATTAGCAAACAATTTATGTCCGTATTCGTTGTGAATCAAGTTTGCTCCTTCAACCACCAAAGTCGCTTCTTTCAAACGCTCTAATGACTGCTCTCTATTCAAAACAGTTTTCTTTTTATCTTTAGTAATGTACTCTGTTCTTACTAAAATATCAGGATTGGCTTTGAAACCTTCCACTACTTCTTCTACAGAATATGTAGACAAAGTAGACTCGCTCATAAACCAAGTTCCGTCGTTACGCTCTAACTGCTCTCTTTCTTTTGGCAAGTGTTTTGCAAAATCAGCCAAGGCAACACGTTTTCCTTCACGATCCACAAACTGAAGAATAGAACCTCCTTTTGTTTCAACCGCTCCGTGAGAACCCTGGATGAAGTTTTTCCACTCCCAAGCCTGAGATCCAACGAAAATGATACCACCTAAAATGGTTAGCGCCATATAAACGGCCACTTTTTGTTTTTGTAATTTATGCCCCGCATCTACCGCCAATACCATAGTTACAGACGAGAAGATAAGGATGAACGTCATCAAAGCAACGTAATACATTGGCGCATCAACACCGTGTAAGAACGGGAAGTGGGTAAACACTTCGTCGGCGATTGGCCAAGTTTCGATGAATTTAAATCTTGAAAAACCATACGCAGCAATGAATCCGGAAAAAGTCAAGGCATCTGATACGATGAAAAACCACATCATCATTTTACCGTAACTTGCTCCCATTGGCTCATTTCCGCCATCCCAAGTTTTTCCATTAGTAGCTGTTGTATTAACTGTCGCTCCCATTGTTTAGTTATTTGTTAAAAAGTTCCCAAATTTACATTTTTTTTCTATTTGTAGAAATAGAAAAATAAAAACAAATATACCCACAAAAAATCAAGAAAGTGCCAAAACATCGCACCTAGCTCTATACCAAGGGTTTGAGTGGAATTGTATTTTTGTTTAAAATGATTATAAATTATGATTAAAAGCGCAATTGTCCCTCCAACCAAATGCGCAATATGCATGATTACGAAAGCATACAAGAAAGAAACGGTGATAGTTCCCGTGCTTCCTGTCGGCACAAATCCGTTGGCAAAAAGTTCATTGAACCCTTTGAATTGACATACAATAAAAACGATTGCAAGCGCCAATGTTATTAAAAGAAACAAAGTTGTTTTGCTTCTATCGTCTTTTCTAATTGACAATTTGGCCAAATGGAATGTAACACTGCTCACCAAAAGAACAACAGTACTGACAACAAAGGCATTTGGTACAATTAAATCACTAACCCAATCCGGACGCGATTTACTGATTACAAAAGCACTAGTTAATCCGGCAAAAACCATCACAATACTAATCATGGCGAACCATAACAGCATTTTATACGATTTCGCTTTTCTCTCTTTCTCTTCCTGAACCGATAACATTTCCATAATTATTGTAAAAATTTATCAACGACATATACTAATTGCAACAACGAAATGTAGGCAACACTCACCAACATCAATTTCTTAGCTGCTTTTTCATCCATTTCTTTATAGAGCTTAACTGCGAAAAACAACATCCAAAGCCCAAGTCCTAACACAAAAATAGCGGCAATCCAACTCAAGCGCAAAGCTCCTGTAAAACCGGTCAAAGGCAATAACGATGCAATAATCAACCAAACGGTATACAATATGGTCTGCAAAGCGGTTTTCTTATCTTGTTTCCCTGTCGGAAGCATAAAAAAACCAGCCTTCTCATAATCTTTATACAAAAACCAGCCAATCGCCCAAAAATGCGGGAATTGCCAGAAAAACTGAATCAAGAAAAGCGTACCCGCCTCAATTCCGAAATTATTTGTGGCAGCAACCCATCCTAACATAAATGGAATCGCTCCCGGAAATGCACCAACAAAAACCGATAACGGCGTCATGGTTTTCAAAGGTGTATAAACACTGGTATATAAAAAGATGGAAATCGCGCCAAACATCGCTGTTTTCGGATTAATCGCATACAGAATAGCCAATCCGATTACAGTTAAAACCACTCCTAAAACAAAGGCATTTTGTTTGGAAATTCTACCGGAAGGTAACGGACGATTTTTGGTTCGATCCATTAAAGCATCTAAATCTTTTTCGATGATTTGATTGAATACATTGGACGCACCAACCATACAATAACCACCAACGCCAAGCAAGATAAAAACCGACCAGCTAAACGGGTGCGCTTCAGAAAATCCCAGCAAATACCCGACAATGGAAGAAAACACCACACTAACCGCCAATCCGGCTTTTGTGATTTCTTTAAAATCCAAAAAAAGGTTGTGTATTGAAAAGGATTTACCCGAAGTATCCAATTTGGTGTATTTTAATCTTAAATGCCTGCAAATATACTTCAAAAAAAAAGATTTATTCCAAACGAGTTGTTCAAAATAAACCTTTATACCGAAGTTTAACAAAAAAGGCCAACTTTAACAGCTGGCCTTCTTCATTTATTGTTCCAATACTTTTTTCAAATCCTCTAAACCGGTTTGCAAAGCACCACCCAATTCCTTTTCCATATCGTAAGCCAACAACATTAGATTCGAAGGATAATCCATATGTCCTTTGAAACCCCATTTCACTTTAGTATGTGTAGAATCAACAGCTTCCGTAACGAAATAAGCATCATCTTCAGCTTCAAAAGGTTCTTTAAAGCGCAATTTGATATCAATGCGTTCGTTATCAACAATATTTACAATCTCTTGCTCTCCTTTTCCAACTTGTGGATTTTCACTGTCCCAAGCGGCGATAAAACCAACCTGACCATCAGTTCCTTTATAATCTTTTTTGGAATTCGGATCCATTTTATTCCAAACGCTGAAATTGTCTTGGTTTTTCAAATGTTTTACATAACTGAAAACTTCTGCTTCCGGTTTGTTGATTGTCACTTCTTTTTCGACAGCATAATCTTTTGCTACAAATAAACCTGCAATTAGAAATAAGGCGATAACACCCACAACAAATAATAAAATTCCTTTTAAAATTTTCATACTTTATAATTTTATGGTTGATTAAAGTTACAAAAAATCTTATAAATCAATTAAAAATCGTAATACCAGTTAAACAAATCGGAACGCAACCCTATTGAAAACCAAGTTGTATCGGATTTAAAAGTCGTTGCCGTATCAGCCGACGGACTAAAGTTTCGGTAGATAAAATTCCCAAATACTTTCAGGTTCATCGTTGGGTTTACCGTATAGCCTAACTGCAAATCAGCCATCATGATGTTGGTTTTATTTCCTTGTCCGATGGTCACACCCGTATCTGCATAACGCTCATCTTCATAATCACGGTAAATATTGCCTCCGTAGTTGGTTCCGGCGCCAGCATTTTCATAATCAAAACCTTTGATACCATACACCAATTTCGCATCTCCGAACCAACGATTTTTATAATAACGTGCAATCGCCACTACTTCTCTGAAATTTCCGCCCCACAAGTGCCCCATACTTTGGTTGTTGTGACCGTAATTCGTTAAAATATTGCTGTGTGAATACACATACGGACGTACATGGTTGTACTCCATTTGAAGCATCAGATTCTTTACCGAAAAAGCATCATAATATTTTGCTCCCAACTGGTAACCGAATTTGTTTTTCCAACTTTGCTGACCGCCTTTCATATCGCCTAGAGAGAATTCATCCAACAAAAACTGACCGTACAAATTGACTTTGCTGTTCCATTTGTATTTAGACGTTAATCCTAAAGTAGCATTTCCGCTACGGGATGACGATGAAAACTCAACCGAACGATAGAAAATGATTGGGTTTACAAAATTCAAATCGAAACCTCTATCGTTGGTGTTCGTCCAGATTACCGATTCGAAGAAGCCCATATTCCAACGTTTGGTCACATTCCAGCTCAGATAGTGGTTCGCCATGTATTTGGTCGCGTAAGTTCTATCAACGGTTACTTCCGGACGTACATCTTTCAGCCACATATACGTGTTGGTGTATTTAATTTTCCAAAAAGTCGTATTGATTTTGAAGAATGGATATGGACTCGCCGCGTCACTAGTCAATAAAGATCTATAACCATCTCCCAAGAAGTTTCTTCCGTAACCCAACTGCAGGTTAATCATGTCATTCGGAACATAGGTAATATTCGCTTCCGCAGACGGAAAATCAAAAGCATCGGTTTTAAATTCTTTGGCAATTCCAATCCCCGGAATAATTGCCGGATTTCCTCCAGCCGGAGCCATCGAAATCGCATAATTGTTGAAATAATCCGCAAAACGACCTTGGCTTTCAAAAATCGAAGTTGAAAAATACAATTCTTTGCCTAAACCTCCTTGAATCTGAATTCCGCGCGTGTTAACGAAAGTATAATCTGCTTGTTTACTTTCGGTATCTTTCCCCATGCGCAAATCGAAAATCGGGTTCATGGTAAACCAATATTTTTCGCCTTGTATGGCAACTAAATTTTCATTCCAAAGCTTTCTTCCCCACCACGAATCTGTCGTTCTTAAATTCTTTTCGTAATCGCCTTTTAAATCGTAATACTTGGTTACTTCTGCATACGAATACGGTTTGGAAGCCGTGTGATTATTGGTTCCGACCATATTCATTGCCGCATCAAACTTCCCGTAATTGTTGTGAGTAAACGGCAAATTCAAATAGCTCTTAAACTGCGGATTGTCGAATTTTTTATAGGTTATCCCATCAAACTCTTTGTGTTCAGCGTTGGGATCAATTGTATTGTTTTTGGTTTGTTTTTCTGCTTCTAATTGGGCTACTTTTTCAGCTTCCGTTAAATAGGGCGTTGGCTTCACTAAAGGAATCGCTATTTTAATCGTATATTTTGCATACGTCGGTTTTCCTGAAAATTGAGCCGGTTGCACTTTTGGTAATTGGGCAAATACTCTTTCGGTTTCTTCTTTTAACTCTGGATAAGCCGCATCGGTATACAAAACTTTGAACGTTCCTAACGTATCGACTTCGAAAAGCGAAATCACAGTTCCTTTGTAATTCTTATCCGCAACCGATTGTGGCACTTTAAAATTGGAATACACAAAATTTTGCAGCGTATTGTAAAAACACGCTTCCTGTTCTAAACCAGCCGTTTGACATTCCTGAAAAACCGGAAATTGTTCTTTTGAAGTCTGCGCATACATCAGTTGAAATCCCAAAACCACAAAAGCTATTTTAAAAAAAGTATTCATCTAAAAGAAAAAATTAATAAGCATTATTTGAAATTTGCCCCGAAACTATGGCTTTGGCCGATGATGTCCCAATGCGTTTCACACCTAATTGAATCATCTGAACAGCTTCTTCATACGTTCGCACGCCACCAGCTGCTTTTACTGGCAACGGACAAGAATTTTCCAACATCAATTTAACTGCGGGAAATGTAGCACCATTGGGTAAATTATCTTTTGTCTGATAAAAACCGGTTGACGATTTTACGAAAACCGAATCATAGCAGTCTTCTTTAAAATTCGCCACAACCACATTTTTAATCAAAGCCGTCAATTGTACAATTTGATGGTCGTTCAACGCCGCTACTTCAATAATCCATTTTACGATTTTATGATGTAGTAAACCGAGTTTCGTACATTCTAAAACCTGTTGTTTCACCAAATCAAGCTCTCCGCTTTTGAAAGCTTCGTAGTCGATAACAAAATCTAAATCATCGGCTCCATCGCGAATGGCTTTTTTGGCTTCAGAAAGCTTATCTACGACTGAACCATTACCTTCCGGAAAATCAATTACGGTTCCAACAGTAACTTTCGATTGTTGCGCAAGAATCATTTCCTTTGCAAGAGCGACCATATTCTGACGAATCATGATGAGTTTGAATTTCTCATCAATCGCTTCCTGAATAAAACCTTTGACTACTTCCAAATTTTCCGCTTTAGTTAAACCGGCTTGTTTAGGTTTCTTCAAATAGGTTGAATCTAAATACTGTCTGATTTCCATGCGATAAAAATAAAAAAATCCCACAAAGCGTGGGATAATTATTGTTCTTTTTTACGGTTTCTTACTTACTTTGTTCGAATTGTAACGATTCTCAATACAAATATTGCTACAATACTTCCGGAAAGATTTGCCAAAACATCCAGCAAATCGGCTTTTCGGGTTGTGGTGAAAAAATCTTGCATCAGTTCAACCAAACCTCCGTAAACCAAAGTCATCACAAAAACTGAAATTGCTTTTTGACCGAAACTTTTCAAAGGAAAACGTTTGCTTAAAAAAACAAACCACAAAATACTGAATACGAAATAAAATAGTCCGTGTACCATTTTGTCTTTCCCCGGAATCGAAACACTCGGAATGGATGATGTACTTACCAAACAGACAATCGCAATTGCCAAAGTCCAGAAGGAAGCCGCAAAAAAATAGTTTTTAGGCTCCAATCAACGCTTTGTAATCGTCTGCTGACAACAATGATGCTACTTCTGATTCGTCAGAAATTCTCACTTTTACCATCCAGCCTTTTCCGTAAGCATCTGAATTTACGGCTTCCGGAGTTACTTCTAACTCTTCGTTGAATTCAATGATTTCTCCTGACAAAGGCAAGAACAAATCCGAAACTGTTTTCACCGCTTCAACTGTTCCGAAAACCTCATCTTTAGCTAAAGTTTGATCTAAAGTTTCCACTTCAACGTAAACAATATCTCCTAATTCTTTCTGAGCAAAATCAGTAATTCCTACTGTTGCAATATCGCCGTCAAGGCTAACCCATTCATGGTCTTTTGTGTACTTTAAATTCGCTGGTATATTCATTGTGTTATAATTTATTTCGCAAATGTACTTTATTCGGTGTAACTAAAAAAGCATTATGAATTAATTTCCAAAGTTGTATCGCAACGTGAATCCGGAACGAATATTAGTTATCGGATACGACGTAGAAATCACCGCTTTAGTAAAGGTATGATCGTAATAGAAAATCGCGGTCAAATTCTTGCTGAACGAATAATCTGCTGTAAATTTAATCGACCATAAATTCTGTCCGCCACCTAATTGGTTGTTGTTGTAATCCAAATAGCGAACAATAGTTTTGCTATCGCGGAAGGACAAATCGGCTTTCAGATTCAGGTCACTTTTTATAACTCCGGTTGGGTTGTCCGCCAAAGTGGAATTGAATGTCAAGTCTTTCACACGGTATCCTAATCCGACAATATATTCGTTTCCTCTTACTTCGGTTAACAAGTTGTTGTCGAAACTTAAGGATAACGCTCGATCGCGTTTCATTTCCGCTAAAATTTTTAAGGAATTCTTCATTTCAAAATCCACACGAATCAACGGATTGAACTGTTCCACCAAGTTTACATTAGAAATTAAGGTTTTGGCCTGGTAATTTCCACCAGCATCAAAATTATCAATTTCACCCGTGTATTGGAAGTTGGAACGGAACGAATTCAAAGTATACGATGAACGATAGCCGTGTTGTAACGAGAAACGTTTGAATTTATCTTTAAACCACTGAAAACGCATCAGCCCAGTATATTTAATTACCCAGTTTGGAAGTGGAATATCTCGGAAAGCACCCGTTTTAACTGATGAAGCATCTGAACCGGTATAAGCCGCCAAGAACGCTGGCAATAGTACTTGCTGGCTGTTTTTTCCATATCCGATTGGATAACCTTCTGCATCAACGTTGGCTGGGTTGTTCAAGTCGATACCGCGACTTGTAGCTAAACGGTTGGCGATCACCAAACGGTTTTCACGGAAATCATTAAACGCTTCCGACATTTTTTCATCACTTTGCCCGAAAGCGGTTTTAATCATGATAGTCGAAATCGAATAGTTCCCGAAATCGTATGGCGAACGGGAATTGTACATTCCGTCGGTAACATCGTATTGTTCCGAATAATTTTCAGACATTGTTCTGTTGGCGGTCAAATCGATTTTCAAATCCGGAACGATTTCCATCTGAGCGGTTACATCCAAAATCTTATTCTTAACCTGCGTGAAATTCTGATTGAATTGTGGATAATTCGTTAACCAACCATTTTTAGCTGCTTCATAACGCACATCTTCCTGACTACCCACGATAAATCCGAATGTAGGCTTAGTCGTTCCCAAGAAACCAACTCTTGGTAAATAACCCGGTAAAACCGTACCGTTGTTTTCGGTATAATTCACCTGAATGTTTTTAATACTTGTCGCAATTCCAATTAAACGTTGTGACAACAAGCTTCGGTCTGTAGTTTGTGTCGCTGTCGGTTTAGCCGCAATTTTTTGTCCTGGTTTTGGAGCAGGAGTTTTGGCCGCCGGTTTATTTTTAATCGTTTTTTTCGCTGTCAGTCCGATGTATTTGTAGAACGTATCCATCGTTAAATTTGCATTCAACTTGTGCGAATTAGCATTTTGAATCGTATTTCCTAACTGGTAAATAGTACCTGCTTCCTCAATGGTCGCCATCGCATCGGTGGAACGCTGCCAGTTGTAATCACTCGTATAACTATAAGTCGACTTGATAAAACTCAACGCCGGAATTTTATTAATCGGCAAGTCATAATTCACGACAATTTGCTGGTTGTGCTGGTTGGCTTCTCCGATGTTAAAATAATCGTCCCAAATCGTCAATTCGTCAATTGGTTGATTATTTTCATCGAAATAATTGCGGACAATATTGTTGGTCGCCACATTATAGTTGAAACGAAGCGATTTTGTCAAGTTGTAATTGATGCCATATTGATAATTGAAGAAATAATTTCTACGGTACAATGGTGACAACCCAATACCTTCCACATCCACCTGACGGAACTTCTGACGGTTATACTGACGCAAAATCGTTGACGAAAAAGAGATATTCGTTGGCAGATAATTGAAATTGAAATCTTGTAGTAACTTCCAGTAACTGCTCTTGCTTAAAAATTTATTTTTCTTAAGCGGTTCAATAGATTTCGGTTTGAAGGTAAAAGCGTAATCTACGGAGCTTCGCGCCTGTTGATCTACTAAGTCTTCAATTTCAAAATCATGGTGTTGCATTTCGTTAAACGAGTACGAAAGCGTTAAGTTTTCAGGATCGTAAACACGCTGTTTTTGTTCCGGTGCGCGTTCTTTTTTTACTCCAATAAAGTTGATACTGGTGCGTTTAGTATAATCTATTGCACGATTTTCAATATTGTCTTTCTCCGCCTGATCTTGAGTAATATCTAAAATCTGTTGCAATTCAATATCCTGATAATACGGATCGAATTTTGGCGTAATTACTTCTTCCCCAACCGCATAATTGAACGGCACATTGATGCCCCATTTCTTCGGAAGTAATTTTCCTAAATTAATATTGGTTACAATATCATACTGAAACACATCTTCACGACTTCTTTCATTTGGTCCTTGCTCCAGTGAACCAAAACCGATAGTTGATTTTCTGGTTGTCGCGGAAACATTGGCAAAGTCAGCGAAATTAGTATCCATATTGGCTACAGCTGCCCAACCACCTTTGTTGTCCATCTCAGACATACGCAATTCATTGAACCAAACTTCTCCTCGAATCGGCTCCGTCGAATTTTTATTACGAACTCCAACCATAAGTGTTCGTACCAAACCAAAGTTCGGATTCCCTTTAATCCCTAAAGTCAATTTATTAGCCGACGATCCTAAAAACGCCTCATTAGCATATTGAATACCATCGTTAATATCACTGTCTGGCGGCAAAGTATTTTGCAATGCCATAATTTTCAACTTAGTCAAAAGTTCTAGAGGTAACTCAATCTCATTTTCTGATGGCCAAATATCTTCAGAGCTTCGGGCAGAAAAATCAGTAACTTTTAACGGAATTTCGACTTCATAAAAGTTTTCTGTAAAATCGTTACCGAATCGTAAAAACGCAACCATCTCATCATTTTCCAAACGGTCTCCAACTGCATCAGCCTCTAGTGCTTCTGCATGCAAAAACATACGCATTTTTTTAAACTGGCGCATATCTACGCTAACGTTTTTAAAGGCTGCTCGGGAATCTTTAGCTTCTAAACCTCCTAAATCCGGCAGTGTTGCATCCTTTTTATACACACGAAGCGATAATGCCTGTTCGTTTTGGTCAATTATCGAGTTGTTATTGTTTAATTGTTCGCGTTGCACTCCAGGCGGCGTCACATACGGGATAGGTGAACGGCTTGCATTCTCCTGTATACTTAAGGATGTAATATCAAAACCAGTATTGTCATCAGTTACATCAGCATCGGTGTAATCCAGAGAACTTAAATAACGTCTCCATTCGCCACGCACTAAATCTAAAGCTCCAAAACGCAAGGTAACTTCGTCTTGAAATCCGGTCAAGAACATACGCATGAAACGGATGGAACGGAAATCGGAAATCGCACCTTCCACATTAGCAGATGAGGCTTCCAAAATTGGCACTTTGTACAATACCCATTTTACTTTAGTGGAACCGTTTGAAATCGACACGTTATCATTCACTCGGATATCGGCTACATAATTCTGGCCAACTACCGGATTGGGTTCAATCGGAATTTCAAATTTGTAATACGCATCAATCGTGTTCATGGTGTTGTCACGATTGATATCTTCTACATCCGGAAAAGTGGTTGATCCTCTATTAGTATCTGAAAGCCCTACTGGTGAGTTTCCTTCTGTTCCATTGTAGTTTCTATATCGTTGCAATACATCACCTGTAGCAGTGAGATAATATACATAATTATCAGCAGCTGGGTCATTAAAACCAGCGTAGGCAGGGTGTTTAACTGCTTCTTCAGTATCATTCAACCCGTTAAATCCTAAATCTTGAACTGCTCGATTCCCTTCGTTGGCATCAAATGCGTAAATTAACGATTGTGAAGCCGGAATTTTACCCCAGTTGGAGGTATAAGTCGGAACCGTTGAACCTGCCTCAGGCATACCATTTTCGTAGAACTTACGTCCGTCTTTCAAAACATCTTCAGACATTTCTCCTAAGTTCAGGACTAATTTACCGGTATTATTAATTGGAGTAGAGTCTCCAGGATTTTGTCCGTAAAATGGATCCATCAACCAAAACTGCACATACTCCACATTGGATTGCTCAAAGTTAGTTGAAGTAATGGAACGCATAATTCCTCCCCAGTTGGTTTGCGGACTGGCAAAACTCCCAGATGCGGCAAAATTCGGGTCAAAATTGTAAGGTCCTCGCTCTTGTGGATAATACGTTAAATCCAACGTACTTACCACTGTTGATTGTCCTTGAACAATATCGGTGTTGGGATATAATTCTTCGCTATAAATTCTTCGCACTCGGTTGGTTCGCAAATCAGCTTCTGAAATACCGTCAGGCCGTTGAGAATCTACGTAAAAAATTGGATCAATAGTATACCAGGATAGTTTCGAACGTCTGTAGCCATAAGACAAATCGTCTTCGGCAATTTCTCCGCCAAAGCCTCTTGGAGTACTCGCCAAAGCCCAAGCTTGCGGCGTTCGCATATCGATGGTTGTTTGTGAGCCTTCGAAATCATCAATATAAACGGTTGCTTCACCGTTAAACTGATCTGCTTTGGAAGCTCCAGGCATTAAGTAAGCAAACTCACCTCGAACAGATAAATTGGAAGGCACATCAGTATCCAGATTTGGTAGCTTGTTCACTAATCTTGTAAATAAAGGTACCTCGGTTGAAAAGTTCCCGTTAACCCCGAAAATCGTATTATTTACGGATTCTTGTCCGTAATTTGATTTTTGTGTAAACGGACGTTCCGACATTCGCAATAAAGTACCTCCAATTAAGAATTTTTCATTGAATTTATGTTCCACATTCACCCCAAAGAAACGACGGGTTTGCTGTCCGAATACGGCATTGTTTTCCAAAGAAACTTCAATTGGTGTACTAGAGTTTTGTAACGATGGATCTAAAATTTGAACACGGCCTCGTTGGTAATCTACTGTATAATCAACACCTTCAATTAAAACGCGACCTCCGGCAGTTACGACAACCGAACCTTGCGGTACATTAAACGCTCCGATAGAAATTCCATCTCCACCGGTAGATTTAAAACGTCCCTTGAACTGGAACTTATTTTTATCGCTTTCCTGTAAAGCCAAAGCCTGTGTTTTCGCATACAAGCTGCGGTATACATATTTTTTCTGATTCTGGTTATAATCGGCCAAACTGTTTGGATCACCGTCATAGTTTTCGGCTGGATTGGCTGGATTACGTAATTTGTTAAATAAATGATTTCCGAAGGGCTCAACAGTAGTAAAAATGATTCTCCCGTTTTGCGTATCAACGGTCATACCCGGAACGAAATCAAAAAATCCGTCACCGCCATCTTGTGGATCGTTGGTATAATTCAATCGGTCTAAATTCAAGACTTTTAGCAATGGGGTTTCAGCAACATCAGCTGGTAATTGCAACGGAATGCTCCCTGAAGCATCCTGATATGGACGAATATAGTTTAACGGCGAAGGATCCGTGTACATGATGTTCATGCGGAAATCTTCCTGAGAAAGCTGAAACGCACCTGGAATCTGATAAATGTTCTTCATCATCAAATTCCAAACCGGTTCCTGAATATTGTTCAGGCTGCTTTTTAACATCTTCAGCACCAAACTTTGCGTGTTAGGCAATCCTCCGTTAACCTGAGTAGCTTCCACACCGTCTGTTCCGAATTCTCCCACCTGATAAATCTCATCTCCGATGGTATACTGATACGCTACAGCTAATACTTCGTCATTCGCTAAACGTTGCGTTAAGGACACATATCCCAATTGCGGATGGTAAGTAAACTCGTTTGGAGATAGTTTTCGGGCATTCTCCAATTTAGCATAATCTCTACCTTCTGTTACTGTTAGTGGGGCATTAAATCCGTTTCCGGCTGTTGCCACATCGCGAATTCCTGAATTCAACAATCCACCAGTTCCAATCATAGAAGGGTCTAACAAGTTGTTTGCATTGTTTGACGGCGTATTAAAAGCTGTCCCGTTAAAGAAACCAGCAATACCTTGGTCGTGAACTCCTACTGTTTGCAGTGTAATATCAGCTCCTGCACTGTTTGTTAATTGACCTTCCCCTAAATCTTGAAGCGCAATAATGTTGCGCAGGTTATTTTCAGTGGTATTGATACGATTTTGCTTATTGGTTACCCAAACTTCGATGCGTGTAATCTGTACACGACTGTTGATTAACGGGTAATTGCGCAACGATTCGTCGTACTTGTTTCGGAAATATTGCGAAAGGAAAAAGTGTCGGTCAGCATCATAATCCAAAGCAAAGAAATCAAACTCCTGAATAGTTCCTCCACCTTGTGCTGTAACGGTTTTGGTTTGTGATTTCTGTTCCGAAAAAACTCCGGTAATCGTTGTTTTTCCAAACTGAAACTGTGCCTTAACCCCAAACAAACTCTGAGCTCCGCGAATTAACGAACTGTTTAAAGGTAAACTTACGTTACCTACTTCAATTTTACGGATGATGTCGTCTTCGGTTGGAGTGTATTCTAACTTGATAAGATTCTGGAAAGCAAAAGTGGATTGGGTGTCGTAATTCGCATTAACTGTTAAACGAGTTCCCACTTTTCCTTGCAAACTCATACTGATACGCTGATCGAAATCGAACGTCAAAGTTCTTCGGTTTCTGGGTGAAAAAGACGGATTGTCCTGTTTGGTGTAACGGATTCCCAAATCCATTTCTACAGATCCTTGTGGCTTGACATCAATCGTATTACTTCCGAAAATGCTCTCAAAGAAACCAGAGTTCACATAATATCTTGGTAATAAGTCTTTTTTGGCTTCTTCCGCACCTTCTTTTTTACCGTCCATCGCGCTCAATTTCTGTTGAAAATAGTCGCGCATCGATTCTCTTAACACCAATTCTTCGTATTCTTCAGGTGTTAAAATAATTGGATAATTGATATTGAATCCGTCGAAGGTTTTGGTATAAATGTAGCGATTCGAAGCCGGATCATACGTATATGCTTCCACTATACTTTTAGGATTGGCTAATTCAATTTGCCCTAAATCGACTCCGGTTTTTACCGAATCCTGGACTTCTTCATCTACCTGAGCCTGAGCTGATATCGTAAAAAACAACAACACCAAAGCAAAACCCAGTTTTGTTGCAGAAAATAGTTCTTTAAAGTATTGCGTTCCCAAGGACTATAAATTTTTTAAAGCTTGTTTAATAATGGTTTCCACAGTGGCATCCGGATTGTCTTTCACAATTTTATCAACCACTTTTTCGGCTGATTTACGAACAAATCCTAAAACTTCCAATGCAGATAACGCTTCATCTTTGTTTGTATTGCTTTGGGGCATGGAAACATCTTCCAAATTGTAAATTTTCAGCACTTTATCTTTCAAATCTAAAATAATGCGCTGAGCGGTTTTAGCTCCGATTCCTTTGATGGATTGTACGGTACCAACATCTCCGGAAGCTATCGCCTGAATAATTTGCTGAGGCGCTATTGATGACAACATTGTTCGCGCCGTACTGGCTCCAACTCCGGAAACCGACAACAGCAATTTGAACAATTCGCGCTCTGCTTTTTCAACAAAACCAAATAGTGTATGCGCATCTTCCTTTATTTGAAGAAACGTAAACAATTTTAAATTTTCACCTTCCGGCAACAAAGAAAATGTATGTAAAGAAATATTGATTTGATACCCAATGCCGTTGCAGTCGATGACTACTTCGGTTGGTGTTTTTTCTACCAATCTTCCTTGAATGTGTGCTATCATACGTACAATTTGGTCAATCAAAAATAAGAAAAATCTTTTACGCTGATTATCAGAACCGATATAGTTCTAAAATATCTGGTAAAAGATTCCTTATTTACTATTTTTTATCGGCTTGTTGTTTCAGCCTTTTCTCTTTTTCTTGCGCATCCACAACCGCTACGGCGGCCATGTTTACCATTTCTTCCACACTGGCACCTAACTGAAAAATATGCACCGGTTTGTCCATTCCCAACATGATTGGTCCGATAGACATAACTTTATTCAATTCTTTCAGCATTTTATAGGTAATGTTTGCCGCATCCAAATTCGGAAACACTAAGGTATTTACTTTACGGTTGGCTAATTTTGAAAACGGAAACTTGCTCGCCAACAATTCCTGATTTAAAGCAAAATCGGTTTGAATTTCTCCATCTACAATTAAATCCGGATAATTTTCATGTAAAAACGATACTGCTTTTCTGATTTTAGTTGCGCTTTCATCTGAAGACGAACCAAAATTGGAAAACGAAACCATAGCTATAACCGGTTCCATACCGAACATGCGTACTGTTTTAGCAGTCATCAAAGCGATTTTTGCCAAATCATCCGCTGTAGGATTTGGGTTGATAGCCGTATCAGCCAAGAAAATCGGTCCGCGCTTGGTCATCATCATATTGGTGGTTGCAATACGATCAACACCTTGCTGTTTTGGAATCAACTCTAACATCGGTTTCACAACAGCAGGATAACTTCTGGAATAACCGGTTACCAAAGCATCGGCTTCTCCTTCGTTGACCATCATAGCCGCAAAATAATTTCTTTCACGCATCCATTTTTGAGCGTCTAAAAGTGAGGTTCCTCTTCTTCTGCGAGATTCCCAATAGGCGTTTGCGAAACGGTTTCTGCGTTCTTCTTCAATTTTTGTTTTAGGGTCGATAATGGCTACGTCGTCTTCAAAACCGATTTCTTCTTTCAGTTCCAAAATGGTTTCCATATCGCCTAATAAAATAGGTTCCCCAATTCCTTCTTCTTTGACAATCTGAGCAGCTTTCAACACATCTAAGTGATCAGCTTCTGCGAAAATGATACGCTTCGGATCCGTTTTAGCACGATTGTGAAGCAAACGCACCATTTTATTGTCCGAGCCCATTCGCTCCATTAATTCTTCACGGTATTTGTCCCAATCGGTAATTGGCGCTGTAGCCACACCAGATTCCATCGCAGCTTTTGCAACGGCTGGCGGCACTTCTGCAATCAATCTCGGGTCAAACGGTTTTGGAATGATATAATCGCGGCCAAACGCTAATTTGGTCTCTCCATATGCAATATTTACTTGTTCCGGCACGGATTCTTTAGCCAAATTTGCTAAAGCTACAACCGCGGCCTTCTTCATTTCTTCGTTGATTTTTGTTGCACGAACATCTAACGCACCGCGAAAAATGAACGGAAACCCTAATACATTGTTCACTTGATTAGGATGATCCGAACGACCGGTCGCCATAATGATATCTTTTCGGGTAGCAATCGCTAAATCGTAATTGATTTCCGGACGCGGATTCGCCATCGCAAACACAATTGGATTAGCGGCCATTCCTATTAGCATATCCGGCGTAACGATATCTCCTGAGGAAAGTCCGATGAAAACATCGGCACCTAACATGGCATCGGCTAACGAATCGTACTGTTTGTCTGTTGCGAACTGACGTTGCATTTCGGAAATATTCGGATCATCTTTACGTAAAGCTCCTTTACTGTTGAACATTACGATATTTTCTGCTTTTACCCCAAACGAAACGTACAATTTTGCACAGGCGATAGCAGCTGAACCAGCTCCGGATACTACAACCTTTACTTCGCTCATCTTCTTCTCCGCCAATTCAACGGCATTCAATAAAGCTGCAGCTGAAATGATGGCTGTTCCGTGTTGGTCGTCGTGCATTACCGGGATGTTCAATTCTTCGATTAAACGTCTTTCGATTTCGAAAGATTCCGGTGCTTTGATATCTTCTAAGTTGATACCTCCAAAAGTTGGCGCAATATTTTTTACGGTTTCGATGAATTTATCGACGTCTTTGGTATCTACCTCGATGTCAAAAACATCGATGTCAGCGAAAATATTGAACAAAAGTCCTTTTCCTTCCATTACCGGTTTGGAAGCTTCTGGACCGATATCGCCTAATCCTAAAACGGCTGTACCGTTAGAGATTACGGCAACTAAATTTCCTTTGGCAGTATATTTATAAACGTTTTCTACGTCTTTTTCAATTTCTAAACAAGGCTCGGCAACTCCCGGAGAATAGGCTAAGGCTAAATCTCTTTGGGTAGCATATTTTTTAGTGGGAACTACCTGAATTTTACCCGGCGTGGGCTTGGCATGGTATAATAAGGCTTCTCTTCTTTTACTGTCTTTATGCATGGTTTGTTTGTTTACTAACTCACAAAGATAAAAGAGTGAACAGAATAATTGAAATTTTTAGCCTTAATCTTTCAGAAAGTTGATATTTCGTGATAATCCTGTCAATTTGGTTCGTTTGACCGCAGAATTTTTGAAGATTTTACGAAAAGTTTCCTCTGTGATTTCTTTCCAGTCTTTTTTGGTAAAGGAAAGCAATTCCGGATTCGGATTGAAAAGCGGCTCATTATGTGGTTTGGAAAAACGATTCCACGGACAAACATCCTGACAGACGTCGCATCCGAACATCCAATCATCGAATTTACCTTTCATTTCCTGCGGAAGATTGTCTTTGAGTTCAATGGTGAAATAGGAAATGCATTTGCTGCCGTCTACGACATAAGGTGCTACGATAGCTTCTGTTGGGCAAGCGTCCAGACAGGCGGTACAACTTCCGCAATGGTCAGTTGTTACACCGTCATATTCTAAATCCAAATCGACAATCAATTCGGCAATAAAAAAGAAAGAACCAACTTGTTTGGACAACAGATTCGCATTTTTACCAATCCAGCCCAAACCACTTTTGGCCGCCCAGGCTTTGTCTAAAACCGGTGCCGAATCTACAAAAGCACGACCCGAAACTTCACCGATTTCAGCTTGAATGAAATGCAATAAATCTTTGAGTTTATCTTTGATAACAAAGTGATAATCCTCTCCGTAAGCGTATTTGGAGATTTTATAGCTTTCGGGATTTTGAATTTCGGAAGGATAATAATTGAGCAGTAGAGAAATCACGCTTTTGGCATCATCAACTAGCAACGTTGGATTCAAGCGTTTGTCGAAATGATTTTCCATGTAGTGCATTTCGCCCTGCATGTTGTTGTTGAGCCAACGCTCCAGACGCGGCGCTTCTTCTTCCAAAAAACCGGCTTTGGAAATTCCACAAGACAAAAAACCGAGGCGTTGGGCTTCGGCTTTTATCATTTGGGTGTATTTTTCCTTATTCTGAATCATTCTTAAAACAATTCTCCTTGGTTCAATCCGCGAATTTTACCGAGATGTTTGTATGCTTTTTCGGTTACTTCTCTTCCTCTTGGTGTTCGAATGATGAAACCTTCTTGAATTAAAAACGGTTCGTATACTTCTTCGATGGTTTCGCCACTTTCAGAAACAGCAGTCGCCAAAGTAGTCAAACCTACCGGTCCGCCTTTGAATTTATCGATAATGGTCGTTAGGATTTTGTTGTCCATTTCATCCAAACCGTTAGCATCAACATGCAAGGCTTTTAAGGCGAATTTGGAGATTTCAATATCAATTTTCCCGTTCCCTTTGATTTGGGCAAAATCGCGAACACGACGCAATAACGCATTAGCAATACGTGGTGTTCCTCGGCTTCTTCCTGCAATTTCGATAGCAGCTTCCATGGAAATCGGAACGTTTAATATTGAGGCGCTGCGCTGTACAATTGTAGTTAACAATTCCGTATTATAATATTGTAAGCGAGATTGGATGCCGAAGCGGGCGCGCATTGGCGCGGTTAAAAGTCCGGAACGAGTTGTAGCGCCGACTAATGTGAACGGATTCAGATTGATTTGAACGGTTCTGGCATTCGGACCGCTTTCAATCATGATGTCAATCTTGAAATCTTCCATGGCGGAATACAGATATTCTTCCACGATTGGGCTCAAGCGGTGAATTTCATCTATAAATAAGACATCGCGCTCGTCCAAATTCGTAAGTAAGCCTGCCAAATCGCCAGGTTTATCCAAAACCGGTCCGGAAGTGATTTTGATTCCCACACCCAACTCATTCGCTAAAATATTAGCCAAAGTCGTTTTTCCTAATCCCGGCGGTCCGTGAAATAGCGTATGGTCTAAAGCATCGCCGCGCATATTCGCCGCTTCAACAAACACTTTCAGGTTTTCTAACACCTGATCCTGCCCGGTAAAATCGTCAAAACTTAACGGTCGTAAGGCTTTTTCGATATCGACTTCCTGCGGTGTGAAACGCTCTTTATTGGGATTCAGATTTTCATTCATAGGACAAAGATAACAAGAAGTGTTCAGTTCGCAGTATACAGTTTACAGTTTATCTTATCCAATTAAACGTGATAACCCGGCGCCAAAATTTCAGTCCATTCCGGATGGCGTTTCAGGTAAGCAGCTACAAAAGGGCATAGTGGCGCCAGCTTGTATTCCTTTTCTTTTATCCAATTTAAAACTCTTGACACCAATTCGGAACCGACACCTTTACCACCCAATTCGGGAGGTACTTCGGTGTGCGTTAGAAATACGATATTATCATTGTTTTTAATAAACTCGATAAAGGCAATATGGTTTTCGACTTCGAGTTCAAAACGTCGCTTGTCTTCATTTAAGATTAGAACCGTATTTTGTAAACTATGCATCTTGGTCTTTGTTATAATAAAATGATAAGGCGCCCGAAGGACATTCTTTGATTTGCGACATGATTTCTTCGGAACTGCCACCACGGGCTTCTATCCAGGGTTTTACTTTCGGACGAAATACTTCTGGTAATCCGCGTACGCAATTTCCGGAATGTTCGCACAAATGTTGCTTCCAAACTATGGTAATTTCTCCGTTGGTGTATTCTTTCTGATTTTCCATAAGCGTAAGAAATTTGTTGTTTCTGAAAGTTACGAATTTTTTAAAAATCATAAGGCGGTTTTTATATCTTTAGCAAGATTTAACATAAATTTTATGCAAAACGACGATCAGCATTTAAAACGCGAATTAGGATTATTAGACGGCACCATGCTTGTTGTAGGCTCAATGATTGGCTCCGGAATTTTTATTGTGAGTGCCGATATTGCCCGACAAGTGGGCTCTACCGCCTGGTTATTAATCATTTGGCTGCTTTCTGGGATTATTACCATTATTGCCGCAGTAAGTTACGGGGAACTGAGTGCTATGTTTCCGAAAGCCGGCGGACAATATGTGTATTTAAAAGAAGCTTACAATAAACTCATTGCATTTTTGTACGGCTGGAGCTTTTTCGGAGTCATTCAAACCGGAACTATTGCAGCTGTTGGGGTTGCATTTTCCAAATTTACCGCCTACCTGATTCCGGCTGTTAGTGATGAAAATATCTTATATGAAATAGGAAGTTTCAAACTGAATGCGGCTCAACTGCTTTCAATTGTCACTATCATTTTGCTTACTTATATTAACAGTCGCGGGGTAAAAAACGGTAAAGTCCTGCAAACCATACTGACGATTATCAAAATCGCTTCTTTAGTCGGATTAATTGTTTTCGGATTAACATTAGGTGCTAAAGCCGAAATCTGGAATGCGAACTGGTCTGCAGTTTGGGAAACTAAAAAGTTTATAACCGATTCGAACTCCTGGCTCCCGATTTCAGGAACCGCCTTAATTACCGGAATTTCTGCCGCCATGGTAGGTTCTTTGTTTTCGAGTGATGCCTGGAACGGTGTAACATTTATCGCCGGAGAAATCAAAAACCCGGAACGCAACGTAGGGCTAAGTCTGTTTCTAGGGACTTTTATTGTAACCCTGATTTATGTATTGGCTAATGTGATGTATGTGGCTGTGATTCCGTTAGAAGAGATTGCCACGGCGAAATCAGACAGGGTGGCGGTTGTTGCGGCTAATTATATCTTCGGAAACATCGGCACGTTAATAATTGCCATTATGATTATGATTTCAACTTTTGCCTGTAACAATGGTTTAATTATGGCGGGAGCTCGTGTCTATTACACCATGGCAAAAGACGGTTTGTTCTTTAAAAAAGCAGCTCATCTGAATGAATTCAGTGTACCTGCATGGGCACTATGGGCGCAATGCGTTTGGGCTTCGGCTTTATGTTTAACCGGTAAATACGGCGATTTACTGGATTTTGTAGTAATCATTGTGTTGATTTTCTATATTCTGACGATTTACGGTATTTTCATCCTTCGTAAAAAGCAACCGGACGCGAACAGGCCTTATAAAGCTTTTGGGTATCCGTTTTTACCGTTGTTTTATATTGTTGTTGCTTCTGCCATCAGTATTTCTTTATTAGTAACAAAATTTTCTACTTGCGGATGGGGTGTTTTGATTATGCTGGCGGGGATTCCGGTGTATTATTTGACTAAGTCTAAAGAACAATAAACTATTTTATCAGTAAGCCCAACTATACTTCGTTGGGCTTTTTTATGGCTATGGCCGAACTTCAAACTCAGCTCATTTAGTTAGCAATATATACTTGATGATTTTTAATACAGCCTATCCATAACTTTTATAGGACTTATATACGGCTTTGGTACGGCTTTGATACGGCTTTGATACGCTATATATACCTTTTTAATAGCAGTTTGATTTTGTTTATAGAAAAATGAATAACAATTTTAAGCTGTAAACACTCTAATAACTAATATTCCCAACAAAATTTCATTCCAGGTGTAAACGTCTTGTGCATCTGAACTATTCAAACACGATAATTTCTCCTTATCCATTTTAAACTCCAAACGTGTTAAAATCAGTAAAAATATAACTCTGCGTAATTGATTAGTTAAATATCTTTACCTACCTTTGTGAACCAAAAAAACAACTATAATGAAACCAGATTTATTCCAATCGCCTGATTACTACCTGTTAGACGATTTACTGACAGACGAACATAAATTAGTCCGTGACGCTGCGCGTGCATGGGTAAAAAAAGAAGTTTCCCCAATTATTGAAGAGTACGCTCAAAAAGCAGAATTTCCGAAACAAATCGTAAAAGGTTTGGGTGAAATTGGTGGTTTTGGACCTTATATTCCAGTGGAATACGGTGGTGCCGGTTTAGATCAAATCTCTTACGGATTAATCATGCAGGAAATCGAGCGTGGTGATTCTGGTGTACGTTCTACCTCATCGGTACAATCTTCTTTGGTAATGTACCCGATCTGGAAATACGGAAACGAAGAACAACGCATGAAATACTTACCCAAATTAGCTACCGGAGAATGGATTGGCTGTTTTGGATTAACAGAGCCGGATTATGGTTCTAACCCAGGTGGTATGGTAACCAACTTCAAAGACATGGGCGACCATTATTTGTTGAACGGTGCCAAAATGTGGATTTCGAATGCGCCATTTGCAGACATCGCTGTTGTTTGGGCTAAAGATGAAACCGGAAGAATTCACGGATTAATCGTGGAAAGAGGCATGGAAGGGTTCTCAACTCCTGAAACGCACAACAAATGGTCGTTAAGAGCATCGGCTACCGGAGAATTAATTTTTGACAACGTAAAAGTTCCGAAAGAAAACCTATTGCCGAACAAATCTGGATTGGGAGCACCACTAGGATGCTTGGATTCGGCACGTTACGGAATTGCTTGGGGTGCTATCGGAGCAGCAATGGATTGTTACGATACGGCTTTGAGATATTCTAAAGAAAGAATCCAGTTCGACAAACCGATTGGAGCAACGCAGTTACAACAAAAGAAATTAGCCGAAATGATTACCGAAATCACCAAAGCGCAGTTATTGACTTGGAGATTGGGTGTTTTAAGAAACGAAGGAAGAGCAACATCAGCTCAAATTTCTATGGCAAAACGTAACAACGTGAACATGGCGGTTGAAATCGCTCGTGAAGCAAGACAAATGTTAGGCGGAATGGGAATTACCGGAGAATATTCAATCATGCGTCATATGATGAACTTAGAATCGGTTATTACTTATGAAGGAACACACGATATCCACTTGTTAATCACAGGTATGGATGTTACCGGATTTGCCGCTTTCAAATAAGAAGAAATCTTAAATTTCGATAAAATCAATGTTAAAAGCTTCTCTAAAACGGGAAGCTTTTTTATTTTTGTCTGACGAAAACCATACACCGTATCTTTTTCGTATATACACTAAATTGTCCCCATGAATACTGAAACCATCAACAAATCGATTCAGGCGCATAAAACGCAATTACTGAATCACCCTTTATACACTCAAATCCAGAACATAGACGATTTACGCCACTTTTTGGAAGGCCACGTTTATGCGGTTTGGGATTTCATGTCGCTTTTGAAAGCGTTGCAGATGAAACTAACGTGTACCACTACCCCGTGGTTTGCTTCGGCGAATCCGGAAATGCGGTATTTGATTAACGAAATTGTACTGGCTGAAGAATCTGACATCACTTTAGACGGCAGAAGACAAAGCCATTTTGAAATGTATTTGGAAGCGATGGAAGCCTGCGGTGCCAATACGGAAAATGTAATCGTATTTTTGGACAGCGTAATTGCGATGCAAAACATCTTCGTTTCAATCCGAATCAGTGATTTACACCCGAAGATTAAAGACTTTTTAGATTTTACCTTCCGAGTGATTGAACAAGGTAAACCGCACGAAATTGCCGCTACTTTTACGTTTGGTCGTGAAGATTTGATTCCGGACATGTTTACCGAAATCCTTAAAAATTTCAAAGCCAATTTCCCGGAAGTGGATTTGTCAAAACTGATTTACTATTTTGAACGTCATATCGAGTTAGATGCTGACGATCACGGTCCGATGGCCATGCAGATGATTACCGAATTATGCGGTGATGATGCTCAGAAATGGAAAGAAGTGGAAACCGTTTCTATTCAAGCGCTGGAAAAACGCATCGGTTTGTGGGATGCGATTGAAGAACATATTAACGAGAAGCATTTGGCTACAACGTAAAAGAAAATTTTAAAAATAAAACACTACGTAATTTTTCCGTAAGCATTATGGTTTTAAAAAAGGCAGATTTTACCTGCCTTTTTTAATATTATTTATTTGACAAGTAACTTTTGTTGCCATAGCAAATTGCCTTCTTTTCTTACTACGACCGTATAGATTCCAATCGGATATTCTTTTACTGAAAGCGAACTGCTTCCTGAAAAAGCATCTAAAACACTGCGGTGTACCAGCCTGCCTGTTACATCGTATAGTTCGACTGTTGCGTTGGCGGCTTCTGAAGTATATTGAAATGTAACCACATCGTTTGCTGGATTGGGATACATCGTGAAAAGCTTTTCTTTGTTGAAATCGTTAGTTGCCAAAGGCGTTACACAAATGCCTAAAGTTTGTTGTGGAGAAGTATAGTAAGTCGTATCGTAACTTGTCCCGTTACCAAATTCTCCATAATAGTTAGTTCCCCAATACCAAATAGTACCATCGGTTTTGGTAGCCATGTTCGTGCCAAAGTTTCTGTCATGTACCGTCGCCCAATTGGTATCTGTACCAATTTGTGTGGGGGTTGGACGATTAACAGAAGTACCATCCCCCAATTGCCCGTTGGTATTAACACCCCAAACCCACAAGGTACCGTCTGCTTTTACACCAGCGGCAGTTCCATCTCCGGCAGAAAAACTCTTCCAGATATCGGTGGAGATTTGTATTGGAATATTGCTCACCGATGGCGAGCTCGCAACACCCAAATAACCTCCCCCCCAAGACCATAGCGTACCGTCCTGCTTTTGAGCCAGTATCTTTTGTCCTCCTACACTCATTTTTGCCCAATCGGTATCGGTTCCTACTTGTGTAGGCGTGGAAACTGACGTTGTACTGGATCCCGAAACTATAATCGATGATGGGTTAGCCCCCCATCCCCAAATCGTCCCATTGGCTTTTATAGCGAAAGCTGTTCTGTTTGTTCCTGTTGCGATATCCACCCAATCGGTAGCCGTACCCACCTGAATAGGCGACAGCTGTTGTGGTGTGGCGGGCGCATTACCTGTTTGATACGTATCATTTTCCCCCCAAGCCCAAATGGTACCATCTGCTTTTAATGCAATGGTAAAAAAATAAGAGGGTGCCACTTTAACCCAATTGGTAGCTGTGGTAATCTGTTGAAAACTACTAAACTGCTGTGTAGTGGAGTTAACTCCCAGAGAGCCTAATTGATTATTCCCACAACCCCACAAAGTCCCGTTATTTTTAATAGCAAAGGTATTTACAACGCCATTGAAAACTTTATTCCAGTCGTTTGCCGCACCCAATTGAACCGGATTAGGCTCGGTTTCATTTGCAGTCATTAACTGACCTCCTTGACCATATCCCCAGCCCCACAAGGTTCCGTCTGCTTTTTTGGCAGTGGTATGACCACCTCCAAAGGTTACGCTCTCATAACACTGGGCGGTGACTGCTATTGAAAAGGTTAATAAAAAAATGCTAAGTATTTTTTTCATAAGACTGTAGCTTGGGGCAAAAAGTCGTATCATTTAATTCTTATCTAATTAATCCACTATAAGTTTTCCGCTCCAAAGCGTGCCCGTTTGCTGCTTTACCAAAACCATATAAATACCTGACGGATACTCCTTTACCGAAAGCGAGCTGCTTCCTGAAAAAGCATCTAAAACACTACTGTGTACCAGCCTGCCTGTTACATCGTATAGTTCGACTGCTGCGCTTGCGGCTTCTGAAGTATATTGAAATGTAACCACATCGTTTGCAGGATTGGGATACATGGTAAAAAGCTTTTCTTTGTTGAAATCGCTATTTGACAGTGGCGTTACACAAATACCTAAGGTTTGTGTTGGTGTCATGTATACATTCATATCGTAACTTATACCGTTACCAAACTCGCCGTAATAATTCAGTCCCCAGTACCAGATACTGCCATCGGTTTTGGTAGCCATGTTGGTTCCAAAATCTCTGTCATGTACGGTAGCCCAATTGGTATCCGTACCGATTTGTGTGGGAATTAAACGATTAGTCGACGTACCATCTCCCAATTGTCCGTTGGTATTAACACCCCAAACCCATAGCGTACCGTCTGCTTTTACTCCGGCAGAAGTTCCTGATCCGGCAGAAAAACTTTTCCAAACATCGGTGGAGATTTGTTGTGGAATGTTGGTTACCGATGGGCTCCCTCCAACTCCTAAGGCATCTCCACCACCCCAAGACCATAAGGTACCATCTTGTTTTTGAGCCAAGATATGCCCCACACCTACACTCATTTTTACCCAATCGGTAGCCGTTCCTACTTGGGTAGGCGTGGATACCGACACTGTACTGGATCCAGAGACTATAATCGATGAATCGTTTATTCCCCAGCCCCAAATCGTACCATTGGTTTTTATAGCAAAAGCTGTTCTGTCTGTTCCTGTGGCAATATCCACCCAATCGGTAGCTGTACCCACCTGAATAGGCGACAACTGTTGCGCAGTTGCGGGAGTATTCCCTAATTGATAATAATCATTTTGTCCCCAAGCCCAAATGGTGCCATCTGCCTTTAGAGCAATCGCAAAATGATAAGAGGGTGCCACTTTTACCCAATTGGTAGCCGTGGTAATCTGTTGGAAACTGGTAAAATACTGAGTAGTAGAATTAACACCTAAAGCTCCGTGCGTATTATTACCACACCCCCATAAAGTTCCGTTGTTTTTTATGGCGAAGGTGTTGATAGCACCATTGTAAACTTTATTCCAGTCGTTTGCCATACCCAATTGAATAGGATTGGGCTCGGTTTCATTTGGTGAAGACAACTCTCCATAGGAACCAAACCCCCAGCCCCACAAAGTCCCGTCTGCTTTTTTAGCGGTGGTATGCGCTCCTCCAAAGGTTACACTCTCATAACATTGGGCGGTGACTGCTATTGAAAAGGTTAATAAAAAAATGCTAAGTATTTTTTTCATAAGACTGTAGCTTGGGGCAAAAAGTCGTATCATTTAATTCTTATCTAATTACTCCACTATAAGTTTACCGCTCCAAAGCGTACCCGTTTGCTGTTTTACCAAAACCATATAAATACCTGACGGATACTCTTTTACCGAAAGCGAGCTGCCTCCTGAAAAAGCATCTAAAACACTGCGGTGTACCAGCCTGCCTGTTACATCGTATAGTTCGACTGTTGCGTTGGCGGCTTCTGAAGTATATTGAAATGTAACCACATCGTTTGCTGGATTGGGATACATCGTGAAAAGCTTTTCTTTGTTGAAATCGTTAGTTGATAGTGGCGTTACACAAATGCCTAGGGTTTGTGTTGGTGAGTAGTAAAAGTTTAAATCGTAACTTGTACCATTACCAAATTCTCCATAATAATTTCTTCCCCAATACCAAATACTCCCATCGGTTTTGGTAGCCATGTTGGTCCCAAAACTTCTGTCGTGCACAGTAGCCCAATTGGTATCCGTACCAATTTGTGTGGGAACTAAACGATTGGTAGAAGTACCCTCTCCCAATTGCCCGTTAGTATTAACTCCCCAAACCCACAGGGTGCCGTCTGCTTTTACACCGGAAGAAGTTCCTGATCCGGCAGAAAAACTCCTCCAGATATCGGTAGAGATTTGCTGCGGGATATTGGTAACTGAAGGCGTTCCTCCAACGCCTAAACAATCCCCTCCTCCCCAAGACCATAAAGTACCATCTTGTTTTTGAGCCAAGATATGTCCTCCTCCAACGCTCATTTTTACCCAATCGGTAGCCGTTCCTACTTGGGTAGGTGTAGATACTGAAGTTGGGCTCGAACCGGAAACTATAATCGATGTTGAGTTTGCTCCCCAGCCCCAAATCGTTCCATCTGCTTTTATGGCGAATGCGGTTCTGTTAGTTCCTGCTGCGATATCTACCCAATCCGTAGCTGTACCTACTTGTATCGGAGAAAGTTGTTGCGCTGTTGCCGGTGCATTTCCTGTTTGGTAAAAATCGTTTTGTCCCCAAGCCCAAATAGTCCCATCTGTCTTTAGAGCAATAGTAAAAAAATGAGAGGGCGCCACTTTAACCCAATTGGTAGCCGCGGTAATCTGCTGAAAACTGGTGAAATACTGTGTTGTAGAATTAACGCCCAAAGAACCTAATTCATTACTGCCACATCCCCATAGAGTCCCGTTGTTTTTGATAGCAAACGTGTTGATAGCCCCATTGTAAACTTTGTTCCAGTCGTTTGCCGCTCCCAATTGAACCGGATTAGGCTCGGTTTCATTTATTGAAGACAACTCTCCCCAGGCACCAAAGCCCCAGCCCCATAGCGTTCCGTCAGCTTTTTTGGCGGTGGTATGTCCCCCTCCAAAGGTTACACTCTCATAACACTGGGCAGTAATCGTAATGGAAAAAGCCAAGGATAAAATGCTGAGTATATTTTTTTTCATAAGCTAATAATTTAAAAAACAGGCAGGTTTTCCCTGCCTGTTTAAAGTTATTTTATTTGATAATTAACTTTTGCTGCCATAACACATTTCCTTCTTTTCGTACTACGACCATATACATACCGGCCGGATAGGAATCGATAGTTAACGTAACCGCTGTAGCTGATGAAGATACTGCTTTTTTAGCGATGCTTCTTCCCGTTAAATCAAAAATTTCAACGGTGGCTCCTGTTAATTGTGAGGCGTGTGCGACCGTAACCTGCGTAGCTGCAGGGTTTGGATACATGCTGAAATCACTCATTCCTCCCAAAAGAGCACCTCCATTTTTTTCCCCTTCATTACTATACGATTCTGGACATGCCGGTACTGTAACCGGGAAATCATAAATACAGTTTATATAGCCCTCTTCTGTAAGAATTGTACCTTGCAAGAACCATGTTAAAATACCTCCGTTAAACGGACTTTGCGGTATCACCGTAACTGGTACTATATTCTGTCCGGGCTGCAAGGTAAATGATGACGGTAATAACAATACCTGATTGGTATCCTCACTCAGAGTAACCTGATACGGCATGGCTAAGTCACTATAAATTACAAGCGTAAACGTAAAGGAACAATACAACGTATGATTAGGTTGTATGTCTTTTACATCAATGTATTTTATTTTACATTTCTCACAGTCTTTTCTGGTATACTCCAAAGTTCCGGACTCTAAAGAACATTTTCCGGTATTAATGGTTAAGGTATACGAAGCGCTTTGCGTTAAAGTATAATCGTCTGTAAAAGACTGTGAACCAGCAGCGTCTGATTGCCCATCGACATTCCAACTCCACTCCTCTAAAGGCAAGCTTGGCCCTATTAAATAATTAGATGTTGTTGAACAGTCTGAATAACAGCCTGTTGGAAAAATCCAGATGTAATTTTCAGGGTTTTTAGGCACATCGATTTGAGCCGATACACTACAACCGCCTACACTAGCCGTTACTTCATAAGGCCCTCCGTCATAAACCGTGATTGATGAACCTGTTTGTCCGTTGCTCCAATTGTAGCTTACATTAATACCATTGGAAGCTGTTGCGGTAAGATTTACATGATAATAGGGTTCGCATCCAATTTCTGCCTGGATATCTACCTGCTGAATTGCTTCATTGACCGTAATGTTTTGGGAAGCACTATTTTGACAGCCTTGCGCAGAAGTGACCACTACTGTTACCATGTAGGTATTTGGAGACAAGCCGCTAAACACCGCTTCCGTAAGATTATTAAACTGCGGATACGAACTACCATTTATATACCATTGAATGGCTGTAGCATTGGTATTTACTTTCATTACTACCGCTTCATTTTCACAAAAAATGGTATTCCCTATCAATTTAACCGTAGGCAAAACCTTAAACACCGGTTTTATTTGGGTAGGGGAATTGTACACACATCCATTACTGCTTTCAACTTTTACCCAGTAAAAATCGGAAGTGGTAACTGTTAATTGAGGGCTATTTGGTGCCCCAACTACAGGTTGGTTCCCTTTCATCCAAGTATAAGTCGCTACTGAACAATTATCATTGTTCGGAACATAGGTTAAAGTAACCGACTGTCCTTGACATACCGTCGCATTGCTTGGTGTTGCTACGATATCACCAAAGAAACACTCTTCAGGAATAGTAACGGGAACATCCAGAATACGACTACATCCGTACGGATTCGTCACTGTAACCGTTACATTGTAAGGGATAACTGATGGGCTAAATACCCTCGCAGGAGATAATAAAGTATTTGTAGCCCCATCACCAAAATTCCATTCTACTGTTGACCCAGGAGGAGGGGAAGGATTCAAAGCAAACGAAACAGGGGTATCGTGACATTGAACCTGTGTACCTTCATTAACAATTATATCCATAAAAGGGTCAATACCCTGTAATGGAACCGTATACTGCTTACTACAAACTATAGTAGGGGTTCCAGGATAAGTACCCTCAATTTCCAGCTTAAAAATGTAGTTACCCACCGGCAAGTTTTGCATTTCAAACACACTTAAACTTGGGTCGTAGGTTACCGGCCCTGTAAACGCTGGTGCATTCGAAAGTTTGTAATAAAAACGAATTTGTTGATTCCCTACCAGTGCAAAGAAATTACTGTTATCTATAAAATTAACATTAAACGTATTATTGTTGTCGTCACATTCTACCACATAAGAGAAGTCTGGCTCATACGGTATGACGACGTCTGTTATATTGGTTATGTACCCTGTACCACCTTGCGCGCAAGGATAGGTTACTTTGTGTATGATTTTATAATTACCCGGTTCTCCTGTTAACACCATACCGTTAATAGAATAATTAGCTGCTCCAGGGCCCACAACCAACCACTCTTGATTTAATGGGCTACCGGATGCTGTACCCTGAAACGTAATCTGACCGCAAGCACTTAAGTACGAGGTATTGGAAATTGTTGCTGCAATAGCACATTCTTCTGTACTAGGACATATTTGTGCAATAACAATAGGGTTGGACTCTCTTACACAGCCATTAGGATTTGTAGCCCTAAACGTATAGGTACCAAATCCCATACTTGGTGTAACGTATAAAATAGCCCCTATTTGTGCAGGATATAAGGCTACTCCATTTTTATACCACTCGAAACTTACCCCCGTAGTGTTAGACGACACGGTAATGGACGCATTAATTTCGGCGGCGTTACAAAATGCATTTGCCGAACTCGTTAAGGTGGCTATAGCCGGCGGATTCGGCAATACCGTTACGGTAACCGAAGCGGTATTGGTTTGACCACAACCATTGGCATTGGCGATAAATGCCGTTACTACCTGTCCTATATTAGTGGTTGAATTGTTATTGAATGTAGTGGAATGTGTAAAAACACCCGGTGCTGTCGTGAAAGTTCCAGATCCGAGATTCCAGGTTACTACATCTGTAGGTCCTAATGGAACCCCATTGGCTGATGAAACCGTAAACGTTACAGGATACAAACTTCCTGCACACACCGGATTGTTTGAAGCGGCAATGGCAATCTCAGCTTTTGGATATAAGGTGATTTGCTTCACGAACTGTGGCGCCGGAGCTAATGTACATTTACCAATAGTTACCACTAAATCTACTGTAGTTATCGTTGTAACATTATTCCAAGTAACGTCTACAGAATTGGTTCCTTGCCCGTTTGAAATACTTCCCAAGGTTGGGTTTGAAATACTCCAGGTGTAAGTGTCTCCATCTGTATGCAAAGTGGAAGTTCCTGTTTGCACTGCCTGATAACTTGCTAACGAATTGGCACAAACAGCCGAAAAATTCGATGAAATTGCCGCATTGACAGAAAGTTGGTTTACCGTAATGGTTTTAGGCTTGGAATAACACGAAATTGGATTTATTGTTTTCTGATACACCTTTATTGTAGCCGGGAATGTACCGTTAAATGTAATGTTAACCTGATTTCCTGTATCTGGCCCTGAAATCGTTCCGTTGGTTACTTCCCAATAATAATCGCTGGAAGGATTAGGGCTTAGTACTTCGTAGGTATAGGGAGAGTTCGGACAAACCTCCAAATCACCAAGCACTCCTGCAGGGGAGAATGGTCTTGGTATAACCGTGATAATCTTTTGCTTTGGCACACAGTAACCATTTCTTTGCGCCGTTAATATATAAATTCCCGCCTGAGTAAAATGATAGGTGAAATCTGTAAGCATATCTGCAGAATGAACATACGCACCTGTTGTAGTGGTTAAAGTCCAATTTACAGGAATCGCCGCACTATTGGTATATGTTGCTTGCTCAAATTGACAAACATGATCCGGTCCTTCAATTTCGATTGGTTCTGAAACATAAATTTGTAATTCTGCTTCTCCACCACAATGCAAGAGCGTGTTCATATAAGTCGCTCTTAAAACCAACAATCCTGTTGTAAGAGGATTAATAACCACTTCATTTCGTTGGTCGGTTAGGATAACCTCCGCCAAAGAATTCCCTACATTCCCGACAATTTCCCACTGAATGTCTGTTGTTGGCCATTGTGGCAGCTTATATCTTCCCTGCTCTTTTAAACACAACTCTTGAGGTCCTTGAATGGTTCCGTGGGTTTGTATAACTGGCACCTTAATGGTAGTAGGCGAGCCACAATCTAAATCACATCCTGTTGGGTCAAAAGTAACGTATCCGAATCCGGACTGATCTACAGCATCCCATAAAACTTCAACATTACCATGGCTTTGTGACAAAACCTGACCTCCCTGTACCGACCAATTGAATTCATGACACATCTCTGCAGCCTCAGCGGGCAAAGAATAAATAGCCGATTGTCCTTCGCAGATAACAGTTGGACATGAAATTTCAAATCCTGTATGCTTGACAAAAAAATCCAACTGATAAACACTTGAACAATTACATTCGTTGGTTACTGTTAAAATAGCACTATACTCCCCATCTTCTGTAAAAACCTGAGAAGGCTGAAAGGCGGCTGAATAGGTTACATTATTTGTCGAGATATTTTTAAATTCCCAATGGTAACTTACAATGCTTGTACCATTATTAGTTGTCGATAAATTAATGAAATTAACCGCTTGGTCTTTACAGAGTACAATTTCTTGGTATGGCAAATACTGTCCTAACGGAGCAATTTCAAACAAGGCCGTTGGTGTAAGAATTTTTTCTATGCACAACGTTTTTGTAATTATTGTAGAACCCGTTGTTATTGTAAATGTAAGCGAGCCAGTTCCTACAGCTCCCCAATTTACATTACATGAAGAACCAGTAGCATTTGCAACAACACCTCCACCAGCGCTCCAGGTAGTGGTAGCGCCTGCAGGCAAATTTGTTAACGTGTAATTTACCGAACTTAATTCGCAAAAACGAATACATTCTGACTCTTCTATATCCTCAATAAAAAGTCTTTTTTTGTCATCATACCCGTAGGTTTGACAACCGACTTCTTGATCCCAGTTAATAGCAAGCCCATTACTTACTTGTGAATATCCTTTTATACCACTCAAGAGTAAAAAGGAAAACAGAATTAAAACGAAAAGATTCTTTTGTTTAATTCTTTGTAGCTTTTCTATCATAAAAAATGTTCTTCTTTAAAATTAAACGTATCTGTTTCTTTTTCAACATTTTCTCCAGAAATTGGAATTTTCTCCTGCGACCATAGTAACGACGCGTGACCGAGAAAAAATAGCAACTGTAGTTTTTTCATAAATCAATATTTTTTTGTTAATAGATTTGAAACATAGCTATGTTTTGTAAAAATATTCTACTTTTTTATTTGTTTTGTAATAAAAACCTTGTTTTTTTGCAACAATTATTCAATATTTTGTTGTTTTTTCCTACATTGTCTTTTTTGGGTATTTTATAAAAAACTAGTTATAGATGAACTAATAATCTTACTCCTCTTTTTAAAAAACAAAAAATCCGAATGAGCATTAAAATTCTCATTCGGATTTATAGCATACAATTTTCCAGCTTCACATAACCAATAAGTGTAATATCGTCAAACAAAAAGTCCCGATGATTATCGGGACTTTTCTTTTATTGTTCTGGTGCAATTTCAATTTCCAAACCTTCCAACGCTTCCGTGATGTGAATTTGGCAACCTAATCGGGAATTCTCTTTTACGTGATAGGCCTCCCAAAGCATCGCTTCTTCTTCCGGATTGGGTTCTATCGGAACCACATCGTTTAAAACATAACACTGACAAGAAGCACACATGGCCATCCCACCGCAAATCCCAATAGTACCTTCTTCCGCTAATTCATAGGAACGGATAACTTCCATGACGTTCATGTTCATGTCGGTAGGTGCCTGAACTTCGTGGCGTACGCCGTTACGGTCGGTGATGTATATGGTAACGTCTTGTGACATATTAATCAATTGCTTTTACAACTGCTTTCTCCGCTTCTTTTCTTGTACCGTCGAAACCGTCAACGCCGGAAACTGTTGTATATTTCAATACGTATTTTTTCCCGGGATTCAATTTGTTGTATACCGATTGACACATTAAAGTTGCCTCGTGGAAACCACACAAAATCAGTTTTAATTTACCCGGATAAGTATTTACATCACCAATCGCATAAATCCCTTCGATATTCGTTTGATAATCCAGTGCATTGTTTACTACGATGGCATTTTTCTCAATTTCCAAGCCCCAGTGTGCAATTGGACCTAATTTTGGGGTTAATCCGAAAAGCGGAATCAGATAGTCGGTTTTGATGTTGCGGTGTGCGCCGTTTTCGTCGATATCGATGGATTCTAAATGTTCAGCTCCGTTTAAACCTACTACTTCGGCTGGCGTAATCAAATGAATTTTTCCAGCGTGTTTCAATTCCTGTACTTTTTCAACGGAATCCAAAGCACCACGGAACTCGTTTCTTCTGTGAATCAAAGTAACTTCCGAAGCAACATCTGCTAAGAAAATACTCCAATCTAAGGCTGAATCGCCTCCACCCGCAATAACAATTTTCTTGTCGCGGAACAATTCCGGATCTTTTACGAAATATTCCACACCTTTGTCTTCGTAGAATTCCAAATCTTCGATGATGGGTTTGCGCGGTTCAAAACTTCCTAAGCCTCCTGCGATTGCTACTGCTTTAGCTTTATGCTCTGTTCCTTTATTGGTCGTTACAATGAACGTACCGTCTTCTAATTTTTCGATTTTTTCGGCTACTTCGCCTAAAGTAAAACCGGGTTGGAATTGTTTGATTTGCTCCATTAAGTTGGTTACCAAATCACCCGCCAATACCGATGGGAATCCCGGAATATCGAAAATGGGTTTTTTAGGATACAATTCCGTTAACTGTCCTCCGGGTTGTGGCAGACCGTCTATAATGTGGCATTTTAATTTTAAAAGTCCGGCTTCAAAAACGGCAAAAAGCCCCGTAGGACCAGCACCGATGATGAGTATATCTGTTTCAATCATTTTTTTAAAGTTGCTGAGTAACTAAGTAACTGAGCTACAAAGTTAGTTCGTTATACATGCACCAAACATGATAATTGGTCAGGTTTGCGTGAGTGATGGGAGCGGCATCCTTTTATGGCGCGAAGCAGAATAAAAGATATAGCGTACAGCCCGACCCTTGTGGTCACGCCCAACTACTTAGGCTACGTTTACCACCGTTTCGATTTGTGGCGCATACTTTTTAATCGTAGTCTCCACACCTGCCTTCAAAGTCATTTGGTTGATTTTACAAGAAGTGCAAGCACCTTCCAAACGTACTTTTACATGTTTGCCTTCTTCGATATCCACCAAAGTGATGTCGCCGCCGTCGGAATTTAAGAACGGACGGATTTCTTCTAAGGCTTTTTCGATGTTGTTTTTCAATTCTTCCGTATTCATAACGCTGAATTATTTTTTCACGGCAGAACAACCTGCCATAGTGGTTATTTTAATTGCTTCGGTTGGTGGAAGGTTGTCGTTGCGACGAACGGTTTCTTCCACTACGCTTCTTGCTAATTCTTCAAATGCTACCTGAACCGGTGTAGCGGTTTGTAACGCTGCCGGACGACCGTAATCGCCAGCTTCACGAATGCTTTGTACAATTGGAACTTCACCCAAGAATGGTACATCTAAATCTTCTGCAAGGTTTTTGGCACCTTCTTTTCCGAAGATGTAATATTTGTTGTTTGGCAATTCTTCCGGTGTGAAATACGCCATGTTTTCGATGATTCCCAAAACCGGCACGTTGATGCTTTCGTTTTGGAACATCGCTACTCCTTTTTTAGCATCGGCAAGCGCAACGGCTTGTGGCGTACTTACGACAACAGCTCCCGTGATGGGTAACGATTGCATGATCGACAAGTGAATATCTCCGGTTCCCGGTGGCAAGTCTAATAACATAAAGTCTAGTTCACCCCAATCGGCATCGAAAATCATTTGGTTTAAGGCTTTGGCTGCCATAGGGCCTCTCCAAATTACCGCTTGATCCGGGCTGGTGAAGAATCCGATCGATAAGATTTCTACTCCGTAGCCAGTAATCGGTTTCATTTTGGATTTTCCGTCTACCTCAACAGAGATTGGCTTTGAACCTTCTACATCGAACATGATTGGCATGGACGGCCCGTAAATATCGGCATCCAAAACACCTACTTTAAAGCCCATATTGGCTAACGTTACTGCTAAATTGGCTGTAATGGTAGATTTTCCAACTCCGCCTTTTCCAGAAGAAACGGCGATGATATTGCTGATGCCCGGAATGGATTTTCCTTTGATTTGTGGTTTTTCGGGAGCCTCAACTTTGATGTTTACTTTTACTTTAGCTTTGTCGTATACCTTATCGTGAATCACTTTGATAATATCAACTTCTGCTCTTTTTTTGATGTGTAGTGCCGGTGTGGTTAACAACAAATCGACTACTACCTCGTCGCCGAAAGTGATTACGTTTTGAACCGCTCCGCTTTCGACCATATTTTTTCCTTCACCTGCAATGGAAATGGTTTCCAACGCGCTAAGGATTTCTTTTCTATCTAATTTCATGGTATTGTAAAATGCTTAAATCTTTCGGAATCAATTCTTTATTAAGACTGATTCTCGATTGCAAAGATAACTTGAAAAGTTGAATTGTAAGGCGGAAAAAAGGTAAAGTTTTGTGAAAAATAATCTTTAAAACTGGACTTCCGGTTGCCAAAAATGCTTTTCAAAATCGACAATTTGATTGTTCTTGACTTTCACACCTTCACTTTCGAGCAACTGCTGCATTAAATTGGTTCCGTCGAAATGGTGTTTTCCGGTTAAAACGCCGCTACGATTGACTACCCGATGCGCCGGAATATCCTCTTTTAAATGAGAGGCATTCATCGCCCAACCAACCATTCTAGCCGAACGTGCTGCACCTAAAGCTTTAGCGATTGCGCCATACGAAGTGACTTTTCCATACGGAATTTGTCGGGCAACATCGTAAACCCTTTCGAAGAAATTGTCGTTGGACTGACTCATATTAGCCTTTCAGAATTCGGATGAAAGTGATTACCGAAATAACCGCTGTTACCGTTCCGATGATGTAGTTACCGTTGGTCATTAAAAAAGAAGGTTTGTCTGTTTCTTTTTTCTTGAAGAAAAGGATGTACAGGTAAAACATCAGAAAAGAACCAACCATCGTTCCGATTACAAACAGTAAAATATACGACTGATTAAAGAAAAACCATCCTTTTCGCGAAAACCAAACGCTCAGAAAAACGTAATACGGTATCGGAAGTAAATTTAAAAACGACAACAGCATTCCTAAAAAGAAACGACTGGTTTTACTTTTCATTTTCAGTTCTTCGTCTTTGGCTTTTTTCTTCTTTTTTCCTGCCCAGAAAAAATATCCGGTTAGTCCGATAAAAATGAACAAGCCTACTTCCTGCAATAAAATTACCACATCCGGATTTCGGTCGATGAATTTGGCAAACAGCACCGAAATATAGGTCTGAAATAAAACGGTAACACTAGCACCTAAGGCAAAGACTAACGCTCGGTTTCGTCCGTCTACCGCACTTACTTTAGCTGCCGTCATATTGAGCAAACCCGGAGGCGCCACTCCTAAAGAAGCAGCTGTAAATCCTAATATGAGCGGCAAAAAGTAATTCATTTATTTAATTTTAAACTGAATGTAAGTTATGGCTTTATTTTGTTCCAAATACTGACTTTCGTAAAAAGTTTGAATGGCCGTAACCACTTCTGGTGAACCTTCGTTTTTATACACGTTATGATTGGCATAAATCACTTCATGTCCTTGCCCGTGCAATAAGCCTAACGTATAACCGTGCATGAATTCGCTGTCGGTTTTCAGGTTCATGATGCCGTTATGCTTCAATATTTTTTTATAGCGCTGTAAAAATTCCGAATTGGTCAAACGGTGTTTCGTACGCTTGTATTTGATTTGCGGATCGGGAAATGTAATCCAAATTTCATCGACTTCGCCTTCAGCAAAGCAATTTTCAATCAGTTCGATTTGGGTACGCAAAAACGCCACATTGTTCATTCCGTCTTCGACTGCTGTTTTAGCACCGCGCCAAAATCGGGCTCCTTTGATATCGACACCGATAAAATTTTTCTCGGGATAGCGTTCGGCCAAACCAACGGAATATTCTCCTTTACCGCAGCCTAACTCCAAAACCAACGGATGATTGTTCTTAAAAACTTCTTTATTCCACTTGCCTTTCAACGGAAATTCATCACCAATTACTTCTTCTCGCGTTGGCTGAAATACGTTTTGAAAGGTCGCGTTTTCGTTAAATCTTTTTAATTTATTTTTACTTCCCACAACTTAATTTAAATTTTTGGTAAAATTAAGGAAATATATACCAATAAAAATAACGTTACTTTGCACTTATTATTAATGCGCCAAATATATAAATTTAACCGAAACAAATTGGTTATGAAATAGTTAAGAAGATTTACAGACGATTATCTGCAAAAAATGCCAAAAAAAAGAATTCTAGTTGCACCGTTAAATTGGGGTTTGGGTCACGCCACCCGCTGTATTCCTATCATTGAAGCGCTCGAAAATCATAGTTTTGAACCCGTAATCGCTTCGGACGGTGTTGCTCTTGCGTTGTTAAAAAAAGAATTTCCACACTTGGAAGCCTTAGAACTGCCTTCTTATAAAATTGAATACGCGCAAAATGGTGAAAATTTTAAATGGAAACTGTTCAAACAAATCCCGAACATGTTCAGTGCAGTTCAAAACGAGCGCAAAAGAACCTTGCAATGGGTAAATGAACTGAAGTTGGACGGTATCATTTCCGATAATCGATTGGGGATTCATTCTTCGAAAATTCCATCGGTTTTTATCACGCATCAACTGAATGTACTGACCGGAAACACTTCTTGGCTGACGACAAAAATCCACCATTATTTCATTAAAAAATACAACATTTGCTGGATTCCTGACACTTCCGAAAAACCAAATCTTTCCGGAAAATTAGGACATCTGAAAAACAGCAGTCTGAATTTAAAATACATTGGTCCGTTAAGCCGAATCAAAAAAAAGAAAACCGCAACTCTTTATGATTTAATGGTTTTGCTCTCCGGTCCGGAACCGCAGCGTACTTTATTGGAAACCAAATTAAAAGAAGAATTAAAAAATTACGACGGCAACATTTTGTTTGTTCGCGGTGTGGTAGAATCGGAACAAAAAATCACACAACGTTTCAATATGACGTGTTGTAATTTCATGAATACCGAAGAATTGGAGCTGGCTTTCAACCAAAGCAAAGTAGTTTTGTCGCGCTCTGGTTACACCACCATCATGGATTTGGCCAAACTGGAGAAAAAAGCGTTCTTCATCCCAACACCAGGACAATACGAACAGGAATATCTCGCCAAAAAACTAAAGAAAAAAGGATTGGTTCCGAGTTGTAAACAAGACGATTTTAAAATCGAACGCCTTTTGGAAATTGATTTGTACCGAGGCTTGCAAGATGTTGGTAAAAACGATGTGAGCTGGAAAGAACTGTTTACCGTTTTCCAATAATTATTTGGATTTTTCGAGTGTAAAGGAAAATTCAGAACCGTATCCGTATTTACTTTCGATGTAAATTTTCTGATGATGGGCTTCTATGATGTGTTTTACGATTGACAAGCCTAAACCAGAACCACCTTCCGAACGTGCACCACTTTTATCTACGCGGAAAAAACGTTCAAACAAACGCGGAATGTATTGCTGCTGAATTCCTTCGCCGTTGTCGGTTACGCGAATGATGACTTTATTATTCACCAAATCTTCGATACTGACTTCGGTTGTTCCGTTTTCTTTTCCGTATTTAATGGAATTCATTACCAAATTGGTCAAAACCTGCTGGATTTTTTCTTCATCGCCCAAAACCATAACCGGCTTGGTGTATTTCATGTCGAACATGAGCATGATGTTTTTCTGATCGGCTTTCATTTCGAGTAAATCGAAGACATTCTGCACAACATCAACGATATTAAATTCGGAAAATTCGAGGTTCAAATCACCCACTTCCAATTTGGTAATCATGTCCAAATCTTTTACGATGTGGATTAGTCTTTCGACACCTTTTTCGGCTCGTTCCAGATATTTTTTGCGGATGGTTTTGTCGTTCATCGCGCCATCCAACAAAGTGGAAAGATAACCCTGAACAGTAAATAACGGGGTTTTTAACTCGTGGGAAACGTTTCCAAGAAATTCTCTTCGGTATTCTTCACGTACTTTTAAAGTTTCGATTTCGATTTTCTTTTCGCGGGCAAACTTCTGAACATCTTGTGTTAAGGTTGCCATATCGGTGGTAATCGGTTGATTTCGCAAAGTGGTCGAATCGAGAAGGGATACGTCGTCGTAGATTTTTTTTACTCGTTTGTAAATGAATTTCTCCACGCGAAACTGAAGCATAAAAAAAGAAAAGGAAAGGGTTGCCAACGCGAACAACCCTATGAATTGGTAATTGATTTCGAAAAATAAATACAATAAAATCGCCAATAAGCCGGTGACAAAAAGTGTTATATAAAACGACGATTTGATAGCAAATTTATACGACTTCTTAAAATTGATACTCATTTACAGTTCCAGCTTATAGCCTACTCCTTTTATGGTTTTAAATAAATCGTCTCCGATTTTTTCTCTTAATTTACGGATGTGAACATCGATGGTTCTTCCGCCCACAACTACTTCGTTACCCCAAACTTTATCTAAAATTTCTTCACGTTTGAATACTTTTCCAGGTTTTGAAGCTAATAAGTAGAACAATTCAAACTCTTTACGCGGTAAAACGATTTCGGTACCCGCATTGATGATTTTGTATTCTTCGCGGTTAATTTCAATATCCCCGATTTTAAGAACGTCACTTTTCTGTTCGTCTTCTTTTAAGCGGCGTAACAATGCCTTAACCTTACTTACCAGTACTTTTGGCTTGATAGGCTTAGCAATGTAATCGTCTGCACCGGCATCAAAACCTGCAACTTGTGAATAATCTTCGCTTCGTGCCGTTAAAAAAGTAATGATTACGTTAGCCAGTTCGGGCATTTTTCGGATGTTTTCGCAGGCTTCCATTCCGTCCATTTCCGGCATCATCACATCCATAATAATCAAATGGGGAAGTTCCTTCTTTGCTTTGGTAATCGCTTCTTTACCATTACTTGCGGTTACGATTTGGTAACCTTCCTGAGACAGATTGTATCCTACAATTTCCAGAATATCCGCCTCGTCATCAACCAATAAAATCTTAATGTCTTTCTTTTTCATAAATGTGACACTATTGTGTGTTTTCGGGATGTAAAGGTAAAGATAATATAAAACGCTATACGTTGTACATAGCGTGTTAACGATTATTTAATGTCTTAACGATTTGGTAATACATTCTGAACAAAACCATAACAGGCGAATAACATCCGATTAACTTGGCGAGAGTTCCTTTGCACCAAAATTAAAATAACACACACTAATGAAATTTAAATTTTTATTTGTCGCACTTTTTACCACTTTATTAGGTTTTGCCCAAAAAGGTACCGTTACCGGCGTAATTACCGATAAAGACATGAACAACGAAGTTCTTCCTTTTGCTACAGTAATGATTAAAGGAACCACAAATGGAATGAATACGGATGACAACGGAAGCTACTCCTTATCTGTATCTGAAGGAAGTCATGTATTGGTAATTTCTTTCTTAGGCTACGAAAGCGTTGAAGTTCCTTTTACCATCGCAGCTAACGAAACCAAAACCATCAACCAGGCTCTAGGTTCTAAGGGCGTTGAAATTGAAGATGTTATCATTAAAATAGAACAAAACCGAGAAAAAGAAACCGCTTTATTGGCTGAACAAAAGAAAGCGGTGGAAATCAAGCAAGCCATCGGAGCCCAGGAACTTTCCAGAAAAGGCATCAGTGATGTGGAAGAAGGTTTAACCAAAATCACCGGAATCACCAAAGCCGAATCTAAAGGTTTATTTGTACGTGGATTAGAAGATAGATACAACAACTTATTGATTAACGATTTACAGGCTCCATCGAACAGTCCATTTAAAAAAATCATTCCGTTGGATTTATTTCCTACTGATATTGTTGGTGTTTTAGAAGTTTATAAAACATTTAATCCTAATATTCCTGGAGATTTTGCCGGAGCAACCATTAATGTAGAAACCAGCGAACCAAAAGCGTCTCAAACAAAATTTAGCGTTGGTTTTGGTTATGTGACCAATAACAATGGTGGTGATTTCTTAATTTCCGAAACAGCTAACAGCACGCAAGGTTTTTTTGGTATTCAGAAAAAATACAGAGAATTACCTTCAGCTTACGGTTCTGTTGGAGCGTACAAATTAACTTCTGCAGAATACAAAGAAAGCTACAAAGACAATTCCTGGAATGTTGACAATGTTAGCGCGCCTATCAACAACAGCCTTAGTTTTAGTCATACAGACAAATTCAATCTTAAAAAAGGTTCATTCTCTTATTTATTATCTTTAAACGGAGAAAACAAATACCAAGTTAGAAAAGGTATTGAGCGTAACTTCACGGAAGGTCTCGGAGAATACAACAACGATTTATACTCACAAAGTTTCAGCTATCAAACAAGTACTTCTGCTTTAGTTGCCTTAAAATACAAATCAGACCGTTTTCAGGTAGCTACCAATTCAATCTACATCAGAACAACTGACAACTTAATTAAAGATCAGTTTGGTGTTTTTTCGAATCAGAAAATTAATCCGAATCGTTTGGTTAGAACCAATCAATTTGAACAAACCGATTATTTCAACAATCAGTTGTTGCTTAATTACAAACTGACTTCCGACGACAAGCACAGTTTAAAAGGCGGAATCTCTTATGTGAAAACTTTATACGAACTACCGGATAGAAAATTCTTAGACGGAAACGTGAACCCTGACGGAACTTTTCAAAATTCTTACGGAGGAAACACGTTAAACCGCCAGCATTTTAATATCAAAGGAAATTATTATATCAGTGGTTTATTAGAGTACAAACTTAACTTTGGAAAAGAAGTAAACAACAAAACGAATAATTTAACTTTAGGATTCAACTCATACAGAAACAGTATCACTTCTAACTATAGATTCTTCTCAACCAGAGCTTTAAACGGAAGTTACACCGTAACTACTTCTCTGAACGACATTAACGAGCAAATTTTATCCGATATTGAAAGCGGACTGGTATTCGAAAGAGAAGAATCAACCGGAGATTACAAAGTAAAATTGAATCAGTTTGTAAATGCGGGTTATGGAAATGTTTTCTTTAACTTATCAGAGAAAATGGAAATTAACGGTGGAGTTCGTTTTGAAACTTCAGACAGAACCATAAAATACCGCGACATTTCTGACTCATTCACCAATCCGTACCGAAAAATTACGGAAACCAAGAATTACATCCTGCCATCGGTTAATACAAAATACACCTTAACAGATAAAGCTAACTTACGATTCGCAGCATCACAAACCATTACCAGACCTGTCTTGATGGAAGTTTTACCGGTTCAGTTTGTAAACCCTGACGGAACGGTTGAAAGAGGAAACAGCAGTCTTGAAGACACGAAAAACATCAATGTCGATTTGAAGTATGAATTTTTTACAGACAAAAAAGACATGATTGCCATAGGTCTTTACGGAAAAAACATTCAGGATCCTATCGAAAGAATCTTTGTACCGAGTGCAACACAAATTACCACTTTCCAAAATTCAAAATCTGCTAATTTATATGGTGCCGAAGCGGAATTCATCTTCAACATGGCCCATTTATCGGAAAGTCTTGAAAATTTCTCTGTAGGTGTAAACGGTTCGTTCATGAAAACAGAAGTTGATCTTACTGAGACAAACAAACAATTCGAAAAAAGAGACAGCCGTGAGTTGCAAGGAGCTTCAAACTGGGTTTTAAACGCAGATGCCAAATACGAATTCGACTTAGGGAAAAATGTTAAAAACACTGTTTCGTTAGTATACGGAGTAAAAGGAAAAAACATCTATGCGGTTGGAACAGCCGGATTAGACAACATCTACGAATTGCCATTCCATAAACTAGATTTTGTTTACACCAGTAAATTAACCGAAAACATTAGCGCAAAATTCTCAGCTGACAACATTTTAAACCCATACCAGCGTTTTGAATTGGGCGATGAAAGCAAAGTACAAATCTCGGAATCCTCTTTAATTTTAAAAGAATACAAAAAAGGAGTTGGTCTAAGTTTGAGTTTAAGTTATACCTTCTAATACAAATCCTGCTTCGGCAGGATTTTTTGTTTACAGAAATTTTACATTACTAAAAATTCTTAAAAATTTGGTAATAGTACGCTAACCCTAACCTTATTAAGCACTTATACATTTGTCATAACAAAATAAAAAACTACACAATGAAAAAATTAGTATTAAGCTTAGCTGTTTTAAGTTTATTATTTACAGGATGTTCAGAAGACGATGAAACAATTACTCCTGTAACACCTGCAACCGGAGAAATCTCAGGAGATGTTACTGCCAGCAAAAACTACGCTTTCGGTAATTATACTTTATCAGGAATTGTACGCATTAAATCGGGTGCTACTGTTACTTTTGATGCGGGATCAACAATCACGGCTAACAATGCAAACGGTGTAGATGCTTTAGTAGTAGAAAATGGTGGTAAATTAATCATCAACGGAACTGCTGCTGAACCTGTAGTATTTACAGAAGCTTCTATGACACCAGGTTCTTGGGGTGGAATCATTATGTATGGTGATGCACCTATTGTAGGAGCAAGTGGCGTTACAACTGCAACTTCAGAAGATGGTTTATTTTTACCTTACGGAGGTACAAATTCTGCACACAACGGAGGTTCTTTAAAATATGTACGAGTGGAGTACGCTGGTAAAAAAATCACTGACGGAACAAGCGAAATGAACGGTTTCTCTTTCTACTCAGTGGGTTCTGGAACAGTTTTACAAAACTTAGTTTCTTATAAAGGTGCTGATGATGGTTTCGAATTTTACGGAGGTACTGTAAATGCAACCAACCTAATCGCTTACGGAAACTATGACGATTCTTTCGACTGGCAAGACGGATGGAGAGGTGAAATGAACTCCAACTGGTATGCTTACCAAACCGGAACTGGTAACTTTGGTATGGAAATCGAAGCAAAATCAGTTAACAACGCTTTCGGACCAAAAGTAAGCAACATTACTTTAAAAAGAGCTGTTGGAACATTAACTGAAAACGGTGCTGCTGAGTATGATGCCATCCAATTCAAAAAACAAGGTAATGGAGAATATATCAATGTTTTAATTGAAGGATACGATAACGCTAGCGCTGTAGCAGTAAGAATTCAGGATGCTGCTACTAATACCGATCAGGTAACAGGTAACAAAATCAAATTAACTGGTGTTAAAATTATGGGTACAACTCCTCAATATGGCGCAGGTGCTGATTTCACAATTGCCTTCCCTACAGGACAGTACACAACTAACACTACAGCAACAGGAGCCTCATTATCAGCAGGAGCTTGGACTACTGTAAACGGTGTAAACTTATTACAATAATTCCTAAAATTGTCACAAAAAAGGCGCTCCGACAAGAGCGTCTTTTTTTTGGCACATATTTTGAAAATTATTTACTATATTTACACAATAATTAACCGTATGAAGAAAAATTACGTTTATAGTATCCTTATCGCACTTTTCTTATTCACACTTGACGCTAGCGCTCAAGAGGGTAAGAGTTCTTCTTATGGGAAAATCCAGGAAAACACCATTGAAGGGTTAAGCATTTATCCGAACCCGGTTTCCGGAGAACGTATTTTCATTACTACCAAAGCAAACACCGAAAAAGAAGTAGAGATTTTCGACGTTTTAGGCAAGCGTGTTTTACAGGCAACCTTAAGCGCCAAAGAATTATTTATCGGAAACATTTCTCCTGGTGTTTACATCATTAAAATCAAAGAAGGCGAAGCTGCTGCTACCAGAAAATTAATTATCAGATAGTTATACGTTCTTCGTAATTCCTCTCTTAACCATAATTTTACATTAAAAGTTTTACAAATTCGTAAATACTCTATATCTTTGTTGTCCAATTTTTTAAAATCATTTCAATATGAAGAAAATTTACTTATTATTGTTTACCCTAGCTTTTTCTTCCTTAAGTTTCGGTCAGACAGAAATATTCAATGATGGCTTAAATTATGATTTTGCCACCGCACCACTTCTAACCAGCAACGGATGGAATCAAGTAGGAGGCGTTGCTACCAATCCTATCTCTGTTGGAAACAACAATGGGCTTGTTTATGCCGGATACAACGATGGCGCTTCAAGTTACACAGGACAGACGTCAGGAAATGCTGCAGAAGTAGTAAACAATGGTCAAGATGTTATCAAAAATTTTACTGCTGTAACAACTGGTAGTTTGTATTACACTTTATTAGTAAACGTTACTGACGCTGCTACACCAGAAGGTTATTTTACTCACCTAAACAACGGTAGTACCTTCACAGCAAGAGTTTTCGTAAGAGCATCTGCAACAACCGGAAAAATCAACTTTGGAGTTTCAAATAGCTCAACTGGGGTTTACAGTCCGGTTGATTACAACCCAAACACAACATACTTATTGGTTATAAAAGAAGAGATTGGCGCTTCAGCCCCTGTAAAATTATGGGTTTTTGAAGGAGGTAATATGCCGGCTACGGAAGCAACAGTTCCAGCTGTAGTTACCACTTCAGGTTCAGGTGTAACTCAAGTTAACGGAATAAGTCTTAGACAATACAACGACAGCCAAGTAACCATTGTAGATGGTCTATACATTAGCGATACTTGGTTTGGAACAACACCTTGTGATCTAGTATTAGGCACTGAAGTTGCCACTTGTGATGCTGTAACTTTAGCAATTGACACATACAGTGTAACCATTCCATATACAGGCGGTGCAACAGGAACCTACAATTTATCAGCTAATGCAGGTACTGTCGGTGGAGATAACCCAACAACAACTGCAGCCGGAAACATCACAATTACAAATATTCCTGAAGGCACAAGTGTTACATTAACCATTACAGGAGCATGCGGATTGTCTAAATCGATTGCTGCATCTGAATGTAAACCAGAAAACACATTACCATATAACGAACCATTCAACTATACGCCTGCAACGGCTTTAGGCACAACGCAAATGTGGAGTACTCTTAACACAGGAGATGATATTGTAGCCGCATCTGGAAACTTGACATATCCTGGCATTACTTCTACAGGAAACTCAATTACTTTTGCTGGTCAAGGAGCTGATGCTAGAACTCCTTTAGCACCAGTGAATTCTGGAACAATTTACGCTTCCTTCATAGCAAACGTAACAGATGTTTCTACAGTTGTAAACGATTTGACTGATGTGACTTATTTCGCATTATTTGATGCAAGTTCATCATCATTCACAAATGCTCGTGTATGGCACAGAAGAAACGGAACACAGTCGCAATTCGGTATCGGAACTACAGCCTTATCTTCAAGCGTTGTATGGTCTTCAAACCTACACACTCCTGGAACTCCAATATACTTAGTTTTAGGATATGATTTTGCAACAGGACTTGTTACTTTAACCGAAAATCCAACGATTGGAGGAACAGCTTCACCTTCTGTATCTGTAACAATCGGTTCATTAATTGGCACTATCGGAGGTTTCGCACTTCGTCAGGACTCAGCAAACACAACTCCTAACATCATCATCGACGAGTTAAGAATTGACACAACACCTAACTTTACTTTAGGAACTTCAACTTTCAACAACATTTCAGGATTGAACGTTTACCCTAACCCGGCTAACGATTTCTTACACATCACTACAGCGGCTAACGGGGTTAAAAACGTAGCAATTTATGATGTAGTTGGAAAAGAAGTGTTAAATACAACAACTGCAAACGAAACTATCAACGTTTCTTCTTTAAACGCAGGTATTTACATGGTTAAAATTACTGAAGAAGGAAAAACGGCTACTAGAAAACTAGTAATCAAGTAATCCATTCTTACTTTATAAAGAAAGCACCGGCGAAAGTTGGTGCTTTTTTATTTGTACCTTTGTCGCCTATGTTTGCTACTTCAGATTTATTTCACATCGGCTCCAAAAAAGAATTTGAGAAACTCACGCTCAAAGTGTTTCGCTATCAATACGACAACAATTTGGTGTACCGCAACTTTTGTGAATTGCTGAAGAAAGACAAAACCAATGTAAAATCCTTAACGGAGATTCCGTTTTTACCGATACAGTTTTTCAAATCGCACGATGTAATCAGTTCAACCGAACCAATTCAAATTGCTTTCACCAGTAGTGGCACAACCGGCATGACCACAAGTCGCCATTTAGTAACCGATTTAGAATATTACGAAGACAGTTTTCGTTTGGCTTTTTCGCAGTTTTACGGCAATATTGAAGATTATGTGGTTTTGGCCTTACTCCCATCGTATTTGGAACGCGAAGGCTCTTCTTTGATTTATATGGTGAAAGATTTAATCGAAGGCTCCAACCAACCGGAAAGCGGCTTTTACTTGCACAATTACGACGAATTAATTCAAAAACTAACCAATTTAGACAATTCCGGACAAAATGTTTTACTGATTGGTGTTACTTATGCTTTATTGGATTTGATCGAAAAGCAAAATTTCCAACTGAAAAACACCATCATCATGGAAACCGGCGGTATGAAAGGCAAGCGTAAAGAAATGATTCGCGAAGAATTACATGACGTGCTTTGCAAAGGTTTCGGGGTTTCTAAAATCCATTCAGAATATGGCATGACCGAACTTTTATCGCAAGCGTATTCCTTAGGTGACGGCATTTTCGAATGTCCGCCCTGGATGGAAATTCTAATCCGCGATACAGAAGACGCGCTAAGCTATGTTTCCGAAGGCAAAACCGGCGGCATCAACGTAATTGATTTAGCGAATTTGAATTCCTGTTCGTTCATCGCTACGCAGGATTTGGGCAAAAAATATCCCAACCATTCTTTCGAAGTGCTGGGACGTTTTGATAATTCTGATATTCGCGGTTGTAACCTGATGGTTATTTAACCTTGATTACGTAGTAATTTTTCTTTCCTTTCTGCAACAATAAAAACTGATTGTTAATCAAATCAGATTTGGTGATTTTATACTCTTCTCCAACTTTCTCTTTGTTTAAAGAAACGGCATTTTGTTTCAATTCACGACGCGCATCACTGTTAGAAGCCAAGAAATTTGTTTTAGCCGACAATGCTGCAATCATATCCAAACCTTCCTCTAAATCACTCATTGCAAGTTCAGCTTGCGGAACGCCTTCAAACACTTCCAAAAAAGTTTTGTCGTCCAGTTTTTTTAATTCGTCCATCGATGGGCTGAAAAACGCTGCCGAAGCTTCAATCGCTTTTTCCAACTCTTCTTTCCCGTGAACAAACGTAGTAACTTCTTCAGCCAAACGCTTCTGCAACACTCTTAAATGCGGTGCTTCATTGTGTTCTGCAATTGTTTTTTCAATTTCTTCCGAAGGTAAAAACGTAAAGATTTTGATGTATTTCTCAGCATCAACATCCGAAGTGTTCAACCAAAACTGATAGAATTTATAAACCGAAGTTTTATCCGAAGTCAACCAAACGTTTCCTCCTTCCGATTTTCCGAATTTAGAACCGTCCGCTTTGGTAATCAACGGACAAGTCATCGCATAGGCTTTAGCGCCTTCGCCACCAATTCTGCGGATTAATTCGGTACCAGTCGTAATATTCCCCCATTGATCCGAACCACCCATCTGCAATAAACAGTTGTGCGTTTTGTACAAATGGTAAAAATCGTAACCTTGAATAAGTTGATAAGTAAACTCAGTAAAAGACATTCCTTCGCCAATTTCACCGTTTAAACGCTTCTTCACCGAATCTTTGGCCATCATGTAATTCACCGTGATTCTTTTCCCAACATCACGTGCGAAATTGATAAAAGAGAAATCTTTCATCCAATCGTAGTTGTTCACCAAAACCGGTGCATTGGTATCGTTTGCATTAAAATCTAAAAAGCGCGATAAAACACCTTTGATGCCTTCTACATTCTTATTCAAAGTAAACTCATCCAACAAATTACGTTCATCTGACTTTCCGGAAGGATCACCAATCATACCTGTTGCACCGCCAACCAAAGCTACTGGTTTGTGCCCGAAATTTTTCAGATGCACCAATAAAATAATCGGCACCAAACTACCAATATGTAATGAATCAGAAGTGGGATCAAATCCTATATAAGTCGCTGTAGATTCTTTAGTAAGTTGCTCTTCCGTTCCCGGCATCATGTCGTGAACCAATCCCCTCCAGCGTAATTCTTCAACAATATTCTTCATTTCTTGTAAAATTTACGCAAAGATAAAATTTATTGTCGATTCGCGGATTTGGTTATTCGGTTATTTGAGTACTTCTTTCACAATTTGTCAATCCTAATTAAATCAGTAAATTCGCTACATGATATTAGTCACTGGCGGAACCGGCATGGTAGGAGCCCATTTACTCCTGCACTTACTTCAGCAAAATGAAGCGGTTCGGGCTATTTATCGGTCTGAAAAATCGCTTTTAAAAACGAAGAATCTTTTTCAGTTGGAAAATTGTTTGGATTTATTCGATAAGATTGATTGGATTCAAGCCGACATCAACGACATTCCGGCTCTAGAAAAAGCTTTTACCAATGTTACCGAAGTGTACCACTGCGCCGCTTTAATTTCTTTTGATCCGAAAGACGAAGACCAACTCCGCAAAGTAAATATCGAAGGAACTGCCAACATGGTAAATTGTGCTTTAGATTTTGGCGTGGAGAAATTCTGTTACGTCAGTTCGATTGCCGCATTAGGCGATACCAAAAACGGAGAAAAAATCATCACCGAAGCAACTGAATGGAATCCGGAGAAAAACCACGGCGATTATGCCCTAACCAAATTTGGCGCCGAAATGGAAGTGTGGCGCGCTTCCCAGGAAGGCTTGAATGTGGTGGTGGTGAATCCGGGCGTAATTTTCGGAAAAGGATTTAAATCCGGAAGTGGTGAATTGCTTCAGAAAATTGAAAAGGGTTTTCCTTATTACACCAAAGGTTCCACCGGAATTACATCGGCTCAAGATATCGTGGCAATTATGACTGAATTGATGAATAAAAACATCTTCGGCGAGCGATTTACTATAGTTTCGGACAATGTTATTCTTCAGGATTTACTGAATACACTTGCAGATAATCTGCATAAAAAAAGGCCTTACTTTTATGTAAAACCTTATATAACATCAATGGCTTGGCGACTGGATTGGCTGGTTTCAAAACTGCTATTCCAAAAAAGAACTTTTACCAGAGCCACCGCTAAATCGTCGCATTCTGTTGATATTTATGATAATTCAAAAATCATCCAGCAACTAAATTACACTTTCACACCAATGAAAGATTATTTGGCTACTGTATCGCTGGCGCATCAGAAGGCGCTATAGTTTTTCCAGTAGTTTCAACTGAAGCCTTGTTTAGTTTTTCCTTTTCCAACTCAAAACGATGGAATACTTCTCCATACATTTTTTTATATTCCCTTGGATCGGAAGCATAATAGCGGTTATTTTGTGCAAAAGTAACGCTGTCGATACCGTACTTTTTATAAATAAACTCGTTTGCTTTTAACCCTTCTTGGTCCATTTGGAACGAGTAATTACTTTCTGCCGCTTGCAAAAGTGCAATATCGAATAAAATGTCAATCATTATATTCTTATCCAACAAATTATCTGGCTTATCCACCACTTTTTTGTTGCAGGCAAAGAGTGCCAAAACCGTAAATAATACTAAAATTTTTTTCATCTTATCGTTCAAATAATAAGCGTTGTCCGTAATGCTCATCTTTTACTTTTCCGTGAGTGTACACCAAGTGGCCATTCACAAAGGTATGTGAAATTCTGGATTTAAAATTCGTTCCTTCCAACGGCGACCAACCGCATTTATACAAAACATTGTCTTTGTTTACCGTCCAAGGTGCGGTGGTATTCACAATTGCAATATCGGCATAATAACCTTCGCGAATGAACCCTCTTTTTTCAATTTTAAAGATTTTCGCCGGATTGTGTGCCATTTTTTCCACGATTCTTTCCACCGGAATTTTTCCTTGCAAATGCGCTTCAAACATCGCTACTACAGCATGTTGCACCAAAGGCGCTCCGGAAGGTGCCGACGTGTACGGATTTTGCTTTTCTTCCCAAGTGTGTGGTGCGTGGTCTGTGGCGATAACATCAATTCGGTCATCCAACAAAGCTTTCCATAATCCGTCTTTGTCGTCTTGCGTTTTTACGGCAGGATTCCATTTGATTAAAGTGCCTTTAGTTTTGTAATCCGCATCGGTAAACCATAAGTGATGCACACAAACTTCAGCGGTAATTTTCTTCTCTTCTAACGGAATTTTATTGGTAAACAACTCGGTTTCCTTTGCAGTGGAAACGTGAAAAATATGCAATCGTGCACCCGTTTTTTTAGCCAATTCAATTGCTTTGGAAGACGACAAATAACAAGCTTCTTCACTTCGGATTAAGTGATGAAATTCCATTGGAATATTGTCTCCGTATTGTTCTTTGTATTTCTCCAGATTGGCTTTAATGGTCGCTTCGTCTTCACAATGTACCGCAATCAGCATTGGTGTACTGGAAAAAATCTTTTCAAGCACTTCTTCGTTATCCACCAACATATTTCCAGTTGAAGAACCTAAAAACAATTTTATTCCGGCCACATTGCGCGGATTGGTTTTCAAAACTTCTTCTAAATTATCATTGGTTCCGCCCATCATAAACGAATAATTGGCAAACGAATTTTGCGCTGCAATCTCGTATTTCTGCTCCAGCAATTCTTGGGTAATTGCATTGGGAACTGTGTTGGGTTGCTCAATAAACGAAGTAATTCCTCCGGCTACTGCTGCTCTCGATTCGGAAGCGATATCGCCTTTATGGGTTAAACCCGGTTCGCGAAAATGAACCTGATCGTCAATAACACCGGGAATCAGGTAACTTCCTTCGGCATCTACCACTGTAAAATTGGGTTTTACACTGATGTTTTCCCCTATTTCTTTAATGAATTCGCCTTCGATAAGCACATCGCCTTCGAAAATCGTTCCTTCATTTACAATTTTGGCATTCTTTATTAGTGTGTTGTTCATGTCGTTTACAAACGGTTTAGCATTTTTCGGATTCGCAGTGAAATAACCCCAAAAATCGCTTCTTTAATAATAGCATTACTCATTTTAGATTGTCCTTTGGTGCGGTCTGTGAAAATAATCGGCACTTCGACTATCTTGAATTTCTTTAGAAAAGTTCGGTATTTCATCTCAATCTGGAACGCGTAACCAATAAATTTGATTCGGTCAAGATTGATGGTTTCCAAAACATTTCTTCGATAACAAACAAAACCTGCTGTGGTATCGTGGATTTTCATTCCGGTGATCATATTCACATACACCGAGGCAAAATAGGACAGCAAAACACGACTCAACGGCCAGTTTACCACATTTACTCCGGTTACGTAACGGGAGCCAATCGACATATCGGCACCTTCCAAACAAGCTTGGTGTAATTTTTCCAAATCGTTTGGATTGTGGGAGAAATCGGCGTCCATTTCGAATATATATTCAAAATCACTTGACAAAGCCCATTTGAAACCATGAACATACGCGGTTCCTAAACCTGCCTTTTTTTCTCTTTTCTCCAGATGCAATCGCGGATAATCGTTCTGCAATTCTACAACCTTTTCAGCGGTTCCGTCCGGCGAATTGTCATCCACGATTAAAACGTGAAACGGTGTTGCCAATGAAAATACTGCTTTCACAATACTTTCAATGTTTTCGATTTCGTTATACGTTGGAATAATTACAACGCTTTTACCCATTTTTATGTTTTTACCTGCAAAAATAACGCTTTTCTAACGCTTGTTTCACAATAAAATTATAATAAAATAAATCCCGGTAAATTTTAGTACTTTTACCAACAAGATGATGGATTTAAATTTAACCGAAAGAATACTGGAAAGCAAAGACTGGGCAACCGTATTGTTCCTCTTGTGCTTTGGTTTGATTGCCGTAAATAAGGCCGTTTTTGAAGTACGCTTTAACGAATTCATACGCATTGCTATTTCCGACAAATACCTTAAAATCTACAAAGACAGCGGCAACATGCAGAGTTGGTTTACCATTTCGATGTTTTTTGTGCAGTTGATTTCGTTTGCTTTTCTGATTCAGATGACTTTGAGTGTTTTCGGATTCACTACTAAAACCAATTGGGTGACTTTTATCCAGATTATCACGTTATTAGGGGTTTTCATACTATCCAAATATCTTATTGAAAAGATTATTGCCACCACTTTTTCTATTGAAGACTTTAACGAACAGTTCAATTTGCAAAAAGTAAATTACCGAACGTACATCGGCATGTTGATTTTACCTATCAACCTACTGTTATTCTACAACGATTTCTTATCAAAAACCATAATTCTCTCTCTAATTGCTATCATTTTGATAATAAACATAATAACTTATTTCTTTTCATTAAGAAATTATCAAAATTTAATCCTTAGCAAGTTCTTTTATTTTATTTTGTATCTTTGCGCACTTGAAATAGCGCCCTATTATTTCATGTATTATTGGTTTACAAAAAGATAAAATAAAGAATATCTCAAATATGAAAGTGAAAACTATACTGGTTTCACAACCAGAGCCTAAAGTGGAAAATTCACCTTATTTTGAACTTCAGCAAAAACTGAAAGTTAAGGTTGATTTTAGACCATTTATTCACGTTGAGGGCGTTCCTGCAAAAGAAGTTAGAGCTCAGAAAATCGATTTAAATAATTATACTGCTATTATCTTAACCAGTAAAAATTCGATTGATCACTTTTTCAGAGTGGCTGAAGAAATGCGTTACAAAGTTCCTGAAGATTTGAAGTATTTTTGTCAATCAGAAGCTATTGCTTTTTACTTACAGAAATACGTAGTTTACAGAAAACGTAAAATCTATGTAGGTCAAAAGGATTTTGTTGATTTATCACCACTAATTAAAAAATACAAAGACGAAAAATTCTTATTGCCTTCGTCAGACCAATTAAACGCAGATGTTCCACAAACTTTAAACAACCTTAAAGTAAATTGGACACCAGGCACTTTTTACAGAACCGTAATGAGTGATTTATCTGATTTAGCCGATGTTTATTACGACGTTTTGGCTTTTTTCAGCCCAACAGGAATTAAATCGTTGTTTAAAAACTTCCCTGATTTCGTTCAGAACAATACTCGTATAGCCGTTTTCGGAAGCACCACACAAAAAGAAGCTTTAGACCACGGTTTGCGTGTTGATATTATGGCTCCGACCCCGGAAACTCCATCTATGACAATGGCCCTGGAGAAATATATTGTCAAAGCCAATAAGGAATCGAAAGACAAATAATCCTTGATTATCATAATTGAAAAGCAGCTGTTCCCAGCTGCTTTTTTTGTTTCTAAAAAAAAGTTATAAAAAAATCCCAACCTTGCGATTGGGATTTTTAGATTGTATATTATTTAATTCTTATAACTGCGGACCAGCATTCACAAGATTCTTACCTTCTTCATTGTCAGTATACTGAACGAAGTTTTTCACAAATCTTGCGGCTAAGTCTTCTGCTTTTCCATTCCACTCAGAAGCATCTGCGTAGGTATTTCTTGGATCTAAAATATCTGTATTTACACCTTCTAAAGCAGTTGGTACTTCTAAATTGAATACCGGAATTACTTTAGTTTCCGCTTTTTCAATAGAACCATCTAAAATTCTGTCGATAATGGCACGGGTATCTTTAATCGAAATACGTTTTCCAGTTCCGTTCCAACCTGTATTTACCATATAAGCTGTTGCGTTGTGCTGCTCCATTTTCTTCACCAATTCTTCTCCGTACTTGGTTGGATGCAAACACAAAAAGGCTTTACCGAAACAAGCCGAGAAAGTTGGTTCTGGTTGTGTAACCCCTCTTTCTGTACCAGCTAATTTTGCCGTAAAACCAGATAAGAAATAATACTTCGTTTGCTCTGGCGTCAATTTTGAAACTGGCGGCATAACTCCGAAAGCATCAGCTGTTAAGAAAATTACTTTTGAAGCGTGACCAGCTTTAGAAACTGGCTTAACAATATTTTCAATATGATCGATTGGATACGATACACGTGTATTTTGGGTAACGGAACCGTCTTTGAAATCAATTACTCCGTTAGCATCTAATGTAACATTTTCTAACAAAGCATCCTTTTTGATAGCTCCAAAGATATCCGGTTCGTTTTCTTTGCTTAAGTCAATGGTTTTAGCATAACATCCGCCTTCGAAGTTGAAAACACCGTCGTTGTCCCATCCGTGCTCGTCGTCTCCGATTAACTCACGTTTTGGATCTGTAGACAGAGTTGTTTTTCCTGTCCCAGACAATCCGAAGAAAACAGCAACATCACCATCTTTTCCTTTATTCGCAGAACAATGCATGGAAGCAATTCCTTTTAGAGGAAGGTAATAGTTCATCATTGAGAACAACCCTTTTTTCATTTCTCCACCGTACCAAGTTCCTCCGATTAACTGGATCTTCTCAGTAAGGTTGAAAGCGATGTAAACGTCAGAATTTAATCCGTGGGCTGCGTAATCTTTGAAACTTGTTTTAGACGCATTCATTACGATAAAATCTGGCTCTCCAAAGTTTTCCAATTCTTCTTCCGTTGGACGGATGAACATGTTTTTTACGAAATGTGCCTGCCAAGCCACTTCCATAATGAAACGCACTTTTAAACGCGTATCTTCATTGGCCCCGCAAAACGCATCAATTACAAACAATCTTTTCCCAGAAAGCTGACTTACAGTCGTTTCTTTCAAAGCATTCCATGTGTTTGGCGAAATCGGTTTGTTATCGTTTACTGCTTTATCAGACGTCCACCAAATTGTGTCTTTGGTTACATCGTCCATTACAATATATTTATCTTTAGGAGATCTTCCTGTGAAAACACCGGTCATTACGTTAACAGCTCCAAGCTCCGACACCTGCCCTTTTTCATATCCTTCAAGGCTTGGACTTAATTCTTCATTATACAAGAAATCGTACGACGGATTGTACACAACCTCAACGGTGTCTTTAATTCCGTATTTCTCTAATGAAATCGATTTGGTTACATTCATAATTAAAATGTGTTGTTTGTTTGTTTTAAGAACGCAAAATTAAAAATTTAATTTCACATATATTTTTTTTAACCAATTATTCTGCTTTTTTACCCAGAATTTTAATAAATAAAACTGCCCAGGCCATTATCAACAACAAACCTCCTATTGGCGTTACTGGACCTAAAAATTTAACATTCATTCCGGTTGCAGAAGTTGTCGATAACAAATAAATGGAGCCGGAAAAGAACAAAATCCCTGTTAAGGTCAGCCAAAAAATAATTCTTTTGGACTTCTCATTCAAAAAAGTGGTTGTTCCGACAAAAAGCAAAAACAAAACGTGATACATTTGGTATTTCACCCCAGTTTCAAATGATGCTAATTGTGATTCCGATAAAATTTCTTTCAACCCGTGAGCACCAAAAGCTCCCAAAATAATCGCAATTACACCTAAAAAGGCCGCTGTTGCTATAATTTTTTTCTCCATACTGAAAAATCTATACTAAAAAGCAAATTTATCGGTTACAATTGAAATCTGAAAACCACTTGAACAGAAATAATTATACATTTGTCAAGTATTTTTAATTGATCTATGAAAAAAACAACTTTAGTGTTATCCTTTTTAGCACTTTTTTTAACGATTGGAATTTCTGCACAGACCGTTAAATCGGGTGAAAAATTAGTCTATTCTGGTTCTTACAACATGAGTGGTCTTATGACGCAGTTAGCTCAAGTCACCATGGAAGCCGAAACCGTTTCCACATCTAAAACCAGTTATTTGCATTTAAGTTGTCAAGCTGCAACGTACAGCAAATGGGATTCGTTTTTCAAAATCAGAGATTTGTATGAAGCCTACGTCAATCCGAAGAATTTCGAACCTAGTCTTTACAAGAGAAATATCAACGAAGGCGGTTACACCAAAAAAGAAAAATACGTTTTCAAAAATGGTGGAACATCCATCACAAGCACGTTGAACAAAAAAAACATGCCGGAACGCGTTCGTACGTTTAGCGTCAATCCGAATTCTCAAGATGTGGTAAGCTTGTTGTATAAAATCAGAACGTTGGACTTCAGCAAAATGAAAGTCGGACAAACGCAAAGCTTTTCCATCGTTTTCGATGAAAAAGAAGTACCGGTTTACATCAAATACATGGGAATTGAAACTGCAAATGCCGGAAACTTAGGCAAAAAGAACTGCTATAAAATTTCGATTTCTGCAAAAACACAAGCTTTAAAAGGCAAAGACAAAAACCTAATCTGGCTTACTGCGGATGCTAAAAAAATTCCTGCTTTAATCAAGTTCAGTATTCCTGTAGGAACCGGACAATTAACTTTAACCCAAGCCAGCGGGCTTTAATTAGAAAATCATGAGAAAAACATTCATCATACTTGCTTCATTCTTTACGATTTTAAGCATTGTTTTTACAGCTTTGCCTTTAGGAACATTAGCCTTATTGCCGATAGGACTTTCACTTGTACTTGGCTTTTTGGCTTTCAAAAGATCAACTGACACTGAAAAGAAATTCCCAAAAATCATTCTGATTATCGCCGGATTATGTTTAATCGTGGTTATCGGAAAGGAATTGTTCACTAAAGAAGAAGTAGCGCAAGACGTTCAATTTGAGCAAACTATCGAAAAATCGAAAGAAGAAGACAAAAAAGAACTCGAAGAACTGGAATCGCTCGAAGGCGATTTGGAATAAATGTTAAAGCTCGCACCATGCGGGCTTTTTTATTGCGTTTTATAACAATAATTCGCCCAAATTCATACATTTGTAACCTATTGCAAAAACCATGAGAAATATATTGATAATCGGCGCAGGTCGTTCCGCTTCTTCCCTAATTAAATACCTTTTAGACAAATCCGAGCAAGAAAATTTACATCTTACCATTGGTGATTTGTCCCTGGATTTAGCCAAAAGAAAAACCAACAACCACAAGAACGCTACGCCAATTCAATTGGATATTGCCAATGTTGAGCAACGTCAGACAGAAATTCAAAAAGCAGATATCGTTATTTCCATGTTACCGGCTTTTATGCACATTGAAGTCGCTAAAGATTGTGTGAAATTCAAAAAACACATGGTTACCGCTTCGTATATCTCTGAAGAAATGCAGTCTTTAGATGCAGAAGCCAAAGCTAACAATTTGGTTTTCATGAACGAAATCGGTTTAGATCCGGGTATCGATCACATGAGTGCAATGAAAATTTTGGATGAAATCAAAGAAAAAGGCGGGCATACGATTTTATTCGAATCGTTTTGCGGCGGTTTAGTTGCCCCGGAATCTGACAATAACTTATGGAATTACAAATTCACCTGGAACCCGAGAAACGTAGTTTTAGCAGGACAAGGCGGAGCTGCGAAATTCATCCAAGAAGGCACTTACAAATACATTCCGTACAATAAATTGTTCCGAAGAACCGAATTTTTAGAAGTGGAAGGTTACGGACGTTTTGAAGGTTATGCCAACCGCGATTCTTTGAAATACCGAAGCGTTTACGGCTTAGATGATGCTTTAACCGTTTACCGTGGCACAATCCGTCGTGTGGGTTATTCTAAAGCTTGGGATATGTTCGTGCAGTTAGGCATGACCGACGATACCTATTTTATTGACGATTCTGAAACGATGAGTTACCGCAGTTTTATTAATTTATTTTTGCCTTACCATCCTTCAGATTCGGTGGAAATAAAATTACGTCATCAGTTGAAAATTGATCAGGACGACGTGATGTGGGACAAATTAATCGAATTAGATATTTTCAATCCGAACAAAATCGTTGGGCTGAAAAAAGCAACTCCGGCTCAAATACTAGAAAAAATTCTAACCGATAGCTGGACTTTGGAAGCTAACGACAAAGACATGATTGTCATGTACCACAAATTTGGTTACGAGTTGAACGGAGAGAAAAAACAAATCGACTCGACAATGGTTTGCTTAGGCGATGACCAAACCTATACAGCAATGGCAAAAACCGTTGGTCTTCCGGTAGCGATGGCAACCTTGCAGATTTTAAACGGAAACATTACAACACCGGGCGTTCAGTTACCTATTAAAAAAGAAGTTTACGAACCGATTCTAAAAGAATTGGAAGAATATGGTGTAATTTTTTCAGAAAAAACCGTTGCCTACAAAGGATACAAATAATAAAAAAGCCTCAATTTAGTTGAGGCTTTTTTTATACTAATTCAATTCGATTTTTGTTTCAACGGCAGCTTTCTGTTTGTTGATTTCATCTTGTAGCTGACGACGCAATTTCTGCTCTCTTTCAATAGCACTTCGTTTGAAGGTCTCAAATTCATCCTCTAAATCAGTTAGCAAGCCTTTTGAATTTTGAGTAATTTCGTTGGCTTTTTTATAGCGATAACCGAACCAACCAGCCAATACTACAAGAGCAAACAAAACACTCAACACCAAAACATGGTACAGATTTTTAGCCATGGGAATTCCTAAAATAGAAATTTCACCGCCATTAGCTTGCGCTCTGTTGTAAGCTTCTTTTATTTTGTTATGTTCCGATTGCAACAGATTCATCTCAGTTTGCGTTCGGGACAATGATGCTTTTGCCGAAGCTAATTCTTTTTCGGAATCCGACAGAAAAACACTGAAATCGTTCTTGAGATTTTCCAACCATGATTTTTTGACCAGTTTCACATCCTGATAATTAGCCGATTGCTTAAGAATGTTGTCAATTTGTTGATTGACGGAAATTTTCGGTTGCGCTTCTTCCTGAACCGACTCAATAGTTCTGGCCGGTGTGGCCATAGCAAATTGGCACAATAAAGCCAACATGGTGCATAGTTGTAAGTTAAGTCTTTTCATTTTACTAGATTTTGGGGTTCAAAGTAATTGGGACTTATTGTTAACGTGAATCCTCTTATATTATAGATGCGTAAAATTTTACAGTTTTGAGATTTTTTAAGTTTTAACAAAAAATTATCATTATATTTAAACCATCAACAACACAATTACTTTCAAAATTTAAAAAATGAAATTAAATCACTTACAAATTGAAATTGACGGAATTGACAAACAAATCCTACGCGACTTAATGGAAGATGCCCGAAAACCCATTTTACAGATTGCCAACAAAATTGGAATTTCCGGAGCGGCGATTCATCAAAGACTTCGAAAACTGGAACAGGCCGGCGTAATTTCAGGATCGAAATTTATTGTGAATACTAAAGTTTTAGGATACAGCACGATGGCTTTCGTAGGGATTTATCTTGACAAGGCTGCCCGAAATTCGGAAGCGGTTCGGGAACTGAAAAAAATTCCGGAAGTTTTGGAGTGCCATTACACCACCGGAAACTGGAGTATTCTGATTAAAATCATTTGTCGCGATAACGAACATTTGATGCAATTACTCAACAAAAAAATCCAGTCGATTGACGGGGTTTCGAGAACGGAAACGTATATTTCACTGGAACAGCAGATTGAGCGCCAGATTCAATTATAGTTAAATAGTCGCAGTTTTCAGTCGTAGTCGCAGTCACAGAAGTTACCAAAAGAGAAAACGGTTTACTGTCTAGCCCCGACAGTAGCGGCACCGCGTAGAGCGTATGGCGGGAACATGGATTGCTGACACAATCTAACCATTCGCTACAAAAACAAAAAATCCGTTACTTGCGCAACGGATTTTCTTTTTATTATGAGTTTCTTTAATCTCTTCTTCCGAGAATTTGCATTGTCCAATACAACAAGGAAGCTAAAGCTCCTAAAGCGGCAACTACATAAGTTCTTGCTGCCCATTTTAAAGAATCTTCCGCTCCGGCGTATTCTTCCTGGCTTAGCATGTTTTTATTTTTCAACCAAGCCAAGGCACGGTTACTCGCGTCGTATTCTACCGGCAAAGTCACAAAACTGAATACCGTTGCAATCGCCATCAACACCAATCCGGCTACGGCTACATAAAACCCAATGGATGATTTGGCTCCGAAACCTAACAACAGTCCTCCCATAATCAACCATTGCGATAAGGATGACGACACGTTTACCATCGGTACCATTTTAGAACGCATCGTTAACCATTGGTATGCTTGCGCATGCTGTACCGCGTGACCACATTCGTGAGCCGCTACCGCTGCTGCTGCTGCATTACGTTGGTTGTACACCGCTTCACTTAAGTTTACAGTTTTGTTCGTCGGGTTGTAATGGTCGGTTAATTGTCCTGGTGTGGAAATGACTTTTACGTCGTAAATGCCGTTATCGGCTAACATTTTTTCAGCAATTTCGGCTCCGGACATCCCGTTGCGCAAATGAATTTTGGAATATTTAGCAAACTTGCTCTTCAATCGAGCGCTTACCAAAAAACTCGCCAAGGCAATGGCTCCCAATAAAATATAATATCCAATCATGGTTTTGTGTTTACTTGTTTCTTATTATTCATCAAACCTTACGCCAAATTGTAAAAGCTGTCAGTTTGACATCGGTTTTACTATTATACGTAAAAATACAAAAAGGTTACAAAAAGAAATCCCAAATTCGTGTTAGAATTTGGGATTTTCATTTCGACAAGCTCAATATCCTGTTTATATCATTTATCCGACTAAGTTGATAATCTTACCCGGAACAATAATCACTTTGTTTGGTGTTCGGCCTTGCAATTGGTTTTGCGTACGTTCATCGGCCATTACGATTTCCTCGATTTGTGCTGCGGTTAAATCTAACGGCAATTTAATCGTGAAACGCATTTTTCCGTTGAAGGAAACTGGATATTCTTTTTCACTTTCCACTAAATATTTGGCTTCGAATTTAGGGAAAGCCACTGTGGAAATTGAACCTTGATGTCCTAATGCATTCCATAATTCTTCCGCGATGTGTGGCGCGTATGGTGAAACTAAAACTGCCAAAGGTTCTAAAATAGCTCTGTGATGGCATTTTTGCTGCGACAATTCGTTCACACAAATCATGAATTGCGAAACCGAAGTATTGAACGAGAAGTTCTCGATGTCTTCCGTTACTTTTTTAATGGTTTTGTGTAGTGATTTGTACATGTCGGCAGTTGGTTCGTCGTTCGTTACGATGAAACCATTGTCGTCGAAATACAAACGCCATAGTTTTTTAAGGAAACCGAAAACTCCGGTAATTCCGGCAGTATTCCAAGGTTTTGCTTGTTCTAGCGGCCCTAAGAACATTTCGTACAAACGCAAGGTATCGGCACCGTATTCGTTACAAATGTCGTCTGGATTGACTACGTTGTATTTGGATTTCGACATTTTTTCTACTTCGCGACCTACGATGTATTTGCCGTCTTCTAAAATAAATTCAGCATTTACATAATCCGAATATAAAGGATGGGCTTTGAATTTTTCGATGTCTAATTCGTTGGTAATGTCGTTGATGCAGGATAAATCGACGTGGATTGGATGCACATTTTTATCCTTAATCAATCCTTTTGAATACAATGTTTTAGAATCTTCTGAACGGTACACAAACGCACTCATTCCCAAAATCATTCCCTGATTGATCAGCTTTTTGAACGGTTCTTCGGTTGGTGCGAAACCTCTATCTTTTAAGAACTTGTTCCAGAAACGGGAATATAACAAGTGGCCGGTGGCGTGCTCACTTCCACCGATGTATAAATCTACATTTTCCCAGTATTTCAAAGCTTCTTCACTCGCAAAATCGCATTCGTTTGACGCATCCATATAACGCATCCAATACCAAGAAGAACCTGCCCAACCCGGCATGGTGTTCAATTCTAAAGGAAATACTTTAACATCATCAATCAAATCGTTACTCACTACTTGATTGGTTTCGGTATTCCAAGCCCAAACTGAAGCGTTGCCTAATGGCGGTTGTCCGTCTTCAGTTGGTAAATATTTTTCGACTTCGGGTAAAATAATTGGCAAATGTTCTTTGGCAATCATTTGTGGTAATCCGTTCACGTAATATACCGGAAACGGCTCACCCCAATAACGCTGACGCGAGAAAACGGCATCACGCAAACGGTAATTCACTTTGGCAGTTCCGGCACCGATTTCTTCTAAAGCCGAAATGATTTTCTTAGTGGCTTCTTTATAATTCAAGCCATTCAAAAATTCTGAATTGGCGATAATTGTTGTGTTTTTGTCATCGAAAGCAGCTTCGGAAATATCCACGCCTTCAAAAATATTTTTAATCGGAATGTTGAAATGCTTCGCAAACGCATAATCGCGCTCATCACCACACGGAACAGCCATAACCGCACCGGTTCCGTAACCCGCTAAAACGTAATCACCTATCCAAACCGGAATGGGTTCTTTCGTAAACGGATGTTCAGCATACGCTCCGGTAAATACACCGGAAATGGTTTTCACATCTGCCATTCTTTCACGCTCTGAACGTTTTGCTGTGGCTTCGATGTATGCATCAACAGCCGCTTTTTGTTCCGAAGTTGTAATTTTTGTCACCAATTCGTGTTCTGGTGCCAATGTCATAAACGTTACTCCGAAAATGGTATCAGGACGAGTTGTAAACACATCGATTACTTCCTCATGGTTTTTCAATTTGAAACTTACTGCTGCACCAACCGATTTTCCAATCCAGTTGCGTTGTGATTCTTTCAATGATTCTGTCCAGTCGATGGTTTCCAAACCTTGCAAAAGTCTTTCCGCATACGCAGAAATTCGCATCGACCATTGCGTCATTTTTTTACGAATTACCGGATGTCCGCCACGCTCGGAAACTCCGTTCACGATTTCGTCATTCGCTAAAACCGTTCCTAAAGCTGGGCACCAGTTTACTTCGGTTTCCGCTAAATAAGTAAGTCTATATTGTAAAAGTATTTTTTGTTGTTCCGAAACAGTGAAACCATTCCATTCTGCAGCAGAAAATGATACGATATTGTCATCACAAACCGCATTTACAGCAGCGTTTCCGTTTTGCTCGAATTGTGCAATTAAAGTTTCGATGCTTTCCGCTTTATCCGAAGTTTTATTATACCACGAATTGAACAACTGAATGAAAATCCATTGCGTCCATTTGTAATAGTCTGGATTTGAAGTACGTACTTCTCTACTCCAATCAAACGAAAATCCGATTTTATCTAATTGTTCTCTGTAACGAGCAATATTTTCTTTAGTTGTTTTCTCCGGATGTTGCCCAGTTTGAATCGCATACTGTTCTGCCGGTAAACCAAACGAATCGTATCCTTGTGGGTGCAACACATTAAAACCTTGATGACGTCTGTATCGAGCCACAATGTCCGAAGCAATATAACCCAGCGGATGTCCAACATGCAAGCCCGCTCCCGAAGGATAAGGAAACATGTCTAACACATAATATTTTGGTTTTTCGGAATTATTTGACGCGGCAAACGTTTGATTTTTTGCCCAATATTGTTGCCATTTGGCTTCGATTTCGTTGTGGAAATATTTCATTTTAAAAAAGTTGCTGAGTTACTGAGTAACAAAGTTGCTAAGTTTTAGGGGTCAAATTTACATTATATTATAAGAAAGTTAAAACTTTGAGCGTTAGAAAGGGTAAAACAATTTTCTTTTTTTATTTTTACGGCTAAATTTAGAGTATTTATGGCATCATCATTCGAGAAGTTTCAAAAAAGACGACTTATTTCTTCCTATTTTTCTGTGATTTTGAGCATTTTCCTAGTGCTGTTCCTGTTGGGTGCGTTAGGGTTGTTCGTGATTCATTCTGAAAAAATTTCTAACAGTTTTAAGGAAGACATTCCAATGTCGGTCTACTTCAAAGATGAGGCTAACGATACTATTTTGAAAGCTTTCGACGCTAAACTGAAAGGCTCGAAATACATCAAGGACTACGTTTTCGTATCGAAAGAAGATGCCGCTAAAAATAACAAAGACATTGTAGGCGAAGACTTTTTGGAATTCTTAGGCATGAATCCGCTTCCGAATTCCTTCGACATTCACTTCAAAGGAGAATATGTAGAATCGGCAAAAATCAAAGAGATTGAAAGCGACATCCGCACTAACGATATGGTTTCCGAAGTGATTTATGACAAACGTTTAGTAGATTTAGCCAACGAAAACATCAAGAAAATCAGTTTCTGGATTTTGGTGGTTAGCGGAATTTTCGCGTTCATTTCGATGTTGTTAATCAACAGTTCTTTACGTCTTTCTGTTTACTCTAACCGTTTTATCATCAAAACGATGCAAATGGTTGGCGCTACAAAATCATTCATCAGAAAACCATTTATCTGGAGAGGAATTCGTTTAGGATTAATCGGTTCCGGCTTGGCAATCGTAGCTTTAATTGCCTTAAACTTTTACGTAGACAGCAAGTTTCCAAGTTTGGGCATTGCTAAAGATTATGTTTCTTTAGGCATTGTTTTGGCTGGAGTTTTACTAGTCGGAATTATCATTACCTGGATTAGTACTTTCTTCGCTACACAGCGCTTTTTGAATTTGAAAACCGACGATTTATATTAATCAATCCGAATTAAAATCATGGAAAATAAACAAAAACCGGACTTTCTTTTTGAAAGCATCAACTATAAAATTTTAATCATCGGATTGGCCGTTATCGGTTTAGGATTTCTGTTAATGGCTGGCGGCGGCAGTGATGACCCGAATGTTTTCAGTGAAGATATTTTCAGTTTCCGACGTATCCGAATTGCACCAACCGTAGTTTTAATTGGTTTTGGTGTGGTGATCTATTCCATCTTCAAAAAGAATAAAGCAGCCTAATGGATTTTTTTCAGGCGATTATCATAGCCATCATTGAAGGCTTAACCGAATATTTACCCGTTTCTTCCACAGGCCACATGGTCTTCGCCAGTTCCTATTTTGGGATTCAGGAAGACGATTTTGTAAAATTATTTCAGGTTTCAATTCAGTTCGGGGCTATTTTGGCGGTTGTAGCATTGTATTGGAAGAAGTTTTTCGACTTTTCAAAATTCAATTTTTTTATCAAATTGGCTTGTGCCGTAATTCCCGCCTTAGTGTTAGGAAAGTTTTTCGACGATAAAATTGAAGCGGTTTTAGGCAATCCGATTCCCATTGCGATTGTTTTAATTATTGGTGGAATCGTTTTATTGTTCATCGACAGCCGATTCAAAAACCCAACAATTGCCAGCGAAGAAGATATCACCATTAAAAAAGCCGTAATTATCGGATTTTGGCAGTGTTTGGCGATGATGCCCGGCACGAGTCGTTCGGCAGCTTCGATTATTGGCGGAATGCAACAAGGTTTGACAAGACATGCCGCAGCGGAATTCTCTTTCTTTTTGGCGGTTCCGACGATGTTAGCAGTTACTTGCTATTCGGTATTCATCAAAACCTACGAACATTCGCAGATGAAGGGTTACGAACTGATTACACAATCATCCGAAACAATTAAAATGTTTTTGATTGGTAATTTGGTTGCTTTTATTGTGGCAGTTTTAGCCATCAAATTCTTTATCGGCATCATCAAACAATACGGTTTCAAACCTTGGGGCTGGTACCGCATTGTGGTTGGAATTGGTCTTTTAATTTACTTTACTTCGATTAAATAATGTTACCAAAAACAGCCGAAGCATTTCAGGAAGGACAGATTTTACTGTTAGACAAACCGTTAACCTGGTCGTCGTTTCAGGCGGTGAACAAGGTGAAATGGGCGTTGATTAAGAATCTGCATTTGCCGAAGAAATTCAAAATCGGTCACGCCGGAACTTTGGATCCTTTGGCTTCCGGATTGTTGATAGTTTGTACCGGAAAATTCACCAAACGCATTCCGGAATTGATGGGAATGGTGAAAGAATACACCGGAACTTTTCATATCGGCGCCACAACACCATCTTACGATCTGGAGACGGAAATCAACCAAACTTTCCCCACAGAACACATTACTGCGGAACTTCTTGAAAAAGCGCGTTTAAGTTTTATCGGCGAAATTGACCAAATTCCACCAATCTTTTCAGCCATCAAAAAAGATGGAAAACGTTTGTACGAACACGCCCGCGCTGGCGAAGAAGTAGAAATCAAATCCCGAAAAATTGAAATTTTAGAATTCGAACTTACCCGAATCGAATTGCCGGAAATCGATTTTAGAGTCGTTTGCAGCAAAGGAACCTATATACGTTCTTTGGCTTATGATTTTGGTTTGGCAGTAAATTCTGGAGCACATTTAACTGCGTTACGCAGGACTAAAATCGGGGAATTTTCTGTAGATAACTCATTAATAATCACTAACTTTGAAGATAACTTTAAATAGTTATCGCAATGAAGAAATTAAGACTGTTTCTTTTTTTATTTCTTCTTTCTTTTGGACTTCAAGTATGTTCACAAACTTCTAGTGATTCTTTGCTTTTAACCAAAAAACGGTTTGTCAAATCTTCTTATAGGCAATTAGACATATCAGTTCCTCTTGTTTTTGACCCTGTTGATCCTGAAAATGAAGATGCGGGTCGGGCACTGCTTCCCGCAGGTTTCAATGCATTAGCCGGGTTCGGTTACGATTACAAAAATATTGCCGGTCTCGGATTTCACTCTGGCTTTTTAACACGTTGGGATGAAAAACTAGTGGCAATCCCTGTCTTTTTAAACTTACGAGTTAGTCCTAAAATTGGAGAAAACACATTCCTAAGTCTGCAGACTAGTTATGGCAAAACTTTCGCATTAGGTCGAGGCGGCTTGTCTGGCACTTACAAAAGAATTAACATTGGAGTTGGCGGTTTGGATGAAATTATTCAAGGAGCCATTGTTATCGAATATAGTCAGATGGATTTCCCGATTCATCAAAGAAAAAGAATCGAAACCTTCGCTGTTGGGTTTACTCTCTTCTTTTTTTAACCAATATTTTGCATCAATTTCACAATTTCTGACATAACCGTCAAACCTTTATCGTTCAAATACCATTTTTGAAGTTCCGTTTTAGCCTCTTCATTTACTACGCCGTATTTTGCCTTGTATTCCTTGATTAATCGAGCCGCTCCTTCCGGCCTTGGTCCCCAGGCAGCCTTAACCTCATAAGTATTGGCATCAAGAATGATTAATTTTGGAATCGAACGGGCGCCATTGGTTAAAAATTCCTGCATTAAGGCATCGTTTTCATCACGGAAGGCAATTCTCAAATCTATTGCTATCGTTTCAGAATTCATTTTCTCAAGAATCGGTAAAATTTGAGCCGCATCGCCACACCAGCCTTCCGCAAGTACCAACCAAATGTATTTTTTGCTCCACTTTGACAAAACCTGTTTAATTTCTTCCGGTACAACAATGGTTTTATCCAAACGATTCATCCGAACCTCGTTCAACTGACTGTAATGCAGTAAATCTTCCGATTGTTCGTTACCCGACGATTTTCCATCTGCTAATAAATCCGAAACTTTTTTACGGTATTCCGAATAGCTGAAACTGTTCTGCAAACTGTCTTCAATTAACTTTTTCATTGCTGTGAAATTAAGACTACAAAGATACTTCAAATTTTATTCCTGATAAAGCCTTCATAAGTTGCGTTGCGAGGCAGAAAAACTGTAATTTTAACCTAGACAATTTACAAATGGATTTAAAAGGAAAATCAATCGGTTTAGTGCTTTCCGGTGGTGGCACCAAAGGGTTGGCACATGCCGGAGCTCTAAAATTTTTAGAAGAAATCAATGCAAAACCAAGTCAAATTGCAGGAACCAGTGCCGGTGCTATTGTGGCGGCTTTATACGCGGGTGGCAAAAAACCCGAAGAAATTTTAGAGTTTTTCAAATCCATTTACTTTTTCAACTGGAAGCATTTTACGTTCCGAAAAGCTGGCTTTATTGATTCGGATGCATTCAAACTGTATTTTCATTCCATCTTCGGAGAGACAAAAATCGGCGAGTTAAAAATCCCGATTCACATAACTGCAACCGATTTAGTTAAAGGAAAACTCAAAGTTTTTGATAACTCCACTCAGGTCGTTGATGCGGTTTTGGCGTCTTCCTCTTTTCCGGGCGTAATTTCACCATATGAACTGAACGGAAATTTGTACAGCGATGGCGGCATTCTCAACCACTTCCCTACCGATATTTTACAAGGCCGATGCGAAACACTGATTGGTGTTTATGTCAGTCCGATACAGAAAATTGAAGCCAAAGATTTATCGTCCATCAAAGCCGTAACAGCAAGAGCTTTTGACCTATTTTCAGCGAATTCCAACACTAACAAATTCAACCTTTGCGATTGGGTTATTGAACCGGAAGAACTGGCGCAATTCGGTACTTTTGAAACCAGTAAAATTAAAATGGATGCTATCTTTAAAATCGGATATGAAACGGCTAAGAAATCGTATACAGAACTGCAACGATAAATTTCTAGTAACCGCTTTCAGAAAAACAGATTATAACTATATTTGCACCACATAAACTACACAGTGTTCTAATGAAATACAAAAGAATTCTTCTGAAATTAAGCGGTGAAGCTCTAATGGGCGACCGTCAGTACGGTATCGATCCGAAACGATTAGCAGAATATGCTGCCGAAATCAAACAAATTCATGATAATGGCGTAGAAATTGCAATCGTAATTGGTGGCGGAAACATTTTCAGAGGTGTAGCCGGAGCCAGCAACGGAATGGATCGCGTTCAAGGAGATTACATGGGAATGTTAGCAACGGTAATCAACGGAATGGCGCTGCAAGGTGCTTTGGAAGAAGCCGGAATGCCAACACGTTTACAAACCGCTTTAAAAATTGAAGCAATTGCTGAACCATACATCAAGAGAAGAGCGACCCGTCATTTGGAAAAAGGAAGAATCGTAATCTTCGGAGCAGGAACTGGAAATCCTTATTTCACAACTGATACAGCTGCTGTATTACGCGGAATTGAAGTAGCTGCCGATGTAATTCTAAAAGGAACAAGAGTAGACGGAGTTTATACGGCTGATCCGGAGAAAAATCCTGATGCTGTAAAATATGACAACATCACCTTCGACGATGTAATCAGCAAAGGCCTGAATATTATGGACACGACGGCTTTCACATTAAGCCAGGAAAATAAATTGCCTATTATCGTTTTTGACATGAACAAAGAAGGAAATTTGTTAAAAGTTTGTCAAGGTGAAACCGTAGGAACGACTGTTAATGTTTAATTTTAACACTTAAAATTAGAAACGATGACTGAAGAAATCAAATTCATATTAGAAAGCACCAAAGAATCCATGAACAATTCGTTGGAGCATTTAGAAAAAGAATTTTTAAATATCCGTGCCGGAAAAGC
>NZ_JALDYN010000037.1:0-18965 GCF_032153895.1 Flavobacterium sp.
CTCGACAGGGTTGATGTGTATTTGTAAATCCTTAATAATTAATGTTTTGTATTTTGTAATTGTGAAAAGAATTTTTGCTGTACCCACGATAAGCAGAGCAACTACTTCTTACCTTTGCCAAAATTTAAAACATGAACTGGTCGGTTTATACAAAAGAGTTTTCGGCAAATTTAAAATTGGCGTACCCGATTATTTTGGGGATGTTGGGGCACACGTTGGTGAGTATTGTCGACAACATCATGGTTGGAAAATTAGGACCGACAGAATTAGCAGCAGCCTCACTAGCGAACAGTTTCGTGTTTATTGCGATGTCCATTGGAATTGGTTTTTCTACAGCCATTACACCCTTAGTAGCCGAAGCAGACGGAGAAAAGAATGTCGATAAAGAGCGCACCATTTTCCATCATGGATTGGTATTGTGCACGGTTTTAGGAGTTAGTTTGTTCTCCATTATCTATTTTTCGAAGCCCTTAATTGGTTTAATGGGACAACCCGATGCGGTAGTTGAAATGGCTAAACCGTTTTTGGATATCGTTGCGTTTTCACTAATTCCGTTAATCATTTTTCAGGGTTACAAACAGTTTGCCGACGGAAAATCAGAAACCAAAGTAGCCATGTGGGCGAATTTACTATGTAACGTAGTGCACTTTTTCCTGAACGTAGTCTTAATCTACGGCTGGTGGTTCTTCCCGAAATTAGGAATGTTGGGTGCAGCCTACGGAACGGTAATTTCCCGTTTTGTCATGCTGATTTACATTCACTATTCATTAAAACATAAGGCACGATTTAAAACTTATTTTGATGGTTTTTCGTTTAAGGAATTGCAGAAAGACATCATCCAGAAAATTGTCAATTTAGGCTTACCATCTTCGATGCAGATGTTTTTTGAAGTCGCATTGTTTACCGGCGCCATCTGGCTTTCTGGTAGACTTGGTACTGCAGCTCAGGCAGCTAATCAGATTGCTTTGAGTTTGGCAACGTTTACCTTTATGTTTGTATCCGGTTTAGGCGTTGCAGGTATGGTTCGTGTAGGGAATTATAAAGGCGCTCAAGATTTTAAAATGTTGCAAACGGTGGCGCGTTCCATCTTTTTATTGGCGATAATCATCCAGGGAATTTTTGCCCTCATTTTTGTGATTTTGCACCCGTATTTACCGCAATTGTTCATGAATGCTGACAATGTAACACAATTAGCCGATAGTTCCGAAGTAATTGCCATCGCTGCTCATTTAATCATCATCGCTGCCATTTTCCAGATTTCCGACGGAATTCAAGTAGTGGTTTTAGGAGCGCTTCGAGGCTTGCAGGATGTCAAAATCCCAATGTACATGACTTTTGTGGCGTATTGGATCGTTGGTTTCCCGATTTCCATTTACTTAGGCTTATACACAAATCTGAAAGCTACCGGAATCTGGATCGGATTACTTTCCGGTTTAACCGTAGCCGCGATATTTTTGTATCTTCGTTTCAATCATTTGAGCAAAAAACTGATTGCACAAAATCATAATTCATAACTCCTAATTCATAATTTTTATGGAATTACCAAAATTTGTAGTAGCTGATAACACCGACTTTCCGGACGATATTTTCATCATTCACTTAGAATTCCCACGTTTTTTAATCAATTTAAAAGACGATTCAGTCGAGTTTTTAGAAGATATTGACGAAGAAGACGAACAGGAAATGGAATCCGAAATGGAGCATTTAATCACTTTAGCAGGCGAGTTTTACGATCGTGAAATGGAGCGTTACGAGGAGTAAGTTTTAGTCACAGTTTACAGTCGCAGTTTTCAGTTTTCGTCATTGCGAGGAAGTATGACGAAGCAATCTTTCGATTACTTAGCGTATAATTTCAAAAGCAACTGAGCGGCAGCAAACGGAGAAATCTCATGGTTTTGCACCGCTTTTTTATTTTCCTCCAACAATTTCTTAATTTCCGGATGGTTGTAGAATTTTTGTTTTAACTGTTCGTTAATGGTTTCAATCAGCCAGTATTGGTTTTGTTCGGAACGTTTTTGCTCGAAAAAATGATTTTCTTTCGTTAGGTTGAAGTATTCGGTAATGGTTTCCCAAACATCAGCAATACCCTCATTTTGTAAAGCACTGCAAGTCGTAACTTTTGGCGACCAGCCCGAATTTTTCATCGGGAATAGGTGTAGAGCTCGATTGTATTCAGTTTTGGCTAAACGGGCACGTTTTACGTTATCGCCATCCGCTTTGTTGATGACAATTAAATCCGCCATTTCCATGATACCGCGTTTAATGCCCTGCAGTTCGTCTCCGGCTCCGGCTAAATTCAACAGTAAAAAGAAATCCACCATACTGTGAACGGCCGTTTCACTTTGTCCAACACCCACCGTTTCAATCAGAATGGTATCAAAACCGCAAGCTTCACATAAAATGATACTTTCACGGGTTTTTCGGGCCACACCACCCAAACTTTCTCCGGAAGCACTTGGCCGGATATAGGCATTTTCATCTTTTACCAGTTCTTCCATACGGGTTTTATCGCCTAAAATACTGCCGTGACTAATTGAGGAACTTGGGTCGACAGCCAAAACGGCTACTTTTTTTCCAATCGAAGTCAAAAATTTTCCGAAAGCTTCAATAAAAGTCGATTTTCCAACACCCGGAACTCCGGTAATTCCAATACGAACAGAATTATTTGCTAAAGGCAGACAGCCTTTGATAATGTTGTTAGCTTTTTCAAGATGCTTTTCGCTGGTGCTTTCCACCAAAGTGATGGCGCGGCTTAGTGCGGTTTTATCGCCCTTTAAGATGTTGGTAATTAACTCTTCAGCTGAAGGTTGCGCTCTTCTAAACTTTTGAATTTGCTCCACAGAAGCGGCACTAATGATTTCCGGTTGTTCAATTCCGTCATTTTCTTTTAAGGCCGATTTTTTATGTGAAGAATCCAAAACAAAAGCTTTTGGTAAAAGTAATAAATAGATTTCAAATTAGTAATACCTTTGCAGGACAACCGTTGTTATGGATAACATTATACTCATTTTCGTTTGCATGCTTTTGGGTTTTCTGCTCAAAAACAACAAAGATTTTCCACTACTCAGTTACAAAGCTCTCAATCAGTTTGTGATTTATATTTCGCTTCCTGCCGTGGCGTTATATTATATTCCGAAGTTGGAAATCAGTAGCAAATTATTGTTTCCGTTGGGAATTGCATGGTTAGGATTTGCGCTTTCGTATTTGTTTTTCAATACATTTTCCAAAATCTTTGGTTGGTCTAATAAATTAACGGGCTGCCTGATTATTGTCGCAGGACTGGGCAATACTTCCTTTGTAGGGTTTCCGGTAATCGAAGCTGTCTATGGTAAAAAAGCATTGGAAACTGCAGTAATTGTAGATCAGCCTGGTTCGTTTGTAGTGGTTTCCACCTTAGCGATTTTGGTTGCAACGTTATATTCCAGACATTCTAGTAATTCTGTAAGTGCTATTTTTAAAAAGATTCTCTTTTTTCCGCCTTTCGTAGCTTTTGTAATTGCGGTTCTGCTCAATGTTCTGAATCTCGATTTTCCTTTGGAATTGCAATCCGTTTTTCAGCGTTTAGGCACTACGGTTACACCAATCGCTTTAGTAGCCGTTGGGATGCAGCTCGAATTCGACTGGAAAAGCAAACACTGGAAATTTCTAACATTAGGCTTGTTGTTTAAATTGTTCATCACACCGGCTTTCTTTTATTTACTCTATGTTATTATCCTAAATGGAAAAGGAGTGGAAATTCAGGTTTCTGTATTAGAATCCGCTATGGCGCCTATGATTACCGGAGCTATCGTGGCTGTGAACTACGGTTTAAAACCCAAACTGGCGAACATGATGATAGGGTTCGGAATTCCGCTTTCGTTTGTAACGTTGGTGTTTTGGTGGTGGGTGTTGAAAGGCTTATAGACTTTCTCATATTTCTTCAACCGCATTTGTAGGGGCTAACAGCTTGGTATCTGTGACGTTATGAGTGAGTAGAAGTCTGTTATCCAACTAAAATCTTTGTACAGATACCAAGCCGATGTTGTTTTTTATTTGGTTTCGATAAAATCTTTTACCTCGCCTTTGTCATTTAATGTCTGAATTTTAGGGTTGCCTTTTTCATCCACATAAATCATCATTTTAGGTTTTCCATCGGGTCCTGATAAGAAAAGTCCGGAACTGTTTCCTTTGGTTCGGCCAATGAAAAGTCTGTTTATGGCTCCTTTTTTACTCCACAATTCATTCAGCTTTAAATTCCTTTCTTTTTCATCAGTAATCTTATTGATTTCCTCAATTTCTTTATTCCTTTCGTCAATATCAGAGCCTAGAGGAAATTCATTAATTTTTATGCCTCTTTGAATAAATGCTTTCCCGTCGGCATAATACTCGTCATTTAAAAGCTGCACCACCTGGTCGTCTTTGTAATTGTCCATGGTAAAAGACATCCCGGATATTATTTTACCGTCTTTAATTTTGGTCTGGTGAATCAGTCCGCCGCATTCGTCACCTTCATTATTAAAAAATATAATTCCAGAAGGGCGTTGTCTTTTTTTCCATTCTTTTCCGTTCATTCTACCGGGATGTTGTCGCGTTTCGTTGCTTAAAACCATTCTAGGCAGATTATCTTCCCCGGTAACGGTAATTTTTTTTACGGTAATTTCATCGAAATGTTCAATGTTGTTTTTTGGTGAAAAACTGTTGAGCATTAAGAACACGACCAATACGGTGCAGGCAAGGGCGTAAGTCATTAGAAAGTTTACTTTCTTTTCGAGTGTTGATTTCATTTTGATATCGATTTTACTTGTTACTAATTTTTTAGCCAAGTTAGAATTTACGTCTATCAAAATGATACACCCAGGTTAACTAATATCCGGATGCGATTCTTTTTCTGATTCTGCTTAAAGATTGAGGCTTAACACCTATGTAGGCAGCGATTAAGTATTGAGGAACTCTTTGGGTTAAGTCAGCATAGTTTTTTTGAAAATGCAGGTAGCGTTCTTCGGGAGTGTGCATGTATAGCGAAAGTAATTGATTAACCACTACTCCAAAGCGGTGTTCCAGAACCATTCTTCCAAACTTGTTACCTTCTTTAATGTCATTATACAGTCTTTGAATACTTTCAAAATCCATAACCAAAAAAGTACAGTCTTCAATTGCTTTTATAGAGTGTACGGCTTTCGATTGCGTGATGAAAGTATGGTATTCAGATACAAATTCTCCTTCCTTGGTAAAATCGGTAATGGCCTCGTTATCATTTTTAAGCACATAATAATAAACAAGTCCTTTTGCCAGAAAACCAACCCTTTTATTTGGTTTGTCGGCTTCCGTGAAATAATCTCCTTTTTTGAGTTCAAGAGGTTTGAATATCTGAGTAATAAGATCCTTTTCCGCATCACTCAAAACCACTAATTGTTCAAAGGTGTTTATTAGGCTTTCGTACATGTTTATTGCTGGCTTTTTATACTTAAAATGGGTTGGTTATGCATGATTTTATTATGAGAGCATAACTGTTTTAAATTTAAAAAAAATAACGATTTAATGGTTATTTTGTAATTAAATAATTTTATTTGTTAAATAGTTACTGTTTTGGTCAAATCGTTAAGAATTTCTCAAATTATATTGCTTCAGTATTGTAAATTGTGCACTTTATTAATCTAACTACAATAAATTATGAAAAAAACATTACTATTTATTTGTACTGTTGCAATTTCTTTGTTGATTCCTGAAAAAATTGGCGCACAGAACTTACAAATGATGCCCATTCAAAGTGGGTTTAACGCCGATGTAATTGCTAACGGTATTGGCTCGTCCACTACTTCAACCACTAACGATGTTGATGGAGTAAATTATGCTTTCGTTTCAAGAGATTTTCAGTTAACATCTGGTAGTGCGACTTTAACTTACGGACTACCAATTAGCGGTCTAATCAACAGTGCTGTGGCTTCACCTTCGGGATTAAGCTATCAGTTGGCATCCTACAGTTCAGACAATGCCTTGCGACTTCAGGATCTTAATGATGCGGGAACTTTGCAGTTTACGACTCCGTTAGCTGCAGTAAATTTATATATGCTGGCAACCGGTGGAAGTGGAGCCTGTACAGTAAGTGTTACGGTAAATTTTACAGATGCTACCACGCAAACTTTTACAAACGTAGCTATAGCAGACTGGTACGGTGGTGCTAATTATGCCATTCAGGGTATCGGAAGAATTAATCGGAACAATGACGTTTTAGAAAGTGGCGGAGGAACCAATCCAAGATTGTATCAAATCCCGTTAGCGATAAATGCTTCTAACCATGCTAAACTTATAGAAAGTGTTACGATTACTAAAACTGCAGCTGCTGGAATTCCCAACATCTTTGCATTTTCGGCTAATGCCTACACAAGCTGTCCGGCTCCTACCAACATTACATTTGCCTCTACGTCAGATGGCGGAATTTTCAACTGGACTGCTCCGGCAAGTGCCCCTTCATCAGGTTACGACTATTATTACAGCAGTTCACCAACACCTCCAACAGCCTCGACTACACCTATGGGAAATGTGGGAGCAGGTGTGACTACTTTAACACTTACTGGGCTTAATTTAGGAGAGACTTATTACCTTTGGATTCGTTCCAATTGCGGGTCAGAACAAGGATTCTGGCAAATGAAAATGTTCACGACCGGTCAGGTAAGTGCCAGCTATACCGCTGGAGAAATCAATACAGAGTATAACAATTCAGGGGTTACGGTAACCAGTTCAAACGCATGTCCGGGAACGTTAACCATTAATGTACCGGCAGGATTTCAGATTGCGTCAACCGCCGTGTCTTACAGCATGACAACCGCTAGTAACGGATGGATGAGTGAGCAGCGTTCTCTTTTGGTATGTACGTCTAACAGTACTGCAGAAGCGGCTGTTTCTTCAGGAGCTGGCGGAACAACCGGAACCTATGCTTATAACAGAACGGGACTAACCATTGCCAACGGTCTTACCGGAAACGTTACTTTTGAGCTTCGCGCCTGGAGAACCTACGGAGGGTCCGCTTGTAATACTACGTACAACAAAGTTGATAACAATTCTTGGAAAATAGATGTAATACTTCAACAGGTTTTATCAACAATCGACGTTGAACAACCAAAAATTAAAGTATATCCTGTGCCGTTTACCGACAGAGTTTATTTGGATAATGCCGACGAAGTAAAATCAATTTCATTCTCCGATGCAACAGGGAAGCTGGTTAAAACAGTCGAGCTGCCTCAGCAAGGTGTTTATGTAGGCGATTTGAATGCAGGGCTTTACATACTTACCATGACGATGCAGGATGGAAGTACAAGACATACCAAAGCAATGAAGCAATAAGAATAAAAATTTGATGGTGTTTTGCCACAAGTTTAGTAATTAAAAAAGCAACCGAAAGGTTGCTTTTTTAGTTTTTGTAATGTCTTTGCGAACGAAGTGAAACGGAAGCGCGGCAATTTGTTGAGCAAATGCAGCATGTCAATCATAGTACAGTCATTGCGAGCGTAACGAAGTGAAGCGCGGCAATCTTTAAATTTGCAACAATCGCCAATTCCTAATCCTTCAAGCAACGAACAGACAAACCGGCTCCAGGACCATTGGTGTTGTCTGAGTTTACATAATTGTCACTATACCACACTAGGCCATTCAAACCAATACAGATCTCTTGTTGGGTTGCAGTCCACCAAATGGCACTGTAGCCCATATCATCAAAACTACCAAAATCATAACGAGCACCGCCAGGAACACCAAAAAAGCCGGATTCGTTTGTGCCATTGCCATTTTCCAACCAACCGTTTTTACTTTTAATTTTTTGTCCTGCGGTATTATTACCTCCTAAATTAGATATTAAACTTTCCCATTCGGTTGTATTGGGGATATGATATCCTTTTGGCGCCAGACCACGAGGGTCATTTACCGCATACCAGTTGTATAGTTTTCCGTATTTTTCTCCGTTTTCAGAATCGTTCTTGTAATAACACCAGGCAGGAGTTTTTTCATCTTGTGCTTTTCGCCACTCCTCATCCGTTTTTGCTTCAAGTATAGCATCGCCATTTCTGAATGTTGCAACATCTAAATTTTGAGTAGTCCAAACTTGTGAGCCAATTTTTATTGTAGAATTTGTAGCTTGGGTAATTTCTTCTTTTGAAGTATTGTTCGAATTGTTACAAGAGGCTATAAATAGTGATAAAAAAGTAATAGCTAGGAATCCTTTAAGTGAGTGTGTAGTCATCATCTTGCGTGTTTGAATAGAAACTTTGTCTATTAATGGATTTTATATTTAATGAATTCTTTTTAAGGTTTATGACAGATAGGTCATGGTAATTTGCAAATGATTACTATTGTTAATGAGTTTGCGTACTGGTGTTTAACGGTAATTACTTTTAGCTATTATTGGCAATAGCTTTTAATAATTACGTGAATATTCAGTCTCTTCAACCAGATATTCTGTTAAGCTTCCATCACTCGTTTTGAACTTAGTTTTCAATGTTTCTCTATTTTCAATTTTCTGATTAAATATCACCAAATGCAAATGTGGTTTAGTGCTCCATCCAACATTTCCGCTATAGCCAATCAACTGACCTTTTGAAACTTTATCTCCAACCTTAACTTTTGAACCATTTAGTTTGATATGGCCGTATTCTGCAAAAGTTCCGTCCGGATGGTAAATCAGTATAAGATTATTGTATTTTGAGCATTCTTTTTTTTCACAACTTATGTTATTCTTCGCTATTACTTTAATGACAACACCTTCTCGAATTGCCATAATCTCTGTTCCGGTTGGCATTTTGAAATCCAAAGAATTTTCATTTTGATGCGAAAAAGTTCCGTTATAGCCTTGAGTTACTTTAAATGTATTTGAGGTGTTGAAAGGTAGATCATAGATGTAATCTTTGTCATACATATCGTTATTATGTTCACCGTAATTCAACAAATAATTATATGAAAACTTATACGCTTTCCCTATTTTAAAAGCTTTAAGAGATGTAAGTAGTTGTTTCTTATTATTGGCCTTAACGACATAAACATTATTATTCCCGCCATCAACATTTAAATTTGTAACAACAAAGTTAATCTTTATACTAACTGGGCAATATTCGTCATTATCAGCATAGATATTATAGCCATTTTCAATTTGTTCATAGTATATTTTAACGTTATGTTCGGCCTGGCATAGTGAAGTTAGTAGTACAAATGCTAATAACAAATAGTTTCTCATTTAATTTATTTTTTAATTGTTGCCAATGTTTTGCAGACTTTGATTAGGCAAAGATTGTTGTTGTGAATACTCACAAATATATCAAAAAGACTTGAAGAAAATATTTGAAAAAATATGACTTTGACTATGTATTATTCCATTGCAAACCAGCTCGTCATTGCGAGCGAAGTGATACGGAGCGAAGCAATCTGTTGACCAAATGTAGTATGTCAACCAAAGTGCCGTCATTGCGAGCGTAGTGAAACGAAGCGCGGCAATCTGTTTAGTAAAAGCAGTGTATGAATCAAAGCACGGTCATTGCGAGTGCAACGAAGTGAAGCGCGGCAATCTATTGAACTTACACATGTACTAAGTAAGTCACCCTGTCATTGCGAGCGTAGTGAAACGAAGCGCGGCAATCTTTTCAATTTACAACAATCTGTTCTTTTCTTTTGTCTTGAAACAAAAGAAACAAAAATTCAAGACTTGGAAAACTCCACCTAAAAATTCAAAGGTATTCCTAAAATATCCGAACTCGCTAGCGCTCAAACAGCGGATATTTCTTAACGGAATCCCTTTAAATTTTCTTAACGGCTGCGTATTCCTAGGTCGTCGTATGGGAGAGATGAATTAATCAATCAAGGAAATAGTTCTCTCAATTAATTCATTTTTAAAATTAAGTAATTCATCTAAGTGGGCTAATGGATATTCATTATTTCCGATGTATACTTTTTTATTTGAATCCGTAAATTTTAATTGACAAATCGTTTTCTTTTGATTGTCATCAACTAAGATGTTAAAAGTCCCTTTTTGGTCACGATAACCAATTCTTGAATTTGGAATTTTCTTGTTTTGAATTAACAATGTTCTAATTGTATGATAAGCTTGTAATTCATCATCAGTCGTTATGACACCTGCAGATTTTGAATTTGTTTTTGTTTCGTGAACTATGATTTTTTCAGTAATAGATTTGAAAAGCGAAGAATTCATTAACTCTTTCATTCTCTCCTCATTGAACTTTGATTTGAAGGTCATTTTCTTGTGAAGTAATTTTAAAAAATCACCAGAAGGACTAATCATTTCCTTTAAAAAAGTAAGTTCAAAATCTTCTATAAATACTGATTCTTGAGCTTTAACAATAATTTCATTTATGTTGATAATCCGAGCGTCAAAATCTAAGAGGTCTTCGATGTCGTTATCGGTGTAGTTTTCAATATCAAAAACAAAGAATGGTTTAGAATCCATTGTATTTACTAAAGCAACATCAGAATAAAAGCGATACTCTCTGCCATTTGTCAATATCGCAATTCTAGAATTTTTAGCGTTTTGAAAATAACCGCTTAATTGACCAGCTTCTTTGTCTGTTAGTTTGCTGGTAAGTTTTTTACATTCAACAATGATTATATCTTTTCTGCCAAGTTTTATAGCATAGTCAACCTTGTTGCTAACTCGGTCTCCAAAATCAGCTTCATACTCTGGAATTAAATCCTCATGAGCATAATTAAGCAGCATAAAAAATGGGTCTATCAAAAACTTTTTTGTTTGTGCTTCATTTGAACAATTTTCAGCTTTTTGGATAAAATTAAAATTGTCCAATGATTTTTTTAAGTGATTGAAAGCCTGTTTTTTGTTTATTAATGACATATCAATATTGAATTTAGAGTTTCTTGGTTTTTGATTTAATTCTCAGTTTATCAAACATAAAGATAAAAATCTACTTACACAATCCCTAAATTTAGTGATATTTCAAAATGCTACTGCAGTACAATCTTATGACTAAATTGTTTTGTCCTGTATAAGCCAATCCCAATTCTGATATATAGCGTATCAAAGCCGTACTAAAGCCGTACTAAAGCCGAGTAAACCCCGATGAAGAAACCAACAAAAATTGAGCCTCATAGGTAAAGAAGTGGTAACATAGTATAAGCTATCCAAAAGACAGCCATAAAACCCAAACCCCACAATCCCTAAATTTAGTGATATTTATAACTATTCTCCAGCTTAAGAAATTCAATAAAACCCTTAATTCAGCCCTGGTTTTATTTTTGACGCGTCATGGTAACGTCATGGATGCGTCATGGTAACCTTATGCCAGCCTTATGCAAAAGTCAACCTTAATTCCGATATATAGCGTATATATAGCGTATATATAGCGTGTTTATAGCGTATATAACTCGAGTAAACCCCGATAAAGAAACCAACGAAAATAGAACCTCATAGGTAAAGAAGTAGTAACATAGTATAAGCTATTCAAAAGACAGCCATAAAAGCCGCCATCGCCATAATAAACGCAAGACAAAACCAAAACATCTGATTTCTTTCCTAAATTTGTTTAAAAATAATCCGCATGACACTCACACCCGAAATACTCCAAAAGCTACAAACCATCGTTGGCTATGCTTTCGTGTTTACAGACGAAACAACCCGTAACCATTACGGTCACGACGAAACCGAAGACTATGTGTTTCCGCCTTCTGTTGTAGTCAAACCGGCATCGGCTCAGGAAATTTCGGAGATTGTGAAACTAGCGAATCAGTATAACCTTCCCGTAGTGCCCATCGGAGGAAGAACAGGGTTGAGTGGAGGCGCACTAAGCATTCATCAAGGCATCGGTTTAGCCACAGACCGACTGAATAAGATTCTTGAAATTGACGAAAGAAACCTTCAGGTAGTAACCGAACCCGCTGTCATTACGCAAGTTTTGCAGGAAACACTATTAGAAAAAGGACTTTTCTATCCCGTAGACCCGAGCAGTCGCGGTAGTTGTTTTATCGGTGGTAATGTAGCCGAAAATGCCGGAGGAGCAAGAGCCGTAAAATATGGTGTTACTAAAGATTATATACTCAATTTAGAAGTAGTTCTACCCACCGGAGAAATCATCTGGACGGGAGCCAATACCTTAAAAAACTCCACTGGGTACAACTTGACGCAGTTAATGGTCGGCAGCGAAGGAACCTTGGGAATCATCACAAAAATAGTACTGAAGCTGTTGCCTAAGAACTCGCATAACGTCTTAATGTTAGTCCCTTTTTACCAAGCCGAACAAGCCTGCGAAGCCGTATCGGCCATCTTCAGAGCGGGAGTGACTCCCAGTGCTTTAGAATTCATGGAACGCGATGCTATCGATTGGGCGATTAAATACATCGATGGGGTTAATGTAGCTATTAAAGATGAAATACAAGCCCATTTGCTAATCGAAGTCGACGGCAATTATCCTGATGTACTGATGTTGGAAGCCGAAAAAATCATGGGTGTAGTCGAACAGTTCCAAATTGATGAAATCCTGTTTGCCGATACCGAAGACCAGAAAAATGCTTTATGGCGTATGCGCAGAGGAGTAGCCGAAGCAGTTAAATCGAATTCGGTATACAAAGAAGAAGATACGGTGGTGCCGCGTTATGAACTGCCAACTTTACTGAAAGGCATTAAAGAAATCGGAGATAAATACGGTTTCAAATCCGTCTGTTACGGACATGCCGGTGATGGAAACTTACACGTCAACATCATCAAAGCCGATATGACCGACGAGAACTGGCAAACCGAAGTACCCAAAGGCATCCGTGAAATCTTCGAACTGACTGTAGCCTTAAAAGGGACTCTTTCCGGCGAACACGGTATCGGTTATGTACAGAAAAACTATATGGATATTGCTTTCAGTAGAGGACAACTCCAGTTGATGAAAAGCATTAAAAAAGTATTCGATCCAAATAACATACTCAATCCCGGTAAAATCTTCCCGGATTCAATTTGATACTATCAAAAAGGACGCTTACTAAAGTGTCCTTTTTTATTTATTTCTATATGCCGTTAAAGTAGCATCCGGATTTTTAAACGTAGGCGGATGTTCAGTAATAGTAGCGTTACGCTTTTTGTTGAGCTTCATGGTAATATCGGCTTCCGTAGTAAACAACAGCATCCACATAAACGGGTTGTTGATGTAGGGTGTCAGTTCCGATTCTAAATCATCTAACGCAATAACCTTTTCCTCTTCCTGTAAACCCTCGTTATAGCTTTTGAAGGTTACTGCTAGTTTTAGTATATCATCAATAACAGTCGTTCTAACGTAAATATTCAGTAATTCCGGTTTGCCAACGGTTTTAGTGAAGGTTAACTTAGCAAAAGTACCTGCGGCAATACTGTCTTGAACAGCAGCAAAGAAAGCGGTATAAACAATCGTATTAGTCATTTGTAATGGAGTCTAAGCAAATAATTCTTCAAAAGTAGGCTATTACGGCGTAAGGGCTTAATTTTAACAGATAAATCTTTTATAAAGATTGCTTTTTGATGTTTTGTAGGCTAGTTTTGCACTGTGAAAAATGCCATCGTAATAGTAGTGTTCCTGTTCTTTATGAAACCGATTCTTCCGGTGATGGACTACGTTTTCAATTACGAATACATTGTAAAAGAGCTTTGTGAGAACAAAGCCAAACCTGAAATGCAGTGTAACGGGAAGTGTTATTTGATGAAAGAAATGGCAAAAACCTCCGAGAATGACAATCCGGTTTCTTCCGATAAAAAAGCTTCACATCACGAGTTTGAAGTGTTGTACCTAACGGCTATTGGTAATTACGATATTGTAGGTTTGCAGGAACCTATTTCTTCCGAAGTCAATGCTGATTATTCCAACTTGTATTTTCTGGAAAAAACCGTTTCCTTTTTCCATCCACCGAGTAGTATTGCTTAAATAGTAGCAAGCGTTTTTCAGTGTCATTTCTTTTGATGCCGAGTAAACCTATATGATGTCGCCTGATTGTTCGGGACGATGTAACCTGACTTTTAATCAATACAATTCATAAAAATGCAATTAAAAAATTTAGTAGCCGCTTTGGCTATGGCAACAGCTTTGGTTTCTTGTAACCAAGACGATAACAACCAAGTAAGTACAACTGAAAAAGGAAACCTAAACGTTGAATTTGACAATGTTTTCAATGGTGCCGATTTAATTTTAAATACACAAGTAAACACCACTTCATTAAACGAGAACCTAAAGGTAGGTTTGGTGAAATACATCGTAAGCAATATCGTTTTAACCAAAGCGGATGGAACTACGTTTACTTATCCAACTGCTGATGGTTATTTTATTGTAAATGAGTCTGATGCGGCTTCTCGTGTATTGCAATTGCAGGACATTCCGGCTGGAGATTACACTTCAATCCAATTCGGAATTGGGGTTGACCAAGAGCACTTTAATTTAGGAGCTGGCGGTCAAGGCGATTTCTTAGCACATGCTCAAAACGAAGACATGCTTTGGAGCTGGAGTGCCGGGTACAAATTCGTAGCTTTTGAAGGTACTTTTACTTCGGCTACTGTAGCTTCCGATACTTCATTTATGGTACATACCGGTCAAACCGGAACAGCCTACAACTATAAAGTAATCACTTTAGCTATGCCGGACAATGCTTTGGTGCGAAGTACTATCACACCGCAAATCCACATTATGGCAGATGTATCGAAACTAATTGACGGAACCAATAAAATCAGCCTTACCAACAACAATATGGGTGGAATGGGTACCATGATTATGGGCGGAACTAATCTGGAATTGATCACTTCGAATTTGACAAACATGTTCTCTGTACATCACGTACACAACGATTAATGTATCAAAACACCGTTTGTATGAAATCCAAAGTGTTTGGGCTGTTTCTTGCTGCATTACTTTTTGGTTGCAGTACTGAAGACAGTGAGGATGAGGAATATCAAAACATTCCGATAGCCTTTCAGGTACCGTCTAATTTTCCGCCGTTGGTTTATAATCTTTCTTCCAATCCGTTAACCGAAAAAGGTTTTGAATTAGGAAAGAAGTTATTCTACGACGGGCGTTTGGCTTCAGACGGCTTGGTTTCGTGTGCGTTTTGTCATATCCAACAGGATGCGTTTACCCATCACGGGCACACGGTGAGTCACGGGGTAAATAATGCCGTTGGAACCCGAAATGCACAACCAATACAGAATTTAGCCTTTCAGAATGTTTTCATGTGGGATGGAGCTGCGAATCATTTGGATATGCAGGCTATTATTCCGTTTACCAGTGAAATTGAAATGAATGGTAATTTCACCGATGCCGTTGCCATGATGAAAGCCGATCAGGAGTACCGAAAATTGTTTAAAGCGGCTTTTGTGAATGGAGAAGTAAATTCGGCAAACATGTTGAAAGCGCTTGCTCAGTTCATGATTATGGCGGTTTCTTCCAACTCAAAGTTTGACAAATACCGTCGTGGTGAATCGGGAGGTACATTGTCACAAACCGAAATGGAAGGGTATTCCGTTTTTAATCAAAAATGCGCTTCCTGTCACGCTACTGATTTGTTCACTGACAATTCATTCCGAAATAACGGCTTGGCAGTCAATCCGGCTGTTGATGACAAAGGAAGATATCGTGTAACCGAGTTGGAGCAGGATAAGTACAAATTCAAAGTACCGAGTTTGCGCAATGTAGAGAAAACAGCGCCGTATATGCATGATGGTCGTTTCTTTACGTTGGATGCAGTTTTAAACCATTATACGAATGGCGTAACTAATTCGGCGACATTAGATAATTCCTTGAGCAACAACGGAGTTCTCGGAATTCCATTAACTAACGATGAGAAAGTAAAGATTATTGCTTTTCTCAAAACCTTAACCGATACTGAGTTTTTAACCAATCCTCAATTATCAGAATTTTAAAGATGAAAAAATATATTTTGTTTTACCTGTTGCTTTTTCTTCAAAACGGATGGGCTTCAGAATTGGATAGTTTACATTATCAGCACTATTTTAAAAGACAGTTTTTGCTTATAGAAGACGATTGCGATGCTTGCGGATGTTCAGCCAGTGGCGGCAGTATGGGGTTTTCTTCTATGTTGAACTCTAATTTTGTTTGTGTTCGTTATTTTTATCAAAGTTACCGAAGCAATGATAAATTGTACACCAATTCCGTTTGGCACAATGAAAATTTTAATACCGTACAGTTGTGGGCAAGGATTCCTGTGTTGAAAAAAATACAGTTAACCGTTTTAGCGCCGTATCATTTTAATAACAGAACAACAGATTCGGGTAACCAAAGTATTTCAGGAATTGGAGATGTTACCGTTTTAGGAATGTGCAGCATTTACCAGACCCAAAAAGATAGTGCTACAGTAAGACACAATGTTCAGCTTGGAGCAGGAGTGAAGGCACCAATCGGGAAGTTTGATGAAAAGAATAACGGCAGCGTTAATCCGAGTTTTCAATTGGGAACTGGAAGCTGGGACTATCTTATAGCGTCAGAATACGTACTTCGCTACAGGAAATTCGGTTTAAATACGATGGCAAATTATATCGTTAAAACTGAAAATGAAAAGAACTATCGTTTTGGGAACCAATGGAATTATGCCGGTACTTTTTTTTACGTTTGGGAGAAAGATTTACTTTCCTTGGCGCCTCAGTTGGGAATAGCCGGAGAAGTGTACGAAAGTAATGTACAACACAAACAACGCGTTCGCGATACTTCAGGAGATGTGTTATTTGGAAAAATCGGTTTCGAAATCAACAGAAAGAAATTTTCTTTTGGAGCCAATACTATGTTTCCTATTCAGCAAAATTTAAACGGTGGAAAGATAGAAGCCCAATACCGGTTAAGTTTTAATTTGAATTACACGTTATAATAAAAAAGCCTCAGTTGAGGCTTTTTTATAATCCAAGTTGTTTTCGAACACTTGTCGTCAATATTTTATCCAAAAAATCAATTTGATCTTCATCGTGATTTAAGAAACGCCACTCGTTTTTAGTTAAAGAATCCGAAATAGCTATCAACATATCAGGTCCTTCTAACAGGAAACCGTTGCGTTCTTTTTCATAAGTGATTTTGTAATTTTTCATGCTTGACTGAAAAGCTTCTGTCATAATCGATACGGTTTCCTCATCCAAAGGTTCTTCAAATTTCATGCGTAAAGCGTTGTTATAAGAAATAAGGCAGAACTTCTGATTGCCAATGGTTTTAATATCAGAATATTTAAAATTCGCTGTTGGATTTACAAATCGGATGCTGAATTCATCATTCTGAAAGGTTTTATCTAAAGTTTCATACATGGTGTTTCTGTCCACAATATCAAAGATTTTCGGGTAGGTGTAATCCAAAATAGTATTGAAGTCCATGTTGTACGTGGCATCGTAAACTTTTTTAGCATCGCGCTCCAGATTTTTAGGTATTTGCGCGTTTAAAAGTACCGATGTTAAAGTAATTATTGAAAGTAGTAAGATTCTCATTGTGATTAATTTTAGTTAAAGCTAATAAAAAAATCCCCAAAATATGGGGACTCTAGAATATTTATGGATTTAAAAACTATTCGTTAACGATAATCCATTCGCCTGAAGCTAATAATGCTTCTGCTTTTTTGAATTTCATAGTTTCCGATTTTCCACTCAAAACGTGTTTAATCGTCACATTGTCATTACGGTTGATTTTCGGCGCATCACGAACAATAGTTTCAGTCGCATGATGTTGCTGTTGTTGCGCAGCTTGTCCGGCTTCACGGTTTTTGGCTGCCAATTCATCAGTGTTTAAAACTTCTTCTTTAGAAGTTGTGTAATCTTCCTGTACCGGAGTTTCATCAGCTTCCTGAATGTTATTCGGATTTTGAGAAGGCAAATCACCTTTGAATAAGAAAGATGAAACCTCTTTATTCACACCGTCTAACATCTTTTTGAACAAGTTGAACGCTTCGAATTTATAAATCAACAACGGATCTTTTTGCTCGTGAACTGCCAACTGAACTGATTGTTTCAACTCGTCCATTTTACGTAAATGTTTCTTCCAAGCTTCGTCAACAATCGCTAATGTAATGTTCTTTTCGAAATCGGATAACAATGTTTTTCCTTCGCTGGTGTACGCTTTCTCTAAATCGGTAACCACATTTAATGATTTGATACCGTCTGTGAAAGGAACCACAATACGCTCGTACTGGCCATTGTTGTTTTCGTATACATTTTTGATAACGGCGAAAGCTTCTTTAGCGTTGCGTTCTTGCTTAGAAGAATACGCTTCCATTGCAGCTTTGTATACTTTTCCGGCGATTTCCATTTCTGATAATTTGTTGAAATCGTTTTCAGAAATTGGAGATTCAATCGCGAAATTACGGATCAATTCAAATTCAAAATTTTTGAAATCTTTCGTCAGTTTATTGTTTTCTGCAATAGATTCCGCTAAGTCGTACATCATGTTAGCGATGTCTACTTTTAAACGTTCTCCGTGTAAAGCATGACGACGACGTTTGTATACCACTTCACGTTGCGCGTTCATTACGTCATCATATTCTAATAAACGTTTACGAACTCCGAAGTTGTTTTCTTCTACTTTTTTCTGAGCTCTTTCAATCGATTTGGTCATCATCGAATGTTGAATAACTTCCCCTTCTTTGATTCCCAAACGGTCCATCATTTTAGCTACACGCTCCGAACCGAACAAACGCATCAAGTTATCTTCCAAAGATACATAGAACTGTGAACTTCCCGGATCTCCCTGACGTCCTGAACGACCACGTAACTGACGGTCTACACGACGCGAATCGTGACGCTCCGTACCGATGATCGCCAAACCACCAGCCGCTTTTACTTCGTCAGACAATTTAATATCCGTACCACGACCGGCCATGTTGGTTGCAATGGTTACCACACCAGGTTTACCAGCTTCGGCAACGATTTGAGCTTCTTGCTTGTGTAATTTCGCATTCAATACGTTGTGCTGGATTCCTTTCATTTTAAGCATACGGCTCAATAATTCTGAAATCTCAACCGAAGTTGTACCGATTAACACCGGACGACCTTCTGC
>NZ_JALDYN010000038.1:0-18371 GCF_032153895.1 Flavobacterium sp.
TACCAGGAATCCATAACACACTGATAACCATTTCGTAACCCACGAAAGTTTTTTTTGAGAAAAGTTGCTAAGCTCCGAAGTGACTTAGGTAGCGAACTTGGATTTACTTTACTATATATACAATGTAAGCATTACCAAAAACGTTTACCAACAATCCCAAAAGCCTATCTCCTAGCCCCGATAGCAGTGGAAATCCCGGAATGAAATGGAGGAATTGCAACGGATAGCGGGAATTACGATCGCAAAAATGACCGCAACACTCGCTTCTAATCAAATCGAAGTGCTTTAACCGGAGAAATTTTAGTAATAATATAGGAAGGAATAATCAGAACAATCAAACAAACCAATGCAGTTCCTAAATTTAACAACAGAATGTGAAGTGGATTAATAGCAACCGGTGCCTGCGTTACATAGTAATTTTCAGGATTGAGCTTCACGATTCCGAAGTAATGCTGCAGCAGCAACATTCCGATTCCGATTAAATTACCCCAAAATAGTCCGCGAAAGATTAAATGCGATGCATTGTACAAAAAGATTTTGCGCACCGTCCAGTTGTTCGCACCAACGGCTTTCAAAATTCCAATCATTTGAGTGCGCTCTAAAATAAGCACCAACAAAGCCACCACCATATTAATTGTAGCCACCACCACCATAATAATAAGGATAACTAAAATATTAAAGTCAAACAGTTTCAACCATTCGAATATATTAAAGTACTTCTCTTCTATCGTGACACTATTATAGGTAGACGGAATTGCCTCATAGATTTCTTCACCCTTTTCCTGAATTTTGGAAAAATCATCAACAAAAACCTCAAAAGCACCAACCTGATCTTTTTGCCATTTGTTCATACGCTGCACGTGACGAATATCTCCCAACACATACGACGCATCAAATTCCTGAAAGCCCGAATTGTAAATCCCTACTATTTTGAAATTACGAAGGTTGGGCAACTTTCCTTCTTCCTTCATAAAATAGGTATTGAACTTATCGCCTAGCTTTAACTGAAGACGATTGGCTAAATAACGCGAAATGATTACTTCCGGATTTAGGTTTTCTTTGAGGTTGGGAATTCTGCCTTCTACGATATATTCCTGAAGGTTGTTCCACTGAAACTCTTTTCCGACACCTTTAAAAACGATACCTTCGAAAGCAGTCTCGGTTCTGATAATTCCAGCTTTAGTTGCTACGGCCTGAATGTGACTGACACCTTCTACGGAATTGAATTTTGGATAAAAGGTTTGGTTTGTGGAAATCGGTTCAACACTTACTTCAGATTGATTGTCGTCGAAATTAGAGATCACAATATGCCCGTTAAAAGCCGAAACTTTTTGGCGTATTTTTTGCTGTAATCCAACACCGGTAGCCACGGAAACAATCATCATAATCATTCCGATAGCAATCGCAGCAATCGCAATTTTTATAATTGGCGCAGAAATGCTACTTTTATGGTCTTTACTGGTAGTTAAACGTTGTGCTATAAAATATTCTAATTTCAAAAGACGATGATTTCAAATTCGATGTTCAAAAATACAGTTTTATTCTTGGTTTTAGCGATGGTTTCGTGTGGAAATTCGATTAAGAATACAGAACCTAAAACGGAAACTCAAAAATCAGAAGTTCAAAACGATGAAAAAATACTTCTGGAAATAAAAACAGGAGCTGACAATTTCGACGCTTATCTTCCTTTACTTAAAAACAAGAACGTTGGCATTGTAACCAATCAGACTGGAATTTTGTCGAACAAAACCCATTTGGTTGACTTTTTATTGGAGAAGAAAATCGGCGTAGAAAAAATTTACGCTCCCGAGCACGGTTTCAGAGGAACCGCTGATGCCGGCGAACTCATCAAAGACGGAAAAGACACCAAAACCGGATTACCCATTATTTCCCTTTACGGAAATAACAAAAAACCAAAACCGGAACAATTGACTGGAGTTGATATTATGGTTTTTGACCTGCAAGATGTTGGCGCGCGTTTCTACACATATATTTCTTCGTTGCATTATGTAATGGAGGCTTGTGCCGAAAACAATATTCCGCTTCTTGTTTTGGACCGACCGAATCCAAACGGCGGTATTGTGGACGGACCTATTTTAGAAAAAGAATTCACCAGTTTTGTGGGAATGCACCAAATTCCGGTGTTACACGGCATGACCATTGGAGAATATGCTAAGATGATTAATGGAGAGAAATGGTTGAAAAACGGAGCACAATGTGATTTGACCGTAATTCCGTGTTTGAACTACAAACGTGATATGACCTACAGTTTACCGGTTAAACCATCACCAAATTTACCGAACGACCAGGCTATCAATTTATATGCGAGTTTGTGTTTTTTTGAAGGAACTAATGTAAGCATGGGCCGCGGAACTGATAAACAATTCCAGATTTACGGTTCGCCTTACTTACCTGTCATCAATACAAGTTTCACTCCAAAACCAAACTTAGGAGCAAAAGATCCTTTATATAAAAATCAGATTTGTTTCGGTGAAGATTTATCAAAAATTGAAAAAGTAAAAAAATTAGAATTAAAATGGTTAATCAGAGCTTACCGAACAACATCAATGCCAAAAGATGAATTCAAATTCTTCAACGATTTTTTCACCAAATTAGCCGGAACCAAAAAATTACAACAACAAATTGAATCCGGAGTTTCGGAAGCAGAAATTCGAAAAAGTTGGGAAAAAGGCTTGTCTGATTTTAAAACAATGCGAAAACCTTACCTTATCTATTAAAATAAAAAGAGCTCTAAACGAGCTCTTTTTTTATTCCTCTACATTATGTCCGAACTGCAATAAGTAACCGTTATTATCATAAACCGCAAATTCGCGCATGCCCCAATCAAAGGTTTCGATTTCATAGCAAACATTGCACTTGTCTTTTAATTGCTCCCATAGTTGGTCTGCACTGTCAACATTGATGTAAAACGAACCGGTAAAAATCGGTTTATCAAATGGTGTGTGTTCGTTGGGTTTGGCCAACATGATTTCGACATCATCACGATGTAAAGCTGCCCAGCCCCAATCTTCATTGTATTCGCCACATGTAAATCCTAAAACATTTACGTAAAAAGCAATGGTTTCTTTAAGTTCATTCGTCCTCAACATCGGACGCAGGTAATGAAATTTTGACATAATATTATAGTGTTACAACAATATTCGGATTCAATTTAAGCAATTCAGCTACGAAATCTTCTTTTTCTTTTGGGGAAATGACAACTTTTTTAGAGTTCTCATAAACCACTTCGATTCGGTCAGTAATGGACCCTGCCGGCGCGCTCCACAAACTGTCTGTTTTAGATACGGATTGAATTGTCGCAATCGGAACTTTGATATTCACCAAAAATCCAGAACGAACTCTAAGTATATCATTCGAAATCGTATAATCGGTCGCCATAAATAAATAGACTGAAAACACTATCGTAAAAGCAAGTATTCCCAAACCTGTCCATTCTTTTTCTCGGATAAACATTACTGTTGGCGCAATCATTCCGGAAAGAATTAATATCGGTAAAGCGATATCGATTTTGGATTTGAATACTTTTCTCATAAAGGCATTTTTTTCTTCATTTCTTCCACGATGTTATAAGCGGCCGGACAAATAGCTACGTTTTTTAAAGTAAGATCAGAAATCTGCTGAAACTTTTTTCTATCAGTGTGTGGAAATTCACGACAAGCTTTCGGACGCACGTCATAAATAAAACATTTGTTGTCGCTGTCCAAAAAAGTACACGGAACGCTTTTCAGTACATAATCATTGTCTTCATCAATACGCAGATACTGATCGATAAACTGTTGTGGTTTTTGACGGAAACTTTTGGCAATTCGCTCAATATCTGTTGTAGTAAATAGTGGCCCGGTAGTTTTACAGCAATTAGCACACTCCAGACAATCCGTTCGTTTGAATTCTGAATCGTGCAAATCCTGCATGACATAATCCAAATTCTTGGGCGCTTTCTTTTTCAGCTTGTCGAAATACTTTTTGTTTTCGTTATGCTTATCTTTGGCTAGTTTTTGAATTTCGTTTAACGACGGCTTGAGCATTTTGTTTAGAATATTGTACAAAAATACCAACTTTAAACGTTCGACTTTCAAACTTTAAACTAAAAATAATGAAAGACCTTTTCGGAAAAGCTATTTTAGATTACCAAACCAACAATTCGCCGGAAGATTTGATTACCGAAACTTCTATTTCCGAAGCCGATGAAATGAGTGTAGCCTATCTATTTCGCTCGTACAAAGACATGTCAAAAATAGAACGCAAAGCTTTGGATTTAGCTAAAGGCACCATTTTGGATATTGGCTGTGGTGCCGGAAGTCATGCTTTATATTTACAAGAGAAAAATTTTAATGTAACCGCCATCGATATCTCACCAAATGCTATTGAAGCCTGTAAACTTAGAGGTTTGAAAAACATAGCCGTTGAAAATATTTTGGATTTAAATACTGAAGAGCAGTTTGACACGCTTTTACTTTTAATGAATGGAACAGGAATTTTTGGAACCTTAAAAGAGACATCCAAGTATTTACAAAAACTCAAAGCCCTACTTTCAAAAAACGGTCAAATACTAATTGATTCTTCCGATTTGATTTATATGTATGACCAAGACGAAGATGGTGCTTATGAAGTTCCTGCCTCATGTTATTATGGTGAATTAACTTTTACAATTCAATACAAAGGAGAAACAGAAGACACCTTCCCTTGGTTATACATTGATTATAACACTTTACAAAACGCCGCCCACGCTAATGGTTTAAATTGTGAACTTGTTCAAGAAGGCGAACATTTTGATTACTTAGCGAAATTGACGCATTTATAAAATAAAAAACCCAAACATAAGTTTGGGTTTTTTATTATCAGGCAATTTTTATTATTGCATGTATTTCATCATCATACCTTGTAAGCCCATTCCCCATTCTTGAGCTGCAGCTGTTACTTTTTCTGTAAGTGCATCTCCTTTTTGAGTAATTTTTTTACCGATTGGACTTTCATAGAATTTCAACATTTCTTTAATGTCTTCATGAGTGTACTCTTGCATATAAACATCAGCAACTTTATCGTAGTACGATGGTAATGTCGCATCAAATTCCACTAAGAAAGCTGCGTGCTTTTCAGCCGGAACCATCTTTAAAATTTGTGTTTTAGCCATGTTCATTTGTGAACTTGCCGTTACTTTCAATACTTTCATTACGTCTGCTTTAAAAGCTTCTTTCGATTGTGCTGTTCCTAAATTGGCTACTAAAGCAAATGCGATTACAAAAAATAGTTTTTTCATTGTTTTGGTTTATGATTAATTAAGATTTCTTTCTTTTAAAGGTGAAAGGTATTTTATAAGTCGTCGAAAATGGTTTTCCGTTACGTGTAGCAGCTTGCCATTTTGGAGAAAGTTGTAAAACGCGAATCATTTCGATAGCTGAATTTCCACCCAAGTCTTTAACAATTCGGATATTTTTCATAGCTCCTTCTTCATTGATGGTAAACGAACAGATAAGTTGTCCTTCTTTTTCAATTTTAGACATATCCAATTTACCGTATACAAATTGAGCAAAAGTATTCAAATCGCCACCTTGAAATTTGGCTTCGATTTTATTCCCGTCTAAATACACTTCGTCTTCACCGCCTAATTGAGCAAAACCCATATTGAATGCGAACATGAATAAAATAACAGCGTATAGTTTTTTCATAAATTAAGGAATATTCAGATATTTATGCGTTTGTAAAGATATGCGCCATTTCGGATTATTCATAACATAATCAATAATTAATGGTGTCATTTCTTCTTTTTTACTCCATTCCGGTTGTAAAAACAAAATCGCATTGCTATTTACTTTTGAAGCTTGTTCTTCAGCAAAAATAAAATCGTGTTTGTTGTGGATGATGACTTTCAGTTCGTGTGCAATATCATAAGCATCTTGAACCGGTAATTTTGTTTTTTTAGGTGACAAACAAAACCAATCCCAATGCCCTGAAACCGGATAAGCCCCTGAGGTTTCAATATGAACGCGCAAATTTTCAGCTTTTAATTTTGAAGTAAGCGTTGTCATATCCCAGGTTAAAGGTTCGCCTCCAGTTACAACTACCGTTTCAGCATATTTTTTTGCATTCGCTACGATTACATCTGTCGTAGTAGGTGGATGCAATTCGGCGTTCCAGCTTTCTTTAACGTCGCACCAATGACAGCCTACGTCACAACCTCCGATTCGGATGAAGTATGCAGCGGTTCCGGTATGGTAGCCCTCGCCTTGAATGGTATAAAACTCTTCCATTAAAGGAAGCATTTCTCCTTTTTCTACAGCGATTTGGATTTCTTTCTTCAACATGGTCTTCTTAAACTAGTGTGCAAAGATAGTCAGTTATTTTGAAACACAAAGCCCGCAAGAACTCCCAAAGTTATTCCAATAGCCCCGATGGAAGCGGCACCTTGTAGAGCGGACAGCGGGAACAAGGATAACAAACACACCCGAACCATTCGCTTCAAAAAAAACCGGCAACTTTCGCTACCGGTTTGGATATTTAAGCTTTCAAAGCTTTTAGTGTATCTGTTGCATACTTGTTTGTCGGATCAACAACTAGAAGTTTTTTCAGATTTTCTACTGCTTTGGTTTTGTCACCTGAGTTAGCATAGTGTGCACCTACGAAAGTTAAGGCTTCAACTAGTCCTTTTTGGTTAGCCGGTTTTGCTTTTTCAGCATCTTCTTTAGCTTCCATTACTTTGATGTAGTTCTCATAGCTAGTCAATGCTACAGCTTTAGCTTCTGGTGTTCCCATCAATTCGTTTACACGAGCTTTGTACTGGATTGCTTCCAGAGACGTTGGCCACGCTTCGATTACTTTTGAGAACGCCTGATCCGCACGAACCAATTGCTCTTTTGGAGATGTTTTAGCATCGTAGTCAAAGTACAACGCATATCCTAAGTAAAAATAATCGTAAACATAGTTTTTCGATTTCGGATTTTTAACCGCTACTTCGAAAAGTTTCGCTGCATTTTTGTACAACTTGTCTTTGAACATTTTAATTCCTAAAGCATTCAATTCGGTTGCAATTACCGGATCTTTTTCTACGGCCTTGTTCATTTCTACAACTCCTTCGTTGAAGATTTTCTCATCGTAGGTTCCTTCTGCTTTTTTAGCTTCAGCCATTTTGGTCAAACCTAAGTACAGGTAATCACGAGCGATGATTCTCTTTGGATCAACTTTCGTAAAGAATTCTGAAATTGCTCTTGAACTCTCTGCAAAGTTACCATTTTCGTATGCTGCATAGCCTAAATAACGGTAAATACGAGGGTTCACATTATCTAATTTCTTCATCTCATTAGCTTCTTTTTCCAAAGCTTTATAATCTTTAGCCAAGATTAAGAAGTCAGCATGACGCATACGGGATTCTAAGGAATAATCCGTAAGGTTCATATATTTCTCGTAATTTACTAATGCTTTCTGAATGTACTCGTTATACTTAGCCGGCTCACTAGTTCCCCAGAAATAGTAAGTTTCCGCTAATTCACGATAAACCGGTCCGAAAGACGGGTTCAATTTTACGATTTCATCGAAAGACTTAATCGCCACATCAAATGCTTTAGCATTTTTAGTGATTTTTGCCAAATTCATCTTCGCCAATAAAAGCGAATTATCTAAATCATAAGCATTACGATACGCGCTGTACGCCTCATTGGTTTTGTTATCACCATACTGAGCATCTCCTAACAACAAATGTGCGTTGGCATTTTTATCGTCAATAGTTAAAGCTTTGTTGATGACTTCAATTGCTTTTTTGTAATTCGGATTTTCTGATTTCAAATAGGCTTTAGCAATTAACAACAATTCATCAGTATCTTTTTTCTTGATGCTTGACGCTGCCTTATCAAAATTAGCTGAAGCTCCAGATGTATTTTTAGCATCCAAATCCAGTTGTCCTAATCCGATGTGGTTAAGCGTACCTTTATCTTTGGCTACAAGTCCTTTTTGAAACATCATTTTAGCTGAATCCACTTCATGTTGTGCTAAATACACATCCCCTAAATAGAAATAGTTTTTTCCATTATCCGGATTGGATTTAACCAGCCCTTTCAATATTTTTTTGGCTTTGTCAAATTGTTCTGCGGTAATCGCTTTTTTAGCCTGATCTAAATCTTGAGCAAATACAGATGATGATAATCCCAGCATTAGTAGACTTAAAACTCTAGCATTTTTCATTTCTAAAATTTTTATATGGTTAAACTATTTTTCGACTTTATCACGAACGGCTATTTCCCTTGTCGGGAACTTCTTTGGCACTAAACCAGACTTAAGCACAATTCGCTGACCTTTGTCTCCTGCAATATAAGAAGCAAATCCCATGCCTAAACCGGTTGCTCCCTGAAAATTTATTAAAAATAATTTGCGTTGGACAGGATAAGTCCCATCTGCAATATTAGTCTGATTTGGTTTAAAATACTTGTTTTTTTCGGTAACTTTAACATTTTCAACCGCTAAAACTTTTACATTTTTTACATACGGTTCCACATCATTAGAAGGTTGTAACAACCAATTCACTCCAACAATTCCAACGGCATTTTTATGTTCTGAAACGTATTTTACAACTTCTTTATTTGATTTCATTGAAAAAACGCCCTGTTTTGGCAATTCCGAAATATCCGCAAGCTTATATAATTCTCTCAGATTACTGGAATACGGATTATCAAAAACCAAAGCTTGGAAATTGCCGCTCATATTCCCTTTCATTAAATCAACCAAATTGTTCTTGGTCAAAACCGAATCGGCAATGGCTTTATTTCCAATAAAAGCAATGGCATCCACTGCAAATTGCGTTCTGCGCGGAAAAACATGCTTTTGCTGATTATAATAAACCACTTCCGTCGTATCCAAGTCACGGGCTAAAATTGCAATTCGCGCTTTATCGACTTTGATTTGCTCTAAAATATCCGCTTCAGGAAGAGCAACTAAATTAACCTTGGCTCTTCGGTATTCACTTTCAAAAACAGTAGCCAAATCTTCCACAATCGGAAAAATGGTTTCATCCACCAAAATTGTTGTGGATCCGGCTACAGCTGTTTCTGCTATTTCTTCGGGTTGTACTTCTTTACTTTTTTTATCACAGGAAAAAAAAAGAATTAACGCAAAAACACCCAGAACAAAATATGACGATCTATTCATTTTATACAAACACTGTTTGAATTTATTTTTGACTATTTACCGGCTCTGTAGTTGTTGCTTCGCAATTAATAGTAATCGGAAGCGTAAACTGACAACGTACTGCTTCTCCATTCTGCATACCCGGTATCCACTTTGGGCATTTCTTTAACACCTCGATAACGGCTTCATCAAAATCCTGACCAGGACTTCTCAATATTTTAATAGCACTTAAAGTTCCGTCTTTTTCAACAATAAAACCTGCCATTACTTTATAAAGTCCGGAAGTTTCCACCTTTGGCGCTATAAAATTATCAATAAAAAACTGAGAGAATTTTTTCATACCTCCTTCGAATTTTGCCTGAACCTCTACAGCCACATATACTTTATCCTGACCCGGCTCATCTTTAATAGCATCAACCACCACCACATCATTTGTCTGTGAATATGACAGGCTTGAGAAAAACAAAAAAAACAAGACCTTAAAAAAATATTTCATTATCTACTACTCTTCATTTGTATTATTCAACAATCGTGTAAAACGGAAAACTGCGTAAATTAAAAGCAACACCCCTAAAATAATTCTTCTATTATACGGAATATCGACAGGCATTGTTTTCCAAACAAACAAAGTTACGGCCAAAAACACATACAATCCTAAAAAGACTAGTCCTAAAACAAACAGAAATCGCTGTTGGGGCGATTTCTGTTTAAAATTTTTAAATAAATTCATGTTAGTTAGCCACCTGAATAGTAATTGGCAAAGTAAATTGTGAACGTACCGAACGTCCGTTTTGAACCGCAGGTTTCCATTTAGGCATGCTTCTCAAAACTTTTTCAGCAATTTTCCCTACACCATAACCAGGATCTCTTAAAACTCGAATATCTGTTAAACTTCCGTCTTTTTCAACAACGAATCCTAACATTACACGAATTTGAGTAACTCCTTCATCTACTTCAGGTAATTGAGACTGTAACTTGTTTCCAAATGCCTGTCTGAACTTTGACATACCTCCTTCTGGATCAGCCAAAACTTCTACGGCAACGTAAACTTTATTATCTTCCTCAACTACTTTGGTTCCAACATCTGCATCTCCTGGAGGGGTTACATTAACGATAGCGCCATCTTTACTCCCTTTTTTATCTTCAGTCCCCGGATCTGCAGTTTTCAAATCCTCAACTGTTGGCGGATCTTCATCACGCACTTTCTCTTTCTCCACAACTTTTGGTGGCGGGAATTTCACCTGATCATTCACCGCTTTTGGTGCTTCAGGTGGTGGAGGTGGTGGTAAATCTTTTGGTGGAGGCGGTGGTAATAGCTTTGTTTCAATTACCTTGTCCAGATTTTCCTTTTCATTTTTGGCAAATTTATCGCCAATAATATTTTTCACAACCGGACCTCCAATTGCCGCCGCAAATAAGACAGCACCAATTAACATGGCTCTTACGGTTGTTTTAGGATTTTCTGAACGCAATTGATAAGCACCATATGCCTTGTTACGGCCTTCGAAGACCATATCAATCCACTCTTGCTTAAATATGTTTAATTTTGACATAATTGTAAATTTTAATGATTCAAAAGATGAATTATTTTGTCAATAATCCTTCTTTTTCAAGCATTGCGTTTTCGTCTGCTGTAATATCCACAATCGCATAAATTTGTACGTTTGTGATAGCCATCTCATCTAAGACATCCACTAAGTTTTTGTAGTTAGACTTTTTACTCGCTTTAATCAAAACAATCATCTCTTGTTTTTTAGCTTCATAAGCCGCGTACTTTGACTTAACCAATTCTTTTTTCTCCAATAGTACTTTTCGGATACCGTTTTTACCATAACCTACCTTTTCAGGCCCTTCAATCGGTGCAGTCGGTAATCCGTAGTACCACAAAATCTGATTCTTTTCTCCTAACAACAAAGTTACGGTTTTATCATCAGCCGTTTCAAGAGTGATTGGTACATCCGTCTTTGTTTTATCAGGCATCGCCAGATTCATTGACTGTGGTTTTGACAACGACGTAGTCAACATGAAGAAAGTAATCAAAAGGAATGCCAAATCTACCATCGCGGTCAAATCCACCCCGGCATTTTGCTTTTTACTCCTTACATGGCCTTTCTTCTTGCCACCGCCGTCGCCGCTATTTAATTCTGCCATTTTACAGTATATTTTTTATTAAAAATCATCCGTTCTTAATCCGGTTACCAAGTAAAACTTATTAACCTGTTGATCCTGAAGAATATCAATTACTTTTTTAATCGTTGGATATTCTTCTTTAGCATCACCTTTTATTGCTACTTTCAACTCAGCTGTATGAATTTCACTTGCTGCATAACGCGCCGCCAAAACCCATTCTTTCAACTGGTTGTCGATAGAATCATACGGAATACCCTTCTGCGAACCTTCTTTATTACGCTCTTCTCCTGATTTTGCAATAATCAACTTCAATTCCCCAACTGGAACTCCAAATCCGTCGATTAATGAGAAACGTTTCTTTTCATCCTCAGTAAAATCTAAGGTGTAACGCTCAGCAATTTTATCAAGAGTGGCAGCACGTAAATCCTGACCTGTCATCCCGAAGAACACTTTTCCGTCTCCAACAGTAATCGTCGCTAAATCCGTATCCGGTAATTTAGTCTGTACTGTAGAAGCCGGTGTATCTACCGGTAGCGGCTCAGGTACTTTCGCAGTCGAAGTCATTACGAAGAACGACAGTAACAAGAACGCAACGTCACACATCGCGGTCATGTCAATTCTCGTACTCTTTTTTGACATTTTTACTTTTGCCATTTTTCTTCAAATTAGTTTAGCAGCATTCTGAACCGGAAACCCGATTCAACCACTACTACATTATTAATAAATTAACTTTTTTATAACGCGCTTAAAATTAAGCAGCACGTCCTTTCATTCTTCTGTAAGCCTGAGTAATAGCAAAACCAGCCTCATCAATAGAATAAGTTAATTTATCAATTTTAGATGTAAATAAATTGTAAGTGATGATAGCTAATGTAGACGTACCAATACCTGTAGCTGTATTAATAAGTGCCTCAGAAATACCTGTCGCTAACGCAGCCTGGTCAGGAGCCCCTGCAGCAGCTAATCCAGAGAACGCTTTAATCATACCTGATACCGTTCCTAATAATCCCATTAACGTACCGATTGATACTAATGTAGCAATGATTGTCATGTTTTTCTCTAACATTGGCATCTCTAAAGAAGTAGCTTCTTCGATTTCTTTCTGAATAGTTTCAGTAGCTTTTTCGCTATCGAAACCTTCTTTTTTCACTTCTTGATATTTTGTTAAACCTGCTCTAACCACGTTAGCAACAGAACCTTGCTGTGTATCACACTCAGCAATAGCCTCATCGATTTTACCTTGTCCGATTAAAGACTGAACGTTTTTAACGAAAGTCTCAACATTTCCTTTTCCAGCAGCTTTTGAAATAACGAAGAAACGCTCAAAAGAGAATACTACCGCCATTAAGAATAATCCCATCAACATTGGTACGATAAATCCACCTTTATAAACCATCCCTAAATAGTTTCCAGGTAGCGGGTGACCTGTGTTATCGCCTCCTTCAAAGTTAGAAGAGTGACCCATTACGAATTTCCATACTAGAAATCCAATAACTAAACAGATTACAATTGTTAAACCTGCAAAAAAGTTTGAACCTTTAGAGCTAGCTCCATTTTCAACAGTCTCGTTAGATACGTTTGTCATTTTAAAAAATTTTTAGTTTTTCGATTTTATTGAACTTAATTCTTATCTCCACATTTTGAAGCATAAGAGTCGCAAATTTATGTTTTTAGAATTAATAAAAAAACAAAACTGCCATTTTTTGAACGCTTATTTAAAATTATTTAACGCTGAAAAGACCATTTATTTTAAGTTGAACCCTAAATATTAACATAAGATTAAATTAAGAACGCCAGAATGTTAATTTTATTTTTGTCAAGACCGAAGTTTTTTTCATAATAAATTAAAGAAAGTGAATTTGATGTCGTTCAAATACCAATATCTTTGTCTTTAAAGTAAATTTAAATCGTTTTTTGTATACAAAATGAATATTTCACTCTTTTCAGAATATATAAATAAAGGTTACAGTTGTAACGGAGAAAACATCGTATTAGGCGGCGGAATCCTAAACGGCGAAGCCACACCAAACACCTTAATCAAAATCCCGCTCAAAACTTTAAACCGTCACGGATTAATCGCCGGAGCCACCGGTACGGGCAAAACCAAAACCATTCAGGTGTTATCCGAACAGCTTTCCCTAAACGGAATTCCGGTTTTGATGATGGACATTAAAGGTGACTTTTCCGGAATTGCTGCATTGGGCGAAGAAAAAAGTTTCATAACCGAGCGTCATGCTAAAATTGGGGTTTCCTACCAAACAAAATCGTTTCCGGTTGAATTATTGAGTTTATCCGAACAAAACGGTGTACGATTGCGCGCCACAGTTTCCGAATTTGGACCGGTGCTTTTTTCCAGAATTCTCGATTTGAATGAAACCCAAAGCGGTGTAGTTTCCGTAATTTTTAAATATTGCGATGATCGTAAAATTCCGTTGCTCGACTTAAAAGACTTCAAAAAAGTACTGCGTTATGCCACCGAGGAAGGCAAAAAAGAATTTGAAGCTGAATACGGAAGAATTTCCACAGCTTCGACAGGTTCTATTTTAAGAAAAACCATCGAATTGGAACAACAAGGCGCCGATTTGTTCTTCGGAGAACTTTCTTTTAACATTGAAGATTTACTGCGCACCAATGAAAACGGGAACGGCTTTGTAAACATCGTTCGCTTAACTGATATTCAGGATAGACCGAAGCTTTTTTCAACTTTCATGCTTTGTCTTTTAGCGGAAGTTTATCAAAAAATGCCTGAAGTTGGCGATGTTGAAAAACCAGAATTAGTCATCTTTATTGATGAGGCACACTTGATTTTCAATGAAGCCAGCAAAACACTTTTAAATCAGATTGAAACCATTGTCAAACTGATTCGTTCCAAGGGAATTGGTGTGTATTTCATCACGCAGAATCCAACTGATGTTCCTTCTGGCGTTTTAGCCCAGTTAGGATTGAAAATTCAGCACGCCCTTCGCGCCTTTACCGCAAACGACCGTAAAGCGATTAAAATGACCGCAGAAAATTATCCGTTATCGGATTTTTACAAAACAGAAGACGTGATTACACAACTAGGAATCGGAGAAGCTTTTGTAACCGCTTTGAACGAAAAAGGTATTCCGACACCACTTGTTGCTTGTATGATGCGCGCACCGATGAGCCGAATGGATATTTTATCGGATGACGAAATCAAATCGATTAATTCCAATTCCAAACTCGTTCAAAAATACAATCAGGTTGTAGATTCCGAAAGCGCTTATGAAATGCTTACTAAAAAAATCGATACTGCAGTTCAGGAAGCCCAGAAAAAAACCGAAACCAGCATACCCGCTCCAAGGAAAAGCACCAGACCTGAGCCGAGTACCGCAGAAACAATCGGAAAATCAGTAACCAAAGTAGTCACAAGTGCTTCGTTCATCAGAGGTGTGATGGGCATTCTTCTTAAAATCTTCAGAAAATAATGAAAGGAATTTTAACCATCGGCTTATTAGTACTTTCCAACGTTTTTATGACCTTGGCCTGGTACGGACATTTGAAGTTTAAAGACTTAAAATGGTTTGAAAACGCCGGATTAATCACCATTATTTTAATCAGTTGGGGATTGGCTTTGTTTGAATATTGTTTCCAGGTTCCTGCAAATAAAATCGGATTTCAGGGCAATGGCGGACCGTTTTCATTATTACAACTAAAAGTAATTCAGGAAGTTATTACCTTAGTCATTTTTGTAATTTTCTCTATGTTGTTCTTTAAAAATGAAACCTTTCGATGGAATCACGCCGTTGGTTTTTGCTTTTTAGTATTAGCCGTTTATTTTATCTTTAAAAAATGAAAAAATATTTTATACAGAAAACGCCTTTCGTAGTTCCGACTTCAGACGGCAAAGTAATTGAAGAACATCACGGTTTGGCTACAACTGCCAACAAAGCCATTTCGATTGCTCACATGATTGCACCGCCAGGCTGGAGCGAACCCTTCCAAACTCCGGAATTTGACGAGTTCACTTATATCATCAAAGGTAAAAAGCAATTTATCATTGATGATGAAACGGTAATTTTAGAAGCCGGACAATCCATAAAAATTGAGCGTAATACCAGAGTTCAATATTCCAATCCGTTTGAGGAAGCTTGTGAATATCTTGCCATTTGTACACCGGCATTTAGTATGGACGCTGTGCATCGCGAAGCATAAAAAAAGAGGCAAAAGCCTCTTTTATTTTTCCAATAAACTCAGAATATGTTGTTCGATAACTTCTGTATCCCAAATTTGATCTATATTTTCGATTGACAGGATTTCTTCCATGATTCGGTTTTGTTTATCGCCTTCCGCCAAAGCTTCAGAATACGGCTGATGACTAAACGTCACTCTGCTGTACAACGGAACCCATTTATCCGGATGTTTGTCTGAAAACCATTTCTCAATTTTTTTCTGCAACAAGAATTTAGCATCTGCCGTTTTGGAACTCATTTCCATGAAATTGCGATACGACAACTCGGCAATCGCATCTGCATTGGGTTTACGTGATTTTTCGTATTCCTTAAAGATCGTTTTCCAATCGTTCCCGTATTGTTGCATCAACTGATTCAATATCGTAATATCTTCAAAACCGGCGTTCATTCCGTGGCCGTAGAAAGGCACAATCGCGTGAGCCGCATCACCAATTAAAGCTACCTTATCCTCAAAAGTCCAAGGATAACACTTCATGGTAACCAAATAACTCGTTGGATTTTTGAAGAAATCTTCCACCAAATCCGGAATCACTTCTTTCGTATCGGGAAAATGTTCTGCGAAAAAAGCAACTAAGGTTTCTTTGTCTTTTAATTTTTCAAAGGAATTTTCGCCTTCGTGTGGCATGAACAAAGTACAGGTAAAGCTACCATCCGGATTGGCTAATCCCATCAGCATAAATTCTCCGCGAGGCCAAATGTGCAAAGAATTTTTATCGATTTTATGAGTTCCGTCTGCATTGGCCGGAATGTGTAATTCTTTGTATCCAACTCGAATAAAATCCTGCGAATAGTTGAACATACTCTGACGCTGCATACGGTGACGAACTCTAGAAAATGCACCATCGGCTCCAAAAACCATATCATACTGTAACTCTTTCCATTCCCCACGTTCTTCTTCGCCTTCGTGTAAAGTTGCTGTTGCTAAAGTAACATCCCAAATTTTCTCGTTGAAGAAAAATTCTACTCCGGCTTCTTCCGCTAAATCGACCATTTTTCGGTTAAGCAATCCTCTGGATAAGGAAAAAATAGCTTCTCCGTCTTTTCCGTAATGCTGATACGATAACTCTTTCCCAACCATATGAATGGCTCTTTTATCGACTGGAATTCCGATTTTTTTAATTTCATCATCCAAACCGATATCTTCCAATGCTCGCCAACCTCTGTCCGACATCACCAAATTGATGGAACGCCCAGAAAAAACAACATTGCGAATGTCTGGACTTCTATCGTATACATGAACCGCATGACCAGCTTTTTTGAGATAAATCGCCAACAGCGTTCCTACTAATCCGGAACCGACTACGGCTATTTTTTGGGGAGTTTGCATTACAGATTTTATTTATACAAATTTATATTTTTTCAAACAATATGCCGTTCTTTTTGGATTTATTTCGAAATCGAATACACACTGTCTAAAAACAAAAAATGCATCATTTAAAATGACGCACTTTCCGACCAAATTTATACTAAACAACTAACTACTTTTTCTTTTTGCTCTCATCGATGATGGCTCCTGTACCAGCACCTACACCGGCTCCAGCCAATCCGCCAATAATTGCACCTTCTCCTTTTTTCTTACTTACAGCGGCACCTGTTACAGCACCAACCCCTGCACCAATCAAGGCTCCTTTAACAGCACCACTCATTTTCTTTTTTTGTGGAGCTGCCTGAGGCGTTGTATTATTTACTACTACAACCTCTTTTTCATTTTTATTGGTTTCAGCCATACGAACTGAATCGATAATACGCTGTTTTTCCAATTCCATTTTTAAGGAATCAATAGTTTCGGTACTTGTCAATTCTGTATTTTCTTTCTGCATATCTTTACACGAAACCATTGTCAAAACTGCAAATCCTATAATAGCTAAATTTTTCATGATACTTTTCATTTATGATTACATGACAAAGTAACGACGGTTTGCCTACAAAAGTTTTACAGGATTTTCGCGAATCGTTATAGGATTTCAACATAAAAAAAGCGAACCTCACGGTTCGCCTGTATTTATCGGTTAAATTGAATTTTCTTTCCGACTGGTAATTTTTGTGATTTGGCCAAAACGCCACACATGTGAAATAACATTCGGGCTCCTACATTACCATCCCAATCGTCATCGCCCGGAGCAACTTCCACCAAATCGAATCCGATAATTTCTTTATCAGTTTCGGCTAAACGACTTAATAAATAAGCGGCTTGTTCGAATGAAAAACCTCCCGGAACCGGAGTTCCAGTATTAGGACAATACCACGGATACATCCCATCAATATCAAAAGAAATACAAACTTTATTAGGCAGTGAAGCGATGATTCTGTCGCATTGTTGTTCCCAGGTTTGCCCTTGAAAAGTTTCTTGTTTTAAATCCATATCGGTATGAACTAAAACGCGGCCTTTAAGTGCTACTTCCACTTCCTGTTCACAAAAATCACGAATTCCAACCTGAACGATTTTAGAAATCTGAGGAATTTGCAACGCATTGTACATAATTGATGCATGCGAATACGTAAAGCCTTCGTAAGCTATGCGCAAATCCATGTGAGCATCTAAATGTAAAATTCCGAAATCTTCATATTTTGTTGCCAAAGCCTGATAGTAGCCCAGCGGTGTACTGTGATCACCCCCTAAAAGCGCCACTTTTTTACCTTGATTCATCCAATGCAGAATGCGGTTTTTTACTTCCTCATTCATATCGCGACAGGCTTTGTTGATTTTATCCAAATCCGATTGCAGCGCTGGAAATGTTGACACATCTTCTCCCGCTTCCAATGCCTCTATGATTGGCTGTGCTAAACTTTTGAATTTTTCTGAGTTTTTGGCCCAATGTGACGGTGCTTCGTCCATATAAATTCCCAACTTCCACAATTCCGGAAATTCCTGATGGCTCAAATCTACCTGAAAAG
>NZ_JALDYN010000039.1:0-17720 GCF_032153895.1 Flavobacterium sp.
GAAATCATTTCTTCCGGACCGCACAAATAAAATTTGTCAAATTCTTTTTCCGAATGTTTGTTGTTCAGAATATAATTCACCACCGATTTATCGATTCTTCCAAAATGTGCATCAATCGTATTACTTTGTGAAAACACATAATGTACAAAAAAACGACCAACATATTTCAGTTGTAACTCATGTAAATGGCTGTGAAAAATGGTTTCTTCTGGCGATTTGTTTCCGTAAGTCAGGACAAAAGTACTTTTTGGTTCGTTTTCCAAAACGCTGTGAATGATGGACATAACCGGAGTAATTCCGCTTCCGGCTGCAAATCCGGCGTAGTTTTTCTGGTTGTCGGTTTTGGGTTCGAAAGTGAAACGGCCTTCCGGAGTTCCTACTTCCATTTTATCGCCCACGTTCATTTTATCGTTGGCATAAGTGGATACCAAACCATTTTGAACGGCTTTAATCGCAATACGTAACTCTTGATTATTCGGCGAAGAACTGATGGAATAAGCACGACGGATTTCTTTTCCGTCAATGATAAATTTTAGGTTCAGATATTGGCCGGCTACAAAATTGTAGTCTGCTTTCAAATGTCCGGGAACATCAAATACTACGGAAATAGCATGTGGCGTTTCGCGGTTGATTTCTTTTATAACTAAAGGATGAAATGTTGACATAGATACTAGTTTGTTAGTACAAAAATAGACAATCTGTATTTGCAAAAGTTGATAAAAATCATAAAAAAGATACCTAGGTGTTTTATGTATAAGAAACTTATGTATATTTGTTGAAATTGAAAACATGAAAAACTCACAATTATATAAGGGCAGTTTAAATACCATCATTATGAAGCTTTTGGAAGAAAAAGGCAGAATGTACGGTTATGAAATTACCCAAAAAGTAAAGGAAATTACCAATGGTGAACTTGCTATTACCGAAGGCGCTTTGTATCCCGCGCTACACAAACTCGAAGCAGAAGGCTTTTTAGAGGTTGAAGTCGAAAAGGTAGACAACCGCATCCGAAAATATTACAAGCTGACAGAAAATGGCCAGAAAGAAGTCGTTAACCGCTTATCGGAACTGGAAGAATTTATCCGCAACATGCAAACGTTGGTTAATCCTAAATTGAGTTATTAAGATGAAAATCACAGTCGAACAAACTGAACAGCTCTATAATTTCACTCGCCAACATTACGTCGAGCACTACGACCTGCAAACCGAACTCGTCGATCATTTGGCCAACGGAATCGAACAGCAGTGGCAGGAAAATCCGAAACTGACTTTCGAGGAAGCACTTCAAAAAGAATTCAAAAAATTTGGTGTTTTTGGATTCATGGATGTAGTGGAACAACGCCAATTGGCGCTAACCAAAAAATACAATCATATCGTTTGGGAACATTTCAAATCGTTTTTTAAAATTCCGATACTTGTTGTAACGCTGACAGCTATTTTTTTGGTGAAAATTATTTTACAGCAGTTCGTTTATGCAGATGAATTGGCACTATTTTTATTTGTCGGATTATTGGTATTATTCTTTACCGGACTTGTAATTTCGAAACGAAAAGCCTCTAAAAAGTTTAAAAAATCAGGAAAACGGTGGATGTTCGAAGAAATAGTTTTTAATTACGGTTCTGCTGCAGGGTTTACATATTTACCTTTACAGCTATTTATAAGACTTTGGGAACATACGGAGCATCCAATTATTGTTTGGGTAACCAGTTGCGTATTGGTGGCAATGGCTTTGTTGGAATATATTCTTTTGGTACAGATTCCAAACAAGGCAGAAGAATACCTTCGTGAGGTTTATCCTGAAAAATATATTTAAGGAAAGGTTTTTTTGCTTTTCGCCTGAATTTTCGCCTGAAATCTCCAACATTTCAAAAAGAAACGTATTTTTACCAGTTGATATACTATTTTTAGGAATTGGAAGTTAAAGAGAAAAAACGTTTTGCTTTGAAAAACAACACGATAAAATATATTGCAACGGTAGTTTTATTTGGCGTTTTGATAGCGTGTTCTACGAAAAAGGATGCGTTCATCAACCGAAATTATCATGCCGTTACTACCAAATACAACGTCTTGTATAATGGTCAGGTGGCTTTTGATAAAGGCGTTGAAGACCTGAAAACTACTTATACCGATAATTTCTGGGACATCCTTCCGGTGGAACGCATGCAGGATAAAGATGAAGCCATTTTACCCGGTCAAACCAAAAATGCCAATTTCGAGCGCGCCGAAACCAAAGCGATTAAAGCCATTCAAAAGCATTCCATGAACATTGATGGTGGCGAAAAAAATCCGCAAATGGATGAAGCGCACTTGCTTTTAGGAAAATCCCGTTACCACGACAACCGTTTTTTACCGGCATTGGAAGCGTTCAACTATATTTTATACAAATATCCAACCAGCGATAAAATTTTTGAAGCCAAAGTGTGGCGCGAGAAAACCAACATCCGATTGGAGAACGAAATACAGGCGATTAAAAACCTGAAACGCTTAATCAAAGACAAAAAATTACAAGGTCAGGTTCAGGCCGATGCGAATGCGATTTTAGCACAAGCTTACCTGAATACCGGAGTAAAAGATACCGCAGTACAACAATTAAAAATTGCCCGTGAACTTACAGAGCACAACGAAGAAAAAGCCCGTTATCATTTTATTTTAGGACAGATTTACGAAAGCATGGGACATCAGGACAGTGCTTTTGCCTCTTTTCAAGATGTTATCGATATGAAGCGTAAATCGCCGCGTCGCTATGTGATTTGGGCCCACGCAAAACAAGCACAACAATTCGATTTCAAAAAAGGCGACACGTTGGCGTTCATGGAAAAATATAACAAGTTGTTGGAAGACCGTGAAAACCGACCTTTTTTGGATGTGATTAATCATCAAGTAGCGTTATTCTACGACAAATTGGAATTGCCTCAAAAAGCAAAAAAGTATTATAACAACTCGTTACGTTCGCCATCTCAGGATAATTACTTGATAGCTTCCAATTACAGAAACTTAGGAATTATTCATTTCGATGAAGCCAAATATGCCGATGCCGGTAAATATTACGACAGTACCTTATTACGCTTGGACAATAAATCCAGAGAGTATTTTTCCATTAAGAAGAAACGGGATAATTTAGTGGATGTTATCAAATACGAAGACATCGTAAAAGTTAACGACAGCATTCTGCAGGTTGTGGCCATGAACGACAACGACCGAAAATTATACTATGAAGGTCACATCGCCAAGTTAAAAATAGCCGATGAAAAACGTGCCTTAGCCGAAGAAGAAGCCAGAAAAAAAGCAGCAGAACAAAGCGATCAAGGAGGAGGTAAAGATTTCTCTACCAATCCAGGAGATATTAGAGGAGGAAAAATAGACAATGCCAACCTGATGATGCCACCAGTAATGGATGAAAAACCAATTCAACCTCGTGGCGCCATGACCAGCCAAAGTAACTTCTATTTTTACAATCCATCAACCGTAGCTTACGGAAAAACGGAGTTTAGAAAGAAATGGGGCAACCGCAAACACAGTGAGAATTGGCGTTGGGCCTCCAGTCAGACGCGAAACGATGTTAAATCAGACGATGTCGATTCAACTGCAGTAAATGATATTGTAAAAGTGGACGAAAACCCATCAGGTATTACAGATAAACCGGAATATACTGTAGATTATTACGTTACTCAACTGCCAACCGACGCAAAAGTATTAGACAGTTTGGCTCGCGAACGCAACTTTGCTTATTTTCAGTTGGGAACTATCTACAAAGAGAAATTCAAAGAATACGAATTAGCGGCTTCCAAATTGGAGAAACTATTGAAAAGTCAACCGGAAGAACGATTGGTGTTGCCAGCAAAATACAATCTGTATAAAATCTACGAACTCATCAATCCGTCCAAAGCGGAAGCGATGAAACAGGACATTATTACCAACCACGCCGGAAGTCATTATGCACAAATTCTTCAGAATCCGAATTCGGAAATTGCCAAAATGCAGGACAGTCCGGAAGCGGTATTCGGAAGTTTGTACAAAGAATACGAAAAAGGGAATTATCAGGCAACCTTGGCGCAATTGGAATCGGTAATGAAAAGTTTCGAAGGCGATGAAACTTCCCCGAAATTTGAAATGCTGCATGCTAAATTAACCGCACGTTTAAAAGGTGTAACCGCCTATAAAGAAGAACTTTCCGCCATTGCTTTTCATTATCCGAATTTAGACGAAGGTAAAAAAGCTGCGGAATTACTGAAAAACGACATCCCGAAATTAGAACAGATGGCTTTCGGAGCCGAACCGCTAAGCTGGAAAATTGTTTTCCCGATTGGCTATCCGAACGATCAGGACGCAAAAGTAAAAGCCTTAACCGAGAAATTGCAGAAGTACATCAAAGAGCGTAACAGCAGTTTGATTACGTTGTCTAATGATGTGTATATGCTAGACAAAAGTTTTTTGGTAATTCACGGATTGGGCAATAAAGAAGGCGCTTCGGCCACGATTTCCGTATTGCGCGATTTCAAAGAATACAAAATTAAAGAACCGGCTTTTGTCATTTCCAACGAAGATTATAAAGTGGTGCAAATCAAGAAAAACTGGGACGACTATTTAACGACCGTAAAATAAAACCGATGTTCGATAAACCGCAAAAATCCTATACCGATTTATTAGGCAAAACCAACCGCATTGTGGAAGGAACGTCTTTGGAAGGCAATATCGTTTCCCAAGCCGATTTTCGTTTGGACGGACATTTGGTGGGTAATTTTACCTCAAAAGGTCGTTTGGTAATCGGGCCAACGGGTAGTATTACTGGCGATGTGAATTGCAAAACCGCAGACATCGAAGGCAAATTCAACGGTAAAATCGAAGTAACCGATTTGTTGAGCGTTAGAAGTAAAGCCTCCATTAAAGGCGAAGCCATAGTCGGGAAATTATCGGTTGAACCCGGTGCCGATTTCAGCGCGTCTTGTGTAATGCGCAGCGGAATTAAAAACTTAAACCATGGACAATCCGGAGAAAAAACAGCCTAACAATAAATGGATGGCACTGATTAACATTCCGTTTCAGATGGGAGTGATTATCGCAGCCGGAGTTTTTTTAGGAATTTGGCTCGATGGTAAATTTAATGAATACGGATCTTTGTTTACGATTGTTTGCTCGCTATTGTCAGTCTTTATTGCGCTTTATAATGTAATGTTGCAGGTTAAGAACCTGAATAAAGATTAGTTTATACAATGAAACCAAAAGTAATTTTCTTTCTCAAACAGTTCCTTCCGTTTTCTATCGTTTTGTTTTTTGCACAGTTCTTTATAATTCAAGAGTTTTTCAAAGAAACACCATTGTTTTATCAAACGTCAAGCGTTTATCTTTTTAACGGTTTGTTTACATTGCTGAGTTTTATCTTTTTAGTATTTGTGAATACTACTTTTTTTGATAAAACGGGCTATGCTTTTTTAGCGACAGGGCTTTTAAAAATGATGGCTGCAATTGTATTTCTTCTGCCATTAATTCAATCGGATTTTGAAGATAAAAAGCCGGATGTCTTTGCCTTTTTTATTCCTTTTTTTCTTTTTCTTCTTTTCGAAACGATACATTCTGTAAGGCTTTTAAATCAGAAATAAACATGTAAATGCAGGAAAGTAAGCGTTTTGGAAAGTCTTTTTATTTTTTGTGATTATATATTTTCGTTTTTTAATTTAATATGTACCTTTGCACAAAATTTATAGACCGTAAAAATTAAGATATTTAATAAGGTATGGCGATTTCAAAAAAACCTATCAATTTTATTGTAGCAACTTTTACAGCATTTGTTTCTTCAATTGCTTTTGCAAATCCGACAACAGATTCAGTTGCGGTGAAAAATGAAGTGGCAGAAGTGGCACATGAATCACACAATGCAGCGGTTGGACATGGTGCTGAAAAAGAATTCAATGCTACAGATTTGATTAATTCGCACATTGGAGATTCGCACGAATTTCACGTTGCAGATTGGAACGGACATCCGATTACTTTTTATTTACCGGTAATTTTGTGGACAGACAATGGCTTGGCTGTTTTTTCGTCTGAAAAGTTTCATCATGACAATACGGGTCATCATGTAGCATCAGTTGATGGACAAAATTTTGTGCGTTACAACGAAGTGATTTATTATGCGGATAAATTCGAACAGCTGAAAGAAGAAGATAAAAATGCTTTCAACTTTGACGCTCGTCCTTTGAATTTTTCCATTACCAAAAATGTATTTTCAATGTTAATGTCTGTGATAATATTGTTCTTATTATTCACAGCTGTTGCAAGATCATATAAAAAGAACGATAAAGCACCAAAAGGGTTGGCTGGTTTCTTGGAACCGTTAGTTTTGTTTGTGCGTGACGGAATTGCTATTCCTAATATTGGAGAGCACAAGTACGCTAAATACATGCCGTACCTTTTAACGATTTTCTTCTTTATCTGGATTAACAACCTTATCGGTTTGATTCCTTTCTTCCCGTTCAGTTCTAACTTAACCGGAAATATTTATTTCACTTTTGTATTAGCATTCATTACATTTGTAATCACCACTTTAAGTGGAAATAAAGCATACTGGGGACATATTTTTGCACCACCAGTGCCGAAAGCTTTGTATCCGATTATGTGGCCGGTTGAAATTATCGGAATGTTTACAAAACCATTCGCATTAATGATTCGTTTGTTCGCAAACATTACTGCAGGTCACATTATCATTTTGAGTTTAATTTCCTTGATATATATCTTTAAAACGGTTGCAATTGCTCCGGTATCTGGTGCTTTTGTATTGTTTATGAGTGTATTGGAAATGTTGGTTGCTGCTTTACAGGCGTATGTATTTACCCTATTGTCAGCACTGTTTATTGGTCAGGCTGTAGAAGAGCATGATCATCATTAATATTGAGTTTTATTATTATTAACTATATAAATTTATTATTATGGTATTAGCTGGAATCGGTGCTGGATTAGCTGTAATTGGAGCTGGAATCGGTATTGGAAAAATTGGTGGATCTGCTATGGATGCTATGGCAAGACAACCAGAAGCTGCTGGAAAAATCCAAACTGCAATGATTATTGCTGCCGCTCTTATCGAGGGTGTTGCATTATTCGCTGTAGTAGTAGCATTAATTGCTAAGTAATTAAAGTAAAAGTTTCGCAACGGTTGGTTGCGAAACTTTTTCAAAAAGTAAAACACAAACTTAATATATAGAAATATGAACTTAACTTCACCGGAAAGTTTAATTTTTTGGACATCGATAATCTTCTTGGTATTCTTTTTCTTGATGAAAAAGTTTGCTTGGAAACCTATTTTAGGTGCTGTAAAAAGTAGAGAAGAGTCTATCAACAATGCTTTGGCAGCTGCTGAAACAGCTAAAAAAGAAATGATGAACCTTAAGGCTGATAATCAAAGATTATTAGATGAGGCTCGTGCCGAAAGAGACACAATGATGAAAGAAGCGCGTGAAATCAAAGAGAAAATGATTGCTGACGCGAAATCAGAAGCTGAAACGCAGGGTGCAAAAATGATTGCTCAGGCTCAGGCTACTATTGAAGGTGAGAAAAACGCCGCTTTAGCAGAATTGAAAACTCAGGTTTCCGGTCTTTCTTTGGAAATCGCTGAGAAATTATTAAAAGGTGAACTTTCTAACAAAGAATCTCAAACTACTTTGGTTGAGAAAATGTTAGACGAAGTAAAATTAAATTAATCGTATATGTCAAGAGCAGCGATTAGATACGCGAAAGCGATTTTAGAGTTAGCCAACGCAAACGGCAAAGCATCGAATGTAAACGAAGACATGAAATCTATCGCGACTTCGATTGCAGAAAGTGCTGAGTTGAAAGACTTTTTAGCAAACCCAACAGTTAAGGGTGAAACTAAAATTTCGGCTTTAACTGAAATTTTTGCTTCAGCACAAAACGAAACCAAAGGATTGTTCCAATTGTTGTTGGACAACAAACGTTTTGAGATTTTACCGGCGGTAGCGTCTCAATACAAATTGTTGTTTGATGAGATGAGCGGGGTGGAAGTAGCGAAAGTTACGACTGCTTTCCCAATCACTCCGGAATTGGAAGCTAAAGTATTGGCTAAGATTAAAGAATTTTCAAATAAATCAATTACGGTACAAAATATTGTAGACGAGTCGATTATCGGAGGATTCATTATCAGAATTGGCGACAAACAATACAACGCATCGGTAGCAAGCCGTTTGCAAAACTTAAAAAGAGAACTTTTAAACTAGTATTTACCACACTGAAAAGTGTTAAATTATAAACAGAATGGCAGAAATTAAAGCTGCTGAAATTTCAGCAATATTAAAGAAACAATTATCTGGTTTTGAATCAGGTGCTACGTTAGAGGAAGTAGGAACAGTTCTTCAGGTAGGTGACGGTATCGCTCGTGTTTACGGTTTGTCTAATGCACAATACGGTGAGTTAGTACAATTCGAAAACGGGTTGGAAGCTATTGTATTGAACTTAGAAGAAGATAACGTAGGGGTGGTATTATTAGGGCCATCAACCGGTATCAAAGAAGGTTCAACTGTAAAAAGAACTCAGCGTATCGCTTCTTTAAAAGTTGGTGAGCAAATGGTAGGCCGTGTTGTGGATACGTTAGGTTTCCCAATCGACGGTAAAGGACCAATCGGTGGTGACCTTTACGAAATGCCATTAGAAAGAAAAGCTCCGGGAGTTATCTTCCGTCAGCCGGTAAACGAGCCGTTACAAACAGGTATCAAATCAATCGATGCGATGATTCCAGTAGGTCGTGGACAGCGTGAGCTTGTAATTGGTGACCGTCAGACTGGTAAAACAACCGTTTGTATCGACACTATCTTAAATCAGAAAGAATTCTATGATGCTGGTAAACCGGTATTTTGTATCTACGTTGCCGTAGGTCAGAAAGCCTCTACAGTTGCTGGTATCGCTAAAACGTTAGAAGAAAAAGGCGCAATGGCTTATACAGTTATCGTTGCTGCTAATGCTTCTGACCCTGCTCCAATGCAGGTATATGCTCCAATGGCAGGTGCTGCTATCGGAGAGTACTTCCGTGATTCAGGTCGTCCGGCTTTGATTATCTATGATGATTTATCAAAACAGGCGGTAGCTTACCGTGAGGTGTCTTTGTTGCTAAGAAGACCACCAGGTCGTGAGGCATATCCTGGAGACGTATTCTACTTACACTCTCGTTTATTAGAGCGTGCTTGTAAAGTAATTGCGGATGACAGTATTGCTAAAAACATGAATGATTTACCGGAATCGTTAAAACCAATTGTAAAAGGTGGTGGTTCGTTAACAGCGTTACCAATCATTGAAACACAGGCGGGTGACGTTTCTGCTTATATCCCAACCAACGTAATTTCGATTACTGACGGACAGATTTTCTTAGAGTCTGACTTGTTCAACTCTGGGGTTCGTCCGGCGATCAACGTAGGTATCTCTGTATCTCGTGTAGGAGGTAACGCGCAGATTAAATCGATGAAGAAAGTATCAGGTACGTTAAAATTAGACCAGGCTCAGTTCCGTGAGTTAGAGGCGTTCGCTAAATTCGGTTCGGATTTGGATGCAGCTACGATGAACGTAATTGAAAAAGGAAAACGTAACGTGGAAATTTTAAAACAATCGGTAAACACACCATTTACGGTTGAAGATCAGGTTGCTATTATCTACGCAGGTACTAAAAACTTATTGAGAAACGTTCCAGTGAACAAGGTAAAAGAATTCGAAAAAGATTTCATCGATTATCTTAACGCAAAACACAGAGATACGTTAGACGCTTTAAAAGCTGGTAAATTCGACGATAACATCACCGATGTATTAGAGAAAGCAGCGAAAGAAGTTTCAGCAAAATATTAATAATTTGATGGTTTGAAGATTTGAGGATGCGCAATCATTTTCAAATTTTCAAATTGTCACATTTTCAAATTATAAATGGCAAATTTAAAGGAAATACGTAACAGGATTACTTCGGTACAATCCACGATGCAGATTACTTCCGCAATGAAGATGGTTTCTGCCGCAAAGCTAAAAAAAGCACAGGATGCGATTACGGCGATGCGCCCTTATGCCGAAAAATTAACCGAGTTAATTCAAAACCTGAGTGCTTCTTTAGAAGGTGACTTCGCAGGACAGTACACGAACCAGAGAGAGGTTAAGAAAGTATTGGTTGTTGCCATTACGTCTAACAGAGGTCTTTGTGGAGCTTTCAATACCAACGTATTAAAGCAGGTGAAAGCGTTAACCGAGACTTACGGTCACGACAATGTGGGTATTTTTGCTATCGGTAAAAAAGCCAATGATACGTTACACAAATCAAACTATGTGATTGCTAACCGTAGTGATATTTTCGATGATTTAACGTTTGATAACGTAGCACACATTGCAGAATCATTGACACATTTATTCGTAGATGGTGAGTATGACAAAGTAGAATTGGTGTACAATCAGTTCAGAAACGCAGCGACTCAGGTAGTAGTAACCGAACAGTTCTTGCCTTTAGCGCCAATCGCGTCTAAAGAAGTAGCAACTTCAGATTACATTTTTGAGCCGTCAAAAGAAGAAATCGTGTTAACCTTGATTCCAAAATCGTTGAAAACACAATTGTACAAAGCGATTCGTGATTCTTTCGCTTCAGAGCACGGAGCACGTATGACCGCAATGCACAAAGCAACAGATAATGCAACCGAATTAAGAAATCAGTTGAAACTTACTTACAACAAAGCCCGTCAGGCAGCCATTACCGGAGAAATCTTGGAAATCGTTGGTGGTGCGGAAGCGTTGAACAATTAAGCGTTTCACAACCTTATCATAAAAGAGCTGAACATTTGTTCGGCTCTTTTTTTATACCTTGAATTTTAATTACATTTGTTAGTCATTAGTCAAAAACCACACCTTGAGTTTATATAAAAATCTTTTCAAACAAACCTTCATCTACGGAATTGCCACGGTGATTCCCCGCATGATTAGTTTCTTCCTGACGCCGCTTTATGTGGAATATCTGAAAGGAACGAGTCAGTACGGAGAAGTAACGGTAATTTTTTCGTGGATGGTTTTCTTCAACGTACTGTTGTCTTACGGAATGGAAACCGCTTTTTTCCGTTTTTATAACAAAGAAGAAAATAAGCAAAACGTAATTGAAACCAGCACGATTTCCGTTTTCTGGTCTTCGTTGGCGTTTCTCGGGGTGGCGCTTTTGTTCAAAAACACCTTAGCCGATATTCTTAAAATTGACCCGCAATACATCAATTATACGATTTGGATTTTGGTTTTGGATGCGCTGGTGGTGGTGCCGTTCTGTAAATTGCGTGCCCATCAGAGACCAATGAAATATGCCGTCATCAAAATTACCAATGTGATGGTTAATTTGTTGTTGAACGTATTTTTCTTGGTGTTTTTACCCAAGTTAGCCGCCAACAATCCCGATAGTTTTTTCAACACGATTTATTCCGATAGTTTTCTGATTGGTTATGTTTTTGTTGCCAATTTAATAGCTTCTTTACTGACGCTTCTTTTCTTCGTTCCGGATTATCTGCAGTTGAAATGGAAATTCGATTATACCTTATGGCGCCAGCTTATCGCTTACGGATTACCGGTTTTGTTTGCCGGTTTAGCCTTCGGAATCAACGAACATTTCGACAAGATTATGTTAGACAATTTGTTGCCGGAAAGCATTGCCAAATCGGAAGTGGGTGCGTATGCCGCGTGTTACAAAATCGGTCTTTTTATGGTGTTGTACCGAACGGCGTATACCTTAGGCATTGAACCCTTTTTCTTCAGTCACGCCGGAAACGAGAATGCACCACAAACTTACGCGACCGTAACGAAATATTTTGTGATTTTTGGTTCGTTGATATTTCTGGGTGTAGTTGTTTTTTCAGACATCATCAAACTGTTTTTAGTGCCGAATCCGGACTACTGGGAGGCGATGAAAGTTGTTCCGCTTATTATTTTGGCGAATTTCTTTTTGGGGATTTATACCAATTTATCGGTGTGGTACAAACTGATTGACAAAACAAAAATCGGAGCTTATATTTCTGCCTTCGGAGCGATTGTTACGTTAGTTCTGAATTACTTACTGATTCCGAAATTCAGTTATATGGGTTCTGCAGTGGCAACCTTAGCAGCCTACGGTTCTATGATGACAATTTCGTATGTCATGGGTAACAAATACTATCCGATTCCGTACGATAAAAAACGAATTTTTGGGTATTTAGGGCTTTCCACCGTTTTGGCAGGCCTTTCGTTTTACGTGGATATTTTCCGGGAAAGCTATATTTTCGGCATTATCGCTATGGTGGTTTTCGGCTATTTCATCTACCACAACGAAAAAGAAACTTTACTGCGAGTTCTTAAGCGAAAAACCGCCTAAATTTTATATTTTTAGGCTTTAAAATATTTTTTTCGAATGACTATTAAAATCATCAATACTTCCAATCACGAACTACCGAATTATGAAACCATAGCTTCGGCAGGAATGGATTTACGCGCCAATATTTCCGAACCGATTATCTTACAACCCTTAGCAAGAGATTTGGTCAAAACAGGATTGTTCATCGAATTGCCCATCGGATATGAAGCACAAGTGCGTCCGAGAAGTGGTTTGGCGTTCAAAAAAGGCATTACGGTTTTGAATTCTCCCGGAACGGTAGATGCCGATTATCGCGGAGAAATTGGGGTGATTTTAGTAAACCTTTCCAATGAACCCTTTGTGGTGGAAAACGGAGAGCGCATTGCCCAATTAGTCATCGCCAAACACGAACGTGCCGAATGGGAAGAAGTTGCAGTACTTTCAGAAACCAGTCGCGGCGAAGGCGGATTTGGAAGTACCGGAGTAAAATAAGTATTCAGTCACAAACATCAGTAGTCAGACTAACTTTAAAATGTACAGATTTGATACTGATTTAAAATAAATAAGAGATGAAAATCATAGTACCTATGGCCGGACGCGGTTCACGCTTACGCCCACATACGTTAACTGTTCCAAAACCCTTAATTCCGATTGCAGGAAAACCGATTGTACACCGCTTGGTGGAAGATATCGCTGGAGTTATCAATCAGGATATTGAAGAAATTGCTTTCATCATCCACGAAAGTTTTGGAAAACAAGTAGAAAGTGATTTGATTGCCATTGCAGAAAAATTAGGCTCCAAAGGAACGATTTACTACCAAAATGAAGCTTTGGGAACTGCTCACGCGATTATGTGTGCCAAAGAAAGTATGAGCGGACCGATTGTTGTAGCTTATGCTGACACACTATTCCGTGCGGATTTTACGTTAGATACTACAGCTGACAGTGTAATTTGGGTTAAACAAGTAGAAGATCCAAGTGCTTTTGGTGTCGTACAATTGAATGACAACAATCAGATTGTGGATTTCGTGGAAAAACCAAAAGAATTTGTATCGGATTTAGCCATCATCGGAATTTATTATTTCAAAAGCGGCGAAACTTTACGTGCCGAATTGCAATATCTGCTAGACAACAATGTGGTAAAAGGCGGTGAATATCAGCTAACTGACGGCTTGGAAAACATGAAGCAGAAAGGTTTGAAATTCGTTCCCGGAAAAGTTGATGAATGGATGGATTGCGGGAACAAAGACGTGACTGTTGAAACCAATTCTCGCATGCTGAACTTTTTGGAAAAAGACGGTGAAAACTTAGTATCTGATACAGTTCGCCTTGAAAATTCGACAATTATTCCGCCTTGTTTTATTGGGGACGATGTGATTTTAATCAATTCGACAGTTGGACCAAACGTTTCGTTAGGAAAGGCAACTCATTTAACCAATACCAAGATTAAGAACAGTTTGGTACAAACACACGCACATATCAAAAATGCAAATTTGGATAACGCGATGATTGGGAACCATGCTTCGTTTAACGGAGAATTTACTAACGTCAGTATAGGGGATTATTCGGTTTTAGAATAGACGATGAACATAAAAAATTTCATAGCAATTACCGTTTTCGGCTTACTGGTTCCGATGCAGTTTCGGGCGCAGGAAAACCCGGACGATATTACTATGAAGAATGATAATTTCGAAAATCATTTTTACGAATCGCTCAAGCAAAAATCCATCGAAAACTATGACAAAGCGATTTTGGAAATGCAGCAATGTATTCAGTTGCAGCCTTCCAATGCGGCCTTGTACAATGAATTGGGAAAAAATTATCTGTCGCTGAAAAATTATCCCGAAGCGCAAAAAGCCTTCGACAAAGCCATCGAATTGAACCCAAAAGAACGTTGGTACTGGAATGGTTTATACGATGTTTTCTACGAAACCAAAGATTACAACAGTTCCATTCGCGTGGTGCAGAAACTCATCGAATTTGATAAAAAGTTTCAGGACGATTTGGTGTCACTTTATATGTATACGCAACAATTCGACAAAGCCTTGTTTCTGATTGAGGAAATGGAAAAAACGACCGGAATCAGCTCCACATTGGAATTGTACAAAATGCAGATTCAGGGGAATTCGAAACAAAAGCGCCCGCAGAAAGAATATCTGGAAGAAGCCATCCGCAAAAATCCGAAAGACGAGCAGAATTACATCGAGTTGATTTATATTTATTCCGAAAACAACGAGGAAGAAAAGGCGTTGGAAGTAGCGAAGAAACTGGAAAAAGAACTTCCGGAATCGGACTGGGCGCAAGTGAGTTTGTTCAAATTCCACCTGAATAACCAACAAGGAGATAAAGCCGCTCAGGCCATGAATAAAGTGTTGAAAAGCCGTAAAGTGGATTCTAAAATCAAGCACCGCATTCTGAATGAATTTTTGATTTTTGCCAACAACACCAATAGTTTTTATACCGAGTTGAATGCTGCAACTGATTATTTTACCGATACGGGTGATGTGAATGTGAACAAAGAAATCGGAATTTTCTTTTTGAATAAAAAGAAATGGGATTTGGCTGTTCAGTATCTTGAAAAAGGCTTACGAATGTATAAGGACGATGTGACCACCATCGAAGTTTTGTTGCAGGCCTACACTGAAAAAGGAGCTTATGACGAAGTTCGAAAAAAAGCGACGGAAGCCATCGAACTTTTCCCGACACAGGCAAGGCTGTATTATTTTGCCGGAATGGCCAACAATCAGATGAAAAATTTCACCGATGCCTTAACGTTTTTAAAATCAGGTATAGATTTTGTAGTAGATGATACGGATCTGGAGATGAATTTTAACATACAGCTCGGCGAAGCGTATCATGGTTTAGGCGATCAGAAAAACAAAGAAATCCATTTTAAAAAAGCCGAACAGCTCTTAAAACAAAACAAATAATGCAAAAACGGATAGTCGTATTTAGTCTTTTTTTCCTTTTTTCCTGCAAGAGCAAACAGAATGTGGTTGCCGAGCAAACGGCTGCTGAAAATACGGCGCTTTCTGCGGTAGTTCAAGGGCATTATGCCAATAAGAAAAACTTTAAAACGGCTAATTTCAGAGCCAGCGCCCGATACGAAGACAGCAAGCAATCCCAAAATGTAACGGCTGAAGTTCGCATTAAGAAAGATGAAAAAATTCTGATCATTGTACGCTTCTTCGGAATTACCATGGCCAAAGCCTTGATAACACCAGATCAGGTGAGCTATTACGAAAAAATGAACGGAAAATATTTTCAGGGGAATTACAAGCTTTTGAGCAATTGGCTGGGAACGGATTTGAATTTTCAGAAAGTACAAAACCTGTTGTTAGGGCAATCTTTAGACGATTTAACGCGTGGCAAGTATCAGGAAAGTGTTCAAAACGGATTGCACGTATTGCAATCGGAAGACAAAATGTTTACCAAGCAGTTCATGTTTGAAGGCGCCAATTTTTTATTGAAGAAAGAAAGCTTGATGCAAAAAGACGGCGAACGTTCAGTTGAAGTGCAGTATCCCGCCTACAAAGAAAGCACCAACGGAATTTTTCCGACAGAAATTGTAATCGGAGCCGAACAAAAAGACAAAGTTTCCATTAATATCGTCTACAACAACGTAACATTTAACGAAGATTTGTCGTTTACTTATGATGTTCCGGAAGGTTACGAACAACTATTTATTGATTAAATTTGCCAAAATTTTAAACCATGCAGAAATTACTTTTCACTTTATTTTTCCTTTGCCTTTCCGCTTCTTTGTTTGCGCAGCCGAGCGACGAAAAACAGCGTCAGTTAGAGCAGCGTAAAGCACAACTTCAAAAAGAGATGCAGGAAATGCAGCGTTTGTTGCAGATGGAAAAAAAGAAGGAAAAAAGTATTTTGGGAGAAATTGCCCAGCAGAATGCTAAAATCCGTATAAGTGAAAAATTAATCAGTACTACCGCCAAGCAAAAGCGATTGTTGTCGGATGATATTTATCTGAAACAATTGGAAATCAACAAAATGCGTCGGGAATTAAAAGATTTAAAAGACGATTACAGCAAAATGATTGTCAAATCGTATAAAAGCCGTTCCGAGCAAAGCCGTATTATGTTTGTCTTGTCTTCTGAAAATTTCCTGCAAGCCTACAAAAGGATGCAGTACATGAAACAATATGCGAGTTTCCGAAAGATGCAAGGTGACGAAATCAAAGTAAAAACCGGACAATTGGAAGTGGCAACCAACAAGCTGGAAGTTAAGAAAAAAGACAAAGAGAAAGTTTTAGCGGAAAGCGAACAAGAGAAAAAAGTCTTGGAACAGGACAGAGCTGAACAGCAAAAGTTAGCTAAGGCGGTTCAAAAAGACAAAAAAAAATACACGGCTGAAATCAAGAAAAAACAAGCTGAATCTAAAAGAGTGGAAGCTCAAATTCAACGTTTGATTCGTGAAGCGATTGCTGAAGCCAACCGAAAAGCCAAAGAATCCGGAAAAGCCGTTTCTAAACCAGACACTGGAGGCTCTGCAAAATTTGTACTAACAACGGAAGGACAAATGTTAGCAGATAATTTTAAATCAAACAAAGGACGTTTGCCTTGGCCGGTTGAAAAGGGCTATGTCTATTCAGCTTTCGGAACCCATCCGCATCCGGCGTATCCAGATTTAACGATTACCAACAGTGGTGTTGAAATTGCTACACAACCAGGTTCAAGTGCAAGAGCCGTTTTTAGTGGCGAAGTACTACGAGTTCAAGTGATTAACGCCAACAATAAAGCAGTTTTCATTCAACACGGAGATTATATTACGGTGTATAACGATTTAAGTTCGGTTTCTGTTGCTGCCGGTGATAAGGTTTCCACCAAGCAAGTGATAGGACGAATTCATACCAATTCTTCGGGTAAATCTATCATGAAGTTTATGATGTATCAAAATACGACAACACTGAATCCGCAGAGTTGGATTAACAATATGTAAAAAAGGCCGTTCTTCAGAACGGCCTTTTTTGTTTTAGGTTATTGTAAATTTTCAAAAAATCCTTGTTTGACTTAAAAAAGCAAGAGAATGACTTTTTATGATATTTGTTGATTTATTGTTAACTTTATTGTAAATATTGCTCTTAAAGCATTTTTTACCAGGGTTTGCTTTTGATTTAATAATTGATTAAAATAGTTTTTACTTTACAGATGTTGTTTAATATGTGTAAATAAATTGATAAAATTTTGTTAAATATTCATTTTAAGATGTTTTTGTGATATTTAATTCAAAAATATCTTTTTTTTAATAATTGAGTTATTTTTGGAAGATTGAACATACAACTAACCTAAACATTAATTATGAAAAAAATTACATTGTTAATTCTACTGTCATTATTTTCCATGCTTGGTTATGGCCAGTTTTCGGAGAATTTTGATTC
>NZ_JALDYN010000040.1:0-17664 GCF_032153895.1 Flavobacterium sp.
GAAAGCTGTAGCGTTTGTGCGACATCAATTATAGAAACACCTAAACTTTGTGCTTTCTCACGATCGATTGTTACATACACTTCCGGCTTGTTGAATTTCAAATTTACATCCGAATTAGAAAATGTTGGATCATCTGCCACTTCATCCATAAAAACCGGAATTTTTTCTTCCAATTTTTTAAAATTTGGCGCTTGAATTACGAACTGAATTGGCATTCCGCCACGACGGTTTACCGCAATCGTTGGTGATTCGGAAACATTGATTTTAGCTTCAGAATATTGTTTGGTCCATTTGGTAAGATTTTCAGCAATTTCCTTCTGTTTAACTTCTCTTTCTCCCGGTTGTACCAAAGCAATTCGGGCACGTCCGCTGTTTACGGAAGACGAACCAAAACCTGGTGAAGTAATAATCAAACTTACTTTTTTCTCCGGAATGGAATCGTTAATCAGTTCGGTCAATTCGTTCATAAAACGATCCATGTAATCGTACGATGCGCCTTCGGGAGCAGTAACATTTACTCCGATAAAACTTCGGTCATCATACGGAGCGGTTTCTTTTTGAAGTACATTAAAAAACAAGTAAATCAATCCGAAACAAACAAATAGTATTGGAAAACTCAACCATTTTTTCTTCATGAAACGAGTCAGGGCATCGGCATAACCACTATTCATTTTTTCGAAATATGGCTCGGTCAAATTGTAGAATTTCGATTTTTTCTGTTCGCCACCTTTCATCAGATAAGCATTCAGCATCGGTGTCAATGTCAAAGAAACAACGGCCGATATCAGTACTGCTGCACCAATCACAACACCAAATTCACGGAACAAACGTCCGACAAATCCTTCCAAGAAAATTACCGGTAAAAACACGGCCGCCAACGTAATCGAAATGGATATTACTGCAAAGAAAATTTCATTAGAGCCTTTAATAGCGGCTTCAATCGGCGTCATGCCTTCTTCTACTTTTTTGAAAATGTTTTCGGTCACTACAATTCCGTCATCTACTACTAATCCTGTTGCTAAAACGATGGCCAGCAACGTTAAAACGTTAACCGAGAATCCGCATAAATACATAATGAAAAAGGTCGCAATCAACGAAACGGGAATGTCAATTAACGGTCGGAATGCAATCGCCCAATCTCTGAAGAATGCGTAAATAATCAAGACCACCAAAATGATGGAAATCAACAGGGTTTCAGCTACTTCTGTTACTGCTTTCTTTACAAAAACCGTATTATCAATAGCGATATTTAATTTAAAATCTTTTGGTAAATCTTTCTGAAGTTGTTCGTATTGCTCGTAAAATTTCTCGGCAATATCCAGATAGTTCGTGCCGGGCTGCGGAATAATCGCCATACCGACCATTGGCTGCCCGGAATCAGATAGTTTGGTTTCCAGATTTTCAGCTTCCAAAGCAGCATTTCCGATATCGCTTAAACGAACAATTTTGTCGCCTTCGGCTTTTATGATGATGTTGTTAAACTCTTCTTCGGTAGATAAATTTCCGATGGTTTTAACGGTCAATTCGGTATTGGCTCCCGTCAGTTTTCCTGATGGCAATTCCACATTTTGCTGACTTAACGCCGTTCGTACATCAGCTACAGTACAACCATAAGAAGCCAGTTTTACAGGATCAATCCACAAACGCATGGCGTATTTTCGCAAGCCCCAAATCTGGACACTACTTACACCCGGAATCGTCTGTAAACGCTGTGAAAGTACATTATCAGCATAATCGGAAAGCTCTAAAACATTCTTATTATCACTCTGAACCGTCATCGTAATAATGGGTTCCGAATCAGCATCGGCTTTGGAAACTACCGGTGGCGCATCAATATCCTGAGGCAAACTGCGAACAGCTTGTGATACTTTATCCCGAACATCATTGGCCGCTTCTTCCAGATTTTTATCAAGATTAAACTCAATACTAATGTTGCTTCTTCCTTGACTGCTTGAAGAGGAAATATTTCGAATACCATCAATGGAATTGATAGCTTTTTCTAACGGCTCTGTAATTTGGGATTCGATAATATCCGCGTTCGCACCAGAATAATTGGTCTGAACCGAAATCTGAGCCGGATCAATCGATGGAAATTCGCGAACGCCTAAAAAAGTAAACCCGATAATTCCGAAGAGAATCAACATGAGGTTCAACACGATTGTCAAAACCGGTCGTTTGATACTTGTGGTAGATAAACTCATAGCTGCTTACTTAAGTTTTACTTGAACCGGCGAACCGTCTTTCAAAGTCATTACTCCACTGGTAAGTACCGTATCTCCGGCTTTTAAACCGGTTATAACCAATACATCTTTATCGGTTCTGGCTCCCGTTTCCACCATTATTTCTTTGGCTTTCCCGTTTTCGGCAATAAAGATTTTCTTTCCGTTCTGAACCGGAATTAATGCTTCTGTCGGCACCAATAACGCATCATTAATTTTATCCAATGGCAAAGCAATGTTCGCAAAAGTTCCCGGAATCAGTTTCCCACCGGCATTTGAAGCTGTAGCACGCATTTTCAATGTTCTTGTCGTTACTTCAATACCTGGTTCAATAGCATAAATTTTTGCGGAATAATTCTCTTTGGAACCAGCAATTGTAAATGAAATTGGCGTACCGACTTTCATTTGACCGGCATATTTTTCAGGAATCGAAAACGTGATTTTAACCTGACTTGTATTAACTAAATTAGCCACAACAGCCGTTGGTGTTACATAAGTTCCTTTTGAAATGGAACGCAAACCGATTTTACCTGAAAAAGGCGCACGAACAAAGGTTTTAGCAATTTGTGTCTGAATCAGTTGTGTTTGGGCTTTTGTGGTTCTGAAATCTGCGCTGGCGATGTCGTATTCTTCCTGACTGATAGCTTCTTTCTCCAGTAAAAGTCTGGCTCTTCTTTCATTTTCGGAAGCTAATGTTTGTTTGGTCTTAGCTTGGGAAAGTTGCGCCCGTAATTCTAAATCGTTTATTTTAAAAAGTAATTGTCCTTGTGCGACGTGGCTTCCTTCTTCAAAATTGATGCTTTCCACCACTCCGGAAACTTCACTTCGGATTTCAACCTGCTCGTTCGCATCAATAGAACCCGATAATGATAAATTGTCCGAAAAAATTTGGGGTTTTAAAATGATTCCTGTAACCTTAGCGGGTTTTTTATCACCTGCTCCTTTGCCTTTTCCGGCTCCGTCTTTGGCGCTATTTTCAGAAATTCTGTAGTAAATCATTCCGCCTAAAACTAAAGACAGAAGTGCGTAAATTATGTATTTTGGCTTCATAAAGTGTACTTGGTAGCTGTATGACTATATAAATTAGATTTGGTTTAAACAAAGCTACTTCATAAACACCCCAAAATCTGTTTTTTAACAAAATTTTAGGCAGCTTCCTTGTAATTAATCATGCGCTTAACCAAGTAATACAATTCGGGAAATTCTGTTTTAAATTCTTTAGGGGTTTCAAAGAAATGTTCTAAAACTACCGCGATAAATTCGAAATCGTTGGTATAGGCATACTCTCTAAAATAACCGGAATTCATCAGTTTTTCGCGATTAGGACCATGATTGCATTCCATTCGAATCTGATTGAAGAAACGGGCAAAAATCAAAGAACTGGCATCTTCACTGCGTAAGCCCTGAAAATTGAGTACATGAGCAAATTCATGCAAACCCAAATTCAAATTGTCGTTGTTATAATGTAAGCCCTGTTGAAAATCTTCCCACGAAAACACGACAGCTTTCAACATCGGATTAAATTCACCTTTGTGATACGCTTCGCTGATATTAGAATAATAAATGGATGGAAAAACAATCACTTTATCAAAAACGGGATACAGGTATAAACGCATCCCAAAAGTCAACTGAACATAAGTCGCTGCGATTAACACTTTTGCACGTTCATCGACTTCAAAACCTTCTTTCCCGATGAACTCATAACGCTCAATAAATGAGGCTACGCGATGTTCAAAATAACTCCTTTTTCTTGGTCTTAACTTTCTGTAATACGGGACTTCATTAAAAAGAATTTCAAACTTCTTGTTAGGCAACGTTTTTAAAGAACGGTACCAATGCACAAAGAAAGGCTTGTAAAACAGTCGCCCGTAAACAAACTCGAAAAAAGTAAAAATAGTGGCAAAAAAAAGAATCAGTACGATGGCTACTAATACAATAGCTGCTAAAAGTATTAACACCGGAATTGCTTCTTCTTCCATACAAGAAATTACTTCGATTTAAGGCTAAATTTGTAACAATGGAGGAGTTGATGACTATGTCTCCCCATACAAAGCTCCGCTTTGAAAATAAAAAACAACACAAAAATACTCAAGCTTGCTTGGACATTTTTGCTTCTAAAAGGGGCTGACTACGTCTTCCCCTACAAAGCTCCGCTTTGAAAATAAAAACAACACAAAAATACTCAAGCAAGCTTGGACATTTTTGCTTATGTTTTATTTATTCGTGACCTCGGAGGGGTTCGAACCCCCAACCCTCAGAGCCGAAATCTGATATTCTATCCAGTTGAACTACGAGGCCGGTTGACGAACTACCTGAAGTAGCTCATCAAAGAGTTATGCTAATAATTTTTTAACAATGGTGGAAATGGTTTTCCCATCAGCTTGACCGGCTAATTCTTTGGAAGCCTGTCCCATTACTTGTCCCATTGCTGCCATTCCTGAAGCTCCTGTTGTTGTGATAATTTTAGCTATGATTGCTTCTACTTCAGCTTCGGATAATTGGGCTGGCAAGAATTTTTCGATTACGGCAACTTGAGCCAATTCCGGTTCTGCTAAATCTGCACGGCCTTGCTCACTGAAAATTGTGGCGCTGTCTTTACGCTGTTTAACCAGTTTCTGAAGCAATTTAATTTCATCTTCAGCCGTTAAATCACCACCGCTAGCCGAAGTTTGTGCCAACAAAATTTCTGATTTAATCGCGCGTAATGCTTCTAATGCTACGGTATCTTTTGCTTTCATGGCGGTTTTCATTTCATCCATGATTTTTGCTCCTAAACTCATATCTGTATTTGTTTATTCGGTTACTTGAATTCGATTGCAAAAATAAAAATGGTCTCCCAACTAGCCCCGACAGTAGTGGCACCTTGTAGAGCGAATGGCGGGAAAATGGCTTGCTGACACAAACTGTCCTCTCGCTCCAAATCCATTCATTTTTTGCTTTGCGAATATAAAAAAATAACCCGAAACATTACTGCTTCGGGTTAAAGGTTTCTCTATTTGGTTTAGTTAATCGACGTTGTCGTGTAAAAAGGAATTGTTAGAACGCAACTGAATGTCGTCGTTGCTGTCTGTTCCTAAAGACATACGCGATTTGCTATTGTCGATGGTAGATGCATTTAAATCTACTCCCATTCTTTTATAAGCCGGCTCGCGCTCTAATTCATTAACACGAGATGCGCTGTTGTTGAACTTATAATTGAACTCTTTCATTTTTCTTTTACGCTCTTCGGCACGAACGCGAAGGGTTTCTTCGATGGTCATTTCAACCGGTGAAATATCGTCGAATGAAGTAGTTGTTTGCGTAACTGACTCTTCCGATTTTTTCATGGTGATGTCCAATTCCGGAGCGATTGGCTCTTCTTTCACTTCCGCAACCGGTTTTGAAGCCATCAATTCGTTTTCTTTTTCCAAATAATCGTCTAAAGAATAACGTACTACCCCTGTTTCGTTCACTTCGGTAACCGGAACCACTTGTACAGGCTCTGTTACTTTCATTTCGCGAGTTTCTTCTGTTAAGTCGAACACCAAACGATCGTCGTTAGTAGAAACACCGCCATTGGTCAAGTCAAATGAAAAAGCAATCTGCTCTTGAACTTCTTTTACTTCCGGCATAACGATTTCGGCACCGAAAACTTCGATTTCACGAATGTCTTTGATTTCAAACTTCGGCTCTTCTTTTACCGGAGAAACGATTTCAAAGAAAACGTCTAAATTATTGATAAACTCCGAAGTAGGAATTAAATCTACTTCAGCGATTGGCTTTTTTTCTTCAACTTCCACTTCCTCCTCTAAGGAAAAAACGATTTTTTCATCGTTAACAGGCGTTACTTCTGCAACAACTGGTTCAGCTGTTACTTCCTCTGAAATCGGAGCAAAATCAAAAGCTGGCGCCATTGGTTTCTGCGTCAAATCCTGAACTAATTTTTGTTCTCCTTCTAAGGTATGAATGATTTTCTTCGGTTCTGAATTTACAATTCCGGCTTGTTGTTCCACGTTGAAACCAGTAGCGATTACTGTTACGGAAACTGCTTCGCCAAGAGATTCATCTTCGCCAGCTCCCATAATAATATTAGCGCTGAAGCCTGCTTCTGCCTGGATGTAATCGTTGATTTCACCCATTTCGTCCATCGTGATTTCGTTGGTTCCGAAAACGATTAACAATAATACGTTTTTAGCACCCGTAATCTTGTTGTCATTCAATAAAGGAGAATCTAAAGCTGATACAATCGCATCTTTCGCACGGTTTTCACCAGACGCTGTAGCCGATCCCATAATTGCGGTTCCACTGTTGGATAATACAGTTTTCGCATCACGTAAATCGATGTTTAACGCGTAGTGGTTGGTAATTACTTCCGCAATACCACGTGAAGCTGTAGCTAACACTTCATCCGCTTTGGAGAACCCAGATTTGAATCCTAAGTTTCCGTATACTTCCCTTAATTTATTGTTGTTGATAACGATTAAAGAATCGACATGTTTACGCAGTCTTTCAACTCCTTGCAACGCTTGCTCTGAACGCACTTTACCTTCAAATTGGAACGGAATAGTAACGATACCTACAGTTAAAATATCGCGTTCTTTCGCCAATTGAGCAATTACAGGAGCAGCACCAGTTCCGGTTCCACCACCCATACCGGCTGTGATGAAAATCATCTTGGTGTTGCTGTCCAACATTTTTTCGATTTCTTCAATACTTTCCAATGCCGATTGCTGTCCTACTTCAGGGTTTGCTCCTGCTCCAAGACCTTCGGTTAAGTCAATTCCCAACTGAATTTTGTTAGGCACCGGACTGTTTTGTAACGCTTGAGAATCGGTATTACAGATTACGAAATCCACTCCTACGATTCCTTGTCTAAACATGTGATTGATGGCATTACTACCACCACCACCTACACCAATAACTTTAATTACATTGGATTGGTTTTTAGGCAAATCAAATGAAATATTTCCAAATTCGTTGTTGCTTTCCATACTGTATCGGTTTTATTCTGCGTTATCTAAAAATTCTTTAATCTTGTCTATGTATTTATCAAAAAAGCCTCTTTTGATTTTATCTCCTGTGGATTCCATCTCCACAACGGGTCTTTTTTCTTCAGGTTTGGCTTGTTCAAATACCTCTTCATCTTCAATGTGTTCGTAAACTACCTGCGGCTTCATCTCAATTTTCGGCTCAGGTTGTTTCATTTCAACAAATGGTGTCGCACTCTTAGTATTGTTTCGGATGCTGTTCATCACTAAACCAACTGCGGTTGCGTACATCGGGCTTGAAATTTCTTCATCGGAATTTCCGGCTAAATGCTCATTCGGATATCCAATTCTGGTATCCATTCCGGTGATGTATTCCACCAATTGTTTAATATGTTGTAATTGCGAACCTCCTCCGGTTAACACAATTCCTGCAATCAATTTTTTTCTTGGATCTTCGTGTCCGTAAGCTTTGATTTCGGCAAAAACCTGCTCAATGATTTCCACAACACGCGCGTGGATGATTTTCGACAAGTTCTTCAACGAAATTTCTTTTGGTTCACGACCTCGCAATCCAGGAATGGAAACAATTTCGTTGTCTTTATTTTCACCAGGCCAAGCTGAACCGAATTTCACTTTCAACAACTCTGCCTGTTTTTCGATGATTGAACAACCTTCTTTGATGTCTTCTGTAATCACATTTCCGCCGAAAGGCACAACTGCTGTATGACGAATGATTCCGTCTTTGAAGATAGCCAAATCTGTTGTTCCGCCTCCGATATCAATTAAGGCAACTCCTGCCTCTTTTTCTTCCTGACTTAAAACGGCATCAGCTGAAGCTAAAGGCTCTAACGTCAATCCGGACAAATCTAATCCGGAACTCTTGATACAACGACCAACGTTTCTGATAGAAGATGCCTGTCCCACAACTACGTGAAAACTTGCTTCTAATCTACCTCCGTACATTCCGATTGGCTCTTTGATTTCGGATTGTCCGTCGATTTTAAATTCCTGCGGCAACACGTGAATGATTTCCTCACCTGGCAGCATCGCCAATTTGTGCACCTGATTGATTAACATGTCGATATCAGCATCACCAATCACTTCTTCCGGATTCGGACGACTGATATAATCGCTATGCTGGATACTTCTGATGTGCTGACCGGCAATACCAACCACCACATCGTTGATTTTATATCCTGAATCTGCTTCAGCATCGATAATCGCCTGCTGAATCGACTGAATTGTCTGCGTAATATTATTCACTACACCGCGTGCCACACCAAGGCTTTTGGATTTTCCAACGCCTAAAATTTCCAATTTTCCGTACTCATTTTTCTTGCCGATCATCGCCACAATTTTTGTGGTTCCGATGTCTAATCCTACTGCAATACTTTCTTTTTCCATTTTTACTCTATTTGGTGCACACAACCTGTTGTGTAAACTTCAAATTAATCAACTTATAATTTCCAATCAAGGTATCTTTCAAAGCGTGTTGATAGAAGGCTTTATAATTTCCAAACTTTTTATCAACATTAATCGTTTTCCCAAAAAGAATCCGATACTCATAATCTCTAACCGTCATCATCAAACTTCCCGTCGGCAAAATCTGAACACCGGTAATGTTCTTTTTCAAGAAATCATCATCGTTGATTTTCTGAAAAACTTCGATCAATCCCGTTCTTTTTTCTTCTTCTATTTCCCCCGAAAGAAGCGGCACTCTTGCTGCATAATTATCAGAAAGCGGCATCTCTTCTCCTTGATAGTCAATATAATATGTTCCTTTTTCACTGCTAACTCTTGCGATTGGGGTCTTTTGTGTAACGAGCGCTTTTAAGGTTCCGTCTATCGTTGCGTACACCTCTGCTTTTTCAATCATTTTATTGTTGTCGAGAGTACGCTCTAAACTATTCAAATCTAATTTATCTTTTCGGATACTGGAAGCCCCGTTAAAATTTTGTATTAACAAGTTATTAACCGTTTCATGTGTCACAAAAGGGTTGTTTTCTCCCGTAAATGCAACATCTGTTTTAACGATTTTTCGCACTTCATTTCGCGCTGTGGAAAACGCATACAGAAAAATCATGACCGCAATCATGAGCATTAAACGTACGTCTGTCCACTTAATTTTTCTCATCGCAATAAGGCTTTTTTAATCTGCGGAACCATTTCTCCTACATCGCCGGCCCCAATGGTTACAACTACCGGAGTATCAGACGCTTGCATCAAAGCAATCAATTCGTCTTTTTGAACCAGTTTTTTGTTGTCATTCGTCATTTTATCCAACAACCAACTTGAAGTAATTCCTTCCATTGGCAATTCTCGCGCAGGATAAATTTCCATTAAAAACACTTCGTCGAATTGTGATAAACTTTTGGCAAAATCATCAGCAAAATCACGGGTTCTACTAAACAAATGTGGCTGAAACACTGCCAACACTTTTTTACCCGGATACAACTCACGAACCGCCTGATGTACCGCATTGATTTCTGTCGGATGGTGTGCATAATCATCGATATACACAAATTCCGGTTGGCGAATCTGAAACGAAAATCGGCGACGAACACCCTGAAATGATAAAAAAGCTTTAGCAATAGCCTCCGTTGGGGTGCCAAATGTTTTTGCCATCGCTAAAGCCAGTAAAGCATTAGTCAGGTTATGTCTGCCAGGCAGACCGAATTTCAAATTCTGTATTGTTTCAGTTGGTGTTTCTACATCGAAAACATACCAGCCATCTTCTATTCTTATGTTTTTAGCAACGAATTTTGAATCGTCGTTTACACCGACAGTGATCGCTTCTAACGGCAATCCGTTTACCACGAACAACTTCGATTTGTCTTCCACTTTATTCGCGAATTCAACGAAGGAAGCTTCAATTGACGCTTTGTCGCCGTAGATATCCAAATGATCAGCGTCCATGGAAGTTACACATGCGATATTCGGGTGCAAATGTAGGAACGAACGATCGAATTCATCGGCTTCCACTACGGTTACCGTTTTTCCTTTTCCGATTAAATTGGAATTGTAATTTTCAACGATTCCACCTAAAAAGGAAGGCACATCGGCTCCACTTTCGTATAAAATATGTCCTAAAATACTCGACGTTGTGGTTTTTCCGTGGGTTCCGGCTACAGCGAAACAGAACGTGTCTTTTGTAATAATTCCTAAAACTTCGGCACGTTTTTTTACAACGAAACCGTTATCCAAAAAGTAATTCCATTCGGTATGATGTTTCGGAACTGCTGGTGTAATTACCACCAAGGTATTTTCTTTGTTCAAATAGTCCTGACCAATTAATGCAATATCGTCCTCGAAATGAATTTGAATACCTTCCTGCTCCAACTCTTCGGTTAGGTGCGTTGGTGTTTTATCGTATCCGGCAACATTCTTTCCAATGAATTTGAAATAGCGCGCCAAAGCACTCATTCCGATGCCTCCGATTCCGATGAAATAAACGTTATGTATTTGATTCAGGTTCATACTTTTAAAGTTGTTCAGTTACCGAGTAGCAAAATTTTACTTAATCAATTTTACAATCTCGTCAACGATATCTTTTGTTGCGTTAGGCAAGGCTAACTGTTTTATATTTTGACTCAATTCGTTTTGTTTGGCTTCACTGGAAATTAAATCCTGAAAAACAGTTTCAAATTGAGTGTCCAATTCCGATTCTTTTAATAAAATAGCACCGTTTCTATCTACGATGGCTTTGGCATTTTTGGTTTGATGATCTTCGGCTACGTTTGGCGACGGAATGAAAATCACTGGTTTTCCGACGATACACAATTCTGAAACGGAAGATGCACCGGAACGGGAAATCACTACATCGGCTGCTGCATACACCAAATCCATTCTGTCGATAAATGACAATACCTGAACATTTTCTTTATCGTTGAAATGTTGGTATTCGTCAAAATATAATTTTCCGCATTGCCAGATAATCTGAATATTTTGAGACAACAGAAAATCAAGTTCTTTTGCAATAAGTTGGTTAACGCGTCTTGCTCCTAAACTTCCACCTAAAACCAACAGTGTTTTTTTGGAAGCATCCAACTTGAAATAAGCAACAGCTTCCGATTTTTTATCATTAACGGAAATCAAATCCTGACGCACCGGGTTTCCAGTTAAAATCACATTTTCTTTTGGAAAGAAACGCTCCAGATTTTCGTAAGCCACACAAATTTTATTCGCTTTCTTACTCAATAATTTATTGGTGATGCCTGGGTAGGAATTCTGCTCCTGAATAACCGTTGGCGTACCCATCATGGAAGCGACTTTCAGCACGGCTCCACTTGCAAATCCTCCGGTTCCGATTACCACATCAGGCTTGAAGCTTCTTAAAATTCCGAATGATTTTGACAAACTTGACATTAGCTTCAATGGAAACATAGCGTTTTGCAATGTCAATTTGCGTTGAATTCCGGCAATCCACAACCCTTTGATTGGGTAACCGGCTTGTGGAACTTTCTGCATTTCCATTTTATCGCTGGCGCCCACAAAAAGAATATCAGCTTTCGGGAAACGATTTTTCAATTCGTTCGCAATCGCAATCGCCGGGTAAATGTGCCCGCCGGTTCCGCCGCCGCTGATGATAAATTTTGGATTGTTTTTCATTACTTTACACTTTTCACTATTTCCCAAAAACCGCATTCATCGGATTATCCGAATCATCTTCTATGGAATAGTTATCTTCTTTTTTTACTTTTTCAATTATTTCTTCGATATCGTTGTTGCGCTCCATTTCGGCAGTAACTTCTCGGTCAATGATTCGTTGTAAGGCTTCTTCTCGCAATTTGCTTTCAGCTTCGATTTCGGCCATTTCTTCTTCTTTTTTGGTGACACTTAAAATGATTCCGATGGAAACACAAGTCATCCAAATCGAGGTTCCTCCGCTACTGATTAACGGCAAGGTTTGCCCGGTTGTTGGCAATAATTCCACGGCAACTCCCATATTAATCAACGCCTGAAAGATGAGTGGAAAACCTAATCCGACGATTAATAATTTACCAAACAATGACGGTGCTTTATGTGCGGTTACCAAAAATCGGAAGAACAGCATCATGTATAAAAACAATATCCCTATTCCTCCTACCAAACCGTATTCTTCTACAATAATCGCGAAGATGAAATCGGAAGAGGATTGTGGTAAAAAGTTTTTCTGCACACTTTTCCCTGGTCCTAAACCGTAAATTCCTCCGGATGCAATAGCAATTTTAGCGTTTTCAATCTGGTATACATCTTCATCCGGCGCATCGGAAGTAAAGCGTTCGATACGGCTCATCCAAGTATCTACACGACTTGTCAACTTATTTCCCGGAAAGGCTTTCGCTACCAAAAAGAACATCAAAAGCGCTGCAATTCCCATTCCGATTACAGAAAAAAGATATTGCAACTTGTATTTCCCAACAAAAACCAACATACAAACCATGCTGAACATTAAGGCTGCTGTCGAGAAATTGGCCGGCAAAATTAAACCAATTATAGTAAAAACCGGCAACCATAATTCAACTGCTGACGATTTAAAAGTATATTCTTTGGTTTCAATCTTCGACAAATAACGCGCCACATAAACCATCAAAGCGATAAACGCCAACGACGACGGCTGAAACGTAAATCCGGTAAACGGAATTTGCACCCAACGGCTGGCATTTGCTCCTCCAATGGTATTTCCTTTTGCTAAAGTGTAGAGCAACAATACTGCCACAATCGGTACGGCAATCCAGGAAATGGCTTTAAATTTATGGTAAGGCAATCGGTGGATCATGAACACGATCAAAAATCCCAAAGAAATATGAATGAGGTGTTTGAACAAATAGCCCACGATAGAACCTTTCCCAACTACATACACCAAGTTCGAACTCGCACTGAAAACAGGCATAAACGAGAATAGGGCCAGCAACGCTACAAACGCCCAGATTCCTTTGTCTCCTTTTAAACTGTTTAACAATTGCTTCATTCTTACTGTATTTTAAATCTTATAAATTTTGTACCGCGTTTTTGAACTGCTTTCCACGGTCTTCGTAATTTTCGAACAAATCGAAACTGGCACAAGCTGGTGACAACAAAACGGTATCGCCTTTTTCAGCCATGCGTTGTGCAATTTTCACGGCTTCTGTCATGCTTGTTGTTTCCACTAAAGTATCGACCACATCGCCAAAAGCTTCAACGATTTTTGCATTATCAACACCAAGACATATGATGCTTTTCACTTTTTCGCGCACTAATGGCATCAGTTCAGTATAATCGTTTCCTTTATCAACGCCACCAACAATCCAAACAGTTGGTGTAATCATCGAATCCAAAGCAAAGAAAGTAGCATTCACGTTAGTTGCTTTCGAATCGTTGATGTACTGAACATTCTGAATTTTCAACACCTTTTCCAAACGATGCTCTACACCTTGGAAATTGGACAAGCTTTCACGAATCGTTTCTTTACGGATTCGCATTAACTGAGCAACCGTTGTAGCCGCCATAGCGTTTTTAACATTGTGCTTTCCTTGTAGTGATAAGTCGTTGATTGGCATGGTAAATTCTTCGTTGTTTATGATGATGTTGATGTTGTTATTTTTCACAAAAGCGCCTTCTGTAAATTCCTGCGTCAAGGAAAAAGGAACTTTTTTAGCTCTAATTTTATTTTCGGATAACCATTTCACGATAGCTTCGTCGTCGGCATCGTAGATAAAATAATCGTCTTCGGTTTGGTTTTTAGTGATTCTGAATTTGGCCGCGATGTACAAATCATAATCGTAATTGTATCGGTCTAAATGATCCGGGCTAATATTAGTCATGACAGCGATATGCGGTTTGTAATCTACAATTCCGTCTAACTGAAAACTGCTCAGCTCCAAAACATAAGCTTCGTACTTATTTTCAGAAATCTGCCAAGCGTAACTTTTCCCGATGTTTCCAGCAATTCCCACATTCATCTGACCTTGTTTTAGCAAATGATGCGTTAGCATTGTGGTAGTGGTTTTTCCGTTGCTTCCGGTGATTCCGACTGTGACAACTTCGGTAAATTCGTTGGCAAATTCAATTTCAGAAATGATAGGAACGTTGTTTTTTTTCAGTTGCTTTACAATTGGTGATTTGTCTGGAATCCCGGGACTTTTCATCACTACGTCGGCATTGAGAATCAACTCTTCGGTGTGTTGTTTTTCTTCCCAAGGAATCTGATTCAGGATAAGCACTTCTTTGTAATTGTTTTTAATTTCTCCGAAATCCGAAACAAAAACCTCATATCCTTTTTTCTTTCCGAGAATGGCGGTTCCGACACCGCTTTCTCCTCCACCTAAAACCACTAACCTCATATTATCTCAGTTTAAGGGATACTAATGAAAAGATTGCTAACAAGATGGCTACAATCCAGAATCGGGTTACGATTTTACTTTCGTGATAGCCTTTTTTCTGGTAATGATGGTGCAACGGCGACATTAAGAAAATGCGGCGTCCTTCACCAAATTTCTTCTTGGTGTACTTGAAATAAGCTACTTGAAGTACAACCGATAAATTTTCAGCTAAGAAGATTCCACACAATACCGGAATCAATAATTCTTTACGAACAGCGATGGCTAAAACCGCGATAATTCCTCCAATAGTCAAACTTCCGGTATCTCCCATAAACACAGATGCCGGATAGGCGTTGTACCAAAGGAAACCGATGAGCGATCCAACAAAAGCTGCAATATAAATGGTCATTTCACCCGAATTGGGGATGTACATGATGTTCAGATAATTTGAGAAAATGATATTTCCGGAAACGAAGGCGAAAATTCCGAGTGTCAGCACTGAAATAGCTGAAGTTCCCGCAGCCAAACCGTCAATTCCATCTGTTAAATTAGCTCCGTTGGAAACCGCTGTGATAATAAAAATTACAACCGGAATGAAAATCAACCAAGCGTAATCCTGATAATCGTCTCCTGCCCAAGCCAAAATTTCAGCATAATCGAATTCGTTGTTTTTGAAGAAAGGAATGGTTGTAGCTGTCGATTTTTCTTCCTTGGCAACCTCAGTAATTACAGTTCCTTCTTTGAAAATATCAGTTGTAGAAGTATCCGTTCTTACAGTAACTCCAGGATGGAAATACAAAACCGAACCCACGATCAATCCTAATCCAACCTGACCAATAACCTTGAATTTTCCTTTTAAACCTTCTTTGTCTTTTTTGAAGATTTTGATGTAATCGTCAATAAAACCAATCGTTCCCATCCAAAGTGTAGTCACAATCAGTAAAATAATGTAAATATTATCCAATTTCGCCAACAACAACACCGGAATCAACGTCGAAATGATGATGATAATTCCACCCATGGTTGGTGTCCCTGCTTTTTGCGTTTGTCCTTCCAAGCCTAATTCACGAACCGTTTCCCCGATTTGCTGTTTTCTCAAATAATTGATGATGCGTTTTCCGTAAATGGTAGAAATCATCAACGACAAAATAATCGCCAATCCGGAGCGGAAGGTAATGTACTGAAACACTCCTGTGCCAGGCACATCCAGACTTCGGTTTAAATATTCAAAGAAATAGTATAACATACTTTATATTTTTGGTTGGTTTTGGTTCTTATTTATTCAGTTGTTCCAGTAATTCACGTACGATTTGCATATCGTCAAAATCATAGCGAACGCCTTGAATTTCCTGATAGGTTTCGTGCCCTTTTCCGGCAATTAAAATGATATCGCCGCTTTGCGCTAATTGGCAAGCGGTTTTAATGGCTTGCTTTCTGTCAATGATGGATATTGTCTTTTTGAAATTCTGACCTTCTACGCCTTTCTCCATATCTTCAATAATGGTTTCAGGGTTTTCACTTCTCGGATTATCAGAAGTAAAAATGGCTTTATCACTCATTTCGGAAGCAATTTTCGCCATAATTGGACGCTTGGTTTTATCTCGGTCACCACCACAACCAACAACAGTTATCAATTGTTCGTTTTTGGTGCGGATGTCTTCGATGGTTTTCAATACATTTTCTAAAGCATCCGGCGTGTGTGCATAATCTACTATTGCCGTGATTTTGGATTCGGAAACGATAAACTGAAATCTTCCGGAAACACTTTCCAACTCGCTTAGCAAACGCAACGTTTCTTGTTCTTCAAGTCCTAATTGAACTGCCGCTCCGTAAATCGCCAACAAATTATATGCATTGAACGATCCGATTAAACGAACCCAAACTTCCTGATCGTTAATCTTCATCAACAAACCGGACAATTGATTTTCCAACACCTGAGCTCTGTAATCTGCGTACGATTTTAAAGCATACGTTAGTTTTTTAGCCTTTGTATTCTGAAGCATTACAGCTCCGTTTTTATCGTCAATATTGGTGATCGCAAAAGCAGTTTTCGGTAAATTATCGAAGAAAAGTTTTTTCACATCGCGGTATTCCGCAAAAGTGTCGTGATAGTCTAAATGGTCGTGCGACAGATTGGTAAAAATTCCGCCGGTAAAATGTAATCCTTCGGTTCTTTTCTGGTGGATTCCATGTGAACTTACTTCCATGAAGCAATAATCACAGCCTCCCTCCAACATTTCATTCAGATAATGATTGATGGTTAAAGAATCAGGTGTCGTATGCGTGGCTTTGTATTCGGTTTCGTCCACCATAATTTTTACAGTAGAAAGCAATCCGACTTTATATCCTGCATTTTTAAACAACTGATACAACAACGTAGCAATCGTGGTTTTTCCGTTGGTTCCGGTTACACCGACTAACTTTAAATGTTCGGAAGGATTTCCGTAAAAATTAGCCGCCATAAAAGCTAAAGCACTGTTCGCATTCTCCACTTGAACATAAGTTATTCCGTCAGAAACAACCGTTGGCATAACTTCACATACAATTACAGTAGCTCCAAGACCGATTGCTTTTTCAATGAAATCGTGTCCGTCAGAAACAGTTCCTTTAATCGCTACAAATACATCGTTTTGAGCCACTTTTCGAGAATCAAATTCAATTTTATGGATGTTCACATCGGTTGAACCTTTGATGGCTTCGATGGCAACTTTGTATAATATGTCTTTTAAAACCTTCACGATAATACTAATGTTATAACTTGATTTTTGGTAAAAACCTGACCAGCGGTAAGCGATTGCTGTTTCACTTTTCCGGTTCCGACAACTTTAACTTTCAATCCGTAATTTTCAAGAATTGCAACAGCATCCATTCCTGAAAGTCCTTTGACATTGGGAACCAGGTTATCTTTCTTCTGCACTTTATCGTAATACTGTGCATAATTTTGTTCTTGTGTTTTATAGCGAACATCCAGCTTTTTGATTTCATTGGTTGACGGAACATCCGTGAAAATCTTTTGGGCAATTCGTTTAAATACCGGCCCGGCTACATCGGCTCCGTAATAACCCGCTGATTTATTTGGCTTGTGAACCACCACAACACAAGAATATTTCGGCTCATCAGCAGGAAAGAACCCTACAAACGAGGAAGCATAATACATCCCACCGTCGTTTTTCTTATGATAATCAACTTGAGCTGTTC
>NZ_JALDYN010000058.1:0-3741 GCF_032153895.1 Flavobacterium sp.
ATACAAACAAAAAAACCACTCATATTGAGTGGTTTTTTGTTTTTATATGGTTTTGTAATTAATGCGAAAACAAGGTCAGTGCAATTTCAAAAGCAATCAAAATAATGATAATCCATTCCAGGCGGGCGCTTTCCTTTACACTTAAAACATCAGTGAAGAGCGTTAAGTTATCTTCCACAATCTGCAAACGGTAATCCAAGTCTTTGAATCGTGGATTGATGTCGAAATTAGCTTTCAGGTTTTTGTTCAGCATGTTCAATTCTTCGTTGTCCCAAACTAAATTGGGATCGTCTAAAATGTATAAATTGTCAATAATACTGTTTTTTACATTCAAAACCTTTCCGATGTATTTTAGTAATTCTTTTTTGGAAATGCTCAGTTTTCCTTTATTCTCCAATTCCAAAATGAAATTTTTAGACGACGCAATCAAATCGTTGGTAAGCGCTTCGTAATAGTCTAATGCCACTGATTGTGCCGTGTTCAGCATGATAATACGCAACGTGTCGGAATCAATTTTAGGAACCAAAACCAAATCATTTTTCACGATGGTTTTCAGTAAAGTATTGTCTGGCTCAATACGATATTCTTCGCTCAAATTCAACCTTACCGGATTGGAAGCGTAGTTTTTGACGAAATTGATAAACTCACTTTTGGCCACAGCATCATAATTGGCAAAAACCACGACACCGTAATCGAAAAGGTATAAAAAACGATTGTTTTCCAAAGCGTAGAACACTTCGGTTGTGCTTCCGGAAAAGGCATCAGTTCGGAATTCGGTTCTGAATTTTCGGATGTTAAAAGCTTCTGCAATTTGAACGGCTTCGATTCTCATTTCCATAATTCTGAAGTTTTTGGGATTTATTTCAAATTTGATAAATCGGTTTCTGGGTCTAGTTCTACAGGTGTTTTTCCTTGTTCGAATAAACGTGCGGTCAAACTTCCTTTCAAGGTTATTTGTGTTCCGATGACTTCCAGCCAACTGCCTTCTCGCAAACCTAAAACAGGCTGCGAATTGAATTTGTGAAATTCATTAATGCGGGTTTCGCGGGTTTCTCCCATGTGGGTAGAGCCTTCAATCGGGTCCAGATAATGCGGATTGATGTTGAACGGAACCAATCCTAAAGTCGCAAAACTCGGCGGATAGACAATCGGCATGTCGTTAGTGGTTCCCATGGTTAATCCGCAAATATTACTTCCGGCGGATGTTCCTAAGTATGGTGTTCCCGATTTCACCACTTCTTCTAAAACTTCCATTACTCCGGTTTTATAAAGTTGACTCACTAACAGAAAAGTATTTCCGCCACCGGTAAATATGGACTGAGCATTTTTAACGGCTGTTTTTGGGTCTTCAAATTCGTGCAGTCCGCGAACTGAAATTCCTATTTTGGCAAAAGTTTCCGTAACTTTAAGGGTGTAATCTTCATGAGACAAACCACTCGGGCGCGCATACGGAATAAAAAGCAATTCGGTTATGTTGGAAAAATGGGTTTTTAAAGTAGGTAAAAGGTAGTCGAGATAACTTCCTTGGTGTAGTGTAGAAGTGCTGGCAATGATAATCTTTTTCATAAAAAATGTTTCGTTCCTCAAAGATACTGGAATTTAATTTAACAAAAAATTACAAAGGCTTTAGGATTGTTTTGTGAGGAATATCAGATAGTTTTACGGTACAATTCAGCGTATGAAAAAACAATTACTTTTTATTTTACTGCTTATTTCATCTTCAATTTTCTCTCAGAGTGCTAAAATTCTGAAGGGGAAGATTATTGCGGATACTAAAGAAGTCGGCGGCGTAACCATCGCAAATCTAAATTCAAAGAGAGAAGTTTTTTCGGCTACTGATGGGCAGTTTTCCATTTATGCCAAAACAGGCGATACGTTGTTATTTACTTCGGTTCAGTTAAAAGCAAAAAGAATAATTGTCGAAAAAGAAGATTTCGATTATCTGCCATTCCCGGTTCGCATGGAATTGAAAGTTACTCAGATAAAAGAAATTGTAGTTGAAAAAAGTACTATTGATGCGGTAAGTTTAGGTATCATCTCCAAAAAAGTAAAACCGTTAACTCCGGCTGAACGGCGTTATTATACCGCCACAACAGGAGGTGGTTTTCTTCCGATAGATCCTATCATCAACGCGATTACGGGTAGAACTGCGATGTTAAAAAAGGAAATTGCAGCCGAGCGTAACAAAATGATTCAGGAGCGTTTGGGTTATATGTTTGATGCCGATTATCTGATGAGTGAATTTAAAATTCCGGAAGATTATCTTGATGGTTTCGTCGTGTTTGCTTCGGAAAATCAGAAAGTTGCCAAAGCTGTTAAAGACAAAAATAAAACTCTTACTACATTTCTTTTAGGTGGTTTAGCTGACGAATACAATAAAATGATAGCCGATGCGAAGTAAGTTTTGGTTATTTCTTTTGTTGATTTTCCCCATTTTAAGTTTCGGACAAATTAACCGTTCCGTCTTGCAGGGAAGAATTGTTACCGATTCACTAGATGTCGAAAATATTACCGTAAAAAATACTACTGCTGGATTAGTTTCGGCTACAGATTCCAAAGGAAAATTCAGGATTTTAGTCAAAGAAAAAGACACCTTGGTTTTCAGTAGCGTTTCGTTTCAATCGTCTTATTTGGTAGTGAATCAAACGCATCTTGAAGACGAAGATTTAAAAGTCAGATTGGAAGTTAAAATCAACGCTTTGGATGAAATCATTGTTCGGCCATACACTTTGACCGGAAATCTCGAAACCGACAGCAAAACACTTAAAGTAAAAATAATTGATTTGAATTTACCGGCTGCAGGTGGTTTTTCCGTATCCGATATAAAATACAATCCGGTTGACAACGCGCTTAAAAATGCTATGGGAACACCTGGAAATGATTTCAACGGAATCGATTTTGCTAAGTTGGGCGGTGTGTTGTTGAAAGCCATTTTCAAACCGAAACCCAAGCCAAAAAAAATTGAATTCATTAGCAACAAAACCTTTGTCGATGCCGCAAAAGAAAAATATTCCGAAAACTTTTTCACTCAAACGCTTAAATTGAAACCGGAAGAAATCGAACTTTTTCTGAGTTATTGTGAACAGCAGCATCCCAACATTCGCCAATTGTTAAATCCGAAAAAAGAATTTGAATTCACTGATTTTCTCATAAAAAAGAGTGAAGAATATCTTAAAAACAACCGCTACTAGCTTTCTTTTACTACATTTGGTTTATGAAGTCCTTTTTGCAGCGTTTTGTTCCGATACTTCTTTTTGTTGTGCTTTGCTCTTTTGCGGTGCATAAATTTTACGTGGCAATTTATCAGGTGAATTATGAGCCGAAGAAAAAAGAACTCCAAATCACTACCCGAATTTTTATCGACGATTTGGAAAAAGCTTTAGAAACTCGATTTCACAAAAAGATTTATTTGGCGACCTCCAAAGAAATTCCCCAAACTGATGATTTAATCAAATCTTATCTGAGTGAAAAATTCAGAATAAGTGTCAATTCGTCTTCTAAATCTTTAAAATTTTTAGGAAAAGAAACCGAAGATAATGTCTTGATTTGTTATCTTACCACACCAGTTTTGGAGAAAATAAATACAATATCGATTCACAATTCAGTACTTACAGAAACTTACGATGAGCAACAAAATATTGTTCATTTTAAGGTAAACGGTAACAAAAAAACGGTTTTAATGACTGATAGTGAACCGGATGGACAAGTTGAATTTTAGACAAACAACCAAACAACAATATA
>NZ_JALDYN010000011.1:0-68791 GCF_032153895.1 Flavobacterium sp.
ATTTGTATTTTTGAGCATATTTCAGAAAAATGGCAAATTTAAAAGAGCGTTGGGGCATTCAAAGCAATTGGCAGATGGCTGTCATTTTTGTTGTTTTTGCCATTACCGGAACAACCGCTTCCTATCTTTCAAAACCAATTCTTGAAGCTTTGGGAATAACGCGCGACACTTTAAGTCCGTTTTTATATTGGCCGCTTTACATATTGATAATTCTTCCGGTTTACAAAGTTTTGTTGGTTACCATCGGAACTATTTTCGGGCAACATACCTTCTTTAAAAATTTCGTTTTCAAAATGCTTCGCGGCATGAAATTAGGTTTCATTGCAGATGCTTTCGGAAATAAAAAAGGAGCCTAAAAAGACTCCTTGTAATTCTATTTATTTTCTTCTTTCTTTATCAGATAAGTATAAATCCAGGTAAGTGTAAAGGTTGGAATAAAATCTACACCCGGTAATAATTCTTCCACAAAAACGGTTAATCCACCAATGGTTCCAACGGTTCCTTTGTACATTCTTGCTAAAACAAAACCTGCAATTGGTGCCCAAAACACATCGGTTAATTCTGCTACCAACGGAATTCCATACGAAGCATAACCAACCAAGTCTAAAATAATACTCCAGACTAATTTTTTGTTTTTACTATCGGTTTGCGTTTGTAACTCGGTGTTTGTCATTAATTTATCTTTTCTATACCTACTACAAAATAAATGCCAAATTTTATTTTTGACTTATTCTTTCAATTTCGATTTATAGTTTTTACGCAGTTTATCCAATTTCGGGCTGATCACTGCCATGCAATAGCCTTGATTTTTATTGCGGTTGTAATAATTCTGATGATAATCTTCTGCCGGATAAAAAACCGTAGCGGCTGAAGTTTTCGTTACTACTTTCTTCCCGAAAATGTTCTGATCGGTCAAAAGTTTTATGAAATTTTCCGCAGCTTTCATCTGATTATCATTGTGATAAAAAATTTCGCTTCGGTATTGGGTTCCAACATCGGCGCCTTGTCTATTTAGTGTTGTCGGGTCGTGGGTGGCAAAAAACACTTCCAAAATATCTTCATACGAAATTTCATTTGGGTCGAAAGTTATCTCAATCGCTTCGGCATGACCGGAATAACCTGAACAAACTTCTTCATAGGTTGGATTCTTCGTTGTTCCGCCAATATATCCGGAAACGACTTTTTTCACACCTTTCAATTCCAAAAATAAAGCTTCGGTACACCAAAAACATCCGCCGGCAACCGTGGCTACTTCCAATCCTTTTTGTTCGTTCATTGTATTGTTTTCCTTATTTTGTTCTGCAGACAGGCTTTTCTCTTTCGACTGACAACTTAGCGTCGAAAATGCAATTAAAAATACAAAAAATGCTTTCATGGCGATTCTTTTTTCAAATGTAACAATTCTTAAATCCTGATTTTTCATCGTTAACGAAACTTTATACTACTTACGGAATAATGAACGATTCGGATTTCATTCAACTCAAAATTTTCGTTTCTTTGTAGAAATTCAGAGCGATGATTCAGGCAAAAAACATTCATAAATATTTCGACAAACTTCATGTACTGAAAGGCGTAAACCTTACCATCAACAAAGGCGAAATCGTTTCCATTGTTGGTGCTTCGGGTGCAGGAAAAACGACTTTACTTCAGATTTTAGGAACGCTGGACAAACCTTCTTCCGAAAAAAACATGGAACTGCTTATCAATGACGAAGATGTTTTGAAGATGAACGACAAAGCCTTATCCAAATTCCGAAACCTGCAATTGGGATTCATTTTTCAGTTTCATCAATTGCTTCCTGAATTTACGGCTTTGGAAAACGTTTGCATTCCCGCTTATATCGCCGGAAAAGACAAAAAAGAAACTGAAGAAGAAGCCAAACGCTTATTGGATTATTTAGGATTATCACATCGTTACGACCATAAACCAGGCGAACTTTCAGGTGGTGAACAGCAACGTGTGGCAGTGGCTCGTTCCTTAATCAACAAACCAGCTGTAATTTTTGCCGATGAACCTTCCGGGAATTTGGATACACATTCGGCAGAAAATTTGCATCAGTTATTTTTTAAACTTCGTGATGAATTTGGACAGACGTTTGTAATCGTTACGCACAACGAAGAATTAGCCAATATGGCCGATCGAAAATTAGTCATGGTTGATGGTGATATCCGTAACGAAGTGACCAACGATAGCCCCATTTCTAACGAATAACATTTTGGATTTTACCGAATTAAAAGATTTTCTCGATAAAAAAGTCGAGTTGTACAACCATCCGAATTTTATCGAAAGTGATCCGATTCAGATTCCGCATCAGTTTTCGTTGAAGGAAGATATTGAAATTTCGGGTTTTCTGGCATCCGTCATCGCTTGGGGCAATCGTAAAATGATTATCAAAAACGCACAGAAACAAGTTGAATTGCTAGGAAATTCACCATATGATTTCGTAATGTGTCATTCGGAATCCGATTTGGAAAAACTCGAGAGCTTTGTACACCGAACTTTTAACGGTCAGGATTTTATCGGGTTCATCAAAAGCTTGCGCAATATTTACCAGAATCACAACGGATTAGAAGCGGTTTTTGCTAAAAATCAAGATTCGGATTCCATGCAAAGAAGTATTTCGGAATTCAAAAAAATCTTCTTTGAAATCAATCACTTATCCAGAACTGAAAAGCATTTACCAAATCCATTAAGCGGTTCTGCTGCCAAACGCATCAACATGTATTTGCGCTGGATGTGCCGCCAAGACAATAAAGGTGTGGATTTTGGTATCTGGAAAACTATTTCGTCGTATAAACTTTCATGCCCGTTAGATGTACATTCCGGAAACGTGGCAAGAAAATTAGAACTACTTTCCCGTAAACAAAACGATTCCAAAGCTTTAGCGGAATTGGATGCAAATCTTCGAAAATTAGACACAAACGATCCTGTGAAGTATGATTTTGCCTTATTTGGATTGGGCGTTTTTGAAGGATTTTAAAACTAGAAAACTTCCTAACTTCTACTACTAAATTTAGAAATTGTATCTTTGCCCAAAATATCCGTGTTATGAGCAGTTTTGAGCAATTTAACTTACCGAAGTCTTTACAGAAAGCCATCGACGAAATCGGGGTGACTACGCCTACTCCAATTCAGGAGCGTGCGTTTCCCGTAATCATGTCGGGCCGTGACGTAATGGGAATTGCCCAAACCGGAACCGGTAAAACTTTTGCTTACCTGCTTCCCATCTTAAAACAATGGAAATTTACACCAACGCATACGCCAAAAGTTGTGATTCTAGTTCCAACTCGCGAATTAGTAGTTCAGGTTGCCGAAGAAGTGGAAAAACTGACCAAATACATGTCTGTTCGTGTTCTGGGCGTTTATGGTGGTGTGAATATCAACACTCAAAAAACATCGGTTTATGAAGGCGTAGATGTTTTAGTGGGAACGCCTGGTCGTGTAATGGATTTAGCGCTTGATAACGTAATCCGTTTTGACGAAATGCAGAAATTGGTGATTGATGAGTTTGATGAAATTCTGAATTTAGGTTTCCGTTTTCAGGTAACTTCGATTTTGTCGATGATGAAACCGAAACGCCAAAACATCTTATTTTCAGCGACAATGACCGATGAAGTAGACGAAATGCTGGAAGAATTTTTCGATTTTCCGGAAGAAGTTTCCTTGGCACCATCGGGTACACCGCTTGAAAAAATCAAGCAATTAGGATATCACGTTCCGAACTTTTTGACGAAAATCAATTTACTGAAACATTTGCTTTCCGAAGATGAAACCTTGGAACGTATTTTGGTTTTCGTAAACAATAAAAAAGTAGCCGATATCGCTATGGATTTATTGGAAGAAGATTTTCCGGAGCAATTTGGAGTAATTCACTCGAACAAGTCACAAAATTACCGTTTGAATACTATGGCGAGTTTTCAAAATGGTGAAATTCGCGGTATTGTTACTACTGATATCATGGCGCGTGGTTTAGATATTTCCGATATTACGCACGTGATTAATCTGCAATATTCTGAAGTTCCCGAACAATATATTCACAGAATTGGTCGTACCGGACGTGCCGACAAAGAAGGTATCGCCATCAGTTTAATTGGTCCGAATGAGGAAGAATTGAAAATTGAAACCGAGCTTTTAATGGAAAAGGAACTGGAAATTCTGGAAATTCCTTCATCAGTTAAAATCGAAGAAAAACGTTTGGAATTCGAAAAGGAAAAGAAAAAAATCAAATTCCTTTTAAAGAAACCAAAACAAGAAGGCGGCGCCGCTTTCCACGAGAAATCGGATAAAAATAAAAAAGTGAATTTGGGCGGACCGGGAAAACGAACCCCGAGAAAATCAGCTCCAAGAAACCGTGAAGTGGAACGCAAAAGAGCGCAGAAGAGAAAGAAAAAATAATTATCTTTGAAAAATCTTTACAACTAAATGCAATTCAAACATCCTGAAATTCTGTATTTCCTCTTCCTGTTGGTGATACCAATTTTAGTGCATTTATTTCAGTTGCGACGTTTTAAAAAGGAATATTTTACCAACGTTAAACTTCTCAAAGAGCTTTCCATACAAACTCGAAAAAGTTCGACCATCAAAAAATGGCTGTTATTAGCAACGCGCTTATTGTTGCTGACTTGCTTGATTTTGGCTTTTGCGCAACCTTTTTTCAAAGCAAAAGATAGTGAAAGCACTGGTAATGAAATGGTTATCATTTTAGACAATTCCTTTTCGATGCAAGCCAAAGGCAGTAAAGGCGAATTACTCAAAAGAGCCGTTCAAGATTTACTGGAAAACACGCCGGAAAAACAAAGATTCTCTTTAGTGACCAACACCGAAACGTTTTGGGACACCGATATAAAGTCGCTACAGAAAGATTTACAAAACTTGCAATACAGCTCGACGCCTTTTCAATTAGATTTTTTGCTGACCAAAATCGAAACCAAGAAACACAACATTCCGCTTGATATCGTGGTGATAAGTGATGTCGTTGGAGTTGAACAGAAAGAAGTTCAAAAATTAGCCGAACGAAAATCGGTTTACAGTTTGCTTCCGGAAGCTGAAAATAAAAACAATATCAGTATTGACAAGGTTTCCATCAGCCAACAACTGGAAAATTTCTATGAAATTAAAGTCGACATTGCTGTTTACGGTAAAGTGGATACTGAAATTCCGATGTCGGTTTACAATGGTAACAACTTGATTGCCAAAACATCGGTTAAACCAGACTCGGACAAAAAATCGATCACATTTACACTGCCTAAAAAAGATTTTCACGGTTATGTGACAATTGAAGACAACAGTTTGACTTACGACAATCACTATTATTTCAGCATTTCCAAACCTGAAAAATCAAATGTTACTGTAATTGGTGATGCTGCTAAAAATCAATTCCTTACCCGAATTTATACCGCCGATGATTTCAATTTCACCAATACTGAATTAAACACTTTAAACTATAATTCTCTTGAAAATCAAGATGCTGTGGTTTTGAATGAATTGAAAGATATTCCGCAGGCGTTGGGAACAACTTTAAAAGATTTTTACGCAAAAGGCGGCAATATCGTACTGATTCCTTCTTCGGAAAATTCGGTTCAAAATTTAAATACTTTTTTAGGGAATTTTACCGGATTGAAAGCAAATGCAATTCAAAATCAGGAAAAACAGATTACGAAAATCGCGTTCAGCCATCCGTTATACCAGACGGTTTTTGAAAAGAAAATTGACAATTTCCAATATCCGAAAGTAAACTCGGCATTTACCTTTAACGGTAATACTGCTCCGGTTTTAAGCTACGCAGATCAATCGTTTTTCTTAGGTTCGGTGACCAATAAAATCGGAAACTTTTATGTGTTTTCCTCGCCGATTAATAAAACGAACAGTAACTTTCAAAATTCGCCATTAATTGTTCCGACGTTTTACAATATGGCGCAAAACAATCAGAAAACCGGAATTTCTGCTTATACAATCGGAGAAAATGAAAACCTGATTTTAGACGTTTTACTTTCTAAAGATGAAGTAGTTACCATCGCAAATGATGCTTCCGATTTCATTCCTATGCAACAGATTCTGAATAATAAAATCAAATTGTCTTTTGGGGATTATCCGGAAACTTCAGGCAATTATTCGGTATTGAAAAACAAAGAAAATTTAAAAAATATCAGCTTCAATCACGCCCGAACTGAAAGTGATTTGAGCCAACGCAACGACAACTTATTTGATAGTTTTACTTCAGCAGATTCAGTTTCTACAGTGTTTGACGACATTCATTCGGCACGAACCGGGAACGAAATCTGGAAGTATTTCATCATCGCAACACTACTCTTTTTATTACTCGAACTACTAATCCAAAAATTCGTAAAATGAACGTAATTTTTAAAAACGCAACGATACTCGATAAAGAAAGTCCTTTTCACAACCAAAAAGTGGATGTTAAAGTGGAAAACGGCAGCATCGCAACTATTGGACAAAATCTGTCTTCTGAAAATGGTTTTAAAGTGGTGGAATTAGACAATTTACACCTTTCGCAAGGTTGGTTCGATTCGTCGGTTTCGTTTGGCGAACCGGGTTTTGAAGACCGCGAAACTATCGCTAACGGTTTGAACACTGCAGCAAAAAGCGGATTTACGAACGTGGCGCTGCAACCCAATTCCTTTCCGGTAATCGATAACCAATCGCAAGTGAGTTTTGTTCTGAATAAATCAAACGGTTTTGCTACCCAATTGCATCCAATCGGAGCGTTTACAAAAAACAGCGAAGGAACCGATTTAGCCGAAATGTTCGACATGAAAAATGCCGAAGCGGTTGCTTTTGGGGATTATAATAAGAACATCGACAACGCCAATATTTTAAAAATCGGTTTACAATATGTTCAGGATTTCAACGGATTAGTGATTGCCTACTGTCAGGACAAAACCATCAAAGGAAACGGTGTAGTTCATGAAGGTTTGGTGAGTACGCGATTAGGATTGAAAGGAATTCCTGCTTTGGCAGAAGAATTGGAAGTAGCCCGAAACTTGTTTTTATTGGAATATTCCGGTGGAAAAATGCATATTCCGACAATTTCTACTGCAAAATCGGTGGAATTGATTAAAGCTGCAAAGGCTAAAGGACTGAACGTAACTTGTTCTGTAGCAATACACAATTTAGTTTTAACCGATGACGTTTTGAGCGGATTCGATTCAAGATATAAAGTAACACCACCATTACGCGACGAGAACCACAGAAAAGCTCTTATTGAAGGCATTTTAGACGGAACGATTGACATGATTACTTCCGACCACAACCCAATTGATATTGAATTTAAAAAGATGGAATTCGACAATGCTAAAAACGGAACTATCGGTTTGGAAAGTGCTTTCGGGGCATTGCAGACTATTTTACCTACTGACGTTATCGTTGAAAAACTAACCAAAGGAAAATCGGTATTCGGAATTGAATCATCGGCAATTAAAGAAGGAAATAAAGCTTCTTTCACATTATTCACCACAGCAGGAAATTGGGAATTTACCAAAGAAAATATTCTTTCAAAATCTAAAAATTCTGCGTTCTTAGGCCAACCGATGAAAGGTCGCGCCTACGGAATTTACAATAACGGACAATTAATCTTAAACTAATCGTCATGGAAAACAACACGGTAGAACAAGGAAAAACTACGGCAATTATAAGTTATCTAACCATTTTGGGAAGTATCATTGCGATTTTCATGAATCTGGAACCGAAAAATTCGTTTGCCAAATTCCACATTCGTCAGGCGTTGGGAATCAATTTAATGTTTTGGGTATTAGGCTATTTCATTGGCTATTTTGACAGTTGGATGATTTCATCTGCCTTCTATGTTTTTGGATTCATTTTATGGGTTTATGGTTTTATTGCTGCTGTTCAAGGTGAAGAAAAAGTAACGCCTTTGGTTGGTTCTTATTTCCAAGATTGGTTTAAAAATTTATAATTCATGAGTTTTTCATTATATCATTTAGTTCGAGAACCAAAGGTTAAACTCGACAAAAACCCATTATTGCTATTGTTACACGGTTACGGTAGTAATGAAGAAGATTTGTTTTCTTTTGCTTCGGAATTACCTGAAGAATATTATGTCATTTCAGCTCGTGCACCCTATTCACTTCCACCGTACGGAAATGCTTGGTATGCCATTCATTTTGATGCCGATGAGAACAAATTTTCCGATAATGACCAAGCGCGTGATTCCCGTGATTTGATTGCGAATTTCATTGATGAACTAATTGCAAATTACCCAATTGACAAAGACAAAGTTACTTTAATTGGATTTAGTCAAGGAGCTATTTTAAGTTATAGTGTTGCGCTTTCGTTTCCTGAAAAAGTACAGCGTGTAGTAGCTTTAAGCGGTTATCTGAATTTAGATATTATTGACGAGAACTTCCGAAACAACAATATTAGCGATTTAAAATTCTTCATTTCCCACGGAACCGTTGATCAGGTTATTCCAGTGGATTGGGCACGAAAGGCACCAGAATTTTTAAAAGATTTAGGCTTAGACATAGTCTACAAAGAATATCCCGTAGGTCACGGTGTAGCACCACAAAATTTTTACGATTTCAAGAACTGGTTACAGTCTTAAATAAAAATCCCGCTTTAATTTAAGCGGGATTTTTTTATTGTTCTACTTTATCGCTGCCGACAAATTTCTTTTCTTGTGCAATGGCCGAAACGTATTGAATTTCAGTTCCTTTCTTAAGCACGTAACCTTTCCAGGATTCCAGCATCCAATCGTTGTTTACATAAGGTTTTCCTTCGCTTTCTCTTTTCAGTATGATTGATTTGGAAGACGTTGGTAAAAACAATTCGGCTTTGTCTTGCTCTTCGTTGAAAATGATATAAGCATTCAAGGTTGCTTGCTCATTGTCTTCTTCAGTTGCTTCAGCTTCATTTTTATAAGGAGCCAAACGATAACCTTCTTCGAAAACACGAATACAACCGTTTTTAATTTCAGACCACATATAGCCCGCCGAAGTCACACAGCCTTTTTCGTCTTTATCCGTACCTAAAACGACTTTTTTATCTCCTAAATCTACTTCGTTATCTTTATCTCGCGGCTTCAAAATCAAGTCGCAAGACGCCAATAAAAAAGGGATGATAACTACTATGAATAAATTTCTTTTCATGATTCGAAAATAGCGGTTAATTAAAACTCGAAAAACAACAAATTATTGTCCTGGTTTTCTCGGTTGATGCAAAAGCGTTTGTATCGTTTCAAAATCGGTTGGTTTTCCTTCATTCAGGAATTATTTGATTAGAATTTCACCGCGAAAATTTCCGGAATACACATCGGCTATAATCCATCGGTGATTAATGATTTTAAATTTGTTGATGATGAATTTATTCCCGTCAATGGCATCATACGGCACTAAACGATTCCCCTTCGGATCATCATTCAAGGCCAATAACTCATTGCGAAGTTGCTCCGTAAGCTCAGTAATACTATAATTTTCCAGATAATTCTGAGATTCATCGTTCATTTCCAAAGAAAAATAATTCGCGTCAATCATCTGATTGTAAACAATGTTCGACGAATCGCGTACCATTTTAATTTTGGCATCACAATTTTCAATCTCTTTGCTTTGGGTTTTTAGAATCTTTGTCGAATTCATATATTGAAAAATGTTGAACAACAAAGACAAAATGAACAGATATAAGACGATTTTTTTCATGGTTTTAAATTGTAATTTCTAAATTATCGTAAGCCAAAAATACGTTTTTCGGCAGTTTTTTTTCTACTTCTTGGTGAAAACCTAGCAAATGACTGATGTGCGTTAAATAAGTTCGCTCCGGTTTGATTAGTTCTACGAAAGCCAAGGCTTCTTCCAAATTGAAATGCGTCGCATGTGGTTCTTCACGCAAAGCGTTAATTACCAAAACCTTAACACCTTTCAATTTTTCAATTTCGGCATCATCTATGGTTTTTACATCCGTTAAATACGCAAAATCGTCCACCCGAAATCCGAAAACCTGCAAATCACCATGCCACACATTAATCGGAATTGCTTTTTTATCACCAATAATGACCGTTTCTTGTTCTTGTATTTCAAATTCCTGAACAGATGGTGCTCCCGGATAACGGTTTTCAGTCGCAAATATGTATCCGAAACGTTGGTGTAAATTATTCAAAACTCGTTGATGTGCATAAATCGGTAAATCGCCCTGACGAAAATTATACGGACGAATATCATCTAAACCCGCAGTATGATCGGCGTGTTCGTGGGTAAAAAGGATTCCGTCGAGTCTTGTGCATCCGCATGCTAACATCTGTTGACGAAAATCGGGACCACAATCAATTACATACGAAAATTCTCCCCAATGCAACCAAACAGAAACCCGCAAACGCTTGTCTTTTGGGTCATTACTTAAACAAACAGGATGATTGCTCCCGATTACCGGAATACCCTGCGATGTACCTGTTCCCAAAAAATATACTTTCAAACGGATGATTTTTTACAAAAATAGAATTATTTATCTTTTGTAAAAATAGCTATTTTGTTAACTTTGTCAATATCTATTGAAAACATGAAGATTACCGAAGGAGAATTGATATTAAAAGGCGACCGAATAATTGAGCACGTTCCCGCCATTGCCGATAAGGCTTTACGAATAAATCTAAACAAAAACATTTACGGAACTTTTGCCGAAATTGGTGCGGGTCAGGAAACGGTTCGTCACTTTTTCCGTGCGGGTGCTTCATCCGGAACGATTGCAAAAGCGATGTCTGCCTATGACAAAGACTTCAGTGACGCCATTTACGGTATCGAAGAAGACGGTCGTTATGTAACCGAAAGCCGTTTGCGTAAAATGTTAGCCCACGAAACTCGTTTGATTGAAGAACGTTTGGGGCGTGAAAAACATCCGGAAAAATTATTCTTCAGTTATGCTAATACTGTTGCGACCATAGATTTTGCAAAGCAATTCAAAGGTCATGGTTGGATGGGCATTAAATTTCAGGTAGATCCGGGAGAAGATTACAACGAGATTATCCTTCACATTCGTTTCAAAGAAAATGATTCCAAATTACAACAGGAAACCCTTGGTATTCTTGGCGTTAACTTGATATACGGTGCTTTTTACAAGCACAATGATCCGAAAAAACTCTTACGTTATTTGTACGACCATTTGGATAAAGACCAATTGGAAATTGATACAATCAACTTTTCCGGACCGAAATTCAAAGACGTTGACAACCGTTTGATGAGTTTACAATTGGTTAAAAACGGAATGACCGAAGCCGTAATGTTCGGACCTGACGGTAATAATGTTTTACCAGCTGCGGTATTGTACAAGAAAAATATTTTGGCCCTACGCGGAAGTTTCCGACCGGTTACCAAAGTAAATATGGACATGTACGAGAAGTCGTTGGAGATGTTTTTGCAGGAGAAAAAAGTGGATAAAGAAAATGCCTTGGTAGTTTTCGAAATTACACTTTCCAATTTGCGCTCTGAAGGAGAAATCGACGAGCGTGACTTCATGGACAGAGCTGAATTGCTGTGTTCTTTAGGACAAACCGTAATGATTTCCAATTTCCAGGAATACTACAAAGTAGTGGAATATTTCTCCGAATATACCAAAGCCCGCATGGGATTAGCCATGGGTGTCAGCAACTTAATTGACATTTTCGACGAAAAGTATTACCGTCATTTGAGTGGTGGAATTCTGGAAGCTTTCGGAAAATTATTCTACCGCGATTTAAAAGTATTCTTGTATCCGATGGAAGAAAACGGCGAAGTAATCAATTCGCAAAACTTAAAAGTACATCCGCGTATGAAAGAATTGTACAAATTCTTCGCTTACAACGGAAAAGTATTGGATATCACGGATTTCGATAAAGACCACCTTAAAATATTCTCCCGTGAAGTTTTAAAACTGATTTCAAAAGAAAAATCGGGTTGGGAAGACATGCTACCGGAAGGTATTGCGGAAATCATCAAGAAAAACAACCTATTCGGTTGTGGTGAAAAGAAGGAACTGGAAGAAGCAGAATAGTTTGCAGTATTCAGTGGTCAGTTTGCAGTTGTAATACAGGCCACTGAATACTGAACACTCCTCACTTTTTACTGAACACTTAATATCTGAGCGCTGTGCTCTTTGGTTTTTACTTTCGTAATTACTTCGTCGATGATTCCTTTTTCGTTAATGATGAAAGTCGTTCGGTGGATTCCGTCAAACTCGCGCCCCATGAATTTCTTTGGTCCCCAAACCCCGAAAGTTTCAATCAGTTTTTTATCTTCATCCGCCAATAACGGAAACGGCAATTCAAATTTGTTCTTGAAATTCGACTGCTTTTTTTGCGTATCGGCACTCACACCCAACAACGAATAACCTGCTTTTACTAATTCCGAATAATTATCCCTCAAATTACAAACTTCGATAGTACAACTTGGCGTGTTCGCAGCAGGATAAAAGAAAACGATTAACTTCTTTCCTTTATAATCCGATAGTTTATGTGCAATTCCGTCTTGGTCAACCGCAGTGAAATTTGGTGCTTTGTCACCTTTTTGAAGCATTTTCATTATATTTTTATTTGAATGGTATAAAGTTTAAATTTGTTCAAAGTTGCCACATTTTCTAATAATAAAAAAATGACTAAAGACGAAAAAGTACAATTTATCATCAATACTCTCAACGAATTGTATCCTGAAATACCGATTCCGCTAGATCATAAAGACGCTTATACGTTGTTAATTGCAGTTTTGCTTTCGGCGCAATGTACCGATGTTCGGGTAAATCAGATTACACCAATTTTATTTGCCAAAGCCGATAATCCGTACGATATGGTCAAACTATCAGTGGAAGAAATTAAAGAAATCATCAAACCTTGTGGCCTTTCTCCAATGAAATCAAAAGGAATTCACGGATTATCTGAAATTTTGATTGAAAAGCACAACGGTGAAGTTCCTCAGAGTTTTGAAGCTTTGGAAGCATTACCGGCGGTTGGTCATAAAACGGCAAGTGTGGTGATGAGTCAGGCTTTCGGAGTTCCTGCATTTCCGGTAGACACACATATTCATCGATTGATGTATCGATGGAATTTAACCAATGGAAAAAATGTTCAACAAACTGAAAAAGATGCCAAACGAATCTTCCCGGAAGAACTTTGGAACGATTTACACCTTCAGATTATCTGGTACGGACGAGAATATTCACCGGCTCGCGGCTGGAATTTAGACAAAGACATTATCACCAAAACCATTGGGCGAAAAACGGTAATTGACGAGTATCACAAAGGGAAATAAACAAGAAATGCCCCGATTTCTTATCGAGGCATTTCCCTAATTAGCAAGGTTTTCAAAAGTTAAGTCACCTACTTTCGTAATGCTCAAAGCCTTTGAGTAATTGAGCAAAAAATTAACCGTTTCTTTCTTAGGCGACATTTTTGGACTTGCTTTTTTCTTCTTAGAGTAGAGTTTTGCCATTTTTTAGTATTTCAATTATACTACTATAACGCAACTCAAGTCCTAATATTGTCTAATTGGTCAAAATAATTTGATTTTTTTCAATAACCTTTCTCAAATTCATCAACGCATAACGCATTCTGCCTAAAGCCGTATTAATACTTACTCCGGTTGCGTCTGCAATTTCTTTAAAACTTAGATCTTCATAAATACGCATTACCAAAACTTCGCGCTGATCATCCGGAAGCTCGTTAATCAAGCGTTGTAAATCTTGTTCTACCTGAGCCGAAATAATTCTGCTTTCAATATTCGGACTGTTGTCTGACATGATTGAAAAAATAGAAAACTCCTCAGTTTCACGATAGTACGGCATTTTCTGATTTTTACGGAAATAATCCACAATCAGATTGTGCGCAATTCGCATCACCCAAGGCAAAAATTTACCTTCTTCGTTGTAGTTTTTTGCTTTTAAAGTTTTAATTACTTTGATAAACGTATCCTGAAAAATATCTTCAGTTACATCTCTGTCGGATACTTTAGAGTAAATAAAACCGTAAATTTTAGATTGATGTCTGTCAATTAATGTAGCTAAAGCAGTTTCGTCTCCACCTACATAATTTTTCACTAGGACTGCGTCCGGAAGTACAACATTAGCCATAATAATACCTTTTAGTTTTTGGTTTTGGGAATCGATGTTACAATTCTAAAAAGTATTTTTGTCGAATAGGCGAATGTTTTGGTGATGATTAATAACCCAAATGTACTGAATTTTATCTTTAATACACAAATAAAAATTCAATATTTAACATATTTTGATACAATAAATTCAAAATAAGCAATAGAAAATCTTCAAATTAGCAATTTCAAGCCTTTTTAACATTGAGAATAACAATAATAAAAACTTCAGCTTCAATTCTTTAAAAAGCAGTTTTTGGTTATCTTTGCAAATCATTGAATTTTGCTATGCAAACCGACATCACAACACTAGAACCGAAGAAAAATATCATCATTAAAGGCGCGCAGCTTCACAACTTAAAAAATGTGGATGTGGCGATTCCTCGAAACAAACTTGTGGTTATCACGGGCTTATCCGGTTCGGGAAAATCCAGTTTGGCTTTTGACACGCTTTATGCGGAAGGACAACGCCGCTATGTGGAAAGTTTATCTTCATACGCCCGCCAGTTTTTAGGCCGATTAGACAAGCCGAAAGTCGAATACATCAAAGGCATTGCGCCTGCTATCGCCATTGAGCAAAAGGTAAATACTACCAATGCGCGTTCAACGGTTGGTACTTCTACGGAGATTTATGATTATCTGAAATTACTCTATGCCCGAATCGGGAAAACTTATTCTCCGGTTTCAGGTTTAGAAGTCAAAAAACATACCGTTTCCGACGTAATCGAACAGGTAAAAACCTTTGATTTAGACAGCAAATGGCTACTTCTTTCTCCGATTCATTTAGAAGAAGGCCGAGCACTGGAAGACAAATTGAAAGTGCTTTTACAACAAGGTTTCGCCCGTATTTTGGTGGATGGCAACATGGTTCGTTTGGATGAAATTGATCAACATTCGCTTGATAATAAAGACATTCTGTTGATTATCGACAGAATTGTGGTTAAGGAAGAAGAAGAATTTTTCAACCGTTTAGCCGATGCCATTCAAACCGCATTCTACGAAGGAAAAGGCGAATGTTATCTGCAGGAATTGAATTCGGAAACTAAATTCACGTTCAGCAATAATTTTGAATTGGACGGAATTACGTTTTTAGAACCGAATATCCATTTATTCAGTTTCAACAATCCTTATGGCGCTTGTCCGAAATGTGAAGGCTACGGCAATGTAATTGGTATTGATGAAGAATTGGTCGTTCCGAATACGGCTTTATCGGTTTACGAAAACGCAATTTATCCGTGGCGTGGCGAAAGCATGGGTTGGTATCGTGACCAATTGGTTAACAACAGCCATCATTTCGATTTCCCGATTCACAAACCTTATTTCGAACTATCGGAAGAACATAAAACCTTAATCTGGAAAGGCAATAAATATTTTGTTGGCCTAGACGCGTTCTTTCAGGAATTAGAAGAGAAAAATTATAAAATACAGAATCGTGTAATGCTTTCCCGTTATCGAGGCAAAACCAAATGTAACATCTGCAAAGGAAAACGTTTGCGAGAGGAAGCGAATTACGTTTCAGTTGGCGGAAAAACTATTTCTGATTTAGTCGATTTGCCGATTAAAAACCTAATCGATTTTTTTAAAGAACTTACTTTATCAGAATATGACGAAAAAGTTGCTAAACGCCTTTTACTGGAAATTAACAACCGTTTGCGCTTTTTGGACGAAGTTGGCTTGAGTTACCTGACTTTGAACCGAAATTCCGCAACCTTATCCGGTGGAGAATCACAGCGAATTAACTTGGCGACTTCACTAGGAAGTAGTTTGGTCGGTTCGATGTATATTTTAGATGAACCAAGCATCGGTTTACACCCAAAAGATACTGAAAGACTTATTAAAGTTTTGGAAGATTTACGCAATTTGGGCAATACCGTAATTGTGGTGGAACACGACGAAGACATCATGAAAGCTGCGGATATGATTATCGACATCGGTCCCGAAGCAGGAACTTTTGGTGGTCGATTGGTAGCCCAAGGTACTTACGATGAAATCCTGAAATCCGATTCTCTGACGGCACAATATCTGAACGGTAAAATGGAAATTAAAGTTCCCGAGAAACGCCGCAAGTTCAAAAATCATATCGACGTTATCGGTGCGCGTGAAAACAACTTAAAAAACATTGACGTTACTTTTCCTTTGGAATGTTTAACCGTAATTACAGGCGTTTCAGGAAGTGGAAAAAGTACATTGGTTAAGAAAATACTATTCCCGGCGCTGCAGAAAAAACTGGAAGGTGTTGGCGAAAAAGCTGGTCAATTCACTGATTTGGCTGGAAGTTATTCGCACATCAAACATATTGAATACGTTGATCAAAACCCGATTGGAAGAAGTTCGCGTTCCAATCCGGTGACGTATATTAAGGCGTATGATGACATCCGTGATTTATTTTCAAAGCAGCAGCTTTCTAAAATGCGCAGTTATCAGGCGAAACATTTTTCGTTCAACGTAGATGGCGGACGCTGCGAAACCTGTAAAGGCGACGGTGAAGTTACCATCGAAATGCAGTTCATGGCTGATGTTCACTTGGAATGTGAAACCTGCAACGGTAAACGGTTCAAAAAAGAAATTCTGGAAGTTAATTTCGAAGGCAAAAACATCGACGATATTCTAACCATGACGATTGATGATGCGATTGCTTTTTTCAACGACCATAAACAAGTAAAAATTACCCAAAAACTGCAACCGCTTCAGGATGTTGGCTTGGGTTATGTTCAATTGGGACAATCCTCTTCTACCCTTTCTGGTGGTGAGGCACAGCGTATTAAACTGGCTTCGTTCTTAGTAAAAGGAGCAACCAAAGAAAAAGCGTTATTTGTTTTTGACGAACCTACAACCGGCTTGCATTTCCACGATATTAAAAAATTACTGGCTTCGTTTGATGCTTTGATTGAAAAAGGACATTCGATTGTCGTAATTGAACACAATCTCGATTTAATCAAATGTGCAGATTACATTATTGATATTGGCCCTGAAGGAGGCGAAAACGGCGGAAAACTAATCGCATTCGGAACACCGGAAGAAGTAGTAAAAAACACAAAATCCGAAACCGGAAAATATTTAAAAGAAAAACTATAAAAGAAAAGACCTCTTAATTGAGGTCTTTTTTATTCTATTACAAGTTTCTTCGTTATTCTTTTGTCGCCAGCTTCCAAAATACCTAGATACATTCCGGAGCTTAAGTCTGAAACATCAATAGTTTCTATTTGTTTGGCCTCTTTGAAAACATAATCTGCCACTTTCTTTCCGTTGATATCGACTATAGAAAACACATAATTCGGATTGGTTAAACTGCCCAAATTAATACTTAATTTTCCTTTTACCGGATTAGGAAAAACACTTACCTGAAAATCATCTGCAAATTCACTATTAGAAAGCGTTGTTGCTGCTTTGGCAAAGTGAAGTGTTGCGCCTGCCGCAGCTTTTGCCACGTTAAAATTATACACCGGGTCCATATTTACCAATAAATCATTAGTTGTATGTGCGTAAGGTGTTTCGTTGGTTTCAAAAAAACCGGTAATGATTTCATTGTTTTCTTCAAAAGGCATATAATCTGAGGCATAAGCATACGATAAAACTGGTGTTAAAGTTGAATACAAACTCACGCAGTTCATCAGTTCCTGTGTCATTGTGTTGGATAACGCATTGTTGGTTGTCGGATTCCCGGTATCGCGTTCACAGGTAATGGAATTGTTTGCCATTCCGGCTCTTCCGCCTACTTCATCAATATTGAAAACCAAACGGATGTCCATTTTGGGATTGGTCGCATTCACAACATTGGATACGTAATGCGAACTTCCGCGCAAACCGTCTTCTTCCCCACTGAAATTGATAAACTTCACAGAATATTCGGTTGGAATGTTCTGAAGCAATCGCGCTATTTCCAGAATCGTTATTACACCGCTTCCGTTGTCATTTGTTCCAGTTCCGGTAATCGAATCATAATGACCACAAACAATTACGTAAGTATTTGGATAAACCGTTCCGATTTTAGTAACCACAACATTTTTACAAGTTACCGGAGAACCTGAATAATTGTATGTATACGAATCTTCAACAATTTGAGAAGCCGTATAACCATAACTCAAATACTTGTTTTTAAGCCAATTTAAAGTGTTTTGTAAAGCCGACGAGCCTCTTACTTTTACGCCTAAACCTTCATACTCGGTCAAATTCGTGGTAACGTTTGATTGTGAAGTTTGATTGACAACATCAGCGTACGCCTGAATAAAAGTCTGCGCTGTGGTGGTTTGCAAACAAACTATTACTGATAACAACAGTAATAGTTTCGTGAAACATCGTTTCATTTTTAGTTAGTTTTAGTTAAGTCAGTTAGTTTGGTTCACGAATGTATAAAAATTTAACTTATTTGATGATTTATTTTAAAATATTATCATCTATAAATATAAAAACAATCTAACAACTAAAATTTTCTTCGCTCAACAAACACAATGATTATGAACACTTTAAACATTTCAACAAAAAAATCTAAACCCTACATTCATTTTTTGGCACGCAAATTGGATACTATTAAACAACAAGAAATTTTACTTGTTCGAGAAAGCTGAAAATCGAAAGAGTAAGCACAAGAATAAAATTAAATTGTCATGAAAAAAATTACTCTATTAGTAGCCAGCACTTTCCTGGTAGGAAGTATGGCTTTAGCGTCAGAAAATCCTGTTTTTTCTGACAACGGAAGAAACCCACGTCATTATGTGGATTATCGCAACGCAGAACCGATTATGTTCATGGAACGCGGAGTTGAGTTTTACGTATTCCCAAACGGTGAATTCGATTTCAACACCAGACCTTCAGGACCAAGACGAGCAGCGGTAAACACCACTTATGGAGCGCCTGGGGTTCGTGTTTCAACAACCTATTATGGTCCTGCAAATTATGGAGTTCGCGTAGAGCATGATAACTTCGGACGTGTAAGACGTGTAGGTAATGTGTTCATCAACTACGATAGCCGTAACCGTGTAAAACGTGTCGGTTCCATATACATGAGCTATAACAGTTATGCATTGACTCGTGTTGGTGGCTTAAGAATCTATTACAACCGCAGAGGCCAAATTATCGATGCGATAGGTTTTGTAAACGGATCAAGTCATGCGTATGCCTACAACCCATTCGCAACAACAGGAGGATATGGTGGAAATTATGGTGCCGATACCGATTATGACTACGGTTATGATAGCGGATCAGGTTACAACGACGACGATTACTACTACTACAAATCAGATGGTACAAAAGCCAAAATGAGTGCAGCAGAAATCGAAGAAGTTAAACAAGATGAGAAAGCCGTAAAGGCAAAAAATAAAAGATCGTAATTAAGATTTTGGTTGGTTAGTTTGGTTAGAATCCCGTGGAGCAGCAATGTGAAGCGGGATTTTTACTTTAATAGACTAGCCAGCTCTTTTGTCAAACTCTTACGACTGTATTGCTGTAAACCAACTGGAAACACTTTTAAATTCTGGTTTAAATACAAGTTGAAGTACTTCAGAATCGTTTCTTTTACTTTTTCTTTTTCGTCGTACAACGCGAATGTTCCGGTGTTGGTTTGTTGTAAGATTACCGAAAAATCTGCGCCTTTTGGGCCAATAGCTAAAATCGGACGTTCGGAAACCATGTATTCGAATAATTTCCCGGGAATGATGCTTTTAGTATCTTCGGAATCAATTTCAATCAACAATAAAACCTGTGATTTTCGTTGTTGTTCTACAGCTTCCTGATGCGAAACATAGCCTAAATTGTTCACAAAATCCGTCAGTTTGAATTCTGCAATCGTGTCTAAAACTTCCTGACTGGTGGCACCGATTAATTTCAATTCAAAATATTTGCGAAACTCTTCATTTTCTTTGGTCAGTTCACGCAAAGCTTTCCATAAAATTCGTGGATTGCGTTCCGATAAAAACGAACCGATATGCGCCAACGTAAATTTCCCATCCAAAGCCGGTCGTCCTACGTTTTCTATATCGTAACCGTTGGTGATTACGTGTATTGGTTTTGTAGTAATCGCTTCGAACTCCTTTTTCGTCGTTGGACTCGTTACCAAAAGAAAATCGGCAGTATTCATCACTTTTTTCTCTAAATCTTTATGCTTTTTAGCTGATGAATTCGATAGTTTCAACGCTTTATGATATCCAATAGTTGTCCACGGATCACGGAAATCGGCAATCCATTTTACCTTTAAATTTTCTTTCAGTTGCAAACCGATTAAATGTAAACTGTGTGGCGGACCAGTTGTTATTATCGTATCAATTCCGTTTTCCTTAATGTATTTTGTCAGATAGTTTACCGATGGCTTTACCCACAAAACGCGCGCATCCGGTATGAACAAATTTCCGCGAACCCAAAGCATCATTTTCTGAACAAACGATTGCTTCTTCTGATTTGGAATGATTCCGGAACTGATTTTTTTGGTACTTTTTTTCGAAAAAAACGACGCCCAGGCATACGGCTCAATAATTTTGTTTTTAAGAATAGTTACGTTTGCCGGCACTTCGGAAAGTAACTTTTCATCCATTAACGGATAGGTTGGATTCTCTGGAATGTAAACAATCGGTTCAATGTCAAAATCGGGTAAGTACTTTACGAATTTCAACCAGCGCTGAACACCGGGTCCTCCGGCGGGTGGCCAATAATACGTTATGATAAGTACTTTTTTCATTTACAATTTTGAAAGCATTAAACCTGCCCAAGTGGCGGTCAATCCTAAAATCACACTTAATCCGATGTATAAAAATGCTGCTCCGATTTGATTGTTTTGCATCAATTGTACATTCTCGTTAGAGAAGGTTGAAAAAGTCGTATAACCACCGCAAAAACCGGTTATCAAAAAGAATTTCAAATCGGAATTGGTAATGTTATTTTTCTCCAAATACCCCAAAAACAAACCAATAAGCAAACAGCCTAAAATATTAGCCGTAAACGTCGCATACGGAAAAACCGATGCAAAATTTTTATCAATAAACTGGGCAGTCAGGTAACGAAAAACGCTGCCTAAACCTCCGCCCAATGCTATTAATAAAAGGATTCGCATTATGCTATAACCTGTTTACGTTTTTTAATTTCTGCAAAAATTCCAAAGCCGATTAATGCAAGCATTCCAATGAAACTTACTAACGAAATCATACTTCCGGTTTTCACTACTTCTGGTTCGAATTTAAATTCGATTGTGTGTTTTCCTGCTGGAATTTGCAAACCTCTTAAAACGTAATCTACATTTAGAATCGTGGCTTCTTTTCCGTCGATTGTAGCAATCCAACCTTTTGGATAATAGATTTCTGAGAAAACTCCGAAACCTGCGTTTGCGTTGTTGGATTCGTATTTTATATGGTTCGGTTTGTATGCTTTTAACTGAATTGTTGCTGTTGAATCTTTCGTAAAACTTCCTTGCATCGATTTTATACTCATGGCATCATTCGACGCAAAGCTAATTACAGCTTCTTCTTTTGAATTCAATTTATCAAGAGCTTTCATTTCCTGATCTGCTGTCATAACATCCTTAACTTTAGACACAAACCAAGCATTTCCATTCGCTTTGGGATTTAACATCGGAATGTCTTGCCCTTGTTCGTCTTTCTGAATGATGTATTTCACGTTCAGCATGTTCAAGACTTCAATATTGTTTTTAGCAATCTGATAGTCGAACAACTGTTGCATTTTTCTAGGCTTGGCTGCATGATAACCACCAATCGATTTATGAAAATAAGACGAACGTGCGCTCGACATGTTTCCGTCCACTTCAAAAACGCGGTAATTTGTGGTGTCTTGTAAAATATGTTCGTCTGCTGGTGTTGCCTCGAATGGTAAATCCGCTTGACGGGCCGAAACGAAACTGTCATTATTCACGTAATTTTTATCCACGAAGAACAAATCGCCAACCATCAAAACGCCAACAATAATTATCGCTGTCAGTTCGGATAATTTATTTTTAACAAACAGCCAAAGTGTTCCTGCTGCCAACAAAATAAGGATTCCCGAACGCAACAAATCGGAAGTGTACATCGCTTTTCTTTGTTCAACCAAAGCATCAATGAATGGTGGTCCCATTTCGCCGTACATTTGTAAAAACATACTGTCGCTACCTCCTGTAAATCGGAACATTCCTTTTGCTAAAAACAGAATTACGATTGTGCTTAATGCTACTGCAGCAGTTTTCCATAAAGCTGAAAAACGTTCTTTTTCTTCGGCTTTAAAGAAGGCTTGTAATCCTAAAATTGCCATGACCGGCATACACAATTCTAACAAAACCTGAATCGATGAAACGGCTCTGAATTTGTTGTACATCGGCACAAAATCGATGAAGAAATCGGTTAGTATTGGAAAATGTTTTCCCCACGACAATAACAAAGATAAAATCGCACCGCCTAAAAACGCGTATTTGATTTTACGTTTATCCACAAACATTGCTAAAACAAACAAGAAGAAAACGATTGCACCAATATACGCCGGGGCTGTCACAATAGGCTGATCGCCCCAATAAGTAGGAACTGAGGAAGCAAAATCTTTCGCCTCAGCCGGTGATGCGCCTTGCGTTAAGACAAAATCATACATTGGTGAACCTTCACCTACGTTTTCATGGTTAGAACCACCAAACAAGCGCGGTGCAATTAAATTGAAACTTTCTGCAATTCCGTAACTATACTCTGTGATGTAATCGTAAGACATTGCGTTGTTGCTTTCGGCTTTTTGACCGTCTGCTGAAAAAGTCAATTCGCTGTCACTTCTTGTGGAATATTTGGCGTATTCCGAAGTTGCCATTAAGTTCGTAGCATTCGCTCCAACAGCTAAAATCGCAGCGATGGCAAATACTCCTGCTACTTTCCAAAGTCCTTTAAAATCTTTCTCTTTTAAGTATTGAATTTTATAATAAATCGCAATCACCAACAACAAAAACAGTAAATAATACGTCATTTGAAAGTGATTCGCATTGATTTCCAAAGCAGCGGCAAGCATCGTGAGCAATCCACCAACAACATACCGTTTCTGATAAACCAGAATTACTCCGGCAACCACCATCGGCATATAGGCAATCGCGTGGGCTTTTGCATTGTGACCAACACCAAGAATGATAATCATATAGGTTGAAAACCCAAAGGCTAAGGCTCCAAAAAACGATTTCAGCGTATCAACCCGAAGCGATTTCAACAAAATGAAAAAACCTAAAAAGTATAAAAACAGATAATCGGCAGGTCTTGGCAAAAAGCGGAAAACACTGTCTAATTTCTTGATATAGTTGTGCGGATAATTCGCTCCTAACTGATAGGTTGGCATTCCTCCGAAAGCACTATTCGTCCAGTACGGTTCTTCGCCAGTGGTTTTTCTGAAATCGGCTTGTTCTTTTGCCATTCCGATATATTGGGCTATATCACTCTGGAATACTTTTTTACCCTGCATTACCGGATAAAAATAGATAATGGAAATAATCGCAAAACCTGCTATAACCAGCAAATAAGGGTAGATTTTGTTTAGGTTTTTCATAGAAGTATGTAAAATTGCTTCGATTCGCTTAAAAATCAGGCTAAAATAACAATAAAAACCCTTTTAAAAAAAGAAAACGAACAACTGCTGTTATTCGTTTTCGTATTGTTTACTCAATTTCTTCAAAATCAATATACTCGCCAACTTTTTTCTTCTCTCGAGGCATTTCATTTTTAGGTGCCTGCTGCTGATTTTGTTGTGAGTATTGCTGTTGCGTATTTTGCTGATAATTCTGTTGTTGCTGTCTGAAATTTTGCTCGGCTTTCTTCACTACTTGCTGAAACAAATACGGCGCTAATAAACGCATTAAAAATTTCAAAGCGTAGTAAATGAAAAGTATCCAAAGTAACGTTTTTAACAGTCCGGTAAATGAGGCCGTCTCCATAATCCAAATAAAATTTTTCAAATTTAAGCAAAGCTAACTTTAAAATTCGGTTTGATTTCTTAAAATAATAATAAAAATGCTATTTTTGAAAAGCTTAATAAAAACCGAAACTACAAGCATATGCAAAACATAAAAACAAAACTTCTTCCCTTTTTTCTTTTAGCCACCGGAATTTCTTTTGCTCAATATACAGAAGAAATTAACTCGAATCGTCCCGGAAAATCATTCGGTGCGTATTCTATCGGAAAAACTGTAATTCAGGCAGAAACAGGTATTTATTACCTAAAAGAAGAACATGATTTAGCGGAAACAGAATCAAAAGGTTTCGGACTGGATTTAGCACTTCGCTATGGTGCCTTTTTAGAACAATTGGAATTCATTGCTGAAATGCAGTACCAAACCGACAAATTTGAAACTCCGGTTTCAAGCGAAAACCGCAATGGTTTCAAACAATTAATCGTTGGTGCAAAATATCTGGTTTACGATCCGTGGAAAAATTACAAGGAAAAAGTAAATGTATACAGCTGGAAAGCCAACAAAAAATTCAAATGGAGAAAATTGTTGCCGGCTGTTGGAGTTTATGCTGGAGCCAATTTCAATGTAGGTGAAAATCCGTATACCTTTCCAAACGATCCGAGTTTCAGTCCGAAAGTGATGTTATTATTGCAAAATCACTTTGGAAACAAAACGGTATTAACGACAAACATTATCTACGACAAATTCACAACAGACTATCCATCAATGGGATACATCCTTACTTTAAGCCGTGCAGTTGGTGAGCGTTGGTCGGTCTATTTAGAAAATCAAGGCTATAAAAGTGATTGGTATGGCGACAGCGTTTTACGTGGTGGAGGTGCTTTCTTGCTGAAGAAAAACATGCAAATTGATGTTTCGTTAGGAACCAATTTTAAAGATACGCCGTCTATTCTTGGTGGCGCTGTTGGTTTTTCGTGGCGTTTTGACAAAAACTACAAACCGATTGAAATTAAAGAAGGTAAAGAAGTGAAAGGCGATTCGAAAGGAAAAGCTGCTGAAGAAAAGAAAAACCGTACCGACGAAGTAAAATAACATGATTACAATACAAGAGGTAACCTCAAAAAAAGAGTTGAAGGAGTTCGTTTTGTTCTCCTTCGAACTTTTTAAAAACAATCCGTATTGGATTCCGCCGATTATTGCTGACGAATTGGAATCGTTTGATGCGGAAAAAAATCCTGCGTTCCAATCGGCTACGGTAAAATTTTATTTAGCGTTTAAAAACAATAAAATAGTCGGAAAAGTAGCTGCCATCATCAATTGGGATGAAGTAAAATTACTTGGAAAGACAAAAACTCGTTTCGGTTGGTTTGATGCTATCGACGATATCGAAGTAACCAAAGCACTTTTGAATCAGGTAGCCGAATTCGGAAAAGCTAACGGCATGGATCATATTGAAGGGCCAATGGGGTTTTCCAATCTGGACAAAGTCGGTGTTTTAACCGAAGGGTTTGATCAGTTAGGAACGATGATTTCCTGGTACAGCCCGCCCTACTACAAAGAACATTTCGAAAAACTGGGTATGGCAATGGAAAAACAGTACTATGAAAGTTATTTTTCCATGGAAGCAGTAAATCCGGCACCCTTTCAACGAGCGAGTAAAATGATTAAAGAGCGTTACGGATTAAAAGTTCTCAACTTCAAAAAAACCGAAGACGTAATGCCATATGTTGATCAGATGTTTGAACTTTTCAACAGTTCGTATGCTTCGTTACAATCGTTTGTGGCTATTAATGAAGAAACTCAGGAATATTTCAAGAAAAAGTACATCAGTTTTATCAATCCGGAATACATCAAATTCATCATTGATAAAAACGAAAAAATGATTGGTTTTACGGTAGTAATGCCATCGTTTGAAAGAGCTTTACAAAAGGCGAAAGGCAAATTGTTTCCGTTTGGTTTTATTCATTTATTGTGGGCGAAAAAGCATTCTAAAGAAGTTGTTTTTTACTTGATTGGTGTAAGTCCGGAATATCAAAACAAAGGGATTACCGCTGTAATTTTTGATGAATATTACAAAGAATTCAAAAGTAAAGGTATCAAACGTTTCATCCGAACTCCGGAGCTTGAGGAAAACCATGCCATGCATAATTTATGGAAGAATTTCGATCCGACAATTCACAAATGGAGAAGAACTTACCGTAAAGATATATAAACAAAAAACCGAAGATCGCTCTTCGGTTTTTTTATAATTTGTCTTACTGAAATTACTCTGCAGAAACGTCTACTGTAGTTTTTTCAGCAATTGCTTTATAGGTTCCGTTGGATAATTTTTCACGAATAGCTTCGAAGGCTGATAATGTTTCATCAATATCCGCAATCGTGTGTGAAGCCGTTGGAATCATACGTAACAAGATAATACCTTTCGGAATTACCGGATAAACCACGATAGACAAGAAAATGTTGTAGTTTTCACGTAAATCGTTTACCATTACCATCGCTTCCGGAATTGAACCTTCTAAATATACTGGCGTTACACAAGTATTCGTATCACCAATGTTGAAACCTTTAGATTTTAATCCGTTTTGCAAATAGTTTACATTTTCCCAAAGTTTGTCTTTCAACTCTGGCATCGTACGCAACATTTGTAAACGTTTCAAAGCTCCAACGGTGAAAATCATCGGTAAAGATTTAGCAAACATTTGAGAACGTAAGTTGTATTTTAAGTAATCGATAATGTCTTTATCTCCTGCTACGAAAGCTCCGATACTTGCCATAGATTTTGCAAACGTTGAGAAATACACATCAATTCCTTCCTGACAACCTTGCTCCTCACCTGCTCCTGCTCCAGTTTTACCTAAAGTTCCGAAACCATGTGCATCGTCAACCAATAAACGGAAGTTGTATTTTTTCTTTAAAGCAACGATTTCTTTCAGTTTACCTTGTTGTCCTCGCATTCCGAAAACACCTTCCGTAATTACTAAAATCCCACCTCCTAATTCGGTAGCCATTTTAGTAGCACGTTGTAAATTTTTCTCTAAACTTTCAACATCATTATGCTTGTAGGTAAAACGTTTTCCCATATGAAGACGAACACCGTCGATGATACATCCGTGACCATCCACATCGTAAACGATAACGTCATTTTTAGTAACCAATGCGTCGATAGTAGAAACCATTCCCTGGTAACCAAAGTTCAATAAATAAGCTGCTTCTTTACCAACGAAAGCTGCTAACTCATCCTGTAATTGCTCGTGTAAGGTTGTGTGACCAGACATCATACGCGCACCCATTGGATAAGCGGCTCCGTATTGTGCAGCTGCTTCAGCATCAACTTTACGGATTTCAGGATGATTGGCCAATCCTAAATAATCGTTAATTGACCAGTTTAAAATTTCTCTTCCGTGGAATTGCATTCTTGGTCCTAATTCTCCTTCTAACTTTGGAAACACGTAGTAACCCTCTGCTTGTGAAGCCCATCTTCCTAAAGGACCTTTATTGTTTTGTATTCTTTCAAATAAATCTTTTACCATAATTCAAGAATGTATAAGTCTGATTTTAAATCGCTCCAAAAGTAATTATTTCTGTTTTCCTATCATAATTATTTTGAAAAGATAGTGGTAAAAATATTTATTTAAAAAAATGACAATATTCTAAAAGTTTGAATTACATTTGCACCCGAACGCACAGCAATGTGGTTACACGTTCAACTTAAAAGTCGGGGGCTCCACCTCGGCTTTTTTCTTTTATAAAAAGCTACACAGCTTTCCTTCACATATCAAAATACACTAGAGACAGTGACTTATTCCTATTTTCTAATATGAATACACTATAATTTCCGTCATAATTATTGGTAGTAAACATAAACTTGATATGCTGCTACCAAAAAAATAATTACAGCTAGAATAGCAATCCAAAATTTTTTAATAAAATTCATGGCTTATAGTTTAAAATTGATTTCTATCTGAAGATAGCAATAGAAGAACACTATTAAAATGTTCTTCTATTGCATAAAAAAGATTTTATCGTTGAAAACTGGATTCTTTATCCAAATTTGTGCTCTAACTATTTTTCAACAATGATAAAATCTGACCTTCTGTTTATAAAATGCTCGTCTTCAGAACATTTTACACCGTTACTGCACTGATTTCTTAATCGGGATTCTCCAAATCCTACGGCGCTTTCAATTCGCTCCGGAGAAATTCCTTTAGATAGAATATAGGTTTGTGTTGATTTGGCGCGGTTATCTGATAATTTTAAATTATACAAATCCTTCCCTCTGGAGTCTGTGTGTGATTCGATTCTGATTCGCACTTTAGGAAAGTTTTGCAAAACGTAAACCACTTTATCCAACTCTGTTGCGGCTTGTGGTGTAATGTCCCATTTGTCGTAATTGAAGAAAATCGGGTTGATGTCTATTTTTTCATTACCGTTATCTTTTACAACAAAATCTTCCAATTTACTGAGTTCAAAATCAAGTTTGTGAATGGCGCCGTCTTTATCCAGAGTTATCAGTTCTTTTTCCTGAGTACTGTAATCTGGTTTGGATGCACTGATTTTATAGGTGTGATTACAAGGTAACTGAAATTCGAAGGTTCCATCTGCTTTTGTAGGGAATTCATTTTTAAGATCTCCGAACGGATCAAACACTTTGATTGTTGCTCCTGAAAGTCCAATCTTATCTTTTGTGGTTACCACTCTTCCTTGAACAATTTGATTGCATTCCGGCTTTTTCTTGATAAAATGATAGATGTCATCGTCGCCTTTTCCCGTTTCACGATTTGATGACAAATAACCGTACTTTAATTCTTTATCAATGATGAATGCAAAATCATCTTTATTACTGTTTGCCGGCTCGCCTAAATTTTTAGGCTCGGAGAATTTTTTACCATGCTGTTTACTTTCTAAAATGTCCAATCCTCCAAAACCATAATGCCCGTCAGACGAGAAATACAAAACGCCATCGTTGTAAAAAGGGAACATTTCCCTGCCAATAGTGTTAATTTCAGGTCCAACGTTAATTGGTGTATTAATCTTTCCGTCTGAAAAAACCTCAGCCATGTATATATCTGTTTCTCCATAACCGCCCGGCATATCTGAAACGAAAAACAGCCACTTTCCGTCTGGACTTAAATTAGGATGCCCTACACTATAATCTAAACTGTTGAAAAACATTTTTTCGGTTTTAACTACCTTATCCCCTTCCAGCCATCCTTTAATGATTTGAAAATTATTGGTTCTCTTTTTCCCGTTTTTCAATCGGTTACCTTTTAAAGTGTTTGTCGTGTAATAAAAGGTTTTTAAATCTGGTGAAAACGTAATTGTTGCATCATGATAGCTAGAATTAATTTCTTTTAGAAACAGCTGCTCGTTGGTTAACGCACCGTCAGAAACACTTCTGTCTGCAACATACATGCTTAAAAAAGGCTGTTGGTTCCAAGTATAAATTTTGGTATCACCTTCAACACTCTCCTTACTTGATGAAAACACCAACTGATTACCATAAAATGTTGCTCCAAAATCTGAATTAGCGCTATTATTTTCAAGGTTTCTCAAATCATACAACGGTGTTCTTTTAGAAATACTGTCTATGTATTTCTGATTGTTAGCAAAATGAGTGATTTGCGTGTTATCACCCTTCTGTTTTAAAAAATCTTTGGCTATTTGATTCGCTTTATCGTAATCTCTGACACTTCTTAGAGTTTGAGTATAACGCAATATGTATTTATCCGACAAACTCAATCCTTGCATATCGTACAACTTTTGATACCACGTAAGCGCTTTTCGCATATCATTTAAATAATAATAGGTATCTGCAATATTTGAAATGGTTTCAGCTGATGTTATCGACGGATTAGTTTCCAAATACGATTCATATAACTTGGAAGCCTCAACATAAGACATTTCATCAAACAATTTTTCAGCAGCTTTTAATTTCGATTGGGCAAACAGGACGCTTGTAAACAACAATAATCCCAGTGTATATATAGTTCTCATATGCATTAGTATTAAAAGAAACGTGGCGATTTAATAGTAGATGATTTGGATGTTAATTGATATCGCAATATAATTTCGTGCGTACCATCGTTATATTTGTTCAGGTCTGTAACCGTATAATCGAAAGAATATCCTAAGAAGAAATCTTTAAGAAACTGAATACCAACTAAAGCACTGACAGAATCATCCCAACGGTAGGAAGCTCCTAAAGTGACTTTTTCCTGAAGCAGAAAATTTGCAGAAAGATCCGTAGACAATGGTGCACCTCCAACAGCTTTTAAAAGCACTGATGGTTTGAATTTTACCGATGATGACAAATCAAAAACATAGCCTCCGATAAAATAATAATGAAGTTTATCTGATACTACAGACTCTTGGACATCATCGTAATAATCATATCGCAAAAAGTTAGGTACAGATACTCCGGCGTACCATTTATCTGAATAAAAGTAGATACCGGAGCCTATTAAACCCATCATTTTGTTGTTGATATTGGTATTCAGCAACACATCGTTACTATCGTAATAACGACCTTTTGACCAATCGATATCCAACACCCGAATACCCGCTTTTGCTCCAAATGCCAGTTTTGTTCTGTAATTTAAATCTATAGCATAGGAAACATTTCCCGCAAGAGTATTTTCACTAGACGGCCCTAATTTATCACTGATAATATTAAGCCCCAAACCGATTTTTTTATTTCCTACTGGCGAATGAACGCCTAAAGTACCGGTTTGTGGCGCTCCGTCAATTCCAACCCATTGCTTCCTGAGCAATAAATTAGCCTCTAAAGCTCCTACCGAACCTGTGTATCCGGGGTTTACCATCATAGTATTGTACATGTATTGGGTATATTCGGGGCTTTGTTGTGACAGCGTTACTTGCGGAAGGAAAACCAAAGTCAATACTGTGATTAACTTTGATAATGTGGTATTTATCTTCGTTTTCATAAATTGTTTTTTTGTGGATTTTAAAAAGACTGATTTTCACTTATCGCATTATAAATAACCATCCTGACTTAATGATGTTTTCAGCATCTCCAGATTCGAAAGTATAGTAGTACGTGCCTGTTGCCAAAACATTACCATCAAAAGTGTTACTAACATTGGAAATTCCTCTCCAATCGTTTGCATAACCTCTGGTTTCGAAAACCAAATTGCCATAGCGATTATAAATTGCCAATTTGTTATTAGGATAAAACTCTGCACATTTAATATTAAAAGTATCGTTGGAACCGTCTTCGTTTGGAGTAAACTCATTGTAAACAGTAAGACAAGGATCTTCCCCAACGCCTCCAACACAAATTTCCACCACAATATTTAAGGTTTCAGAACTCGGTAGATTACAAACCAAGCTGTTGTTGTATGACACCCCAACTGAATTTACGCCCGGCTGCTGCCATGTTATAGTAACAAAGTCATCATTAACTCCTCCACCTGCAGTAATAAGACCATCGTCGCTTACAGTCCATATATAATTACTCATGCCGGATTCTGTTGTATACGTAACCGATGACAAAATACAAGTCGTGTTCAATCCTCCGTTAATTGTTGCCGGACCACTGGCATTAAAGTTAACCGTTATTCCTAAAAGTGTTGTACTCAAACATCCAGTAATCGAATCAGTCATTCCTGCGTAATAGGTAGTTCCATCTTCTAAAAGTGTGGTTGAAGCTAAAACATTTCCTCCAGTTGGTGCATCGTACCAAATTACTCCAGCTTCATTAACCTGAAGCGAAGCAATTGTTGGATTGTCAGCTTCGCAAAAATCTTGTATTGTTCCAGTGGTTGTAGGAGTCTGTCCCTCATCAAGATTTGCAGAGACTGCAAGAAGAATTTCACTTGAACAGCCAGTTACACTATCTGTAATTCCAGCATAATAAATTTGTCCGTCAACTAATAGTGTTGTTGATGATAAAACATTTCCACCTGTTGGCGCATCATACCAAATCACACCCGTTTCATTAACCTGAAGCATTCCTATAGTAGGACTATCCGAAGCACAAAACTCCTGAGTAGTATCGGTTGTGGTTGGTGTTGAAACGCTATTAAGGCTAACAGTAACCGCAAGAAGTGAGACGCTAGAACATCCAGTAACAGCATCCGTAATTCCAGCATAATAAATACCGCCATCCGTTAATGGTGTTGTTGAAATCAAGACATTTCCTCCCATTGGTGCATCATACCAAATAACTCCAGCCTCGTTTACCTGAAGCATTGCTATTGTTGGATTGTCAGATCCACAAAAATCCTGCGTTGTGTCATTTGTAGTTGGTGTAGCAGTACTATTAAGATTAACAGTAACAGCTAAAAGTGATGTACTCGAACATCCGGTAACAACATCCGTAATTCCGGCGTAGTAAATTCCATCGTCTACTAAAGCTGTTGTTGGAGCGATTACATTACCACCTGATGGTGCATCATACCAAATTACCCCTGTCTCGTTTACCTGAAGTGAAGCCACTGTTGGACTGTCAGCACTACAAAAATCTTGTATCGCATCGGTTGTAGTCGGTGTAGCAACAACATTTATTTGCGCGGTGACCTCTAATCGGGTTGAACTGGAACATCCCGTTACATTATCTGTCAAACTTCCGTAATAAATCATTCCGTCAACCAATGCAGTTGATGAAGAAATAATATTCCCATTCGCTGGTGCATCATACCAAATTGTTCCAGCTTCATTGGTTTGTAGCATTGCTACTGTTGGATTTTCAGACTCGCAAAAGCTTTGTATCGCTTCTGTAGTTGTTGGTGTTACAGTATCATTTACCTGAACGGTAACCGCTTTTAACGTTCCAGGCATATTGGAACAGGTCGTATCACTTGCCATCGAAATATAATACGTATACGGACTATTCAAAGTGGTTAATCCTGTAACCGTTAATACGCCGTTGGCATCTATCAGATAAGTAATTCCACCAAAAGTTCCATTTGAAACCGGTTGGGTTGTATCGTTTGTAAAATACCAGCTGAACTGCGGATTTGTCAGTGAACTGTTTGGTTCTAAAATTACTGGATTTCCAATACAAACATTTTGATTAGCAATTTGAATATCTGCATCTGTAGAAAATGGTAAAATTGTGAAGGTTACAGATTTTCTGTCTGGTTGTAATGTTTCACAATATTCATCAGAACTAACTCCGACATAATAGGTGTATGTACCTGGTGTCAATCCTGTTAATTGTAATACATTTCCGTTTTGTCCCGGTATCAAAACCTGATTGGTTCCGTCAAAACTATACCAATAATAAACCGGATTGGTTACTACTGCTGCTACTGAACTTAACTGTGCTGTTAAAGTGACATTTCCTGTATCGCTACAAATGGTCGTATCTGTCGTTGCATTCACCAAAACATCCATTAAATAAGGTTCAGGTGCAGCAGGCATCACTGTTACGGTTACTTTTGTACGTGATAAAACTTCGCAACCTCCACGAATCGGCTGAACAAAGAAATCATAAGTTCCTCCTGTAATATTGGCTGGAATTGTATATGAAATTCCATCCGCCAAAACATTCCCTCCCGTTGCAGCATCATACCAACGGTAAGTTGTACAGGCATCCGGAACAATACTTACGCTTCCTCCCTGACAAACTGTAATGGTAGTATCTGGAGTATCTGTGATATCAATTAATGCCTCACGTTTCACATAGTGTACTTGCACAAAATCTAAAACATTGGCAACACCTCCTAAACGGATTCTTACTCTGTCATAGGATGGTAATTGCGTGTTTGAAACAAAGATTATTTCACTACCCCCATTAAGCAGTTCTATATTTGCAGTGGAACCATCAGCGATAAGAGGATTTCCAACCGGAACATTGCCCATATAAGCCTGCACAGTAAATCCTGCCAATGCTCCTACGGATAATACCGAACCGGATTTAGTCAATTTTATTTTAAGAATATCTGTTGGTTGTGAAGCGGTTTTAAATTTAACCGTTAAATCTGAAGCTGATAGCACTCCTACTCCGTTGTACATTGTAGCAAAACTGTCATCATCATTATCAACGGCATTCCACGGATTTTGAACACTTGTTGTACTGGTTAAAACTCCTATTCCCAAATCGTAAACTCCATGAAAAACATCTTCTATATCTCCCGGTGAACAAACTGCGGGGTTTTCTTCAACATAATAATAAGCCTCATAAACTTTGGCATTTTGAGCCACACTTAGCACAGAGCCAACAATGATTCTAACACCATCGTATGGTTTGGGTCCCGTAATATTTGACGGTACAAACGTATACTCAAAACAATTCTCTCCTGGAAGCAAATCAAGTAAAGTCCCCGAAAGTGGCTGAATAACTCCGATGTCTTCCGGTACACCCATTCCGTTTCTTTTGGTTCCGACAACTGATATGGCTCCAATTAACGCTAAACCACTGTATTCGGTACCTAATTTTACGGTTAATGGCGTACCGGCCGGTATGGTTGAATTCCATTGAAGTGTCTGCCAAGTTGTACCCACGCCTAAAAGACCTAAACCAGTTGTAATTGTGGAATACGTTTGTGGATTGTTGTCTATGGCTTGGTTGTTATTTGAAACTCCACCTGTTATTATAGAACCTTCGGTTTGAGTTTCTGCATAAACTCTTCTTGTTGCTATGCCGCAATTCGCCGGATCATTAACAACAATTGTTACAGTTATTGTAGTATTACACAATGAATTACTCGCTACTGCAGTGAATGTAAAGCTTCCCGATGTAGTAAAAGGCCCCGCAATATTTGAAGCCAATGCATTACCATCTGAATCATACCAAATAACTGTTGCGTCTGAAGTGTACGTTAACGTTACACTATCTCCTATATTCACATTATAAGTAGTTGGATTAACTTGTAATACTGGTAACGGATTAACCGTAACGACCACTTCCTGCATAACCGAAGCACAAACATTTGAAGCATTTGAAGCCTGAACATAATACGTTCCGTTTACGCTAATATTTTGAGCATCTTCCGCTGTTATTGGATTACTAGCTCCATCAAAAAAACTGTAGGTTGTTGCACCGGTTGTGTCAAAACCGACAATAGCATCAGCTAGATTTACAGAACCACATCCTGATAGTGTCGGGGAAACTGTTAGCAAAGTCTGAGTTGGGAAAACAACTTCAACAGGTAACAAAGTATTCGCTGCATTTTCACACAAACCGGCTACTTCGACTGCTATGAAATAAGTCATTGGAGTATTTCCAGAATTCAAACCTGTTATGGTTAATTCACCGTTCGTTGTATTTTTAACATACGTAAGTCCCGAATGTCCTGAAAAACCAGTATCAATTTCCTGACTCATCAATTGGTCAGTGTAATAATTGAAAGAAGAATTTGCAATAAGCGTTGTTGGATTTAAAATGGCCTCACCCGAGCAACTTGCAGTTATTGGACTACTTATAGTAATGTCTGCTGCTGTTGGTAAATCTAACACCGTCACAACAACCGGAATCCTTGATGATAACTGTGGACATCCAATTTTGCGACTTGCCACATAATATGTTGTGGTAGTATTTAAAACTGGCGTGGTATATCCGACGTTAAATGCGGTAACCGCTATTGGAGTATTGCTAGTAGAAGAATCAAACCATACTAATTCGTTGTCATTGGCCGTATCTGCTAACAATGTAACCGATTGTCCTTCGCATATTGTTGCGTTTTGAGAACTTAACGCAATAGTTGGAGCAGCGGGTGATTTGTATACGTCATAAAAACGAACGCCTTTGGTAAGATTCAACTGAACAAGTGATGACAAAGTCAATTTAACCCTATCAAATGGTTGCCCAGGCGAAATCGGTATGGTGGCTTTTTGACCTCCACTTAATAAGCCTAACAAATCTAAATCTAGAACAGTTCCAACATCGAGGGTATGTACAACATTCGTTCCGTTTAAGGCTTCAATTTTAAAGCCATCAGACAAGCCAAGCGATAATATAGACGGATTATCCAACTGCACTGTAACATGCACCTGATCTGTTGGATTTGATAACGCGTCGAAATATACCGTCTGACTCATCGTTCCGGCCAAAGACAACACACCTAAACTTATATGGGAATAACTATTAGCATTAGTATCAATTGCATTTTCAGAATTAGAAACGCCAGCTGCGCCTAAACCTAGCAAATCAACAGTTCCACCGGTTCCGTCAAAAGAAGTTGCAAATGGAGAAATGCAGACATTCGTACCATCTGTATAATAAGCGTGATAAACCCGCATACTATTAAAAGTTCCCAACAGAAGTGCACTAGTAGTATCTGTAATCTCAACTCTATTATATGGCTGATTGGGCGTTATGGCAAAATAAAAATTCCCATTAACGTCTTTTATCAGTTTACCAGCTTCTGTAGAAAAGTTATTTTGACTGGAATAAATTGCTACTGTTGACGCATTGTTTTTGGCCGCAACCGTAAAATAATGATTCCCCAAAACAACTGTTCCTAAAAGATCTGCTAATCCTCCTCCTAAATTTCCTCCTAACAAGGCATTAAGAACATCCTGATCAAAATCGATTCTAATAAATGTTGTTTTACCTGCGGGCAAAGTAGATGGGAATTCGAGTTCAACTTTTCCACTATAACTCCCTAGACCAACAGCTACACCTCCATACGAATTAAGAGTCGTGTATGAATTATCATAAATAGTAGCATTTAAAGGGCTAGTTGCGTGATCTGAAGACACCAGTGTACTGGCATTCACATAGCTAACCTGTCCTGTAGCAACGGTTTGAATCATAAAAGACAATACCGAAAGACAGCATACAAGGAAAGATTTATCCCTGAGAGTAGGCTTCCAATTCATAAGCGATAATTTTACGGGTTAATTTATTTTTGCTTTATGAGCTTAACTCATATACTTGTAACCACTTAAAAAATCAAACTTTTCACCTCTCCCTTTCTTACTCTGTCTGATGCTTTTACAACACCTTCAAACCATCATCATTAAATCATTCTCATTTTATTTTTGCAGATTTAGGGATAATCTTTTGACTTAAGATGCATAAATCACTCAGATTTAATTTTTAAATCAAAAAATCGCAAAAAGTCATTTTATTTGAATGCAATTTTCTTTTACTTGACATTTAATATTTTTATTATTTGAGGCTTTTATCTTGTTAAATATTAATTTTAATAAATTTTTATATAGACTTCTTCTAAATAATCACAATTTCATTGTAAATATTTATTTTTTTTATAGCTTGCTAATCATCAACAAAATAGCTAGTCGTCTCTCACACACAAAGATTAGCGGCATTTGTTAAATTATTAAGGAGTGAGAAAATATTAATTATTGCGAATTTAAATCATTACCGTAACGAATAACTCGTCTTATTCTTACACTTTATAGTAAAGCTAGTCTAAAATTTATTCTTATGCAAGAAAATAATTCGCAATTTGCGAAAAATACGATAAAAGGATTGAAAAAATCGTTAAACGTAAAGACCGATCTCGAGTTAGCGAAAATTTTAGATGTAAAACCCAATACCATTTCTACCTGGAAAAAGAGAAACACGCTTGATTATCAAAAAATAATTCAGAAATGTCTTGAACACAGTATCGATTTACACGAATTGTTCAGAAAGGAAAACGAACAAATAACAGATGAGCAGGAAATTTCCATCATTTCTAAAGAATTAATCTATCAATACACTCGTGGTCAATTAAGTTCGCTATCAAGACTTCCATCGGCTAAGTTGCCTTTTAACTTTGATAAAGACACGCTTATTTTTCAAATTGAAAATCAAAAAAAAGAGAATCAGAGCCCCACGAGTACATTCGCAATCTGTAAAAAAATTGAATTACCAGAAACAAGAGAAAACGAGTTATATATTGTAATCAGCCAAAAGAAAGGTTTTTTTATCGCTTTTATCCAAAAAGATAGTGATTCCGAATCTATTATCTTAAAACAAGAAGATCAACCCGCTTTTAATGATTCGATATCCATTGCTCTTGATGATATTGACGAAATATGGGAAATAAAAGGAAATCTTTCTATTTGGTAGTTTAACACTTTAAAAGCAAATTGACTTCTTCTCGAATTTCAAGTACAAATTTTAATTCATCCGAAATCACAATTGTTTATAAACTCTATTGTCAAATTCAAAAACCCATAATCAGTATCTAAAAAAGTAAATTAGTTTTTTAGATACTTTATTCAAAATCAGACAAAATTTCACATACTGGATTATGCAATAAAGCAACTTTGATAATGTCATTTGTACTAAAAAAGCCTTCCACACGCAAAACTCTGTCGATATCCTCAAGGTCAAAATCAACTTTAAGATTTGGGTATATGAAAAGTAAATCACTTTTAATTTTCTGCATTTGTTTACCATTTTTAATAGAAGTTTTAAAAACTTCTATTTGATACTTACTTACATCATTCATCATTTTCCGTTTTGCATTAAGAATTCTTTTGTAGACAATTGTATTATTTTTAAAAACCCATTGAATATCACTTAAACTCATATCTGTTTTCATTATGGAAAGAAAATAATTTATATTACTTTTTCTTGTTATGTTTAATTCTGTTTTTGGCGATTTTTTAAGAAATTCATAATTAATCCAGAAAAAATCATATTCTGAAATATTTTTTAGATTAAAATGATAATTCTCCAGTTTTGCTTTTATCATATTTAAAAAATTAAGGTTTTATCTTTTTCTTGGATCTGTATTTTTATATTCTCTCAATACTTTTTGAAACGCAATAATATCAACAGGCTTATGAAACAATTCTATTGCTGAAGGGTATTTCAAAAGTAATTTTTGTGGTCGTGTTGGTCTTTTCTCGAAACCTCCATCGCAATTTGGGCATGTATTTTCTAATATATTTTGTACACAGTCTAAACAGAATGTACACTCGAAACTACATATCATGGCTTGATCGCTATCATTTGGAAGCGATTGTCCGCAATTTTCACAATTAAGTCTTAATTCTAACATAAACTATTATTTTGGGTTTAATTAGACATTGTTTAAATCTTCATAAAGCGTTCTTCACATACTTTATGATTGTAATTTTTACTTTTATAGTTGTTCTTAAAACGTCATTATTTTAAAGTAGCTAATAAATAGATTACATAACCCGATTTCCCTTTCACTTTATTGATTTCCCAATTGAAAGCATCTTGATTTTCAAGCCCTTTAACCAATTCTTTCATTTCTTCAACAGAATAGGTTCTTAAGGACGAAACTACTCCGTCCCATAAAACACAGATAGGAACTATTGGAATCAAATAGGTAAAAATTATGCGCCCAAAACTAAACGGCTTAATGAATGGCGTTACCAACAAAACCGATATTGGTGAAAGCAGCATTACCATAATACTCAGAAAACTTCGCTCCTGAGCTTCAAAAATGGCTATATTACTTTTGGTATTTACTGCATTTTGTAATATCTGCTTGGCGTCATCAGTTTCAAAATGATGGAATGACAAAAATTGAGTACGTAATCCTTTAAAATTCTCAGGAACATTGCGGGCATCCACAGGTTCTGCAACAAATTCAAAATTTTCGGCTTGTTTTTGAGTATAGCGAAAAGCTTTTTTGTTGGGATAATAGTCGGTCAAGAGAATTTTCAAATCTGGCTTAGTTTTTAAAAGTTCGGTATTGAGCCAAAGCAGACCACCTCCGCCGCCTGAAGCTAAATCTATTATTTGATTGTTTTTAGAAGCCTCTAATCCTTTTTCAATTACAGGAATTACAGGTTGGTACAATTTTGTTTTATTGGATAGAAACTGTAAAAAATCTGTCATGTAATTTCTAAGAAAAGTTGGAAACCATTTTTGGTCTTCAATTTCAAATAAGTGAATACGACTCATACACTTTTAATTTAATGATTGATATTAATTGGTTTTTTTATAATTGATTACTGCCCAAATATTAAAAACTAAAGCAAAAACGATGATACAGGCAAAATGTGGCAATACGTTGTGAAAACCGCTGCCTTTTAAAATAAACATCCGCATCACATCAATCAGATAGGCAACAGGATTCAATTTGGAAATCCAGATGGCCCATTCCGGCATACTATCGATAGGCGTAAACAAGCCACCCAAAAGCAAGAAAATCAATTGAAAGAAAAACATGACCAGCATCGCCTGTTGTTGAGATTCACAGTAAGTTGAAACCAACAAACCAAAACCTAGTATTGCTAGCAAATAAATCGCCACAAAAGCATACATAACCAACATATTGCCTTCTGGCACAATACCATATATGTATCGTGCCAATAACAATCCTATCGTAAAAACGATATTAGCCAATATCCAGAATGGAATAAGTTTACCAAGTATGAAATGGTGTTTTTTTATAGGAGTTACGTTAATCTGCTCGATAGTACCAATTTCCTTTTCTTTAACAATATTGAGCGTAGCAAGAAAACCTCCAACCAAAGTAACCAACAGGGCCAGAATTCCGGGTACAAAATACTTTTGATAATTGAGGTTTTTATTGAACCAGTTTTCAGATCTTATTTCGATTGTTGGCATTTCATAGAAAGATGAAGGATTTTTCAATTTCATTCGGATATTATGATTAAAATCGGCTATGGTCTGTTGCAGATAATTGGCTCCCAAACCCGCTTTACTTCCGTTAATGGCATTTACGGCAACAAATAACTTTTCTTCATTATCACGGATTAGATTTCGCTCGAATCCTTTTGGAATTTCCAAAATTAAATCGGCTGCATCGTTTTCAATATTTTTCAAAGCTTTTGTATAAGACGACTCATAACTCTGTAATTTGAAATAAGGAGTCCCCGAAATTTTACTGATTAATTCTTTAGAATAACCCGATTTATCATTATCAACAATAGAAATATTGATGTTTTTCACTTCATAATTGGCAGCTAAAGGCAATATCAATAGCTGGATGGTTGGCATCATAAAAATAATAGCCAAAATCGATTTGTTCCTGAATATCTGACGGAACTCTTTTCGTAGGAGAAAAAGTAATGTTTTCATAATTATTCCAATCTGATTTTAAATTTTCTTAAGCTCACTAATAGCAGAAACAAAGTGATACCCAAAAGAATAAGCGTTTCCTTCCACACAGATTCAAACCCCAATCCTTTTATCATTATATTTTTGACAATTATATAAAACCACTTCGATGGTACTATATTGGAAAATAATTGCAATATTTTGGGCATGTTTTCAATCGGGAACATGAATCCGCTGAAAATCATTGTTGGCATTAACATCCCTACTAATGAAACCAGCATAGCTAATTGTTGTGAAGTAGTATTTATGGATATCAAAATACCTAAAACCAAACAACAGGTTATGAACAATGCGCTTTCGAGAACGAGTAACAACAAACTTCCTTGAATGGGCAAATCCATCGCATATACGCTCAACAATAAGATGGTACCTAAATTGATTAACGATAAAATGAAATACGGAACTGCTTTAGCCAGAATAACCATTATTGGCCGGAATGGCGACACCAAAAGAATTTCCATAGTGCCCATTTCTTTTTCCTTGACAATTGAAATAGCCGTCATCATCACACAAATAAGCATTAGCACCATTGCCATTACACCCGGAACAAAATTGTGAACTCCTTTCATTTGCGGATTATACAACATTCGGGTTTCCGCTTTAATTTGGTAAGGTATTTGAACCGTGTTATTTATGTCTTTTTGGTAATCGTTAATAATTGCCGACGCATAGTTGGTTATTGTCGTTGCGGTGTTCGGATCTGATGCATCTGCCAAAACCTGAATTTGTGCTTTATGCTGGTGCATTAAATCATTATTGAAATTGGCAGGTAACACTATAGCCGCCTTGATTTTCCCGTTCCTGAATTGCTCCAGAATTTCTTTTTGTGAAAACGGAGTCTTCTCAATTTCAAAATAACGACTGCTCTCAAACTTGGTGATTATTGCTTGTGAACTTTGGTCTTTTGCATTGTCAACTACGATAATTTTAGAGTTTTTCAATTCATTGGTTAACGCAAAACCAAATAACGTAATCTGGGCGATTGGCATTCCAAACAAAATGAACAGCGTTTTTCTATCACGCAATACGTGGAAAAACTCCTTTAGTACAAACATTAAAAACTGTTTCATATTTTTAAGTGCTAATGTTAATCGCCTCTTTGGGCAACTCGCGCCAATTGATAAAATACCTCATCCATAGTGGCGACGTTAAACTGATTTTTCAAATCGGTTGGTGATCCTAATGCGGAAATCGCTCCATCAACCATCATCGAAATACGATTACAATACTCTGCTTCGTCCATATAATGTGTGGTTACAAAAATGGTAATACCCCGTTCAGCTGCTTCATAAATCAAATCCCAAAATTGTCTCCTAGTTACCGGATCGACACCTCCTGTTGGCTCATCAAGAAATACAATTTCAGGATCATGGAATACGGCTGTACAAAATGCCAACTTCTGTTTCCATCCCAAAGGAAGGCTGGCTACAAGTTTATTTGCTTCTTTCTGTAAGCCCAGTTTTGTAATAAGTTGCTCACTTTTTGATTTAATCTGCTCATTGGAAAGGCCGTATATGCCTCCAAAAAATTCCAAATTTTCCAAAATAGTTAAATCTTCATACAAGGAGAATTTCTGACTCATGTAACCAATGTGTTTTTTGATTTTTTCAGTTTCCTTAAACACATCATAGCCTGCAATGGTAGCAGAACCCGAAGTTGGTATAGACAAACCGCACAACATACGCATGGCGGTGGTTTTCCCTGCTCCATTCGCTCCTAAAAAGCCAAATATTTCACCCTTATACACTTCAAAGCTGATTTCTTTTACCGCTGTAAAATCACCAAAGCGTTTGCATATTTTTTCGGCCTTAATAGATATTTCCCTATTCGTTTCCATCATGTTTATTTTTATCAAATAATAACAGCATGAAACTATCTTCTACTGTTGCTTTAGCAAGTTTTACTTCTATATCAGAATGTCCTTGTGTTTTCAGATAGTTTTCGATTTCTGAAATAGTATCACTTTGCTCATTCAAAACTGTTAGATGAGCATATTCCCCAAAGGCATAGCTATTGTCCGTATTACCCCAATGGCTTAAAGATTTCAACACTCCATACATATTATTAGCCTTTACATCATACAATTGCTTTGGATAATTGGACATAATGTTTTGTGGTGAATCGATCGAAAGAATTTTACCATCCTGCATCAATGCAATTCGATCACACATGGTAGCTTCGTCCATATAAGGTGTAGAAACCATAATAGTGATGTTTTGCTTTTTTAACCTTTTCAGCATTTCCCAAAATTCTTTTCGTGAGACAGGATCTACCCCGGTTGTAGGCTCATCTAGAAAAAGTACTGTTGGTTTGTGGATAAGAGCACAGCAAAGAGCTAATTTTTGTTTCATTCCTCCCGATAACTTCCCTGCCCGTCTGTCTTTAAACTTTTCAATCTGACTGTATATATCCTCAATCAAATGGTAGTTTTCCTCTATAGTTGTATTGAAAATAGTGGCAAAAAAACGTAGATTTTCTTCGATAGTCATGTCTTGATACAGCGAAAATTTACCAGGCATGTAACCTACATTGTTTCTGATTTTTTTATAGTCTTTTACAATGTCAAAACTATCTACTGAAGCTATACCGCTGTCTGGTAAAACCAAAGTAGTCAATACTCTAAACAAACTCGTCTTCCCTGCTCCGTCTGGACCTATGATGCCAAAAATTTCGCCACGGTTTACTGTAAATGAAACATTGTTTACTGCTACTATTTCCTTTTGCTTACCATAAGCTTTTGAAATATTCTCAACTCGTACGGCAATTTCAGCATGGCTGTTTTGTTCGGAATGGTCAATATCTTTTTTAATAGCTTCCATTATTGCACGTTTTACAATTTAACTTCGCCGTACATGCCAATTTTAAGCAATCCGTCGTTTTTCACTTTTATTTTAACAGCATAAACCAAATTAGCTCTCTCTTCTTTTGTTTGTATCGTTTTTGGTGTAAACTCGGCTTTGTCGCTAATCCATTCAATAATTCCTTCGTATTTTTTATAGCTATCGGCTTCAGAATCAACAAAAACAGTTACTTTTTGCCCGATTTTAACTTTAGAAAATTGATTACCAGTTATGTAGGCTCTTAAGGTTATCGTCGATAAATCAGCTATTTTGTACAATGCTTTACCAGTTGATGTCATCTCGCTCTCTTCAGCAAATTTTGTAATAACGCTTCCATCCAATTCATTGATAATCTGTGATTTTTCGAGCTGGTCGTTGATTTGCTCAATTTGTGCCTTAATAGCTTCCGCCTCTTCACCTAAACTTGAAACAGAATTTCCTAAAGAAGTGTGTTGCGCAGCAATTTTCTTCTTAATGATATCTATCTGACTACCGGCATCATCCAATTGCTTACGGGTTGCTGCATCCGCTTTTACCAAATTTGCAATACGGTTTTGCTCTCTTCTAGCATGCTTCAAATCTTCCTGTAAAGCAGCAGTTTCAGCGGCAATATTTGGTTTTCTACTTATAATTGCACTCATTTGTGCTTCCAATTGTTTTTTCTTTAGCGACAACTGAACGGTATCAATATATCCTAATTTTTGACCTGCTTTAAGAACCTGTCCTTCTTCAATACTCAATTCTTTGATAAGGCCACTTGCCTGTGCTGATACAATGGTTTCTACAGCTTCAAATGTTCCTGTTGCATCGAATTCATTTTCGTTGTTACCACATGATAATAAGAACAGTGCTGCAATTACTATGATTAATTTAGTTTTCATATTTCTTAAAGAATTAGTTTCCAGTTATTGTTTTTTCTTTGTACAATGCCATGAGTAATTCTATTTCATGGGCTTTTTTGTTTTGCATTGCTTTGTTTTCTTCGTTTACCTCCTGCAAGTAATCATTACTGTCAATGACACCATTTTCCAGTTGTGCTAATGAAGCTTTTTTAATACTGCTTCTTAACATTATTATCTTTGCATCTGTATCAATGAACTCTTGTAACTTACTGATTTCGGCATTTTGTTGTTTGAGTTGCTGATTAGTATTGAAAAGAAATGTTTCTCGATCTGCGTTATTCATTTCTTTTTTGATATCTAAAATTGCTTTCTCTTTTTTCTTGGTAAACGACATCGACCAGTTTAGACGAATACCTCCGATAAAATAACTTTGCACACCTTCTTCAAACATATTTAATCCCGGGTTTGACATTCCAGATTGAGCAAACAAACTTATTTTGGGAGTATCTCTTATACTGATTAATTTTTTATCGGCATCCAGCTTCTGATTTTTATAATCGAATAATTGCAGTTCCGGGCGATTGATTGTTGCAACTGTTGATGTCGGAACTGGTTTTTCAAAAATGCTCTTTTCATTGATTTCAAAACCTGTAAAAAGCGACAACATTTGAACAAAAGCAATTTTGCTGTTTTTGATTTCGATGGCTTGTAATTCTGCTTTTAACAGTTCTGCCTTCAGGATTTCAGCACTGCTGCGAAATGCGGTACCATTAATAATTTGTGCTTCCACTGTTTTAAGCCCGATTTTAATATCGGTTTTCAACAATTCGTTTTGTGCTGCTTGTTCGTCTAAAAGCAGGATTCCAAAATATAAATTATTAACTCTGTCTTTTACCGCATACAATTCAACCTCAACAGATTGCAAATCAATTTTATTGATTGCCTGTTCAGTTTTTTTTCTGTTTTTGATAACACCTCCGTCAAAAATCAATTGGTTAACATCCGTATAAGCTTTGTATTGTGTTTGGCTTATCTCGGGCATATCAACACCCGGAATTGATACCGGAAATTTAGTTACATCAGATTGCCAAGACAATTGATTAACCCCCGAAAGCTGAGGAAGATATCCCTTAGAAATATTAGAAATCGAATACTCAAGGCTCTTTGAAATAAGTTCCTTCTTTTTCGTCGATGGATACTGCTCTATGGCAGCTTTTTGACATTCTTCTAAAGTTAGGATTCTCACTTCCTGAGCTTTAGAAAACGTTGTTAAAAACAACAACAGTAATACATAATTCATTTTCATTTTTTTGTTTTTAATTTAAAAATTTGTTTTAATCATTTGATTAATTTATGGATAAAAAAATAGCTATTCTTTTTCCAGAAGAATTTTTACCCAATGTGGAATTAAAGTTCTCCTTTCATCCATCAGCACTTCAAAAGTTTCATTAGTTGCCATTCCTGAAGCAAACATCATTGGTTTTGCCAAAAAAGGAAAAACCGTAAGACCAAGAACACTAATCATAAAATGAACTGGATTAACCTCTGGCTTTTTATCATACAATTGTTTTGCAAAGGATGAATTAACAATAGCATCGAGCTTGATTCTTCCGTCAAAAAGCTGAGGATTATTTTTCAACTCACTAAATACAAAAATTGGCAAATCAGGATTCTCAAGGAGCATTTTTGTATACGTTTCAACAATGGCTTGTACTTTATCTTCTAGCGTTAAGCTTTCGTTTGTTAGAACCGGAAAAAGAACACCAAAAATTTGTTGCACTTTTTCAAATATCACCTGATGAAACAACTTTTCTTTACTTCTAAAGTAATAATTCAACAAGGCTAAATTAATTCCAGCTTCATCTGCAATATCTCTAGTCCTGGTAGCAGCATAACCTTTTTTCATAAACACAACTCTGGCCGCTTCTTTAATTCTCTCTTCAGTAGTTTCGTCTTTTTTCAATTTTTAGGGCTTTAATTTCAGGACAAAGATATAACTTTTTTTGATTTAAACAAATTTTTTAATCAAATGATTGATTTTTTTAACTTTGCTCCTAATCGACACTGATTCAAACCTATAGAATTAAACTTTAAAACTAGAAGAAAAAAATATAAAAGAAGATTCTAAGTATAATACTTAATTCCATTTAACCGCTCAATATCAAACAATAAGCTAACATATTATTCACTAACTTTATAAAACCTATTTGAAATACAATGAATTTTAACGAATTTAAGCATAGCCCTTTTGAAATAAAGATTTCTTTCCACAAAGTATTAGAAACCTTAGAAGATATAGCTGCTTCCAATATTGATTATCGCTCGAATTATGCGAAAGCATTGATAGAAAAAACTTCGGAGATTTCCAATATAAGGAACGGTTTTGAGAATATGGATCAAATTAATGAGAATGAAACATTAATTCAACATTTGCTTGCAGATTTATTTCCAACAGCTCTAACTCATAATGAAATAAAAGCCGTTACTATTCCTTTTTTAAATATTACTTTCAATTATACTGAAAGATTTAAAAAAATATTGGCTGATGCTGGAAGTGAATTTGACATTTCCATCAGAGATTTCGACAAAGATCAGTTTTATGTAATGAATTGTTGTTTGATTCTCAACGCCCATTACAATCAAAAGTTTGATTTCAGCAAACCACTCTACTATGATATTCCTGATTCTGAAGGCATAACAAGACACTATCGCATTCTATACAATGCCGATTTTCTAGAAATTATACCAACAGAAAAGTCCGTTACAATTACTCAAAAAGATATCGAAATTCTAATTGACAATTTTGAAAACGTAGAACTATGGAAAGAAAAATTTCCACCTCAAAGTTGGCTATTGAAAGGTTTTGGTATCGTTGTACTTTATGATGCAACTACAGAAAATGCAATTTCAAATCTTAAAACAGGCTTGAACAAACTTAATGATGAAGAAACAAAACCTAATATTGATAACTTTTCTAAAATATTTCAATCGATTTTTAGAATATCAAACATCAAGATTGGCTTTACCTCATTATTAGGAAAGGAAATCATTCCGAATGAAAGACGAATTAATAGTTTCATTTTAGGCAATCGATCCGAAATTATGTGCAAAACCATATTGCCTGTAAGCATATACGACACTTTAATTAATCAGCAGAAAAAAGTTGAAATTTCAAATGTAGAAAGATTAAAACAAAATATTGAATACCAAAGTTTTGCCAACCATCTGCTTGAGCAAAATATTCATAGTTGCATACTGGCTCCCGTTGTCAAAGAAAATAAGCTGTTTGGAATTTTAGAAATTGTTACCTCAAAAAAAAATGAACTAAATAGTCTTAATTCGAATAGACTAGACATAATTATGCCTTTTATAGCCGATACAATTGATCGATACAATGCCAGTGTTTTGAATAAAATAGAAGCAATTATACAAAAAGAGTATACTAAAATACATTCAAGCGTTTATTGGAAATTTCAAGACAATGTTTTAAACTATATCATTTCAAGCGATCATAAGTCGGATTACGAATTCAGTGATATTGTCTTTAAAGATGTTTATCCGCTTTACGGACAAATAGATATCAAAGAATCATCGGGTACCAGAAATTATGCTGTTCAGCATGACATTCAAAACCAATTGAACGATTTAATTAATATTATTTCATTACTGCATCAAAAATCAAATCTGAAAATCCTGGAACAACGAAAATTCGAACTCGAATCCTATTTAAAGGAACTCCAAACCAATTTAAAAGCCGATACAGAGCAACAAATAAACCGTTACGTAGAAACAGAAATTCATCCAATTTTACAAAACGCAATAAATAGTGCTACTGGAAATTCAGAAAACATCCAGGAGTATTTTGAAAAAATAGACGATACAACAGGTACTTACTACAACGAACGTAAAAAATTTGACGCCACACTTACCACTATTAATAAAAAACTTAGTGTGGTTTTGGATGACAAACAAAAAGAAGCACAAGCCATCTTTCCGCATTACTTTGAACGCTTTAATACCGATGGTGTTGAACACAATATGTACATTGGAAACTCCATTGCGCCACAATCCAACTTTAGTCTAACTTATTTGTACAACATGCGTTTGTGGCAACTTCAGGTACTTGCAGAAATGGAAAGGGAACACTACGCTTTAAAAGATTCGCTTCCTTATCCGTTAGAAGTTACTTCACTGATTTTGGTTTTCAGTTCACCGATTACCATTCGTTTCCGTATGGATGAAAAGCGCTTTGATGTAGACGGTTCGTACAATGCTCGTTACGAAGTCGTTAAAAAACGAATAGATAAAGCCATGGAAAAAGGAACCCAAAAGCGCATAACTGAACAAGGCAAAATAACCATTGTATATTCTCATGCTGATGAAGAAAAAGAATACAAAAAATACATCGAATACCTTCAGTTTCAAAAAATTCTGGAACCAACAACTGAGTTTTTGGAAGTAGAAGATTTACAAGGTGTTTCCGGTTTAAAAGCTATCCGTGTAAAAGTAAAACTGAATTAATATCCAGACGTTTTAAAAGCCCAGACAAAAGCAAAAACCGATGCAATTAGTCCTATCATAAAAATAGTGTACGTCATTCGCAAAAGTTTGTATTTTCGGTTTAAAACCAAGCCGAGATAATACAAGTCTTTTATCATGGAATTGTACAAATAATCACGGTCTTTCATCAGTTCATTTACTGCCCATTCATATTCGGGCAACGGCATTTTGTAGAAATTCCCGAAGAACAACAAATTCACTTTTTTGTCTTCAATGTCTTTTCGGGTAAATGTGCCACTGGTTACTTTTGGCCGTGTTGACATAATCGCAAAAATGATAGTTACAACACTAGACATTAAAAGTATAAAAGTAGGAATTACCAAATGAGCATTTCCCGGACTATCCAGTTTCGGAATCAAGGTCGATAACGAAATCGAAATAATAATCGCATTTACCGAAAGTAATATATTGGCCTTGCTGTCTGCAATTTCACTCAAACGGGTGTGGTTGTTTAACGTAGTACGAAACATTGTATCGATACCGCGTTCCGGTCGTTCCAGCTTTTCCAGCTTCTTCTTATTGATTTTGGATTTTGAAAACTCTTTTTCGCCGCCGGAAAGTTTCTTGATTTGTTCGTGTACCAAAAAAATGTTTCTGTCTTTTTGCTGCTGCCAATTGGCCTTAGCGTAATCTGTAAAATAGCGATGACAATTAACCAAAACGTGACGATTTTCGGTAGCCCATTCTATATCGGTGTAGGTTTTATGCTGTATTAGCTGCCATTCATCTCGCAATAATTGACATATAGCCATATAATTTTCATTACCAAAATGCCAATAGTCAGCATCTTTTATGATTTTCTCCAATAAATTTTCCGGCTGATAATCTACTTTGGTAGCTTGAATTAATTTAGCCACCTTGTCAATAAATTCTTTATCTTTATTGTGATTTTCAAGGAATCCGCGAACAATCGATATACTTTGTTCTTCATGATTTGAAAATCCTTTAATATAACCGGTATCGTGAAACCATGCTGCAAGAAGTACTATTTCTAAATCTTCTGTTTTTACATTTTCATTCAAGGCAAGTAAATTAGCTGCCGAAACCACTTTTTGGGTATGGTTGAAGTTGTGATAAACGTAAGAATCCGAAAGCTGTTCTTTAAAAAGATTGAACACGAAATCTTCAGCAGTTTGCATGATATTCATAAACGTATTTTTAATACCACTAATTTATGAAATTGTTTTGTGTAATTAACGTAAAACAAATACGTAAGCCATTTACTTACGCATTAATACTCTTTTTTCTGCATTCTTGTGCAACATACAAACCAGATTTTGGTAAAAAAACTGCTGCTACACTTTCCGAAAATCAATCGGATTCTATAAAAACATTACATACCTTTTATTTAATTGGTGATGCCGGAAATGCTGACGAACCTCAAACCCAAAACACTTTAGCACTTTTAGAAGAAAATTTGAAAAAAGCAGATAAAAATGCTACACTCCTATTTCTTGGCGACAACATTTATCCTTTAGGAATGCCGGCCAAAAAGAAAGATCCTGAACGGGAATTAGCGGAAATCAAATTGAAAAATCAGCTTAAAATTACTGAAAACTTTAAGGGTAAAACCATTTTTATTCCCGGAAATCACGATTGGTATCACGGTATCAAAGGCTTAAAAGAACAGGAAACTTTTGTAAATGATTACTTGAAAGCTAAAAAAGCGTTTTTGCCGCAAAACAGTTGTGCTTTAGAAAGTGTAAAAATCAATAATGATGTAACCCTGATTATCGTTGACAGTCAATGGTTTTTAGAAGATTGGGATAAAATTCCGCTAATTAACGACGAGTGCGACATCAAAACCCGTGAAAAGTTTTTTGAAGAATTTGAAAGCCTCATCAACAAGAACCAAAATAAGGTTACGATTTTGGCAATTCATCATCCGTTAATGAGCAACGGACCACACGGCGGTCAGTTTTCGTGGGACAAACAAATTTATCCGTCAAAAGCCAAAATTCCAACGCCAGTTTTGGGTTCATTCATTAATTTATTGCGAAAAACATCCGGAATCAGTCCTCAGGACATCCAAAACAAGCAATATTCTGCTTTTATCAACAGAATTTTGCCAATCATTCAGAACAATGACAATATTGTGGTCGTTTCCGGACACGAACACAATTTACAATACATAGAAAAAGATGGTTTAAAACAAATTATCAGTGGTTCGGCATCCAAAAGAGAAGCGGCAAAAGCGATTTATCCAGTCAATTTTTCTTTTGGCGGTAACGGATATGCCGTCTTAAAAGTAAAGGAAAACAAAAGTACCGAAGTACAGTTCATCAGCACCGAAAACAACACCGAAAAAGAACTTTTCTATCATCAGGTTTTAAAGCCGCATATTGCCAAAGATTCTATTTATCCGTATAAAGCGGACAAGACTTTTGCAGCATCGGTTTATCATCCTGAAATGACAAAAAAGAGCGGATTTTATCGCTTTTTGTGGGGCGAACATTATCGCAACTATTACGGTAAAGCTATTGAAGCTCCCGTTGTCTACCTCGACACCCTTTACGGTGGCTTAAAACCCTCAATCGAAGGCGGCGGTCATCAGTCGTTATCATTGCGCTTAAAAGATAAAAACGGAAAAGAATACGTAATGCGCGGTCTCAGAAAAAGCGCTACCCGATTTTTGCAAACCGTTGCGTTTAGAGACCAAAACATTGAAAACGAATTCAAAAACACGACTGCAGAATCTTTTATTTACGATTATTACACTACAGCGCATCCGTTCACACCATTTATTATTGGTGAGTTAGCTGATAAAGCCGGAATTTATCATTCAAATCCAAAACTGTTTTATGTTCCCAAACAAAATGCTTTAGGAAAATACAATGAAAATTTTGGCGACGAATTGTATATGATTGAAGAACGTCCTACCGATGAGCACAAAGATCTTGCGAGTTTCGGTAAACCGGACGCCATTGTTGGCAGCGATGATGTTTTGGCAAATTTGCGCAAAGATGAAAAATACGAAGTTGATGAAACTGCCTATATCAGAGCGCGATTATTCGACATGCTCATTGGCGATTGGGACCGACACATTGACCAATGGCGTTGGGCGGAATATAAAAAAGACGACAAAATTATTTACAAGCCAATTCCTCGAGATCGCGACCAGGCTTTTGCTAAAATTGACGGTAACTTACTGGAATTAATTGCCAATGGAGCGCCTGCAACAAGGCACATGAAATCGTTTAAAAAAGAGTTTGCCGATGTAAAATGGTTCAATTTTGCGGCAAATTCGCTTGATTTGGCGTTCATTAAAAATAATGATATTGAAACTTGGAAAGCTCAGGCTCAAGATATTGTGAAAAACTTAACGGATGATGCTATTGATTCGGCTTTTGCAAAACTTCCGAAAGAAATGAATACTGATGCGACAACTGCTAACATTGTTGCAACCTTAAAAGAAAGAAAAAAAGGATTAGAAGCCTATGCCGTAAAATACCATCATGTTCTTGAGAAAAAAATTCTGATTTTAGGAACCGACAAAAAAGACAAATTCATAATAACCCGACTAAACAACGGAAAAACAAAAATCGAAGTACTGCGAATTATCAAGGGAGAAGAACAACTTCAGTTTTCCAAAATTTATGATAAAAAATACACTAAAAACATCTGGATTTATGGTCTTGATGAAGATGACGATTTTATCGTAAACGGTGATGGCGGTTCTCCTATTTTTATCCGATTAATTGGTGGACAAAACAAAGACACTTACACCATCAACAACGGAAAAGGATTAAAAATTCATGATTTTAAATCGAAGCCGAATACTTTCAACTCCAACAAAAATGCAAGAGTTGCGCTTTCTGACGATTACGACATCAATGAATATTATTACAAACGCCCAACATTAGATGCAACGATGGTTTTACCTTCGATCGGTTCCAATCCGGATGATGGTGTAAAATTAGGAGCTGCAATTACTTATACCAAATACGGGTTTATTAATGCTCCGTTTACCCGAAAACATACTTTTAAAGGCAATTACTATTTTGCCACCGAAGGTTTTGAACTCTTTTACAACGGCATTCTCACCAAAGCCATCAAAAATTGGAATTTTGAATTGGATGCGCAATACACTACACCCAATTTCAGTATTAATTATTTTGGTTATGGCAATGAAACTATAAATGAAGATGATGCATTTGGCATGGATTTCAATCGAGTTAAAATTCAGCAGTTTAAAGTGGCTCCATCCATTAGACGAATTGGCCGTCATGGCAGCGATTTACAATTTTCTGCAAGTTTTGAAAATATCGAAGTGGAAGGAACCAATAATAGATTCGTTAATATTCCGGGAGCCGTTTCTTCTACAATATTTGAATACCAGCAATTTGCCGGTTTAGGAATGCGATTTGGTTTTGAAAATTATGACAACATTTCCAATCCAACTATGGGAATGACGTTTTATGTTTTAGCGAATTGGAAAATGAACCTTTCAGACAACAAGCGAAACTTTCCATATCTTGAAGGTGCTTACGGAATCAGTCATAAATTATCCACCAATGGTCGCCTTGTTTTCGGAACACTTTTAAAAGGAAAAATGCTTTTAAACAACAATTTCGAGTTTTATCAAGGTGCAACATTAGGCGGAGATTACGATTTAAGAGGTTACCGAGCGCAACGTTATTTGGGTAAACAATCATTTTATCAAAGCTCGGATTTGCGTTTCACACTAGGTAAAATCAGTCAAAGTTTAATACCGATGCGTTACGGAATTTTGGGAGGATACGATTACGGACGCGTTTGGGTTGATGGCGAAAATTCCAACAAATGGCATCAGGCTGTTGGTGGCGGAATTTGGCTTAACGGCTTAAATTCAATAACTGGCCGCTTAACCTATTTTAATGGAACTGACGGAAACAGAATAGCGTTCGGATTAGGTTTCGGATTCTAACAAAACAATTATGGATTCAAATCAAACTGATATACAATGCCACCACTTTTCTTCACTTTCTCATCAGCAATAAAAAGCGTGTTGCCGTTTTTAAAAGCAATCGCTTCTTTTTGGGAATTATGATTCAGATTAATTTCCGATATTTTACCATCGAAAAAAGCATCCTCTTTAAAATCTTCAAAAAGCCATACTTTCTGGTGACTTAAAATTGCAATCCGCTTTTGATTAGGACTAATTGCCGCACCCGTTACTGCTCCGGAATTGAATGTATCATCGGTTTTATACGAACCCATTAAAGTCGCCTGATGATTTCCAGCAGTCATCGGAACACGATACAACAAAGTGGTTCCGTCAAAATTCTTGCTTCGGTTTTTGGTAAAAATATAGAAGTGATTGTTGTACACGATAAAAGCTTCGGCATCATATAACAATTCCAATTTTTTAGGTGGAAAATCTTTTTGTTCGGGATAGCTGAAACTAATTTTAGCAACGGCATCGGTTTCTTCAGTGTCTAACGAATCTTTACTGATTTTATAAATGTACAAATCTTTTCGGATATTGTCGTTGTTGCCGAAATCACCGATGTAGATATTCCCTTCGGTATCGCTGGCTAAATCTTCCCAATCGATATTTTCGGCATTGGCAATTGTAATTTCATTAGCAATATCACCTGCTTCGGTTAGCTGAAAAAGAACATTTTTATTTCCACTATCGGCAATAGCCCAAATAGAGTTATCCACTGAAGTTATCCCCGAAATCTCTTTTAATTTTTTCGGTAAATCGAAGAGCTTTTCCGGTTGGGTTTCCGAAGGTGTACAACGCAAAAACAATAATCCTATAACAAAAAATGGAACGACTTTTTTCATGCTTAATTTTTACACTACTAAATTACTGCTTTTAACAACATTCTCTAAAACAATAGTTATTTTTGTGCTGCAGAAAAAAAAACTCATTCATGTTACAGCTCGTTTTCGCTTCCAACAACAAAAATAAAATCAAAGAAATTCAACAATTAGTTCCTTCAGATATACGAATTCTCAGTTTAGAAGATATTGGTTGCGATGTCGATATTCCTGAAACTGCCGAAACCATTGAAGGAAACGCCATTCTAAAAGCCAATTATGTAACCAAAAACTATGGTTATCCTTGTTTTGCTGACGACAGTGGCTTGGAAGTCGATGCTCTAAACGGCGAACCCGGAGTTTATTCTGCTCGTTATGCCGGATTGCAGCGAAATGATGATGATAATATGATCAAAGTCTTGACCAATCTTCAAAATCAATCCAACCGCAAAGCCAATTTTAAAACGGTTATTGCTTTAAACCTCAACGGAGAGCAACATTTATTCACCGGAATCATCAACGGAGAAATCATTCATGAAAAACGCGGAACAAATGGTTTTGGCTACGATCCGATTTTTGTAGCTGAAGGATACCACAAAACCTTTGCAGAACTTTCTATGGAAGAAAAATCCGCCATCAGTCATCGTGGAAAAGCGGTGAAACAACTGATTTCATATCTTCAAAAAATGTAGTTTTTATTGTAAAATTCTCAATAAAAAGGCACAAAAATCTTAAAATATTCAAGGTTTACATTTACTTATTTTTGTAATTTACTGATTATCAAATATTAATAAATTCACAAATAAATATTTTCCGCTAGTTTATCTCGTTAATTAGCAGTACTTTTGCACCCAATTTAAAAATAACAAATGAACAAATTTGAACAATTGGGTCTTAACGAGTCGCTACTGCTGGCGATCAAAGATCTAGGATTTGAGAATCCGTCAGAGGTACAGGAAAAAGCGATTCCCCTATTATTGGAAAAAGACACCGATATTGTGGCGTTGGCGCAAACAGGAACAGGAAAAACAGCCGCTTTCGGTTTTCCGTTGATCCAGAAAATTGACGCTGAGGACAGAAACACTCAGGCTTTGATTTTATCGCCAACTCGCGAACTTTGTTTACAGATTACCAACGAAATTAAGCAGTATTCTAAATATGTAAAAGGACTTCACACCGTAGCGGTTTATGGCGGTGCAAGCATTACAGAACAAGCGAAAGATGTAAGACGCGGAGCGCAGATTATTGTAGCGACTCCAGGTCGTATGCAAGATATGATCAACCGTGGGATGGTGAACATCAAAAACATCAATTTCTGTGTTTTGGATGAGGCCGATGAGATGTTGAACATGGGATTCTATGACGATATCACCTCTATCCTATCCGATACACCAGAAGATAAATCTACTTGGTTATTCTCGGCTACAATGCCTCAGGAAGTTGCGCGTATTGCACGTGAATTCATGAGAAAGCCGTTAGAAATTACTGTTGGTCACAAAAACTCAGGTTCGCAAAATGTATCGCACGAATTTTATTTAGTAAATGCTCGTGACCGTTATGCAGCTTTAAAACGTTTAGCGGATGCTAACCCGGATATTTTCTCGGTTATTTTCTGTAGAACTAAAAGAGATACTCAGGCTGTTGCCGAAAAATTAATCGAAGACGGTTATAATGCAGCTGCTTTACACGGAGATTTATCGCAGGCACAACGTGATGCGGTTATGAAATCGTTCCGTGGAAGACAAATTCAGATGTTGGTTGCGACTGACGTTGCCGCTCGTGGTATCGACGTCGATGATGTTACTCACGTTATCAACTACCAATTACCAGACGAAGTTGAAACGTATACGCACCGTTCAGGTCGTACAGGTCGTGCCGGAAAATCAGGTACTTCTTTGGTAATTATCACGAAAAGTGAATTGCGTAAGATTTCTCAAATCGAGCGTATCATCAAGATGAAATTCGAAGAGAAACCGATTCCTTCTGGTATTGAAATCTGCGAAATTCAGTTATTCCACTTAGCTAACAGAATTAAAGATGTTGAAGTAGATCACGAAATCGACACCTATTTACCAGCTATCGAGGAAGTATTGAAAGATATTCCGAAAGAGGAATTAATCAAAAAAATGGTTTCTGTTGAATTTAACCGTTTCCTTGCTTATTATAAAAAATCAAGAGATATCAGTTCTGAAACAGCAGGAAACCGCAGAGATGCTGGTGCTGCTCCAACTGAAGGCGCTGTTCGTTATTTCATCAACATCGGAGCCAGAGATGATTTCGATTGGATGTCATTGAAAGACTTCTTACGCGATACGATTGGCTTAGGTAAAGACGATTTATTTAAAGTAGACGTAAAAGAAGGTTTCTCTTTCTTCAATACTGATGCTGAGCATGTAGAAAAAGTAATGGACGTTTTGAACAACTTCCATTTAGAAGGAAGAAAAATCAACGTTGAAATTTCTAAAAACGACGGAGCATCTAACAGCCGAAGAAGAGATCACGGCGGACGCGGTGGAGAAAGAAGAAGTTTCGGTGGTGGAAGAGACAGAGATTCAAGAGATCGCGACTCAAGAGGTGGTGACAGAGACAGAGCGCCACGCGGTGATAGAGGCTCAAGAGGTGAAAGTCGATTTGGCGGAGAAAAACGTTCAGACAGAAGAAGCAGTTCTTCAGATGACAGAGCGCCAAGAAACGAAAGACGTTCAGACAGAGCACCACGTCGTTCCGACTCAAGCGCACCTAAAGAAAGAAGACCAAGAAGAAGCTAATTCTTTTTGTTAATTTTCTTCTAATTCCTATAGAAACTACAAAATATCTAGTACTTTTAGGCCAACTAAAAACAAGTATGAAATATTTTGTAGTTTTTTTATTTGCCTTATTTTCGGTTACTGCGATTGCTCAGGAAAAAGGATATACCAAAATTTCCGGAGTTGTGGTTAACGAATCGAATCTGTTACCTAAAGCCGATGTGAATGTTATCAACCTTAACACCGTAAAAGGAACTACCACTAACGGTATGGGGGAATTTGAAATCGAAGCCAAAGTAAACGACACACTACACTTTTCATACATCGGATTTCAGTCTATTAAAATTCGTGTTTCTTCGGATTGGGTTAAAAACAAAACTGGTTTTAAAGTAAAGCTTACTGAAAAAGCGTTCGCAATTGAAGAAGTTTTCATTCCACGTTATATGCTTACCGGGTATTTAGAAGTCGACACCAAATTAATTGCTTTAAACGAAGCACACCGATACAGCATCTCAGGATTGCCGTATGGTTATGAATCGGGTGGAAATTCTTCTTCTCAAGTAAAAAAAGTATTGGGAGCTTTGTCTAACCCTGCGGATGCACTCTATAATGCCTTCGGTAAAAAAGGGAAAGAAATGCGAAAACTACGCGAGTTCAAAAAAGACGAAACTGTTCGTAACGTTTTAGCGTCCAAATACGACCGTGAAACCGTATCAGCATTATTGGGAATTGACAAAAAAGACATCAAAGACATCTTAAAAGGATGCAGCTATTCTGATACTTTTATCGAAACCGCTAACGATTTACAAATCATGGATGCGATAAAAGGTTGCTATGAAGATTATAAATTGCTGAAGAAGAATAAATAAGTCTTCAGTCTCAGTAGACAGTAAATAAAAAACGCTTTGACTTATCAAAGCGTTTTTTATTTGAGAATTACCCAATAAACACAGAAAACTGCGACTGCGACTGAAAACTAAACTCTTTCTAAATACTTCTTCGTAATAAAATCAATATCCTTGATTGATTTTCTTGTCCAATCGATGCGTTTTTCCAGTAATTCTTCTTCAGTTAATTTCCAATCGATATCCGAATGACGTAATCTGTTGGTAATCGCTTGAATAATAATCGCCGCGGATACTGAAATATTCAAACTCTCCGTAAAACCAACCATCGGAATTTTCAAAAAACCATCGGCTTGCTTCATAATATCTTCCGATAAACCTAATTTTTCAGTACCAAAGAAAATTGCTGAAGGTTTTGTAATATCAAAATCTTCCAACATACAATCATTTTCATGCGGTGTCGTGGCAATAATCTGATAGCCTTTCGCTTTTAAATCGTTTACACAATCTTGATTCGTTGAAAAACGTTTGATATCTACCCATTTTTCGGCACCCATCGCAATTTCCTTGTCAATTTGCTTACCAAAGCGTTGTTCCACTACATTAAGCTCTTGAATTCCAAACACTTCACAACTTCGCATTACAGCACTGGTATTGTGCAATTGGTAAACATCTTCACAAGCAATAGTAAAATGCTTTGTTCGACTTTGAAGCACTTTTAAAAAGCCTTCTTTTCGGTTTTCGGTGATAAATTCTTCTAAATAGGCAAGATAATTAGCGTCTTTAAACAGGTTTTCCATGAAAATGGCGGTATTTTAAATATTGTTTATTAATTTTAGGAGATTAATTCCTACGTATGACGCAAGAAGAATTACTAGAGCAAATTTATAAAAAAGACAATAAAGCCTTTACCCTTTTGTACGACATGTACGCTAAAAGTCTGTTTGGTATCATCTACAACCTTCTCAAAGACAAAGAAGAAGCCGAAGACGTATTGCAAGAAGTTTTCGTAAAAATCTGGAAAGGCATAGACAGTTATGATCAAAATAAAGGTCGTTTTTACACCTGGATTCTGAACATCGCCCGCAATACGGCGATTGACAAACTGCGCTCAAAAGACTACAACAACAGTCAAAAAAACTTATCTTCTGAAAATTTCGTACATATATTGGATGACAGCAACAAAATCAACAATAAAATTGACACGATTGGCATTCAGGAATTTATAAAAAGATTGAAACCGAAATGCATTCAGCTTATCGATTTACTGTTTTTTAAAGATTTTACCCAAAAGGAAGTTTCCGAAGAATTAGAAATTCCGCTTGGAACTGTAAAAACACAAAGCCGAAACTGTATCAACGAATTACGGAATTTATTAAAAATATAATGAACAGCAGAGAATATATAGAAAGTGGCATTTTAGAACTTTACGTTTTTGGAAAATTATCTGAAGATGAAATGGCTGAAGTTCAACAAATGGCGGCAGATAATCCGTCTATCCGAACCGAAATTGCGGCTATTGAAAAGGCTGTGATTAATCTTTCGCACAGTGTTTCGCCTAATATTTCTTCGGAAACTTATGATAAAATCCGTCGGGAATTATTGGCCGCCAATGACGAGAAAGTCATTCAACTGAAAAAGAAAAAAACAAATTGGGCTGCCATTTCAGGTTGGGCTGCCTGCTTAGCAGTTTTGTTAGGTGCCGGTTTTATGTATTTGCAGATCACTGATTCCATGGACGAGCAAATCAATTCTGAAGTGGAAAAAAGCAAATCTGAAGTAACCAAAATGCAGCAAACGGTAAAAACTTTAGAAGATAAATCCGAAGCTACCGAAAATATTTTAAACATAATCCGTGACCAAAATAATATTGTTGTTCGTTTAGAAGGGCAAGCCGCTATGCCAACCGCCAATGCAAAATTATTCTGGAACAAAGCCACAAACGAAGTTTACATCGACGGACAAAGTCTTCCTGAGCCGCCACAAGGTATGGTTTATCAGGTTTGGTCGGTAAAACTAAATCCGATGGCTCCAACGAGTATTGGTCTTTTGGAAAGAGCATCAGATTCTTCCTCAAAAATGTACCGCGTCGACAATACGACCGATGCCGATGCTTTTGGAATTACGCTTGAACCTGAAGGCGGAAGCGCAGTACCGACCATGGAAAATCTCTATTCTTTCGGAAAAGTATAATGAGAAAGAAAATTGTAATTCTGTCTGGCGCCGGTATGAGTGCCGAAAGCGGAATCAAAACCTTTCGGGATGCCGATGGTTTGTGGGAAGGTCATGATATCATGGAAGTGGCTTCACCAATCGGTTGGGCTAAAAATCCGGAATTGGTATTGGATTTCTACAACAAACGTCGCGCACAACTTTTCGAAGTTGAACCTAATAAAGGACATTTTCAGGTTGCAGCATTAGAAAAAGAGCATGAGGTTTATGTGATTACTCAAAATGTAGACGATTTACACGAACGCGCCGGAAGTACGAACGTTTTACATCTTCACGGAGAATTGTTAAAAGTCCGAAGCACTAAACATTATCACGAAGTTTACGATTGGAAAACCGATTTAAATTTAGGCGATGTAGATTCAGATGGAAATCAATTGCGACCACACATCGTTTGGTTTGGCGAAGAAGTTCCCGCCATTGAAGAAGCCGCACAAATTGTAGAAAACGCCGATATTCTGATTGTCATCGGAACTTCATTGCAAGTATATCCCGCAGCAGGTTTAATCAATTACGCTAAGCATCATATTCCGATTTATTATATTGATCCGAAACCCGCAACGTTATACGATATTCCAAATCCGGTTACTGTAATTCCAATGAATGCAAGCGAAGGAATGGAATTTCTGTTGGAAAAATTATAAAAACTGATTAAAAGAAAGCGTAGTTTTTCCAAATGGACTAATTATCTTATCTTTGCCCCTTCAAAAAACAACACAACAACATGCAACTAACTGAATTGAATGCTATTTCGCCAATCGATGGTCGTTATAGAAATAAAACGGTTTCCCTATCTCAATATTTTTCTGAAGAAGCTTTAATCCGCTACCGTGTTTTGGTGGAAGTGGAATATTTTATTGCTTTATGCGAATTGCCTTTACCGCAACTTTCGGGAGTTGATAAAAACTTATATCCGGAATTGCGCAAAATGTATGAGAACTTCTCTACGGAAGACGCCCTTTGGATTAAAGAAACCGAAAAAACAACCAATCACGATGTAAAAGCTGTTGAATATTTCATCAAGGCGGCTTTTGACAAGTTAGGTTTGCAACAATACAAAGAATTCATTCACTTCGGATTGACTTCGCAAGACATCAACAATACCGCGATTCCTTTATCGACTAAAGAAGCTTTTGAAAAAGTATATATGCCGTCGTTAATCAGTGTCGTTTCAAAATTAAAAGACTTAAGTATCGAGTGGAAGGATGTTCCGATGTTAGCCCGCACCCACGGACAACCGGCTTCCCCTACCCGTTTAGGTAAAGAAATTCAGGTTTTTGTTGAGCGTTTGGAAGAGCAGATGCGTTTGTTATTCAACGTTCCGTTTGCCGCTAAATTTGGTGGCGCAACAGGAAATTACAACGCGCATGCGATTGCTTATCCGAACAATGACTGGAGAAAATTCGGAAATGAATTTGTGGAAGAAGTTTTAGGCTTACACCACTCATTCCCCACTACGCAGATTGAGCATTACGATCATTTTGCAGCTTTCTTTGACGCTTTAAAACGCATCAACACGATTTTAATAGACTTAGACCGTGACATCTGGACGTATGTTTCGATGGATTATTTCAAACAGAAAATTAAAGCGGGTGAAATTGGTTCATCTGCTATGCCTCATAAAGTAAACCCTATCGATTTTGAAAATTCTGAAGGCAACTTAGGAATTGCCAACGCGATTTTCGAACATTTATCGGCTAAATTACCGGTTTCAAGATTACAGCGCGACTTGACCGACAGTACGGTTTTAAGAAATATCGGTGTTCCGATGGGACATACGCTAATCGCTTTCGAAGCCACTTTAAAAGGTTTGAACAAATTGCTTTTAAACGCAGAGAAATTCGAAGAAGATTTAGAGAAAAACTGGGCTGTGGTTGCCGAAGCTATCCAAACGATTTTACGTCGTGAAGGTTATCCGAATCCTTACGAAGCTTTGAAGGATTTGACCAGAACGAATACTGTTATCAATAAAGAAGCTATTCATAACTTCATCGGTACATTAAATGTTTCGGACGATGTTAAAGCGGAATTGTTGCGAATTACACCTTCAAATTATTTAGGAATTTAATTTTCTAACAATACTAATAGCAATCCCGTTAAATATTTAGCGGGATTTTTTTATGCAGTAAAATTGCAAGAAATCATAAATTCGTCTTAAAAGCGATTGGATTGAGCGATAAAACTTGATTAAAACGGCTTTTTTTAGTATTTTTCGCAATATTCATTTTTTATACTATAAGCCTATGTTTTTAACTGTTGCCGCTACGACAACTTCGCATCTGAAACCTTTAATAAGCGATTTGGGGCTCATTTTAATGACCGCCGGAATTGCTGTATTAATCTTTAGAAAATTAAAACAACCCTTAGTTTTAGGGTATTTGATTGCGGGATTTCTTGCAGGCAACAATTTTGACTTTTTCCCAACCGTAAAAGACCATCACAGTGTTGAAGTTTGGGCTGAAATTGGTGTAATCTTCCTTTTATTCAGTTTAGGACTCGAATTCAGTTTTAAAAAGTTAGTTAAAGTAGGCGGAACAGCTTCCATTACAGCTGCAACGCAAATCGTCACCATGGTTGCCCTCGGATTTCTGGTCGGACAAATGATGGGCTGGAGTAAAATGGACAGTATTTTTCTGGGTGTAATGCTTTCAATTTCATCGACTACCATTATCTTAAAAACCTTTGATGAATTGGGTGTAAAAGCCCAAAAATTTGCCGGAAACGTTATCGGTGCGCTTATTGTTCAGGATATTTTAGCGATTTTGATGATGGTGTTGCTATCCACTTTAGCGGTAAGTCAGCAGTTTTCGGGAAGCGAATTACTGCAATCGGTATTAAAACTTGTCTTCTTTCTAACGATTTGGTTTGTAGCGGGAATCTTTTTCATTCCGACTTTGTTGAAAAAAGCCAAACATCTTTTAACCGATGAAATGTTATTAATTCTTTCACTTGCTTTATGTTTAGTGATGGTTACTTTAGCAGCAAACGTTGGTTTTTCACCCGCTTTAGGCGCTTTTATCATGGGTTCCATCATAGCCGAAACTACTCAGGCGGAACATATTGAACATCTCATCAAACCCGTAAAACATCTTTTTGGAGCTGTATTCTTTGTATCCGTCGGAATGTTGATTAATCCGGATACTTTGGTGCAATACGCTTTTCCGGTTGCGGTTTTAACTTTGGTTACGATTTTCGGACAATCCATCAGTTCAACAATCGGTTCTTTACTATCAGGACAACCTTTAAAACAATCGGTTCAGGCGGGTGTAAGTTTGTCGCAGATTGGGGAATTCTCCTTTATCATTGCCACTTTAGGTATGACTTTAGGGGCAACGAGTGATTTTTTATATCCGACAGTCGTTGCCGTTTCTGCCATTACAACGTTTACGACGCCGTATATGGTGAAATTCGGAACACCTTTAGCGGTATATCTGGAGAAAAAATTACCAAGAAAATGGGTAAAAGCCATAGCCGATTACAGTGCGAATACGGAAGCTATCAAGACCTTATCTACCTGGCAGATTGTGATTAGAGCTTACATTTTTCAGATTGTCTTCCACTCTATCATAATTGTTGCAATTATCTTGTTATCAACAAAATACATCATTCCATTATTAGACGGATTAAAATTCGGGCACGGATTGGCCGCTTTATTAACCTTGGTAATTGTTTCCCCCTTTTTATGGGCGCTATCATTACGAAGAATTGCTTCAGAAGAAGTCAACGAATTATTCAAAAACCGAAAATCAAGAGGGCCACTTTTATTGTTGGTTTTCCTTAGAATGGGATTGGGCTTGTTTTTCATCGGATTCATCTTAAACAACTTCTTTTCACCTGTAATCGCCGGAATCGCGCTTGTGATAGCTTTGGCTTCCTATTTACTTTTCCCGAAACAGCTACACGCTCGTTACAACCGCATTGAACAACACTTCTTAAGCAATTTAAACGACCGAGAAATTACGAAAGAAAGTCGCTTACGAAAAGACTTGACACCTTGGGATGGTCACATGGCGACCTTTGAAATTACAGGAACTTCCAATTTATCCGGAAAAACGCTTCAGGAATTACAAATGCGCGAAAAAATCGGAATTAACATCGCTTTTATCAAGCGTGGTGAATACATTATCAATGTTCCAAGCCGAAACGAACGTTTATTTCCGAGTGATGAAATTTGCGTTATCGGAACGGATTCTCAGGTAAAAAAGTTTCAAAAATTTCTGGAATTGAACGAAATCGAACCGCCAGAAAGCACCACTGAATCGGAAATTGTTTTACAGCATTTGGAACTCAAAAACGAATCCTTCATTGGAAAAAGTATACGGGAATCTCAAATCAGGGAAAAAACGAGCGGCTTAGTCGTTGGTATCGAACGAAATGGCAGAAGGATGCTCAACCCAGATTCACATTTAGTTTTAGAACAAGGTGACATTCTTTGGGTAGTAGGCGATAAAAAGCTCCTCACAAGTTTGGAAAAATGTTAATTGAAAAGGATGGTTTTATACTGTCCTTTTTTTATGTCACACTTTAAAAAAATGACAACTATCTTTTCATTTTTCTTAATATTCCTATATTTTTTAATCAATTAATTAAACATTAAGTTGTGATTTTGTTAATCACAATTAAATTATAAAAACTTGTTTTTTATCACATCTTTCATAGTTTTAATTTTAAAATATTGATTTTCAATATTTTATAAATTGTAAATTTTTGAATATTCAGCAAATCTTCTTTATTTTTTATACAACTTTTGGTTTCAATTCATCAACCAATTGGCACTTCAAAACATACTTTTATATATTTGGTTTAACAGTTATTTAACATTTTGTAAAATAATAATGCTTTAGTGATTTTATATCACTATTGATTAAAAATAAAAACAACACAATAACAACAAACAACTAAACCAAAAACAAGTAATGTCATTAAATTTATTTAAAAACAAAATTGTAGGTTTCGCCATAATTGCTTTTTCAATAGGTAATGTATTTGCCCAGTCACCAGGAGGAGTATCTACAAATCTAACATTATGGTTAAAAGCTAACAATCCTGCATCGATTACCGGCTCACCGGTTCAAACATGGACAACCAGCGGCGGAACTGCAGCAGGCTACAGTTTAAACCAAACAAATGTGGCAAACCGGCCTCTTTTCGTAGATGGTGCTACTAATTATAAGATGTTTAATTACAATCCCCGATTAGACTTTATTCGAACATCGAGCACTAAAATCTTCAACTCTTCAACCACCCCTAATTTATTAGGTAACAATGGAACCGCCATCGTTGTATCGTCACAGGAAATCGGAAATATTTTCACCTATGCATCAGGCGGACGCTACCAATTAAAACCAACATGGCGTTTTCAAACCGGGATCAGCGGTACTGGCTATACTTTTGATTGGACTCCTCCAACGGAATTTTCCACAGATGCCGGAACAATAATGTGTAGTTATGGCTGTGGAACAAACATGGAATTGCGTAAAAACTCAATATTAGCCTCTACTCCATCAAATGTTGCAACTACATATAACCCAGCAATTTCTAACGGACTTTATCTGGGTGCAAACAATTCAACGGAATATGCAGACAGTTCAATTGCAGAAATAATTTTATTTAACACAAAACTGACTGCTGCCGAAATGGATCGGGTTGAAAGCTATCTTTCACTTAAATACGGAATCACAAGAGGTGGAAATACCAATACTACTGCACTATACAACTATATTGCTTCAGATGCTGCAACTGTATTTTGGGATAAAAGCATCAACACTGGTTTTAACAATGACATCGCAGGAATTGGAAGGGATGACAACAGTGGTTTAAATCAAAAGCAATCTATAAGCTGTAACAACAACGAGGCAGTTACCATTGCTTTAGGCAACACAATTGCTTTGGAAAACACAAGTAATCCTAACGCTTTTACAGGAAATCTTTCTTTTTTAACTTGGGGAAATAATGGTCTTTCAAACGATTTTAATAACGCGACTACATTTCCTATCGGAATTCTGGAACGTCTAAACAGAGTATGGAAAACTCAGGCTACTAATTTCAATCAGCAGATATCTGTTGGTTTTGAGAACTCTATAATTACTGGTATGGGTTCAGGATCAGACTTGGTTTTACTGTTTGATGAAGACGGAGTTGATTTTTCAAATGCTACCCGAGTTGCAGCTTGTTATGGCTTTAATGCTGACAACAAAATTCAATTTAGAGGAATTAATATTCCGGCTGGAAAACCATACTTTACCTTAGCCCGAATGATTACGCCTACACAAGTAGCGAATAATGGTCCGTTATGTGATGGAAGTACTCTAAATTTAACTTCTCAGTCCTTAACTCCTGATACCGAATATTTCTGGATCGGGCCAAACGGATTTACTTCAATAGATCAAAATCCTATGATTCCTTCTGTTTCATCTGTTGATGCTGGCACATATACCGTGTATATTACTACACAAAATTGCACAACAGAATTAAGTACTGATGTTACCATCAATCCACTAATTACTCCAAATTTCACAGCAGTACCTCCAATTTGTAGTGGTGACACATTATCTGCACTACCAACAACTTCAACCGACGGCATTACTGGTATATGGTCTCCAGATTTAGATAATACTACAACTACAACCTATACTTTTACTCCCGATGCTGGACAGTGTGCAACCAGTACTACTATGACGATTACGGTGAATTCGACCATCACACCTACTTTTGATCAAGTAGCTCCAATTTGCAATGGCAGTACTCTAAATGATTTACCTACAACTTCCAATGATGGAATTACAGGAACGTGGTCACCATCTTTAGACAATACAGCAACCACAACCTATACTTTTACTCCCGATACTGGGCAATGCGCGTCTACAACAAGTATGATGATTACTGTAAATACCTTACCTGTCATTACTGGAATTTTGACAGTTTGCGAAGGATTGACAAGCACACTTGTTGGATCGGGAATACCAGCATTGTCTGATGCTTGGATATCATCAGATACTTCAATTGCAACGATTGATACTAACGGAATTCTTAGTGGTATTTCTGAAGGAACTGCAACAATAACTTATACAGACGAAAACGGATGTGGTACAACGGTATTAGTAACTGTTAATCCGCAGCCAACCATTTCTGGAAACTTATCTCTTTGTATCAATGACACTTCGCAGTTAAGCGGATCGGATTCACCGGCATCATCAAATGCATGGATTACTTCTGACAGTTCTGTTGCTTCAGTCGACAACAACGGATTAATCACTGGGCTCTCCGACGGAACTGCTATTATAACATATACCAATAACTATGGTTGCTCAACTGATGTTACCATCACGGTATTACCATTACCAACAGCCACAATTTCCGGCACTGTTGATGTTTGCCAAAACGGCACCCAACCGAGTATAACTTTCACAGGAGCTAACGGAGCAGCACCCTATACATTTATTTATACCATCAATGGCGGAGCACCACTAACAGCTACCACGACAGTAGGTAACAGTGTGACCGTAGCAGCAGCTACAGCTACAGTTGGAACATTCACCTATGATTTGGTAAGCGTGTCTTCATCGACCACACCAAGTTGTAGTCAGGCTCAGACGGGATCGGCTATAGTGACTGTATTAGCCTTACCAACGGCAACAATTGCTACGACAACGGCTACGGTTTGTTTTGGTACAGCAGGTACTTTAACTTTCACAGGAACACCTAGTGCAGAGGTAACCTATAACGATGGCGGAGCCAACCAAACGGTAACATTGGATGCCACCGGAAATGCTTCGGTAGCTACTCCGAACTTATCAGCAGCTACGACGTATACTTTGGTAAGTGTAATGACAACGGGAACACCAAGTTGTAGTCAGAACCTAACGGGAAGTGTTACTATTGCGGTAACACCACTTCCAACAGTAAGTATCTCCGGAACAACGGCTATTTGTGAAGGCAATACGGCAACGATAACTTTTAATGGTACACCAAATGCAGTAGTAACCTATACAGTTGACGCAGGTACTAGCCAAACAATTTCATTAGATGCCACAGGAGCAGCGAGTATCACCACAGCAGCTTTAACGGCAACAAC
>NZ_JALDYN010000012.1:0-67480 GCF_032153895.1 Flavobacterium sp.
AACTCGCGACATTCAGCTTGGAAGGCTGACGCTCTACCAACTGAGCTACTTCCGCGTTTTGATGCTTTTTAAAACTTCATCGGGTTTTTCCAAGAGCGGAAGACGAGGGTCGAACTCGCGACATTCAGCTTGGAAGGCTGACGCTCTACCAACTGAGCTACTTCCGCGTTTTGATGCTTTTTAAAACTTCATCGGGTTTTTCCAAGAGCGGAAGACGAGGGTCGAACTCGCGACATTCAGCTTGGAAGGCTGACGCTCTACCAACTGAGCTACTTCCGCATTTCAATCATCAAACAATGTTGAATGATTTCGTATTTGTGGGTGCAAATATAGAAAAATAATTTTGTTACAAACAAATTTTATGACGAAAAAATATTTTCAATTGCAAAGCAACTTTCGATACTTTTTTGCATCTAAACAATAATATACTAACAATTAAATCGTTAGCTCTTATTCATCATTACACAACTAAAACGAATGGCTTATGATTTTTATCCATCAAATTGAAGCAGAAGAAACCTTTTCGGTACGCTTACCCGTGCTTCGACCAGGAAAACCGATTGAAAGTTGTCATTTTGAAGGCGACAATTTAGGCACAACGGCCCATTTCGGAATGTACGAACACGATGATTTAATTGGCGTAGTATCTGTTTACAAAGTAAATCACCCCATTTCTTCCAAAAAAGAACAATATCAAATGCGTGGCATGGCTGTTTTGCAGGAACACCAACGAAAAGGTATTGGCGAACAATTAGTAAAAAAAGTTGAACATTATGTAAAGGAGAAAAAAGGAGAACTTATTTGGTTTAACGCCAGAGAATTAGCTGTTCCTTTTTACCAGAAATTAGACTATAAAATCAAGGGAGACTCTTTTGAAATAACTGAAATCGGCACACATTTTGTTATGCTGAAGTGCATGTAAATGTTGAAACATAAAAATGTTAAATTATAAAGACAAGCCTGCTCTTTTTTGTAATTTAACAGTAGTAAAAAAATGATCGATTATGTCGTATAAGTACCTGTTTTTCTTAGCTCCCATCTTTCTTTTTAGCTGTAAAAAAGATACCGTTTTAGCGCACACTCCTCAAAAAGACACCATTAAAGTTGTGCCGCTTTCTTCTCCGGAAGCTATTGCATTCGACAGTTTACTCATCAAAGACAAACCGCTAAGAATTCAGGAATTCTACAAAAACAATTTATATAAAACCGTCTGGACCAAAACCGAAGATCGCGAAAACCTCATCAGCCTGATAAAAGCGACAGAATCCGAAGGTTTAGAACCCGATGACTACAGTTTGAAAACCATCGAACGAAAAGAAAAATCCAGAGCAACATTACCCGAAGCGGAAATTATTGCTACCGATTTTTTACTTACTGAATCGTTTCAAAGGTTAGCCAATCACCTATACAACGGAAAAATTGACCCGACACAATTGTATAAGGACTGGGAAATGCACCCAAAAGAACTAAAAGCCATCGATTTACTACAGGAAGCTTTACGAAATCACACAGTTGCTCAAACCCTTGACACGCTGAAACCAAAGCATTTCGTGTATCATCAGCTTGTTAAAAGTTTGGCAAAAATCAATTCTTATCCAAAAGACAATATTGGATCAATTACTGTTGTCGACAAAATCAAACCCAACGACACTGTTCCTGAAATTAAAACTGTAAAAGAGCGTTTAGCCTATTGGGGCGATTACCGCATGCCGGATTCTCTCACTACAATTTATGATGAAAAAACCGTTGCTGCCATCAAACATTTTCAAACGCGACACGGTTTGGTAGCCGATGGAATTATCGGAAAAGGGACTGCAGCAGCTTTAAATGTAACCCGAAACCAACGCAAGCAACAAATCTTAGTCAATTTGGAGCGCTGGAGATGGTTCCCGAGGCATTTAGGAGACGATTATGTTATCGTAAACATTCCAGAATTTAAATTATATGCCGTAAAAGGCAATGATACAACGCGTACTCACAAAGTTGTTGTTGGGCGCGATAAAAGAAGAACTCCAATCCTTTCGTCCAAATTCAGCAATTTGGTAATTAATCCGACTTGGACAGTTCCACCAACCATCATCAAGGAAGATTTGGGTCCGGCTGGTGCTAAAAATCGAGGGTATTTTGCCGCAACAGGAATTACAATATACAATTCAAAAGGAGCGGTTGTGGATCCGTACAGCTGGAACGCAGCAAAACCAAACAATTATCGTTATGTTCAGAAGCCGGGAAGCAACAATTCCTTAGGTTTGGTGAAATTCAATTTTCCGAATGGACATTTGGTGTATTTGCACGATACCAACCACCGCGAATTATTTGCTTTAAACGGAAGAGCTTTAAGTTCGGGATGTGTCCGTGTGGAAAACCCTTTGGACTTAGCCTATTATATTTTGGAAACTGATGAAAACATCATGAATCAAAAGCGCGTGGAAAAAATTCTGGAAAGCAAAAAAACATCGGGCATTCCATTAAAAAAGCCCATTTTCGTACACCAGTGGTATTGGACCTCGTGGATGGACAAAAATGGACTTCTTGAATTTCGAAACGATATTTACAATCTCGATTTCGAATTGTATGAAAAGTTACGAAACTAATTTCGACTGCTTCTCGTAATTTCTTGACGGATGATAAATAAACAAACATGATTTATCTTTTATCATCTCAATAATTTTTTTGTGAATTGCATAAGGAACCGCAGGACAACCTTGGCTTCTTCCTAATCGGCCTTGTTGTCTGATAATGCTTTCTGCTGCATAATCCGCTCCGTGCATTACTACCGCTCTGCTTCTTGCATTGCTGTTGATTCCGTATTCTAATCCGTCTAATTTTAATGACAAACCGTGTTTCCCGTTATAAGTTTCTCCGGTGGCATAAAATCCTAAGCTGCTTTTGAAAGAATTCGCTTCGTTTGAAAAAGAAGTTGCAAATTCTTCTCCGCTGTTTCTTCCATGAGAAACCACAGATTGCAATAAAACGGAATTAGTCGCCATATCAATCACCCATAATCTTTTTTGCGAAGACGATAAGCTGAAATCGATAATGGTTAAAATCTCTTTTTGAATCGCACCTTGTTCTTTCAATTGGAAATAACCTTCCATTGCTTTTGAAAACGCTTCCATTTTGGGCAACTGAAACGAATTCGCATTCAAACCGGTGTACAAGTTCTTAATCTTTAACTCTAGTGAAGCCTTTGCATTTGCAGCCAATAACTTCGGGTCGTTGTTTTCTTTTATTGTGGCGGGTTTAAAGGATAAAAGAAAAACAAATAAAATTGGCAATACTCTGTAAATCATTGATAATCTAGTTGTTATGTTTTAGTTAAGTCGGCTCAAAAATATACAAATAATTTAAAGTTCCAAATTTATTTTACCACTTATCGGTAATTTTTAACATTTCATCGAATGTTTTTCTTACTTAGTAGTTAAAGATTTCTTAATAAATGCAAGGGTTACGGCAAATATCTATCTTTGACATGTCAATCATCAAATCGAACCAAATAAATGAAACTTAATCTACAATTTGTATTAGTTTTTTTTGCTAGCTATATAATTAACGCTCAAGAGACTACAAATATTTCATTAGCCCCCAAAAAAAAACTTACTGCTTTTAAAACATCCAACTCGATTACAATAGATGGTAAACTTAATGAAAGTGAATGGAGTACTGCAGAAACAGCTTCAGACTTTATTATGTTTGAACCGGATAACGGCAAACCACTTGTCAATGAAAAACGAACCGAAGTAAAAGTTTTGTACGACAATGATGGTATTTATATCGGGGCTGCAATGTATGATGACCCTCAAAAAATATTAAAAGAAATTACTGAACGAGACAACTTCGGCACCTCCGATTTCTTTGGGATTTTTGTAAACGGCTACAACGACGGACAACAAGATTTCCGATTTTTCGTAAGTGCCGCGGGAACCCAAATGGACGCTTTGGCCACCGAAGGTAACGAAGACTATTCTTGGGACGGAATCTGGAACAGCGGTGTTTCCATAACCGATTTTGGCTGGGTAGCCGAAATGAAAATTCCATACGCCGCCTTGCGTTTTGCCGAAAAAGAAGAACAAGTTTGGGGAGTTAACTTTTTTAGGGAAATCCGAAGAGACCGCCAAAAATTTACCTGGAATCACATTAACAATAAAATAGGAACGGTCATTCAACAAGCCGGAATTGTAGAAGGCATTAAAAACATTCAACCACCGACTCGTTTATTTTTCATACCCTATTCCTCCTATTATCTGAGCACCAATAAAAAAGGTACGGAAAATAAATTCAAAGCCGGAATGGATTTGAAATACGGCATCAACGATTCCTTTACATTAGATGCGATTTTAGTACCCGATTTTGGACAGACTACGTTCGATAATGTGGTTTTAAACTTAGGCCCGTTCGAACAACAATTCAATGAGAACCGACCTTTTTTTACTGAAGGAACCGATTTATTTAACAAAGGTAATTTATTTTATTCCCGAAGAATTGGCGCGGAACCTTCAACTTATCCTTCCACAACGGATGACGAAGAGGTAGTCGATTATCCAGCCGCAGTGAATTTAATCAACGCTTTAAAAATATCCGGAAGAACTTCAAAAGGATTGGGAATTGGCGTATTAAATGCCGTAACCGAAAAAACCGACGTTACCATTCGCAACAGAAATACAGGCGAAAGTCGTTCCGAAACGGTAGAACCTTTAACCAATTACAATGTTTTGGTTTTAGACCAGCGTTTCCGAAAAAACTCATCGGTAACTTTTGTCAACACCAATGTTACGAGAAACTGCGAATTTCGTGATGCAAATGTTTCGGCTGTATTATTCGATTTGAACACTAAAGCCAACACTTACAAACTCTCTGGAAATTTCAAATTCAGCCATGTAAACGAAATTGCGGAAGACCTGAATGGCTATACCGGTTATTTAAACTTTAGTAAAACCAGTGGTAAATATCGCTTTACTGTAAACAGCACTTATGTTTCCAATAAGTATGATATTAATGATATGGGAATTATGTTCATCAACAATTACCATAATATCTATGCTAATGTAAATTATCGTATTCTGAATGCCAATAAAACATTCAACAGTTTCAACATCAACACCAATTACTATGCTGAATTTCAGAATGTAACGGGTCGTGCGCAGGAAGCCTACATCAACGTAAATGTAAACACTACTAATAAAAAAAATCATTATATCGGTGGCGGATTACAGGTAAGTCCGTTTGAAACCTACGATTTTTATCAGCCAAGACAAGAAGGCCGTTATTCGTACAATCCAAAAGCGTATAGTGGATGGTTTGATATTTCCACCAATTACAACAATCCGTTTGCTTTGGACACGGGTATGTGGTATGACCGATACAATCAGGACATCCGTCATAATATTGGATTTTATTTCAGTCCTAGATACCGTTTCAGCGATAAATTTGCCTTGATATACTATTTGCAACACAACCGACAAAATGCTGATAAAGGCTGGGTAGATTATGACAGCGTAAACGATGAAATCATTTATTCCAACCGCGACCGTAACACGATTGAAAATACATTGACCGGAAAATTTTCGTTAAACCATAAAATGACGTTCAACTTAAAAGCGCGTTATTATTGGTCTTATACTGAAAATTTAAATTTTCTAACCTTAAAAGAAGATGGTCATTTCGAGGACAACACTACTTATGATCAAGACCAAAACAACAACTTTAAAATCTGGAACTTTGACTTAACGTATTCGTGGTGGTTTGCTCCGGGAAGCCAGATTTCGGTTTTATATCGTAACAACGCTACGCATTTTGAGCGTCGTGTAAACAAAAACATCATTGACAACCTCAACAACACTTTAAGCAACGACCTTAATAATATTTTTTCGGTAAGTGTGCGGTATTACATCGATTACAATCAAGCCAAAAGTTGGGTTAAAAAAGTTTAAAACTGATTTTCCGCTCGCAGCCGATTCGCTATCTTTGTTGAAATTTACGACACGATGAACAAAAAAGTAATCCTGATGATTCTGGATGGCTGGGGAAAATCTCCCGATCCGAAAGTTTCCGCGATTGATAACGCCAATACGCCTTTTATTGATAGTTTATATACCAAATATCCGAATGCCCAATTACGCACTGACGGATTAAATGTTGGGTTACCGGAAGGTCAAATGGGGAATTCCGAAGTGGGGCATATGAATTTGGGCGCCGGTCGCATCGTGTATCAGGATTTGGCTAAAATCAACTTAGCCGTTCAGCACAAAACTTTAAATCAGGAAAAAGTTTTAAATGATGCTTTTGCGTATGCCAAACAGCACCATAAAAACGTTCACTTTTTAGGTTTGGTTTCCGATGGTGGCGTACATTCCCACACTTCACATTTACGAGGTTTGTTGGATGCCGCGAAGGATTTCGGATTACAAAATGTTTTCGTTCACGCTTTTACGGATGGTCGTGATGTCGATCCAAAATCCGGAGCAAAATATATTGAAGATTTAAACAATTACCTGCAAAATTCATCCGCAAAACTAGCGTCAATTGTTGGCCGCTATTTCGCTATGGATCGGGACAAACGTTGGGAGCGCGTTAAAAAAGCTTATGATTTGATTGTGAACGGCATCGGAACGCATTCCATCAATCCGGTAATGAGTATTTTGGCGAGTTACCACAATAATGTAACCGACGAATTCATCGAGCCGATTTTAATGGTAGACGAACACAATCAACCGATTGCCACTATAAAAGAAGATGATGTGGTGATTTTCTTCAACTTTAGAACCGACCGCGGACGCCAGTTGACCGAAGCGCTTTCACAAAAAGATTTCCACGAACAGAACATGCATAAAATGGACTTGTACTACGTTACGATGACCAATTATGACGATACGTTTGAAAAGGTTCATGTGATTTACGACAAAGACAACATCACGGAAACACTGGGTGAAGTTTTAGAATACAACAACAAATTACAAATTCGCATTGCCGAAACTGAAAAATATCCACACGTTACGTTTTTCTTTTCTGGTGGTCGCGAAACGCCATTTGTGGGAGAACGCCGTTTGCTTTGTCCTTCTCCTAAAGTTGCCACATACGATTTGCAGCCTGAGATGAGTGCTTTCGACATCAAAGACAAATTGATTCCCGAACTAAAAAAAGGCGAAGCGGATTTTGTCTGCTTAAATTTCGCCAACGGAGACATGGTTGGTCACACCGGTGTTATGGAAGCTGCCATTAAAGCTTGTGAAGCCGTCGATGTTTGTGTAAAAGAAGTGATTGAAACCGCATTGGAAAACAATTACACCACCATCGTAATCGCCGATCACGGTAACTGTGAAACCATGATTAATCCAGATGGAACGCCAAATACGGCGCACACAACCAATCCGGTACCTATTATTCTAGTTGACAAAGAGTTAAAACACATTAACGACGGCGTTTTAGGTGACATCGCGCCAACTATTTTAGAATTAATGGGACTTGAAAAACCCGAAGTAATGACAAGACATTCTCTTTTATAGCATATGAAAAAAGCAATTTTACTTTTTGCGGCAGTATTGGTGTTCACTATTTGTACCGCTCAAAAGAAACCGATTATGACCTCACAAACCACAACCGTACAATCTAACGATATGCTAGTTGGAAAATATTCCAAAAAAACTTTACTTCATAGTCCTTATAATTTATGGTTCAATCCGAATTATGATAATTACAATCCGAGTGCAACTACAATTTCGGAACTTCAAAAACATCTTGAAGGTGTAACCATCACGGTTTTTCTAGGCACTTGGTGTGAAGACAGCCAGCATCGTGTTCCGGAATTTTTCAAAGTGATTGACGCTATCGGTTTTGACAATAGCAACATCACTTTAATTATGGTGGACAAATCAAAAACCACTCCGGAGCAGTTTGAAAAAGATTTGAACATTACCAACGTTCCGACATTTATCTTCTATAAAAACGGAAAAGAAATCAACCGCATTGTGGAATCCTTCATGGAAAGTGCCGAAAAAGACATGCTGAAAATCATCAGCCAGCAACCCTATAAGCATGCTTATCAGGACTAAAAAATAAACTGTATCTTTGCTGCCCAACATTTTTCAAAATGATTATTACAAAAACCCGCGAAGAAATTGAATTAATGCGTGAAAGCGCTTTGATTGTTTCCAAAACCTTAGGAATGATTGCCTCGGAAGTTAAACCCGGTGTAAGCACTTTATATTTGGACAAATTAGCCGAAACCTTTATTCGTGATCACGGTGCTACACCTGCTTTTTTAGGCATGTATGGTTTTCCGAATTCGTTGTGTATGAGTCCAAATTCTCAAGTAGTTCACGGAATACCGAATGACAAACCTTTGGAAAGTGGCGATATCATTTCTGTAGATTGTGGCGCATTGAAGAATGGTTTTTACGGCGACCACGCTTACACTTTTGAAGTTGGCGAAGTGAATGAAGCTACCCGTAAATTATTGAAAGTAACCAAAGAATCGCTTTATGTTGGTATCCGCGAATTAAAAACCGGAAACCGTACCGAGGATGTTGGAAATGCGATTCAGAAATATTGCGAAAACAACGGTTATGGTGTAGTTCGTGAATTGGTCGGACATGGTATCGGACGTACAATGCACGAAGCTCCCGAAATGCCCAATTACGGAAAACGCGGTCGTGGTAAAATGTTAGTCGAAGGAATGGTGATAGCCATCGAACCGATGATTAATCAAGGCACCAAAAACATCAAACAGCACAAAGACGGCTGGACAATTACCACCGCGGACGGCAAACCATCGGCACATTTTGAACATGATGTGGCTATTATTGACGGTAAACCGGAATTACTTTCCACTTTTGCTTATATCTACCAAGCCTTAGGCATTACTTCCGATGAAGAAAACGAATTCAGAAAACAACCGTTAGTGCTTTAATGAAGAAGCTTTTCAAATTCATCTTAAATACGATTCCACGCCCGATATTAATTCGATTGAGTATTGTGGTGCGTCCAATATTGGCTTTTCTGTTAAAAGGTAATCGATTCACTGACCCGATTGACGGGAAAAGTTTCCGCATGTTTTTACCTTATGGTTACGGAACACAGCGCAATAACGTTTTATCACCCAGCACTTTATCTCTGGAAAGACATCGCTTGCTTTGGTTGTATTTAAAAAACGAAACTGATTTTTTTACGAATACTGAAAAGAAAAAAATATTACACTTTGCTCCGGAACAGGAATTTTACAAGCGTTTCAAAAAGCAAAGCAATATCGATTATACCACAACCGATTTGTTTTCTCCGTTAGCCGATGTGAAAGCCGACATCTGTAACCTTCCGTTTGAAGACAATTCGTATGATATTATTTTCTGCAACCACGTTTTGGAACATATTCCGGATGACACTAAAGCGATGCAGGAATTGTACCGCGTATTAAAACCAGGCGGTATGGGCATTTTTCAGATTCCACAGGATTTGTCGCGCGCTGTAACTTTTTCAGACGATTCAATTACTGATCCGAAAGAACGCGCTAAAATTTTTGGTCAATACGATCATGTTCGCGTTTACGGCCGTGATTATTTCGACAAATTGAGAAGTATCGGTTTTAAAGTTTCTGAAGTCGATTACACCAACAAAATTGCACCCGAATTGGTTGAAAAATACTGTTTAGCAAAAGGTGAAATTCTTCCGGTTTGTTATAAATAAAAAGAGCTGCAAATTGCAGCTCTTTTTTGTTGTTAATTTTTAAATCAACTTATGATTTTTCAGGCATCAACATACCAACTACTTTATCTTTCGTTAAGTATTTCTTAGCAACTTCCTGAACTTCTTTTGCTGTTAATGCGTTTACTTTTTCTTCAAATTTCAACACCTCTTCTGCACTTTGCTCATTAGTATAAGAACGAGTAAAGTTCGATAACCAGAATTTATTCTCTTTGCTTTCTTTTCTGTAATCCTGTAATTCAGCTTCTTTGAATTTTGCTAAATCTTTTGCTTCAGGACCGTTAGCGATAATTTTCTGCAATTCCGCCAAAGCTGAAGTCGTCAATTTTTCTGCATTATCCGGACCACAAGGGAACGAAATACTGAAATTATAGAATCCGTTTGGTACTTTACTCATACTACCACGCGCTCCTACTCCGTAAACACCACTTTCATTTTCACGCAATTGCTCTACCAATTTAATCGTTAAGATTTCTCCCAAAGCCTGCATAGCAAATGCTTCTTTTGCAGAATATTGCGCATCCCCATAATACATAATGTTCACGTTACTCTTAGGATCTTTTCCTTTGTTTACCACTTTTTTGTGCTCTCCTTTTAGCATTCTGTACCCTAAATCTTTCGCTTTCTCTTTAGTTGGAGTACCTGGTAAAGATGCTAAGTATTTAGCAGAGAAATTTTCAATGGCTTGGTCATCAATGTTTCCGACAAAGAAAAACTCAAAATCTCCCGCATTGGCGAAACGCTCTTTATACTTCTCATATGCTAACTTATAATCCGTTTCTGCCCAAGCTTTATCATTTGGAACTAATCCGTTAAAACGTGGATTTTCTTTATTCAAATACGTATAAAACTCCTGTTGGAAGAAGAAATTAGGCTGAGACGCAATATTGTTGAAAAATGCTGATTGCTTTTGCTTATAGCCTTCATATGCTTCAACATCATAATTCAAATCTGTAAAATAAGCATATACCGTTTGAAATAAATATTCTAAATCTTTAGGTGTTGCATTTCCGCGAAAACCTTCAGTAACAGAACTGATATACGGATTTGCATTGGCAATTTTCCCTGTCATGAATTTATTGATATCATTTAATTTCAATCCTGAGAATCCAGCATCAGTTAACGCTCCGTTAGCATACTGTACTTTTTTCATATCGGCATCCGAATACAAATTACTTCCACCGAAACTTACCGCTTCAAACAAAACCTCATCATTTTTGAAATCGGTTTTCTTGTACGTAACTTTAGCACCATTTGACAAATAAAGCGTTTGCGTTCCTAGCTTATCGTTTTTCTCACGCTTTACAATGGAACCTGATTTAGGCTCAGTCTTTAACAAGCTTGCAGCAACAGCAACATCTTCGTAAGCAGTCAGTTCAGCATCATTTACTTTTAGAGCAGCTAAAACCTCTTTCTCAGTCGCTTTCTTCAAATTGTCTTTTTCCGGTCCGGTTAAAATTACCACACGGTTTTCGTCTTTGATAAACCCGCTGATTAATGCGTTAACATCTTTTAATTGCACCGTTGGCAATATTTTTTTGAACGTTTCATATGTCCAAGAAATTCCAGGAACCGGCTCTTTTTCTAAGAAATGAGATTGGTATTCGCTCACAAAATTTTCTGAATTGGTTTTATCACGATCATTGTAACTTCTTTCAATCGAAGCTAAGAAATCTGCTTTAGCACGGTCTAACTCACCTTGTGTAAATCCAAATTTCTTAACACGCTCGTTTTCTCTAACTAAAACTTTCAAGGCTTCAACCTGCTTGTCTTCCTGTGACATTGCTACTGATTGATACGCTTCTTTGGTTCTTGCGAAAGTTCCTCCGTGGTATGAAAAACCATAGGTAAATGGCGGCGTTGCTGAGTTAGTAAGTTCATCTAAACGCGTATTCAACATCGATGTAAATAATCCTTCTGTCAATTCAGATTTAAAATCTTTTAAGGTTATAACTGGTTTTGGCGCTTCAGAATCTTTATACATCAACTGAACCTGAGCGGCAGATGCTTCTTTATCGCTTTCAATAGCTACGAAAGTCTCTTTGTGGTTTGGAACTTCGTAAACTTTTCTTGGTTTCTCGTTCTTAGGGTTTTGATAATTCGAGAAGTGGCTGATGATTTTTTGCTCCATTTCGGCCACATCAATATCTCCCACTACGATTACACTCATTAAGTTCGGACGGTACCAGTCTTTGTAAAAACGAACCAAAGCTTCCGGTTTAAATTTCTCTAGAACTTCTTTTTGTCCGATTGGTAATCGTTTTGCGTAATGAGAATTGTACATCATTTTTGGCATAAAACGGCCCATCATTCTTTTTTGAGCTCCTAATCCGATGCGGTATTCTTCTAAAACTACACCTCTTTCTTTGTTAATTTCTTCTGGAGTTAACACAGCATTGAAAGCCCAGTCTTCTAAAATCTGAAAACCTTTTTCTACTTTTTCAGGGCTGTCGGATGGGATTGGTAAGAAATAAACCGTTTCGTCAAAACTGGTATAGGCATTCAAATGCTGACCAAATTTCACTCCGATACTTTGCAGGTAATCCACCAATTCATTTTTAGGAAAACGTTTGGTTCCGTTAAAACACATATGTTCCATAAAATGCGCTAACCCTTGCTGATCATCGGCTTCTAAAATTGAACCGGCGTTGATTACTAAACGTAAATCGACTTTCTTTTCCGGTTTGGCATTCTTCTTAATGTAGTACGTTAACCCGTTTTTTAATTTTCCGGTTTTCACTTCCGGATCAAAAGGTATGGTTTTTGACCATTCCATTTCCTGAGCAAAAAATGCTGTCGGAATTAACAATAGCCCAAAGGCTAATTTGTTGAGTTGTTTCATAGATGATTAATATTTTTTGTAAAACTATTCATATAACTATTAAGTAAGTTTTTTATTATGTCTTTTTTAACAAAAATATTTTACACTCAAAATAACTCAACAAAATCAATGTTATTAGCTATATTTACTTTTTAATTTTACAATGATGATTTTCAAAAAAATAGCACCAATATTTTTCTTTTTAACCTGCCTAACAAACGTTTTCGGTCAGACAGAAACCGAAACCAATCCACCCTTCAATATCAAAACCGTTGCTTTTGTTCAAAATGGTAATGTGATGATTCCGATGTTCCGATTGGGAGATCCTTTTGAACTGCAATTCGACGATTTATACGGAAACGAAGCTGATTACTACTACACCATCACCCAATGCAATTACGATTGGACGCCAACCCAACTGGCTAAAATGGAATACCTGCAAGGCATGGACAACCAACGGATTATGAATTATCAGAATTCGTTCAACACGCTTCAGATTTACTCGCACTATTCGCTTTCGTTCCCGAATCGCTTCAACCGAATCACTAAAAGCGGAAATTACATTGTGAAGGTTTTCGATTCGAATCAGGAATTGGTTTTTTCCAGAAAATTTATGTTATACGAAGAAAATCTGACGATTCCGGTACAAGTGAAACGTTCTCGTGATATCAGCACCATCAATCAGATGCAGAACCTGGATTTTGTCATCAAAACCGGCGATAATTTATTTCAGAATCCAGCCAATAACATTAAAGTTGTATTGCTACAAAACGGAAGGTTAGACAATGCTATCTACAACATCAAACCGCAATACACTATCGGCAACGACATGATTTACCGCTACAATAAGGAAACGCAATTTTGGGCAGGAAACGAATTTTTATACTTCGAAAACAAAGACATTCGTGGAGTTGGCAACAATGTATTGAATGTTACGGCTGGAGAAATCTACAACAGCCATTTGTACCAACATGAGCCACGTCACGATAAAGGCTACACCTTTGCTCCAGACATTAACGGTAACTTTATGATTAACAACCGAAATGCTTCAAACAGTGATTTAGAGGCCGATTACGCTTGGGTGTATTTTTCACTAAGTGCCAATCCTTTTATTAACAATCAGGATATTTATGTAAACGGATTGTTCAACAATTATGCTTTGTCGGATGAAAACAAAATGGAGTACAACAAAGAGCGTGGTATTTTTGAAAAAGCCGTTTTAATCAAGCAAGGGTTCACCAATTACCAGTTTGTGATTGCGGACAAAAAAGGTAAAATCGATTATGAAAATGCAGTTGACGGCAATTATTATCAAACCGAAAACAATTATTTTGTCTTAGCCTATTACCGTGGTAACAACGACAGATATGACCGAATTATTGGACGCGGCTATGCCAATTCCGAAAACATCACGAATTAAATTTTTCCTAAATCGCTGTTTCTAAAACAAATATTTACTATTTTTGGGAAACTTAAATGATTTCACCTTAGATGGTTTCACAGATTACAAGCGGCATAAAAATTTCAGTTCTGACTAGTTTTGAAGGCACGTACTTCAAGAACTACAAGATTCATTTTGCCTTTTCGTATGAAGTAACCATTGAAAATCAAAGCAAAGACTCCGTTCAGCTGAATTCCCGCCACTGGGAAATCCACGATTCTTTAAACGATTTAGAAGTGGTTGACGGTGAAGGCGTAATCGGGAAAAAACCGGTTTTAAAACCAGGGGAAAAACACACGTATAGTTCCGGTTGTTTGCTTTCGTCTCCATTTGGGGCAATGCGCGGCTATTTCAATATGGTGAATTTTACCTCAACCAGAAGTTTCCGAGTGATTATTCCAACCTTCAAATTAAGCGCTCCTTTCGCCTTAAATTAAGCACAAAACTTTACAAAAGCATTAACAATTAGCCGATTAACATATTGGGTAATAATTTGTATCTTCGCTTCGCGAAAATTTTTTCAAAACACAAATACAACAAATTATGCCAAAAGGAATTTACAATGTTCCCAAAGCGGTTAACGAGCCCGTTAAATCATACGCTCCCGGAACACCGGAAAGAGAAGCTGTAGCGGCAGCTTTCAAACAAATGTACAACAGCACAGTAGACGTGCCTTTATATATCGGTTCGGAAGAAATTCGTACCGGAAAGACCAAAAACATGACGCCTCCGTTCGACCATAAACATGTGGTAGGACAATACCATGAAGCGGAAAAAGAGCACATTGAAAAAGCAATCGCTTCGGCTTTGGAAGCTAAGAAAAAATGGGCCAACATGCCTTGGGAGCAAAGAGCTTCCATCTTCTTAAAAGCAGCAGAATTATTAGCAGGTCCTTACCGCTCTAAAATCAATGCGGCGACTATGATTGCTCAGGCGAAAACGGTTCATCAGGCGGAAATTGATTCGGCTTGTGAATTGATTGACTTCTTACGTTTCAACGTGCAGTTCATGACGCAAATTTATGCTGAACAACCTGTTTCTTCAGAAGGTATTTGGAATCGTATGGAACACAGACCATTAGAAGGATTCGTATACGCGATTACTCCGTTTAACTTTACGGCAATTGCAGGAAACTTACCAGCTTCTCCAGCATTAATGGGGAACGTGGTAATTTGGAAACCAGCAGCTACTCAAGTATATTCTGCTAATGTGATTATGGAAGTGTTCCAACAAGCTGGCTTACCGGCTGGGGTTATCAACATGATTACAGGAAATTCAGGAATGATTTCTGATACTTTATTAGCAAGTCCTGATTTCGCTGGAATTCACTTTACAGGATCGACTGGTGTATTCAATGATATGTGGGCAAAAATCGGACAGAACATCCACAACTATAAAACGTATCCAAGAATTGTTGGAGAAACTGGTGGTAAAGATTTCGTATTGGCACACCCTTCTTCAATTCCTGCACAAGTGGCAACAGCTTTATCCAGAGGTGCTTTCGAATACCAAGGACAAAAATGTTCGGCGGCTTCAAGAGCTTATATTCCAGCTTCAATCTGGCCAAAAGTAAAAGAATTATTAGTAGCCGATTTAGCTACGATGAAAATGGGATCACCGGCAGACATGAGTAATTTCGTTTCTTCGGTAATTTCAGAACAATCGTTTGACAAACTAGCCGGATTCATCGATCAGGCTAAAAAAGACAGCGATGCAGAAATCATTGCCGGTGGAAACTACGACAAATCTGTTGGATATTTCATTCAGCCGACGGTTATTGTAACTACAAATCCAAAATACAACACGATGTGTACGGAATTATTCGGACCAGTGCTTACAATTTACGTTTATGAAGATGCAAAATGGACGGAAACTTTAGCTTTAGTGGACGGAACTTCTAGCTACGCACTTACTGGAGCCATCTTCAGTCAAGATCGTTACGCGATTGTAGAAGCAACCAAAGCGTTAGAAAATGCAGCCGGAAACTTCTACATCAACGACAAACCGACGGGAGCTGTTGTAGGACAACAACCATTTGGTGGTGCCAGAGCTTCAGGAACAAACGACAAAGCAGGTTCGGTATTGAACTTGTTGCGTTGGGTTTCGCCGAGAACGATTAAAGAAACGTTTGTTACTCCTACAGATTACAGATATCCATTCTTAGGATAATTATAATTCAAACAAAAAACGCCTCGAATTATCGAGGCGTTTTTTTACACTTTATATTTCAACGGCAAATGCACTACTTTCTTCGTTTCAAAAAATTCATCTTCAAAGAAATCGGATAAATTGTAAAGTGTAGCTTTTGGAAAATCCTGCAATTCTTCGGTCAAATCGCCTCCTTTTAAATACAAAATACCATTTTGGAGTTCGTGATTGTTTTTCTTCTTGATTTTATCTTTGATCCATTTGTAAAAATCCGGCATGTTAGTTACGGCACGACTTACGATAAAATCGAAATCTTCTTTTACGTTTTCGGCGCGCATTTGTTCGGCTTTTACGTTTTGCAAACCTAATCCTTGCGCTACTTCATTAACGACACGGATTTTTTTGGCGATAACATCAATTAGATAAAAATCGGTTTCAGGATATAAAATTGCTAACGGAATCCCCGGAAAACCACCACCTGTTCCTACATCCATCACTTTGGCACCTGGTTGAAATTCCATCACTTTGGCAATTCCCAAAGAATGCAAAACGTGTTTCGTATACAACTCATCAATATCTTTTCTGGAAATCACATTGATTTTAGCATTCCAATCTTTGTACAATTCTTCCAGTTTTCGAAATTGTTCTCGTTGAGTATCAGTAAGGTTAGGGAAATGGTTTACAATATCCTGCATCGTTCAAAATTTTAGCAAAAATAAACATTTAATACGTGATTTTTTTACAGACTTTAACGAAATAGTTTCTATTAATAATTACCTTTGGGCGAATTTAATGCAATTGAATATGGATACGAATGCTCCTATTTTTTCAAAATCTGATAGTCTGAAGTTTTTCCGAACGCTGAACAAACGCGTAAACGAATACTTTAAGGAAAATAACATCAAAAAAACCGGAAACTGGAAACTGCACTTAAAAACGGTGATTATGTTTACCATTTTCCTTACTCCGTATTTTTTAATTTTAACGTTAGATTTACCGCTTTGGGCGCATTTATTGTTAACTATTGTTATCGGAATCGGAATGGCTGGCGTTGGAATGAACGTTATGCACGACGGGAACCACGGTTCGTATTCTTCCAAACCTTGGTTGAACAAAATCATGGGCGGAAGCATTTATATTTTGGCTGGAAACGTGTACAACTGGCAGGTTCAGCACAATGTTTTACACCATACTTATACCAATATTCACGGTCATGACGAAGATTTGGAAGCAGGACGCATCATCCGCTTTACCAAACATGCTGATTGGTCGCCGATGCACAAATTTCAACACTATTATTCGATTTTCTTATACGGATTATTGACGTTCAACTGGGCCATCACTACCGATTTCAAACAGATGAGAAGTTACATCAAACGTAAATTATCGTACGGTGAATTTCCAAGTCCGGTGAAACTTTGGTCAACTTTAGTGATTACCAAAGTGATTTATTTTTCGATTTGGCTAGTGGTTCCGATGGTTTTAGGTATCGTTTGGTGGGAAGTTTTACTAGGCTTTTTCATCATGCATTACACGGCCGGATTAATTTTAAGTATCGTATTCCAGTTAGCGCACGTTATTGAAGAAACCGAACATCCGCTACCGGACGAAAACAATGAAATTGAGAATACTTGGGCAGCGCATCAATTGTTCACTACAGCAAATTTCGCTCCTAAAAACTGGTTGGTAAACTGGTACACTGGAGGCTTAAACCATCAAATTGAGCATCATATTTTCCCAAATATCAGCCACATCCATTACGGGAAAATAGCCGATATCGTAAAACAAACCGCTGCGGAATGCAACTTACCGTATTACGAATTCAAAACGATGCGTTCGGCTGTATATTCCCACTTTAAGCATTTAAAAGAAATGGGGCAAAAACCTCAATTAGCATAACTCATAACAACACAACACACAATGAACCCGCTTTCGGACAGAATTAACAATTTAGCCGTATCCCAAACTTTAGCCATGGCGGCATTGGCAAGAGAATTAAAAGCCCAAGGAAAAGACATTATCAGCCTTAGTTTAGGAGAACCGGATTTCAACACCCCGGATTTCATCAAAGAAGCTGCCAAAAAAGCCATTGATGACAACTGGAGTGCTTATCCGCCTGTTGACGGTTACGCCGACCTGAAAGAAGCCATCAGCAAAAAGTTCAAACGCGATAACAATTTAAGCTATGCTCCTTCGCAAATTGTGGTTTCCACTGGAGCAAAACAATCCTTATACAACATTGCTCAGGTAATGATAAACGACGGTGACGAAGTGATTTTACCAGCACCGTTTTGGGTTTCATATTCTGAAATTATCAAATTATCAGGTGGAATTCCGGTTGAAGTTCCGACATCGGTTGCAACCAATTTCAAAATCACGCCCGAACAATTAGCAGCTGCTATCACTCCAAAAACCAAAATGATGTGGTTCAGTTCGCCTTGTAATCCTTCAGGTTCCGTTTACAGCAAAGCAGAATTGGAAGGTTTGGCAAATGTTTTAAAAAATCATCCGAATATTTATGTGGTTTCCGACGAAATCTACGAACATATCAACTACACCGGAACGTATTGCAGTATCGGCTCAATCGCCGGAATGGAAAACAACACGATAACCGTGAACGGAGTAGCGAAAGCTTACGCGATGACCGGTTGGAGAATCGGTTATATTGGCGCTCCGGAATTTATCGCCAAAGCATGTACTAAAATGCAAGGACAGGTAACCAGCGGCGCTAACAGTATTGCACAACGCGCAACCATTGCAGCTGTTGAAGCAGAACCATCAGCCATCAAATATATGGTGGATGCTTTCCGTAACCGAAGACAATTGGTGTATGATTTACTTTCGGAAATCCCAGGTTTTAAATTGACGATGCCTGAAGGTGCTTTTTATTTCTTCCCGGATGTTTCCGCCTATTTCGGAAAAACTTTGAGAGGAACTCTTATTAAAGACGCCAACGATTTTGCGATGTATTTATTATCCGAAGCGAATGTTGCAACGGTAACGGGTGATGCTTTCGGAAATCCGGATTGTATTCGTTTGTCGTATGCTACTTCCGAAGACGCTTTAAGAGAAGCTATCAAACGCATTAAAGAAGCGGTTACTGTTTAATAAAAATTTTAAAGCCTCATTTCCGAGGCTTTTTTATTGGATTAATTTCAACGGCTGTGATAAAATTATTCTTCATGATAAAAATTATCACAACTCTGTGATAAACCCATTTGTGATAAAATAAAAAATTACAAATTACTTTATCACAAAACTATCAAGCTTATCTTCTTTGCGGTATATCACTTAATATCCCGTAATCGCATACCCAATCCCAATATTGTAATTTGGATATTCTTCCCCTCTTTTATACACCATCGGACGATTAATACGATGCCACTTCTTATTATCATCAAACACATGCCTGAATAAGGTCAACGCTCCTTTAGGTGCTTCAACCAACGGATAGTTCGGCAATATAATTTTAATAAATTTTCTTTTTACACCTTGGACCTCACGAATATTATAAGGCAGTTCAGGAACATACACTCCAGCTTCGTCCGTTTTTCCCAAAACAGTCAATACTACGAAAAGACCTTCTTCAGGGATGGGTACTTTCTGCTGAAAATCAATATCAATCTTTTTAGAAATCTTTCCCGAATGAACAACAAAGGTTTTGTCATAATCGTAAAGTTTCTCTCCCGGCTCATCGGCAACATTCTCCATAAACTCAATTTTCATCATCGTGCCATAAGGTTTGTTTTCAAAAGAGGCTTCTGTCATTCCTTGATACAAATCCTTTACAATCAACGGAATGGAAACCGACTGCAAAACTCCCCTTTTCCTTTCATTCGGGATATAAAACGCATACTGCTGCCCGAGTGACGACCAATACATCCGATTGATATTTTCATGCAAAACCGGCTTAGTGACAAACTCTTTGCGCTTTTTAATGTCTTCTTTTTCTACAATTACATTTAACTCCTTTAACATTTGAGTGGATGGTTTAAGTAAGACATCCGAACGCGAAACATTCGCTAATAAAATTTCTTTAGCCTCATAACCTACAAATGATACCTTTATTTTCTCCGGAAATTCTTCGTTCAAAACGACCTTACCATTTTCATTGGAAAAAACACCATATCCATTCAGAAAATCAATAGTTGTATAAGGAAGTTGCTCTTTGGTAATCGAATCTTTCACTACAAAATAGTTTTCCTGCGCCAACACAGGACTAAAAGACATACCGATTAAAAAAAAGCAACAAAATTTCAAGATTAGGTTTTTCATACCCTGCAATTATTTTTTAAAAATTATACTACAAAACAATGATGGTCTTTGGATAACTCTAAAACTTTGCAATTAGTATTCAAGCAAAAACATTTTTTGTCAAAACTCATAAACTTACTACCTTTAAAACTTCAAAACAACAACACAACAATGCAAAAAAAAATACTATTACTGGGTTCCGGAGAATTGGGTAAAGAATTCGTCATCGCGGCACAACGCATCGGTCAGAAAGTCATCGCAGTTGACAGTTATGAAAACGCTCCAGCCATGCAGGTTGCCCACGGATTCGAAGTTATCAACATGTTAGACGGCGCCGAATTAGACCGCATCGTCGCCAAACACCAACCCGATTTTATCGTTCCCGAAATTGAAGCCATCCGTACCGAACGTTTTTACGACTACGAAAAACAAGGCATTACGGTAGTTCCTTCTGCCAAAGCGGCCAACTTTACCATGAACCGAAAAGCGATTCGCGATTTAGCCGCTAAAGATTTAGGGTTGCGAACTGCCAATTATCGTTATGCTACCACCAAAGCTGAATTAGAAAACGCAGTAGCCGAAGTTGGTATGCCGTGCGTGGTAAAACCGTTGATGAGTTCATCCGGAAAAGGACAATCCACAATCAAAACACACGAAGATATTGAAAAAGCCTGGAATTACGCCGTAGAAGGTTCTCGTGGCGACATCATTGAAGTTATTGTGGAAGCGTTTGTCAATTTCCATTCTGAAATCACCTTATTGACCGTTACTCAAAATAACCATCCGACTTTATTTTGCGCACCGATTGGACACCGTCAGGAACGTGGTGATTATCAGGAAAGTTGGCAACCGGCACGAGTTTCAGAAAAAGATATTTTAGAAGCACAAGATATGGCCAGAAAAGTTACCGAAGCCCTAGGTGGAGCAGGGCTTTTTGGAGTAGAATTTTTCCTAACTGATGAAGGTGTTTATTTCTCCGAATTATCGCCACGTCCACACGATACCGGCATGGTAACTTTAGCCAAAACCCAAAATTTCAACGAATTTGAATTGCATTTGCGTGCGATTTTAAGTATTCCGATTCCGGAAATCACTTTGGAACGAATTGGAGCGAGTGCTGTGGTGTTGGCATCGGAAAATTCAAACAACCCTACTTACACAGGAATTGAAAAAGTAGCTTCATTGTCTAAAACCGATTTCAGAATCTTCGGAAAACCTACTTCAAGACCATATCGAAGAATGGGTGTTGTTTTAACCAACGATACTTTAGACACACCGATTGAAGAAGTGGTGGAGAAAGCTAAAAAAACAGCTACCTTAGTAACAGTAAATCCTTAATTATGAAAAATATCTTAACACTATTTCTTATCACTGTAGCGTTTTCAGCAAGTGCTCAAGAAAAGAAAGAAAAACCGAAAACTCAAGTCGTAGAAGCTTCCTGCGGACAATGCCAATTTGGTATGACCGACAAAAAAGGCTGCGACTTAGCCGTTCGCATTGATGGAAAACCTTATTTTGTGGAAGGTACTTCAATCGACCAACACGGAGACGCACACGCACACGATGGTTTTTGCAACGCTATCCGCAAAGCAGAAGTTTCCGGTGAAATTGTAGACAACAAATTCAAGGCTACTTCATTCGTTCTATTGGAAACGCAAAGAGCAGAGAAAAAATAAATTGAATTTACTACTGGAAAATATCGCCAAACATGTTTCACTCACAACTGAGGAGCAGGAACGTGTTTTGGCTTTAACCGAAGTACAACATTACAAAGCAAAAACCATTCTCCTGAAAGAAGGTGAAATTTGCACCCATTCCTTTTTTGTCACTAAAGGGATTCTGCGCAGTTATAACATCGATGAAAACGGTGTTGAGCATGTCGTGAGTTTCGCCTGCCCGGGATGGTGGATTGCTGATATGTACAGCTTTTTATCCCAACGACCGGGACAATTGTATATTGAAGTTAATGAAGAAGCCGAAGTATTACTCATGTCCAAAGAAAACCAGGACAAGCTATATATCGACGTTCCTAAAATGGAGCGCTTTTTCAGAATCTTAATTGAAAACTCGCTGGTTGCCCATCAACAGCGCTTAATTGACAACTTAAGTTTTACAGCTGAAGCCCGTTACGACAAATTCTTGAAAAAATTCAAAGATTTAGCACACTGCATTCCACAAAAACAGATTGCTTCCTATATTGGGGTTACTCCGGAATTTTTCAGTAAAATGAAAGCGCGTCTTTTGAAAAAGTAGTCACAGTTTTCAGTCTCAATCAACAGTAAAAATATCTCAATAAATAGCTATTGTAACTCACTACCTTTATTTCTTAATCTAGGTTAAGGACGCTTGCCATATTGCCAACGTAACTTTGTCGTATCAAAATGAACAAGTTATGAACCGAAAAGATTTTATCCGAAAAACGATTCTAGGCAGCGGCGCAGTACTTACTGGTTCTGCTTTAGCCAAACAAACTTCTGAAGCTGCAGAAGAAACTGTAGGATTCAATCACATTCAAAATACAAATTCAAAGATTATGGAAAATGTAGTTTTACATAAAGCCGATTCGCGTGGCAATGCGAATCATGGTTGGTTACAAAGTTTTCACACGTTTAGTTTCGCCAATTATTACAATCCGGAGCGCATGAATTTCGGAGTGCTTCGCGTACTGAACGACGACACGGTTTCGGCTGGAATGGGTTTTGGTAAACATCCGCACCAGAACATGGAAATCATTAGCATTCCTTTAGAAGGCGATTTGGAACATCAGGACAGCATGGGCAACAAAACCGTCATTAAAAACGGGGATATACAAGTGATGAGCGCCGGAACCGGAGTGCAACACAGCGAATACAATAAAAATGAAGACAAGGCTGTAAAATTTCTTCAGATTTGGGTGATCCCGAACAAACAGAGCGTGGCTCCACGCTACGACCAGATTACTTTAAATCCGGAAGAACGACATAACAGATTACAACAGATTCTTTCACCAAATGCAGATGATGCCGGAGTTTGGATTCATCAAGATGCCTGGTTTCATTTAGGAAAATTTGACAAAGATTTCACAACAGATTACAACTTCAAAAAACAAGGCAACGGCTTATATGTTTTCGTTGTGAATGGCGATGTAACTGTAAACGGACAAGTTCTGAACAAAAGAGACGGATTTGGTATTTGGAATACCGATAAAATTTCCATCAAAGCAGATTCGGAAGCAGAAGTTTTACTGATGGAAGTTCCGATGCAATTCTAAAATTAAATTTCTTAATCTAGGTTAAGCACCTGAACAACAACCCTAACCTAACTTTGTTTTATCAAATTTCAACAATTAAAATTTAAAAAATACAATTATGGCAACAACAAAATGGGCAATTGACCCAACACATTCGACAGTAGGTTTTAAAATCAAACACATGATGTTTACCAACGTAGCCGGAAAATTTGAAAACTACCAGGCAAACATTATTACTGAAGATGATGATTTCACGAAAGCAACTATTGATTTTTCAGCCGATATCAATTCGATTGACACTAGAAATACTGACCGCGATAACCATTTAAAAAGCGCCGATTTCTTTGATGTGGAAAACCATCCGAAGATGACTTTTAAAGCTTCTTCTTTTTCAAAAATTGATGACGAAAACTACGAAATCGCAGGAGATTTGAGCATGCACGGCGTAACGAAATTCGTAAAACTTCCGGCAGAATTCAGCGGATTGATGACGGATCCTTGGGGAAATACCAAAGCCGGCTTAAACATTTCCGGAAAAGTAAACCGTAAAGATTGGGGCTTAAACTGGAACTCGGCTTTAGAAACCGGTGGCGTTTTGGTAAGTGAAGATGTAAAACTCGACATCGAATTACAATTGATTAAACAATAAATAGCTTTTCATAATAATAGTTTTTGGTTGATGATGAAACCCGTGGCTTTGTAATGAAGTTCCGGGTTTCTTTCTTTACCGACACAAAAGACAATACCTCTCCAGCCCCGATGGAAGCGGCACCTTGTAAAGCGAACAGCGGGAACGACCACTCCAAAAAAGCCTGAATGTTGGCGCTCCAAAAAAATTAGTATTTTTGTTATTCAAACTAAACAAAATTTAAATGAAAGCATACGTTTTCCCGGGTCAGGGCGCGCAATTTACCGGAATGGGTAAAGAGTTATACGAAACATCGGCTGTAGCAAAAGAATTGTTCGAAAAAGCCAACGATATATTAGGGTTCCGAATCACAGACATCATGTTTGAAGGAACTGCTGAAGAATTAAAAGAAACCAAAGTAACGCAACCAGCTGTGTTTTTACACTCGGTGATTTTAGCCAAAACATTAAACATTAAACCTGATATGGTTGCCGGTCACTCATTAGGCGAATTTTCGGCTTTGGTGGCTAACGGGACTTTGTCTTTTGAAGACGCTTTGAAATTAGTTTCCAAACGTGCTATGGCGATGCAAAAGGCTTGTGAAATTACGCCTTCCACTATGGCTGCGGTTTTAAATTTAGACGATAAAGTTGTAGAAGACATTTGCGCTTCGATTGAGGGCGTTGTCGTGGCTGCAAATTATAACTGCCCAGGACAATTAGTAATTTCAGGAGAATTAAAAGCGGTTGAGGAAGCTTGCGAAAAAATGAAAGAAGCCGGAGCAAAACGTGCTTTGATTTTACCGGTTGGTGGTGCTTTCCACTCGCCAATGATGGAGCCGGCACGCGAAGAATTAGCGGCTGCTATCGAAGCAACAACATTTAACACACCAAGTTGTCCGGTATATCAGAATGTAACAGCAAGTGCGGTTTCTGATCCTGCGGAAATCAAGAAAAATCTAATCATCCAATTGACCGCTCCGGTAAAATGGACGCAATCCGTACAGCAAATGATTGCTGATGGCGCCACAAGTTTTACAGAAGTTGGACCAGGAAAAGTATTGGTTGGTTTGGTGAACAAAATCAATAAAGAAGTAGAAACGATTTCGGCTTAAAACCTGTATTTATGAAAAACCTATTAGTTGTTGCTGTAATACTAACATTGGCTTCCTGTCAGAAAGAAACCCGTGAAAAAGTAAACGAAGCTCGCAAAGCCGTTGGCACTGAAATGAAACAAGGATTGGATTCTGTAAAAAAGAAAGCCGGAAAAGTAATTGACACGGCCAAAGTAAAACAGCAGGTTAAAACCGTAATCGCAAAAAGTGCCGAGACCGTTGAAAAAGGAGCTAAAAAAGTAAAAGAGAAAGCTAATAATTAACTTTAACAAAATAATTTTTCAATTTTTTCACACTGACGTTAAGTATTTTTAAAAAAAAACTATAATTTTATGTCAATTAAAACAATTATTAATTCTTAAAATTTAAAAAATGAAAAAAACACTTTTAGCGTTAGCTTTCGTAGGAGCATTAATGGTTTCTTGTAAAGAAAAAACAGAAGATAAAGTTGAAGATGCAGTAGAAGCTGTAGGTACAGAAATGACTGAAGCTGTAGATTCAACGGCTGCTGCTGCCGGAGAGGCTGTAGACTCTGCTGCTGCTAAAGTAGAAGATGCTGCTGCTGCTGGTGCTGCTAAAGTAGAAGCTGCTGCTAAAGAAGTAAAAGAAGAGGTTAAACACTAAGACCAACGCTTTTTACAAAACAAAAAGTCCTTACTTCGTAAGGACTTTTTTATTGACTTAAACAGAAATTAGTTTCTTATTTTTTGTTCCCATTTCCAGGCGCTGGCCAAGGCTTCTTCTAAAGTTGATTTTGCCTTCCAGCCTAAAACAGTATTGGCTTTATCTGTGTTGGCGTAAGCTACTGTAATATCGCCTTCACGTCTTCCTACAATTTTATAAGGTAATTTTTGACCACTTACTTTTTCAAAAGCAGTAATTACTTCTAATACTGAACTTCCGGTTCCGGTTCCTACATTGAAGGTTTCTACTTTTTGTTGATTTTTGTTGTCAATCAGTCGTTGTAGCGCCACTACATGGGCTTTCGCTAAATCAACTACATGGATATAATCGCGAATGGCAGTTCCGTCTGGTGTTGGATAATCATCTCCGAAAACTGACAAAGATTCCCGCAATCCAGCTCCAGTTTGCGTAATAAAAGGCACTAGATTTTGTGGAACCCCAATCGGCAATTCGCCAATTTCCGCAGATGGATGTGCTCCAATCGGATTGAAATAACGCAGAAGAATCGCATTAATATTGGTTACTTTGGCTACGTCTGTAATAATCTCCTCTCCAATTTGCTTGGTATTTCCATATGGAGAAGCTGCTGGCTGTACTGATGCATCTTCGGTTATCGGCATTTTTTCGGCTTGTCCGTAAACTGTACAAGAAGAACTAAAAATAAAATTTCCAATCTTATTTTGAACTAATTCCTGAAGAATATAAACCAACGTATTTATATTATTTTCATAGTACAACAACGGTTTTTCTACGCTTTCACCAACTGCTTTACTCGCAGCAAAATGAATCACTCCTTTTATATCAGAATGCTTTGTAAAAAAATCCTTAACCTGACTTTTCTCTCTTAAATCAAGTTTTTCAAACACAGGTGTTTTTCCAGTAATTCTCGAAATACCCTCTAAAACTTCTATGGAAGAATTAGACAAATCATCTACAATTACAACATCAAACCCTTGGTTTTGCAATTCAACAACAGTATGAGAACCAATAAAACCTAAACCACCTGTCACTAAAACCTTCATTTTTTTATCCTTTTAGAATCTAAAACTAATTTTAAAAATCGATTACTTAAAAAATTCAAGCACAGAATCGGTGATGTATGCAATTTGTTCGTCGTCTAACTCCGTATGCATCGCTAAAGAAATCACTTCATTTACCAACTGATTGGTTACCGGAAAATCTTCTTCTTTGTAACGAGCATCCAAATACGCTTTTTGACTGTGCAATGGAATCGGATAATAAATCGCACAAGGTACACCTTTATTTTGCAGATGTTCCATTAATGCATTACGATCTGCATCTACAATTCGTAATGTATATTGATGAAACACGTGATCATCACCATTTAAATCAAAAGCCGGTGTAATAATGTTTTTATGATTCGCAAAAGCAGCATTGTATTTAGCAGCAGCTGCTCTTCTGGCTGTATTGTAATCGTTCAACAACGGTAACTTTGCATTCAAAACAGCAGCCTGGACACTGTCCAGTCTAGAGTTCACTCCTACCACATCGTGATGATAACGTACATACATTCCGTGATTTACAATTCCTCTTAACGTGTGTGCCAAAGCATCATCATTGGTGAAAATCGCTCCACCATCTCCATAACAACCTAAGTTTTTAGAAGGAAAGAAAGATGTTGAAGCTACGTGTCCAATCGCTCCTACTTTCTGCTTCGTTCCGTTTCCGAAAGTATAATTAGCTCCAATAGCCTGCGCGTTGTCTTAAATTACAAACAAATTATGTTCTGAAGCCAATTGCATAATCGCTTCCATATTTGCTGCACGTCCGAACAAATGCACCGGAACAATCGCTTTGGTTTTTGGAGTAATCGCTTTTTTAATCGCTTCAATGGAAATGTTCATCGTATCAGCGTCAACATCTACTAAAACCGGCGTTAATTGCAACAAAGCAATCACTTCAACAGTTGCGGCAAAAGTAAAATCGGCTGTGATTACTTCGTCGCCAGGTTGCAATCCTAAGCCCATCATCGCAATTTGTAATGCATCAGTACCATTGGCGCAAGGAATTACGTGTTTCACGCCCAAATAATCCTCTAAAGATTTCTGAAACAGATGAACCTGAGGTCCGTTAATATAGGTTGTAGTATCTAAAACTTCCTGAATCGAAGCGTTTACAGTGTCTTTTATTTTATCGTATTGACTTTTTAAGTCAACCATTTGTAGTTTTTTCATCTGAAAAATTTTTTTGAAAACAAGCAAAAATACGAATTAAAGTAGAATGATTTATGGATAACGAAAAGAAACCGTATTTTAGCACAACAAAAGAAAAAGTATGTTTTTTTGCTATAATGTATTGGTTCATATTGTCGGTTTTCTGTTGAATATCGTAGCCTTATTCAGCCCGAAAATCAAGTTGTTTGTAGAAGGAAGAAAAACCGTTTTCAAAACACTTTCCGATAAAATTTCAGCTTCCGACAAAACGATTTGGTTCCACGCCGCTTCTTTGGGCGAATACGAACAAGGGCTTCCGGTGATGGAAGAAATCAAACATCAATTTCCGGATCATAAAATCATTGTGACGTTTTTCTCGCCATCGGGTTATGAGGTTCGGAAAAACAATACGGTAGCCGATGCAACGGTTTATCTTCCGTTGGACACCAAAAGCAATGCTCAGCAATTTTTAAAATTAGCGCATCCGGATTTAGTCTTTTTCATCAAATACGAATATTGGCCCAATTATCTGAACGAACTCAAAAAACAAAACATCAAAACCTATCTGATTTCAGGAATTTTCAGAGAAAAGCAAAGTTTTTTCAAATGGTACGGCGGCTTTTACCGCAACGCTCTGAAAACCTTTGACTACTTTTTTGTACAGAATGATTCTTCCAAAAAATTATTACAAAGCATCGGATTTAATAATGTAAAAGTTTCGGGCGATACACGTTTTGACCGAGTTGCAACTATTTTGGAACGCAACAACACCTTAGCCTTTATCGAAGAATTTAAAAACAATACAACCACAATCGTAATCGGAAGTTCGTGGCCGAAAGACGAAGAAATTCTCATCAACTACATCAATCAATCGGCTGATGTGAAATTCATTATCGCGCCGCACAATATTAAATCGGAACAGATTCAAAATTTGAAAGCACAACTCAACAAAAAAACAGTTTTGTTTTCAGAAAAAGAAACTAAAAATCTAGCTGAATTTGACGTTTTTATCATCGACACCATCGGAATCCTAACCAAAATCTACAGTTATGCCGACATAGCTTACGTTGGCGGTGGTTTCGGAAATCCGGGCGTTCACAATATTTTGGAACCCGCAACTTTCGGTGTTCCCATTGTAATCGGTCCGAATTATTCACATTTTGCTGAAGCAACCGCATTAGTCAATATGGAAGGCTGTCTTTCTATAAAAAATCAATCGGAACTGAATCAGGCTTTTGATTTGTTATTGCAAAATGAAGACGAGCGTTTCGAAAAAGGGCATATCTGCTCGACTTTTGTACAGATGAATAAAGGTGCGACGAAAATCATACTTTCTCATATTGGCAATAAATAATACTAATTCTGAAAACAGTATCTTGCATAAAATTTAGAGCTAAACACCACACATTATGAATGAAAAGATAGCATTAATTCTTAAAAAAATTCAAAACCTTTTTGTTTGGTATCCGCTAGTTTTATTAATGTCTTTTGGATTAGCTAGCGTGATAATTTATGCTATTGAAAACAACTTAAAGAAAGATCCTGGTTTTTTCTGTTTAAAAATCGGTTTTATTTTTGGTTTGGGAATTTCGCTAATGTTCGCGCTAAAAATGCTTTCCCAAAGAATAAAAAAAGGCTATTTATTCGAAATTTTAGGCTTACTTATTCTCTTTGGTTACTATTTTATTTTCCCGGAAAAAGAAGAAGATTTTACAGAAGTTTATGCTTTTATACTTGTTCCGACGTTCATTCTCAGCCATTTATTAGTGGCTTTCGTTCCTTATTTAAAAAAGGAAAATTCCGAGAAAAGCTTCTGGCAATACAATAAAAACTTATTCGTAAATTTTGTACTGACTTTAATATTCACAGGTGTATTAGTTGGCGGTGTTGAACTTGCCATTGTGTCCGTTGAAAACCTTTTCAATTTAGATTTTAACAGTGAAACCTATGCCGAAGTATTCTTCTCGCTTTCGATAATCGGAAGTGCTATAATCTTTTTATTATTCAATGAAACAGGGCTTGAGTATTTAGAAAAAGACGGAAGCTATCCGATTGTTTTAAAGTTTTTTACGCAATTTATCCTGATTCCGCTTTTACTGATTTATGCAGTAATCTTGTATTTTTATTCTGGAAAAATACTTATCAACTGGGAATTACCAAGAGGCTGGGTTTCCTATCTGGTTTTGGCGTATTCCATCGTCGGGATTTTAGCCTTGCTTTTGGTTCATCCGTTAAAAGAAGAAAAGGCGAAATCGTGGGTAAAAATGTTCAGCAAAATATTTTACTACACCTTAATTCCGCTTATAATTCTACTCTTCATTGCAATTTTTACACGAGTACTGGAATATGGTTATACCGAACCAAGGTATTTCGTTTTACTCTTAGCATTATGGCTAACTACTGTAGTTTTTTACTTTATTTTCAAACGAAATGCTACTATTAAATTTATTCCGATATCACTTTTTCTATTCGGTTTATTCGCGCTGACATTTCCGTATTTCAATACGTTTTCCTTATCCAAAAGAAGTCAGAAAAACGAGCTTGAAAAAATCTTAACCGAAAACCAATTGTTAGTTAATGGTAAAATCGATTTCAACAAAGAAGTTGTCGATACTGTAAAAACAGAAATTGAAAACAAATTCAAATATCTGAACGATCGTCATGAAGAAAATTTCCTAGTTAACTTTATGAGTAAAAAACCAAAATCAACAGAAAACAAGTATTGGTTTTACGATCATTTTAAAAATATCAGATACACGACAACCAATGATTATGATCCAAACAATCGAGTAATCCGACTTCGCAACACTGCTGATTATTTTGATATTAGTGGTTATCAGTACATCATCAACAAAGAAAACTACGAAACCAATATCGATAAGCAATTTGGTGAAGACAATTTCAAAATAGAAAACAGCGGTGGTAAAAACCCTAGTTACCAATTGACTATTAATAGCAAAACAATAGAATTATTTCCAAAAATTAAAGAACTTTGCAAAAACAAGCAAGCATCGGAAAATGAACAAGAAACAACCGATTTATTTATCGAAACAGATTGGGAAGGTTATCACATAAAAATCATCTTCGAATCCATTCAGCGATTCCCGAAAGACGAAACCTATTACATCCAAGATGCTGTTTATCTAATTAAAAAGAATTAAAAAAATTATCCAAATATTAAATCTCAATATACCATTATGAAGTTTTTAAGACTGCTTATTATTTTATTCGTTCTACCAACCTTTGCGCAACAAGGTGGTATGTGGATTCCTTCGTTATTAAAAGGAATGAACGAAACCGAAATGAAAAATTTAGGAATGAAAATTTCTGCGGATGACATTTATTCCGTGAATCATTCTAGTTTAAAAGATGCCGTTCCGCATTTTGATGGTGGTTGTACCGCAGAAGTTATTTCTTCCAAAGGCTTAATTTTAACCAATCACCACTGTGGTTATGACAACATTCAGAGTCATTCTTCCGTAGAACACGATTATCTGACGGATGGTTTCTGGGCTATGAAAATGGAAGACGAATTACCGAACAAAGATTTATTCGTAACCTTCATCGTTCGTATTGAAGACGTAACCAATAAAGTTTTAGAAGGTGTTGTGAATTTACCTTCCGAAGCGGAAAAGCAGAAAAAGATTCAGGACAACATTTCGATGCTGAACAAAACCTTACCAAAAGAATCTTTTCAGGAAAACAGCATCCGTACTTTTTATGACGGAAACCAATACATTTTATTTGTTACAGAAACGTTCCGTGATATTCGTTTGGTTGGTGCGCCGCCAAGTTCTATCGGAAAATTTGGTTCCGATACAGACAACTGGGTTTGGCCGCGTCATACCGGAGATTTCTCTTTGTTTCGCATTTATGCGGATAAAAACAACAAACCAGCGGCTTATTCGAAAGACAATGTGCCTTATACTCCGAAGCATTTCTTCCCGGTTTCTATCAAAGGTATTCAGGAAAATGATTTTACTATGGTAATGGGTTATCCTGGAAGAACTCAGGAATACTTGCCTTCATACGCTGTAGAGCAAATCGTAAATTCAATTGACCCGGCGAGAATTGAAGTGCGTGACCACGCTTTGAAAGTTCAGGACGGTTTTATGCGTAAAGACAATGCGATTAAAATTCAATACGCTTCTAAATATGCATCAGTTGCTAACTACTGGAAAAAATGGATTGGCGAAGTAAAAGGATTGAAAAAATCGAATGCAGTTGCCATCAAGCAAAAATTTGAAAAAGATCTAACCGATAAAATCAACAAAGCCGGCAAACAGGCTGAATACGGAAATTTACTTTCCGATTTCAAAACCAACTACGAAGCTATTGCGCCTTATGCTTTAGCCAGAGAATACTATTCTGAAGTTGTTTTGCGTAATACCGAAATTTTAAGTTTCGCGTATCGTTTGTACCAATTGGAACAAGTTTACAATTCAAAAGGCGAACAAGCTTTTAACGACAGAAAAAATAATTTAATTGCTGGATTTGAAGGTTTATACAAAGATTTCAACGCGAATGTCGATGAAAAAGTCTTCGAACAATTAATCGACTTGTATGCGAACAAATCGCCGAAACAGTTTTTACCGTCAACATTGAACAATATCAATCCGTCACAATTATCAGCTGATGTTTTCAAAAATTCAAAATTGACCAGCTACAATGGATTGAAAGACTTATTAAACGGTGACGCAAAATCTGTTCTTGAAAAATTAAACCAAGACAAAGCCTTTGCTTTGGTAAAATCTATTGCCGATGCTTACAACACCAATGTAGCTCCGAAATACGATGAAATGAATCTGAAAAACATCGCATTGCAACGCACTTATATGAAAGCAATTATGGAATTGAGTCCGAAATCGGCTCGTATTTTCCCAGATGCGAACAGCACACTTCGTGTAACTTACGGAAAAGTAAAAGGGTACAACCCTAGTGATGCAGTTACTTATTCACCGATTACTTATTTAGATGGTGTTATTGAGAAATATATTCCTGGCGATTACGAGTTTGACGTTCCACAGAAATTAATCGATTTGTACAACACGAAAGATTACGGACAATATGCGGCTAAAAACGGAAAAATGCCTGTAGCTTTCATCGCGACAAATCATACTACTGGAGGAAATTCAGGAAGTCCTGCTTTGGATGCCAACGGAAACTTAATTGGTTTGAATTTTGACCGTGTTTGGGAAGGAACCATGAGTGACATTCACTACGATCCGGCGATTTGCAGAAATATTATGGTAGATATTCGTTATGTTTTGTTCGTAATTGACAAATATGCTGGCGCGAAACACTTGGTAGACGAAATGAAACTGGTAAAATCGACTTCTAAAACCATTAAAAAGAAGAAAAAATAATCGTTTAAGTATCAATTATTTACACCGTTCAAAGTCAGAAAAACCAGCAAAACCAATACTTATTGATTTGCTCTAGAAAAAAATTTGATTGAAAACAAAAAAATAATTGATGAAATATTACAACGTATTAAAAAATTTATATCTTTGCTCCGAATTAATAATTAACCTTTATAATTTAGTAAGATGAAAAAAGTTGTTTTAAGCTTGGCATTAGTTGCTACTATGGCAGTTGTTTCTTGTAAAGAAAACAAAGCTGAAGAGGCTGTAACTGAAACTACAGAAGCTGTTGAGGCTACTACTGAGGCTGCTGCTGAAGTTGTTGACTCTGCTGCTGCAACTGTTGACTCTGCTGCTGCTGCTGCTCCTGCTGCTCCAGCTGCTGAAGCTCCAGCTGCTCACTAGTATTTAATACAAGTCAGAAAAAATAAGTCCCGATTGAATCGGGACTTTTTTTATACTATACTTTTTGAATTCTTTTTCTCTAAAGGTTTTTCTTTTACGGAATTATCACATCTTCCGGGACCGCAACCTAATCTTTTTGGCCCACAAGAAACTGACAACCCGACCAAAACCAGTACTACAACTATTCTTTTCATAATTTAATTTATAACGTTGCCGGCTGCATTGCCTTCAATTGTTCCAAATAATCCCGTTGATTGGACAAACGCGGAATTTTATGCTGTCCTCCTAATTTATCCTGTTCTTTCAACCAATCGTAAAACAGATTTTCACGAGCTACATTCAACACCAAAGGATTTAACGTCATATTGTTATAACGTTTTGCTTCGTAATCAGAATTTAAACCTTGCAGCGCTTCATCTAACGTTCTTCTAAAATCTTCTTGATTTTCGGGTTGTTTACGGAATTCTATCATCCATTCGTGGGCGCCTTTTTCTTTTCCTTCCATGAAAATCGGAGCGACAGTATAATCAATTACCTCAGCTCCGGTTAATTTACAGGCTTTCGCAATCGCAGAATCGGTGTTTTCCACCATCAATTCCTCACCAAAAACATTGATATGATGTTTGGTTCTTCCGGTAACACGAACACGGTGTGGATTCAGCGAGGTGAAACGAATCGTATCGCCAATTAAATAACGCCACAAACCGGAATTGGTTGTAATGACCACTGCGTAATTTTTCCCCAATTCTACTTCAGACAAACGAACTACGCGTTGATTTAATGTCCCGAAAGTATCCATCGGGATGAATTCGTAAAAAATTCCATAATCAAGCATCAACAACAAATCGCTGGAATTGTTCAAATCCTGAATCGCAAAAAAGCCTTCGGAGGCGTTATAAATTTCGTAATATTTAAAATCCGATTTTGGCAACAATTTTTTGTATTGCTCGCGATATGGTTCAAATGCTACTCCTCCATGAAAATACACTTCCAAATTTGGCCAAATATCCAACAAACTTTCTTTTCCGGTTTCTTCCAACATGCGGTTCATCAGCACCAACATCCACGAAGGCACACCCGCAAAACTGGTTACATTCTCATTTCGGGTTTCCTGAATAATGGCCTTCAACTTGGTTTCCCATTCACTCATCAACGACACTTTATTGCTTGGCGTACTACTGAATTCCGCCCAAAAAGGCATATTCCCGATCAAGATGGCAGACAAATCCCCAAAAAAAGTATTATTATCTTCGTACAATTGTTTGCTTCCACCTAAACGCAGACTCTTACCGGTAAACAGTTGTGATTCTTCATTATTATTCAAATACAGACACAACAAATCTTTACTGGCTTTGTAATGACAATCCTCCAGAGCTTCCGCACTCACGGGAATGAACTTGCTTTTGGCGTTTGTCGTTCCGCTGGATTTGGCAAACCATTTAATCGGTGTATTCCAAAAAACATTCTGCTCGCCTTTGCGCGTGAGTTCAATCATCGGTTCCAATTCTTCGTAAGTAGAAATCGGTACACGTTCGGAAAATGTTCTGTAACTTTTAATCGATGAGAATTCATGCTTCTTACCAACTACTGTATTTTCAGCAGTTCGCAAAAGCGTAAAAAGCAATTCTTCCTGAACTTCGTTCGGGTATTTCAGAAACAACTCCATTTGGTGGATTCGTTTTTTCAGAATCCAGGAAGCAATCGAATTTATTATCGTTAACGGCATTTTCGTACTAGAATTATGAATTGTAATTTAGGAATTATACCTTTACAATGTTACCAAAAATAACAAAATTCACTTTTAATTCCTATACCAATGACTTACGAAGGTGTCCTGACTAAAATGGAAACTGAATTTGCTAACCCGATTCAATATTATCTGGTTTTTGAAAACAGCTTTCTGAACCTTAACCAACTCTTAAACAAGGAAATGGAAATTACTTTTCAGGGCTACCAATGTTTAAACTGCGGGAAAAAGAAAAAAATATTCCGACAAGGATTTTGTTACGATTGCTTCATGAGCAGTGCTTCGGCAGGCGATTGGATTATGAAACCCGAATTGAGCACCGCACATTTAGACATCGAAGATCGCGATTTGGAGTATGAAAAACGAGTGCAATTGCAACCCCACATTGTGTATCTAGCCTTGTCCAGCGAAGTTAAAGTTGGTGTAACCCGTAAAACTCAGGTTCCGACCCGATGGATTGACCAAGGTGCTATTCAAGCTGTCCCGATAGTCGAAGTGCCGAACCGCTATTTGGCCGGAATCACCGAAGTGGCTTTGAAAAACCATTTTGCCGATAAAACCAATTGGCAAAAAATGCTGAAAAATGAAATTCCTGAGGTTGATTTGGTAGGTGAACGCAACAATCTCGGCAACTTACTACCGCAAGAAGTTCAACAATATTATCCAGCACAACCGGAGAAAACTTATGATTTAACTTATCCGGTTTTAGAGTATCCGAAAAAAGTAAGCAGTTTAAATTTAGACAAGACTCCTAACTTCATCGGAAAACTAACTGGCGTAAAAGGCCAATACCTCATCTTTGAAGACGGAACGGTTTTCAACGTCCGTACTTTCGAAGGTTATGTGGTAAAAATCAATTTATCATAAAAAAAGACCCGTTTGGGTCTTTTCTATTTTTATGGTGTTTGTGTTTTAGGCTCTTCTTTTTTCTTCTTGCCAAACAAATCTTTTATAGCATTCGTAGCCGTATTCTTGATGGCGTCTTTTGGCTTCGGAGGTGTTGCAGTTTTTGTAGTATCTGTGGTTGCTCCTTGTGTTGCAGTATTTGATTTTGGTCCGCCAAACAATCCACCTAAAGCCGAAGTTCCCTGATTCAGCAACTTGTCTTTCTGATACTTAATCAATTGTGTTGTAACATTCGTTACCGCCTGTTTCATATCAGTTGACACTTTAGGACTTCTGAAATTTCCAGTCATGGTAGCATTTACAGGAACATTATCTAATTTTCCTTGCTCTGCCGGAGTTAATTTCGCTAACAACTTGCTTACATCTGGTCCTAAATATTTTGCAGGAACATCAAATTTCAGGTTGTAATTCATCGATTGGTCAAAACCGTGTGTTCCTCCGATAGTTACCTTCACATCCTGATATTTTAAGTCGATTGGTTTTAAATTCACACGACCGTTATCGAAAGACAAAGCCGCTTTTACATCATTCAAATTTAATTTGCTAACATCTAAAAACTTCACATTGGATGTTAAAGCTGATAGCATTTGCGAATTTTGAGCATTAACCTTCGTGGTCAACAACTGTCCCAGTAAATTTCCGGATATCGTTTTCAAATCCGGTGTCATTTCCATCGCATCCAAATTTCCGGACAGATTAATTGTCGAATTCAGTTTTCCTTCCAAAACGCCCGCAATCGGCGCGATAGATTTCAACATATCTAATTGGGTAAACGATTGCGCAATATCGACTTTGTCCAAACCTAAATTCATTTTAAAGGTTGGCGTTTTTCCTTTAGTAGAAACCACTCCGTCTAAGCCAATTCTTCCGTTAAAAATACTGGTTTTCATATCCTGAAGCGTTACCGCCTGATCGCGAATAATCATTTTTCCGGAAACATCTCTTAAAGTCAAATTATCGTAAACCACCGTATTTGCTTTAGCCGTTACAGCACAGTCCAAGAAGGCTGGGATTTTAACAGCTTCTTTTTTAGCGGTTCCTTCTTTTGAATCCGATGCTGTTGTAGGAGCCATGAAATCAGAGACTAAAAACTGATTCGAACTCATGTTGAAGTTGGCTTTCAGAATCTGGTTTTTGAACACAAATCCGTAGAAATTATCCAATGTTCCGGTAGCGTGAATGTCTGATTTTCCGGTTTTCATATCCAACTGGTTCAAACGAATCTGATTCGGGTTAAACGCCACAACTGCCTGAGAAATTTGCACCGGTTTTGCCATTTCAGGACCCGTATAATTGAATCCGGTTAATGACATCGTTCCGGAATTCTGAATATTTTGATACTGACTGGTTTCCACCGATTTCATATCGAATTGCGTCTTCACGTCGGCTTTCAAAATCCCCGAAAGTGGTTTGTCCAGTTTTACCGGATAGGCTTTGGTTACGTTGGCCAAGTTAATCACCCCTTTCAATTCGGCAGCTACGTTCGCATTTTCTGCTATGTTTTTGATGTTGGCTTTCGCGTTGAACACATCTTGGTCAATTCGGAACGATAATTTATCTAAATTCACATACGTATCGTTCATCAAACCGGTTTCATTGATGATTTTTGTATCAATCACAATATTTTGTACCGCTTTTGGTAAATCCGGATATTGGAACGACGCGTTGTTAGAAGCTAAAGTCAAGTTGAATTTCGGAATGGTCGTATCGGTCAACTCGCCTTTTACGGTTCCATCGACTTTAAATTCACCTGTGGTTTTTACATCTTTCAGATTCCCCGCATACGCTTCAGGAATTAGACCTAAGAAGTTTTTGAAATCGGAAGTTGGGGTTTTGAATTTCAAATCGTACAGCTGGCCTTTTTCCAACATCTGGATGAATCCGGTAAACTCCAACGGCAACTGATTGATTAATGCTTTATTGTCTTTGAATTCGTATTTCTGATTTTTCAAATCAATTCCTAAAACAGCATCCAAATTCAAGGCTACATTTTTCATGTAGTTCATCTTGTCCATATCCAACGATAATTTGGCTGATGTTTTGGTGTCCAAATCCAATTTCTCAGCCGCAAAATTTCCGCTTCCTTCGTGGTTCAATTCATCAATAACCATGCGCAGATTCGACTTTTGATCGATATAACGGAAACGTAAATTCTCCACCGAATACTTCTGAATATTCATCGCAAACGGTTTGCTTTCCGAAGAGGATTCTTCTGGCTTATCCTCTTTAAGCGCGATGTCGAAATTCCCGACGCCGTCTTTGTTGAAGATGATATTCACCACACCGTCTTTGGATGAAAACCCTTCAATGTTCATCGGCTCTCCTTCGCTTTTGAAAAGTTCTTTTACCGACATCTTCAGATTCACTTCTCCGGCATACAATAACGTATCACCTTCAAACGGTGCCTTGTTGATGATGCTCAGTTTGTCTATCGTTACACTCGCGTTGGGGAAGTTTTTAAACATACTTACGCCAACATCTTCAAACACTACTTTAGCATCTACGTTTTCATTGATAGTTTTGGCTACCAATTCTTTGATTTTATCTTTAAACAAAAACGGAGCCGCCGCTAAAGCAACAATAACAACCAACAAAGAGATTCCGGTTATCTTTAAAATTTTCTTGATTTTCATATGGACTATTTATCTTACGAATTTACTACAAAAAGTAAACCAACTTACTTAACAAAACGTAAATAAGTTGGTTTCAAAATACAATTATTTGTTAAATCTTATCGAATCGTCAGCACATACGGCATAACTACCTGATTTCCGCGACGTTGGTTTACGGCACGAATTTGTTCGATTACCTGATAATTTTCTTCACCGATTTGTTCTTTGATTAAAGCTTCCTTGCTTTGGAACATAGAAATTCCGCCAAATTTGCTTAACAATTCTTCAAAAGTAGTTTCGTATTCCGGATAGTTTTTTACGCGATATTCTTTCACTTTTCCTAAGGTTGCCGCGTGTTTAATAGCTGCATCCAATCCGCCTAATTTATCGACCAAACCTAATTTCAAAGCATCGTTTCCAGTCCACACGCGACCTTGCGCCACTGAATCTACTTGAGCTGTTGTCATTTTACGACCATCGGCTACACGTTTTAGAAAAATGCTGTAAATATTTTCAATACTTTCGGTTACATAGCCTTTGAAATTATCATCAATTGGTTCAAAAACACTATATCCGACAGCATTCTGATGGGTTTTCACTTGTTCTGCATTAACCCCGATTTTATTAGCCAACGGACTGAAATTCGGCAACGCACCAAAAACTCCGATGGAACCTGTAATGGTATTCGGTTCCGCAAAAATGGTATTGGCATTACACGAAATATAATAACCTCCCGAAGCAGCTACATTCCCCATGGAAACCACGACCGGTTTTACTTTTTTGGTCAATTCGATTTCTCTCCAGATTAATTCGGATGTTAAAGCACTTCCGCCTGGTGAATCGACACGAAGCACAATCGCTTTAACATTTTCGTCGTTTCTGGCTTTTTCTAAGGCGCGACGCATGGAACCTTCTCCGATATAAGAAACATCACCTTCTCCGGATTTGATTTCTCCTTGCGCGTAAACCACCGCAATTTTATTTTTCTCAGACAAACCTTTGCCTTCTTTAGCTACATTTTTAGCATAATCCAGAATACTTACTTTGTTGTATTCTTCATCCTTTTCAACTTCCAATGCTTTACGGATGGCGTTGTGGTATTCGTCTTCATAGGCAATTTTGTCAATCAAATGTTTCGCTTTAGCCAATTCCGGTGTTCTAGCTCCTAAAGTATTGGCGATGGAATTTAAACTGTCAACAGAAATTTTTCGGCTTTGTGAAATGTCTGAAACTACTGTATTCCAAATAGAGTTTAACAGAACGGTCATTTGCTCGCGATTGGCCGGACTCATTTGGTTTTCTAGGAAAGGCTCTACAGCACTTTTGTATTTTCCGTGACGAATCACTTCCATTTTTACCCCGGATTTTTCCTGAAAATCTTTGAAAAATAATACTTCAGCCGAAAGTCCTTTGAAATCTAGTTCACCAACCGGATTTAAGTAAATCGTATCGGCTACAGAATTTAAATAGTATTCTTTTTGCGAAAACGCATTAGCATACGACACTACAAATTTTCCGGTTTTTTTGAATTCCTCTAATTTGCGACGAATGGCTTTGCTTTGTGCTAAACCTAACATCGATTCGTTATTCAGAATGGAAATCCCTTCGATTTTATCATCGGTTTTGGCAGCTTCGATAGCATTCAATACATCAGAAACTCCGTCGTGATTGGCTTCAAAATAGTCAAAATCGGTAAACTTGAACTGGCCTCCGTAATCTTGGGTTACATCCTTCAAATCCAATTCGATAACCGATTTGTCTTTTACGCGAACTTTGTCGCCGTCACCACCAAACAAAACGCCAATTAGTAAAAATCCGAAGAAAAAAATCATCAGAAACACAAAAATTCCCACTATTGTGGCCAAAACATTCCCTAAAAATCTCATTGTGTATAGTATTTTAAATATTAGTAGCAAAATGTTAAAATTGTTACAGCTGGCTACTTGAAATCTGACTCAGAATTTATCAACAATGCCGTAAAATTGCCTGAAATCTAAATTTCTTTTACGTAATTTGCCACTATGTACCATCAGCACCAAGTTGTTTTATCGTTAGGCAGTAATCAGGGAAACCGTTTGGAAACACTCCAAAACGCTATAGTATTGCTTCACAAGAAAGTGGGTACTGTTATCCGTACATCAAAGATTTATGAAACGCCTTCCTGGGGTTTTGAAAGTGACGCTTTTTTAAATTGCTCCGTATTACTTCACACAAAATCGGAAGCTGCAGCAATTCTGAATCAGATTTTAGACATTGAAAAAGAATTGGGCAGAAACCGTTCGGAACAACAAGGCTATCAGGCCAGAACGATTGACATTGACATTGTAGCGTTTGATGAAGCAATTATTTCCGAAGCTAATCTTCAGATTCCACATCCGCAAATGGAAAATCGTTTGTTTGTATTGTTACCTTTTGCCGATTTACAAACCGATTGGACGCATCCGAAGTTACAGAAAACCGTTACCGAATTAATTACCGAAACCACCGACACCAGCAAATGCGTTGCAGTTGAACAATTTCCTTCACTGGTTGATAATTTTAATCTTCAGCAGTACAATTATATTGCAATCGAGGGAAATATTGGCGCCGGAAAAACCACATTGGCTTCAAAAATTTCCGAAGATTTCAATGCCAAATTGGTTTTGGAACGTTTTGCAGACAATCCGTTTTTACCAAAATTTTACAAAGACCAAAGCCGATATGCGTTTCCATTAGAAATGTCTTTTTTAGCGGATCGCTACCAACAACTTTCGGATGATTTGTCGCAATTTGATTTGTTTAAAGATTTTGTGGTTGCCGATTATCACATTTTCAAATCGCTGATTTTTGCAAAAGTGACGTTAGCGGAAGACGAATTTCGTTTGTACAAAACCATGTTCGACATCATTTATAAAGAGATGCCGAAACCCGATTTATACATTTATTTATACCAAAATACAGAACGTTTGTTGCAACAAATCAAACAACGCGGACGTTCGTACGAGCAGGAAATTCCGGCGGAATATTTAGAAAAAATCAATCAGGGTTATTTGGATTACATCAAAACGCAAACCGATTTGAATGTGCTAATTATTGATGTTTCCAACATGGATTTTGTAAATCGACAGGAAGATTACATTGCGATTTTAGACAGAATCAGTAAAGCGTAAGTTTATTGGTTTAGTTTCTGAAACAAGTCCCAAACCACAATTCCGGCACTTACTGAAATATTTAAAGAATGTTTAGTTCCCAACTGCGGAATTTCAATCACGCCATCACTGGCACTCACTACTTGTTGTGAAACTCCTTTAACCTCGTTTCCGAAAACTAAGGCATACTTTTGATTTGCAACAATCTGAAAATCATTCAGCATAACCGAATTCTGAACTTGCTCAACGGAGAAAATCTGAACTGCTTCGGCTTTTAGCTTCTGAACTACTTCCATTACATCTTTTGCGTATTCCCAAACCACGGTTTCGGTTGCACCTAAAGCTGTTTTGTGAATTTCTTTATTAGGCGGCGTGGCAGTGATTCCGCACAAATAAATCTTTTCAATCAAAAAAGCATCGGCCGTACGAAACACAGAACCAATATTGTGCAGGCTTCGAATGTCGTCCAACACAATGATGATTGGTGTTTTATCGGCTTGCTTGAATTCCTCAATATTTTTACGTTCCAGTTCGCTGTTGGCCAGTTTTCTCATAATAGTGCAATAAAAAAGCCTTCAAAAGTAATCATTTCGAAGGCTTTTCCATTCAATTTTGAATTAAAAATTAACTCTTTACTTCCTGAGCTTTTACAGTTTCAACTTTCGGAGCTGCAGCTTTCACATCTCCTTTAATGGTTAAAACTTTCGGAGTTTCAGAAGCATTGGTAGTTAATGTCACTTGTTTACTGAATACACCAGTTCTGTGTGTATCGTATTTCACACCGATAACTGCTTTTGCACCTGGAGCAATTGGCTCTTTAGGAAAAGTTGGCACAGTACATCCGCATGACCCAACCGCGTTCATGATGATTAACGGTTTGTTTCCGTTGTTCGTTAATACGAATTCTCTTTTTCCGTCTGCATCTTGATCGATAGTTCCGTAATCGATAGTTTCATTTTCAAAAACCATTCCTACTCCATCGACAGTTGGTAATTTTGCTTTTTTAGATTTTTTAGCTTTCTTCGATTTCTTAACCTCAGTTTTTACTTTAGTAGTTGAAGCAATTTCCTGAGCTTGAGTAGCTACAGTTCCTAAAATAAAGAAAGCGCCTAATAGTAATATTTTTTTCATAATGTATTGTATTTAAACATTTAGAAGAACAAATCTATTAAAAAAGAGTTGCTACACAATAAAACGCATTCAATTTTAATTAATTTTTAAGACAAATTTTCCCATACGAAGTCTTACTGTATATTTGCAAATAAACCGATTACCATGTCCGCAAAAGAAAAAGCGCCGAAAGAAACCCCGTTAATGAAACAATACAACGAGATAAAGAACAAATATCCCGATGCTTGTTTATTGTTTCGTGTAGGTGATTTTTACGAAACTTTTGGGGAAGACGCGGTTCGGGCAGCCGGTATTTTGGGTATTACCTTAACCAAACGTGGCGCCGGTTCGGATTCTGAAACGGCTTTGGCGGGTTTTCCGCATCATTCTTTAAACACGTATTTACCGAAATTGGTAAAAGCAGGACTTCGGGTTGCAATTTGCGATCAGCTGGAAGATCCTAAAATGACCAAAACTATTGTAAAACGCGGCGTAACAGAATTGGTTACTCCGGGTGTTGCTCTGAATGATGAAGTTTTATCTTCCAAATCCAACAACTTTTTGGCTTCGGTTCATTTTGGCAAAAAACTGATTGGTATTGCTTTTTTGGATGTTTCCACTGGAGAATTTTTAACCGCTCAAGGGAATTCGGAATACATTGACAAATTGTTACAAAATTTCAATCCAAGTGAAGTTTTGGTGCAGAAGCATTTCAAAAATCAGTTTAAAGAAGCTTTCGGAGAAGACTTTCATTCGTTTTATTTAGAAGATTGGATCTACAAAGAAGATTATGCTTTTGAGCGTTTAACCAACCATTTTCAGACCAATTCTCTAAAAGGTTTTGGAATCGAGGAATTACAGGAAGGCATTATTGCTTCGGGTGCGATACTTTATTATTTATCCGAAACGCAACACAATAAAATTCAACACATTACCAACATTCATCGTATCGCGGAAGACGCTTACGTTTGGATGGACAAATTCACGATTCGCAACTTAGAATTGTACCACAGCTACAATCCGAATGCTGTTACTTTATTGGATGTAATTGACCGAACACTTTCACCCATGGGAGGCCGCTTGTTAAAACGCTGGCTGGCTTTACCACTGAAAGACATCACAAAGATTCAAGGACGTCATGAAGTAGTTGATTTTCTGAAAACCAATTCGGAAGTTTTACAGCAGTTTCAGTATCAGATTAAACAAATTTCAGATTTGGAACGTTTGATTTCCAAAATTGCTACAGGAAAAGTGAGCCCTAGAGAAATTGTCTATCTGTGCAATTCGTTAGATGCTATCATTCCGATGAAAACTAAAGCTTTGGAAAGTTCTAACGAAGCTTTAAAAACCATTGGCGACAGTTTCCACGCCTGTGATTTGTTGCGTGAAAAAATCAAAACCACTTTAAATCCCGATGCACCAGTTGCCATCAATAAAGGAAATGCGATTGCTAAAGGCATCCATCCCGAACTGGACGAATTGAGAAGCATCGCCTTTTCCGGAAAAGAATATTTGGAAGCTATGGAGGAACGGGAAAGTGAAAAAACCGGCATTCCCTCGTTAAAAATATCCTTCAACAATGTATTCGGGTATTATATTGAAATCCGAAACACCCATAAAGACAAAGTGCCTTCGGAATGGATTCGCAAGCAAACTTTAGTCAATGCAGAACGTTACATCACCGAAGAACTTAAAGAATACGAAACCAAAATTTTAGGCGCCGAAGAGAAAATCCACAAATTAGAATCGGAACTTTTTGAACAACTCGTAATCTGGATTGGCACCTACATCAAACCGGTTCAATTGAATGCGAATTTGGTGGCACAATTAGACTGTTTGTGTTCCTTTACACAATTGGCTATCGAAAACAACTACATCAAACCCGAAATTGACGAAAGCTTTGATTTAGACATCAAAAACGGTCGTCATCCCGTTATTGAAAAACAACTCCCTATTGGCGTTCCATATATTGCAAACGATGTTTTCTTAGACAATGTAAGCCAACAGATTATTATGATTACCGGACCGAACATGTCGGGTAAATCGGCTATTTTGCGCCAAACAGCTTTGATTGTTTTATTAGCACAAATGGGAAGTTTTGTTCCGGCAGAAAGTGTTCGCATGGGCATCATCGATAAAATTTTTACCCGAGTTGGAGCCAGCGATAATATTTCGATGGGCGAATCTACATTTATGGTGGAAATGAACGAAACGGCTTCTATTTTGAACAATATTTCGAATCGAAGTTTGGTTTTATTAGACGAAATCGGTCGTGGAACTTCAACTTATGACGGAATTTCCATCGCTTGGTCTATTGCAGAATATTTACACGAACATCCGAACAAACCCAAAACGCTGTTTGCCACACATTACCACGAACTCAACGAAATGGAAACTACTTTTGATCGTATTCAGAATTTTAATGTTTCCGTAAAAGAATTAAAAGATAACGTTTTGTTTATCCGAAAATTAGTTAAAGGCGGAAGTGCGCATAGTTTTGGTATTCACGTAGCAAAAATGGCCGGAATGCCACAAACGGTAATTCAAAAAGCACAGAAAATTTTAAAAAAACTGGAAAAAGATCATTCCAGCGAAGCGATGACCGGTATCAAATCGGATAAAGAAGAAATGCAGTTGAGTTTTTTCAATTTAGACGATCCGCTTTTGGAAGAAATCAAAGAGGAAATTGTCAATTTAGACATCAATACACTTACACCGGTTGAAGCATTGATGAAACTAAATGAAATCAAACGCATGTTAGCCAAAAAATAAGCTACTGTAAATTATAGGCAATCAAACAATTATAAAAAAGTTTATTTTTTTTCATTTGAAATCCTTGCGAAATTAAATTAATATATTACATTTGCACTCGCAATACGAAACAACACACACTTTCGTATGTTATTTGAAAAAATGTTTACGCGAAAATAGCTCAGTTGGTAGAGCGCAACCTTGCCAAGGTTGAGGTCGCGGGTTCGAACCCCGTTTTTCGCTCCATACCAATATAAATGCTCGAGTGGTGGAATTGGTAGACACGCTGGACTTAAAATCCAGTGGACATTATGTCCGTGCGGGTTCAAGTCCCGCCTTGAGTACAAAAGCCTTAAACTGAATAGTTTAAGGCTTTTTTGTTTTTCAAACATATTGTTACAACTACAACTGTTTTTTTTATAACTCTTTTTTCTTACTCTATTTTGTTAAAAATGCAGATTAACGAATTTTTGTGCAGTTTAACGATTATTTAATGATTATATAATACAAGGACTACCTTTGCAAGCGAATTTGAATTTTTGCTAAAAAAATAATCAAAAACCACAAAAAACCACAAATAATGAAAACTAAAGCACTTTTATTGCTTGCCTCTTTAATCAGTTCAACAATTGCAGTTGCCCAAGGAGGTCAAAACACAAAAAACAGCAATAAAACAGTAAGTTCTTCTAAACTGGAAACCACCGGATTAAACTTCATCATCAATGATTCTGGTATTAACACAGAAATGTCAGAGGTGGGTTCTACATTCTTTATGGACAAATACCTAATCCTTTCTAATAAAAAAAGAGGATTTGCCAAAGTAACTACAAACGAAAACAATAACGCCAATAACAACCTTTTTTGCGCCAATATCGACAAATACGGTAACTTATCTTATCCAATCGTTTTTTCAAAAATTTTAGACTCTGAAACTAACGAAGGCGGTGTAGCATTTTCTCCTGATCAAAAAACTATGTACTTAACACGTGCTAAAGCAGAAAACACAAATCAATTTGAATTGTATAAAGCCACTCTAGATTTGGAAGTAAAAGGATACTGGAAAGATGTTCAGAAATTAGCCATCAACGGAGATTTCTCAATCGAAACACCTTCTATGAACGCTGAAGGAACAAAAATGTACTTTGCTTCGGATATGGCAGGTGGTTTTGGAGGTTACGATATTTACGCTGCGGATGTTTTAGCGGATGGAACCTTAAGCAACATCGCAAATTTAGGTACTACTGTCAACAGTGCTGCAAACGAAAAACACCCATACACCAACGGTCGTTATATTTTCTTCTCTTCGGAAGGACATGAAAACTACGGAGGTTACGACATCTTCAGAGCTTCTATGACTGATAACGGAGTTACCAATCGTGTAAACATCGGAAACACTTTAAACACTAACAATGATGAAGTAGCTTTCATTTTAAGCGGTCCGAACAAAGGGTATGTTTCATCTAACAAAAACAACAATAAAGAAGATTATAACGTTTACAAATTTGAATTAACTCGTTTAAATCAAAAATTAAACGCACTTGTTGTAGAAACAAACTCTAAAGTTGCATTACCTAACACCAATGTTGTAATTGCTAACGAATTTGGTGAAATCATCAAAACTACAACTACAGACGAAAACGGTAAAATTAGTCTAGCGGTTGAGCCTTTAACACAGTACACCATTACAGCAGAGAAAGATGGATACGACAATAACCAGTCAATCTTCAGAGCTTGGAGCAGCGAAAACAACAACTACAACGAAGTTATCGCAATGAACCAAACTAAAGCTGAAATCATCGACAACACTATCGTAATCGAGAACATCTATTTCGACTTCAACAAAGCTTCAGTTAAGAAAGAATCTGAGTTATCATTGAACAAAATCATCGAAGTATTGAACACAAATCCGGAAATGAAAATCGCGATTAACGCGCACACGGATGCTAAAGGTTCTGATGCTTACAACATGACTTTATCTGAGAAACGCGCTAAGTCAGCTTACGAATACCTTGTTAAGAAAGGAATTTCGAAAGACCGTTTAGAATTTAAAGGTTTCGGAGAATCTCAGTTGAAATTTGATTGTGGTGCAAAATGTTCTGAAAAAGAAGATAGCTTAAACCGTAGAATTGAATTCTTAATTAAATAACAACAACACAACAATGAAAAAATTAGTATTGGTCGGAGCTATTGTTTTTAGCCTAGCCTCATGCTCAAGCGGATGGAACTGCAAAGCGCGATATGTAAAATCCGATATCCAAAAAAAGAAAGAAACGCACCGCGTAGCTTAATAAAAAGTCCCGAATATTTCGGGACTTTTCTATTTTTGCATGATACTATACATTATGGGAACTTTCACGATAAGTAAAAAAGAAAACGGCCTAATTAAATTCGAATTCAATTCTCGAAAGGGGAAAACTTTGCTTACCAGCCAAAGCTATAAAACCAAAGAAGAATGCGAAAAAGACATCCATTTTCTAAAAACCAGAATAGAAACGGTTTCTTTTTTAAAATTCAAAACACCTGCAGGAAAGTTCTTCTTTAAAATGATTTATAACGGTCACATTCATGGTATCAGCAGAAAATTTACCACAGAATTGTTACTGACAAAAGGCATGGATGAAATTCGAAACAAATTCACTGAAGCAGAAGTTCTTGACTTTTCCGAAGAAATATTTTTTGATTAAAAAAACCGAGCGTTGCTCGGTTTTTTTCGTTTTAAGAAGCAGCTTGCAAACGCTGCAATAAGTTCTTACTTAGCGAATGTTCCGCGTATTCTCTATCGATAATCAGTTCAGTTTCGTCTGAACCTGGTAAATCGTACATCGCATCGGTTAAAATAGCTTCGCATAACGAACGTAATCCGCGAGCACCTAATTTGTATTCCAAAGCTTTATCTACGATAAAATCCAAAGCGTCTTCAGTCATCGAAAACTCAACGTCGTCCATGGCAAATAACTTCTTATACTGTTTTACCAAAGCGTTTTTCGGCTCGGTTAAAATGGCACGAAGCGTTTCTCGGTCTAACGGATCCATGTGAGTCAACACCGGCAAACGTCCGATAATTTCCGGAATCAATCCAAAATCTTTAATGTCTTTCGGAATTATATACTGTAACAAATTGTCTTTGTCAATCGAATCGGAACTTTTTGAAGAGCCATAACCTACCGCCTGACGGTTCAAACGTTTGGAAATAACGCGCTCAATCCCGTCAAAAGCACCACCGGCAATGAAAAGAATGTTTTGCGTATTAACTTCCACAAATTTCTGATCGGGATGTTTACGACCTCCTTTTGGCGGTACATTTACCACAGTTCCTTCCAATAACTTCAACAAAGCCTGTTGCACGCCTTCTCCGGACACATCTCTTGTAATTGAAGGATTGTCACTTTTACGTGCAATTTTATCAATCTCGTCGATGAAAACGATACCACGCTCTGCTTTGGCAACATCATAATCTGCCGCTTGTAACAAACGGGTTAAGATACTTTCCACATCTTCACCTACATAACCTGCTTCTGTTAAAACTGTTGCATCTACAATCGCCAAAGGCACGTTCAGCATTTTGGCAATGGTTTTGGCTACCAACGTTTTTCCCGTTCCGGTTTGCCCCACCATGATGATGTTGCTCTTTTCGATTTCAACCTCATCTTCCAATTGCTTTTGTAACAATCGCTTGTAGTGATTGTAAACCGCTACCGACAATACTTTCTTCGTTTGATCCTGACCAATCACATATTGGTCTAAGAACGCGCGGATTTCTTTCGGTTTGCTTAATACTAAATCTGCCAGTTGGGCTGAATGTCCGCTTTGCTTCAATTCTTCCAACACGATACCATGTGCCTGCTCGATACACTTATCACAGATATGCGCATTGATTCCGGCAATTAACAGATTGGTTTCCGGCTTTTTACGTCCGCAAAAAGAACACTCTAAAACTTCTTTCGCCATATTCTCTCCTTCTGAGCGACATTATTGCCGCGTTCGTTTTATTTATTTCTTGTTAAAACCTCGTCGATCATACCGTATTCTTTTGCTTCTGCTGCAATCATCCAGTAATCTCTTTCGCTGTCTTTGTATACTTTATCGTAAGGCTGATTGGAATGTTGAGAAATAATCTGATACAATTCTTCTTTCAGTTTCAACATTTCTTTCAAGTTGATTTCCATATCAGTTGCCACACCTTGCGCACCTCCAGATGGTTGGTGAATCATCACACGAGAATGTGGTAAAGCCGAACGTTTTCCGTCTGCTCCGGCACACAATAAAACCGCTCCCATCGAAGCCGCCATACCCGTACAAATAGTTGCTACATCAGGTTTTACAAATTGCATCGTATCGTAAATTCCTAAACCGGCATACACACTTCCGCCCGGTGAATTGATATAAATACTGATGTCTTTTGATGCGTCCACACTTTCCAAAAACAACAATTGTGCTTGAATAATGTTTGCTACATAATCATCAACTCCTGTTCCCAAGAAAATGATTCGGTCCATCATCAAACGGGAAAACACATCCATCGAAGCTACATTCAACTGACGCTCTTCAATAATATATGGTGTCATACTTCCGACAATTTTATCGTAGTACAAACTGTTTACCCCGTGATGTTTCGTGGCATATTTTTTAAATTCTTTACCGTAGTTCATATAAAAAAGTAGTTTCTAAGTTTAAAAAAAAGCGCCAAACTACAAAGTCTGACGCTCAAATATAACTATTTTTTACGAGAAATTATTCTCCGTACATTTCTTTAATAAAGTCTTGATAAGAAACTTCTTTAGCTTTTGCCGAAACCTTCTCTTTGAATAAGTTCAACATCTTCTCGCTCATTACTTGCTCCGATAAACGCTTTACTTCTTCTTGGTTTGACATTACGCGAGCAACGATGTTTTCTACATCCGCATCTGTCGGATCCATTTGTCCGAATTGTGCCATTTGTTTTTTAATCAAAGTAGATGTGTACGCTTTCAAATCTTCGAAAGTGATTTGTAAGTTGTTCTCTGTGATTACTTTTCCTTCGATTAATTGGTAACGCAATCCGTTTTCAGATTTTGCATACTCTTCTTCAGCCTGCTCTTCCGTTAGTGGGTTCTCACCTACTGTCTGAATCCATTTTTTAAGGAATCCTGCCGGCAATTCGAATTTGGTATTTTCAATCAAGAATTCCGTAACATCATTTAAGAATTTCTGGTCTGCTTGAGTAGCGAATTGTTGCTCTGCATCTTCTTTGATTTTACCTTTCAATTCTTCTACTGAAGACACATTTCCAGCTCCGAATAATTTATCGAACAATTCTTGGTTCAATTCTGCTTTTTCAGAAGTATTGATTTCTTCGATAGTGAAGTTTACATCGATATCCAAACCGTGAACATCATCATGATCAACTTTTAAGAAATCCATCAATTTGTGATCGTCGTCGAACAAACCTTTGGTTCCAACTGTTACCACATCACCAACTTTCTTACCAACGAATTTTTTGATGTCGGTTTTTCTCTTGAAAGCATCTAAATTAATGTTTACTGTATTGTTGATTCCTTTCTCTTCGTTAGAAAAAGTTCCTCTTAAATCGTCACCTTCTTCTGCTTTTTCTTTAGAAATTAATTTTCCGAATTGCTTCTGAATGCGCTCTACCTGCTCATCAATCATTTGATCGTCTGCTACGATAGTGTATTTTGTGATTTTATTTTTTCCTGTTAAATCAACTTTGAAATCTGGTGCTAAACCTAATTCAAATTCGAATTTGTAGTTATCAGTATCCCAATCGAAATCTTCGGTTACTTTTGGAAGCGGATTTCCTAAAATATCCAATTTCTCTTCTACCAAATAATTGTTTAATGAATTTTGCAACAACTTGTTCACTTCATCCAACAAAACTGCTTTACCGTACTGTTTTTTAATCAAACTCATCGGCACAGCTCCTTTACGGAATCCCGGAATGCTAGCATTTTTACGGTAATCAGCCAATACTTTCTCTACCTGACCTGCATAATCGTCTTTAGTAACCTCAACCGTTACTACTGCATTTAACGCATCTACGTTGTTTCTTGTAATATTCATTATCTTTTTATTTACATACTAAAATTGGGTTGCAAAATTATAGAATTTTTACAACCCAACCAAGTTTTTAACTAATTGTATTTCAATAGGGTTTAATTTCTTTAATCCCCAACAAACAGATTCAAAATCCATTGACTTAACGAAAGTACAACACTAAAAATAAAAGCATTAACAAACGTGGCCACACTGAAATCATCAATCAAATAATCGGCCAGTAAAACCATAGCGGTGTTTATAACCAAAAGAAACAGACCTAAGGTTAACAACGTAATAGGCAACGTAAAGAAAACCAATATCGGCTTTAAGAACGTATTCAACAAACCTAAAACTACTGCGACAATTAGCGCCGTTTTAATGGTTCCAACCTGAATGCCCGGTAAAAAATTAGACAAAACCACTATCAATACAGTAGTAATTAATAAACGTATCAGTAAATTTTTCATAGGATAGCTTTTCTAGTAAAGATAAAAAAAGCGCTGAAAATTCAGCGCTTTTATATGTTTTTCTCAAACAAATTAGTTTGAAGTTACCAAATGAACTCCTGGATAACTTGCTGAGTTTTTATAAGGTAATTTTGCATTAAAATGCTCATTAATCACCCCAATAATTTTATTAGCAATTACAGCATACCCTCTAGCGTTTGGATGCACTCCATCAAGAGAGAATAACACCGAACCAATATTTGTTCCGTTGAAATATTGAGCGTTGTAAACTGTTCCATCTTCTACTGTTAATCCGGTTGGCGAAGCCAATTGTTGCATGAAAAGATTCATATCTGCAATGGCAATGTTCGCCGATTCTTTAGAACGTATATGCGTATTAATTGCATTAGTAGCAGTTGTTACATGTCCAACCTCAATTTGAGTCAACACCCAACGATCAGCCAAAGGCGCAGTTAGACCATTGATATTGAATGGCGCAGGATTAGCATTTGTCTGTCCGATAACACCACTTGCTGGCAACACAATCAAATCATTAGCGGTTGTTTGTCTAGCTCTTCCATAAACCGCCCCTAAAGTTGCCGCATTAGACACCAACAATGGGTTTCCAGAACCTGCCGCGTATGCTGAAATCTGAGCACTTAAGTCAGTTAAATCTTCATCAACAATAATTACAGGATTCATTGCTCCAGCGGCTGTGTTCAAAGGCATAATTCTTCCGTTAGTAGCTACAGCTAAAAACTGATAAAGCGCAACCAAAAGTGGCGCCTGAGGATTAGCATTAATTACCTCAGCCTGAACCGGCGCATAAGGAATTCTTGTAAAATAAGGAATTGACGTTACGTAAGGAATCGTACACAAAACCCCTTTTACATTATTTGTCCCATTGGCAGTCAATGTATTTAAAACACCATCATAAGAAGGAACAAACACAGACATAGGTGTAATGTCATTAGCTCCCGTACCTGCAGTTGACCCTACACCTCCAGAAGTAGCATAAGCCAACACATCCATATCTCCAATCCAGTTGGTGAAGAATGTTGGATTCATTTGCATAGCATCACCCAAAACAGTCGCAGAAGCTGACGTTGCATGACGTACGTACCAAGGATTCGCAGTTCCTGTTCCTAAACCAGTCAAACTTCCGTAACCTGAAAAAGTTGCGTGAAATGATTTCATACCTGGCACACCCATATTATGATATGCTTTAGCCTGTAACGCAGAAACTTCATTAGTTGAAGTTGCATTAAGATTTTCCGGCCTTAACTCAGACTCATCAAAAACCATACGTGTTGGAAACAAGTTCGCTCCAGACATTGGATCTAAAATCGGGTTTCCTCCTAAAAGCAATCCTCCAATATTGTTCGCATCCATTGAAAAATCCGGCTGTGTAAATTCCCCACCTCCAACTATTGCAAATTGTTGAGAAAGCATATTAGGAAATGAATATTGCTGACTTCCTTTAGAAACAGTACCATCAATATAACCAGCAGACAAAGAGTTCCCTAAAGCAACGTAACTTGTGAAATCAGCATCTCCTTTCGAATAAGATGCGTCTGAAATTTCGTTTTCAAATTCAGGCTCACACGAAGCTAAACCCATAGCTGCTAACACAGCAAAATATAAAAATTTATTTTTCATAATTGTTTTTCTTTAAATGTATTAGAAACTATAGGTCAAACCAACACCTGGAGAAAATACTGTACTTTTGTATGTTCCACCAAATGGCACTGAATTCCCTCCTTCTTGATAATGATCGTAAGAAGCATCTACTTCATCAAAATGTAAGTATAAGAATGATGCATCAATTCCTAATTTTTTAGTTACCTGATATGTTAAACCTCCCGTATAACCAGTTGCATCATTACGCGGTGTTTCTGGCGCAAAATAACCTGCAGAAATAGGACTTTCGTCTTTATACCATCCCGCTCTGAACGTAAATTTGTCGTTTGCTTTGTACTGCGTACCCACTCTATACGTGTTAGTATCGTGGTAATTTCTTGGATTATTTGATGTTGGTGCAGAATTTGCAAAATCAACAACTAATGCATCATAAGCTCTCCATAACGTTCTGTTATAATCGAATGCAATCATCCATTTGTCAGTTATATTATAAGACAAACCAGCAGTAATTTCGGCTGGCAAAGGTAAATCTGCATCAAATTGCGTATCCGTAAGACCCGCTGCTTGTTGAAGTAAAACAGGCACATTACTGAAATCTGCATTACCACCACGAGCTTCCATAATAATTTCAGAACGGTAGTTAAATCCTAAACGCAAGTCTTTACAAGGATTAAACATGAATCCTGCGGTATATCCCCAAGCTGTAATTCCTTTTGCGTCTAAAGTAACATTTGATCGCACTCCATTTTCATCTGTTAAACTTCTACTTAAGTTTCTGTTGAATTCAACTGAACCTGTAACATAGATAGGACCTCCACCAAAACTAAACTCATCACTTACTTTAATGGACAATGTTGGCTGTACATAAATTGCCTGTAAATCAATATTATTTACCAAGTGAGAACCTTCCCAATCCTTATCCCATTCAACAGCACTTCCATATGGCGTATAAACCGCTAAACCTGCTGTTAACCATTTGTTGATTTTGTAAGAAGCATAGATATTAAAAGGCGTACCCATGTTCTCTGTTGAGTTTTTCCAGTTATACGTTTCGTTTTGGAATTTAGTCTTTGCAAATAAAGCATTAGCTCCAACAGAAAGATTGAATTTATCTTCCAAAAAAGACAATCCGGCCGGGTTAAAAAATGCAGACTCCGCACTGTTCACCACAGCTACTCCCGTATGCCCCATTGCCAGTTGCTTCTGCCCCTGTAAGCTCACACGGTATCCTCCTGCAAATGCCGAAGTTCCTGCCAAAGCCAATAAAGTTAGCGATAATAGTTTTCTCATAATTAAATAAATAGTGTTAGTTTTTCTTTGTTCTTACCATAATAAGCTTCCCAAATTTATAACAAAATATGGATTTTACAATATTTTTAAGAAAAATGTTATGCTTTCCTAATACTTTCTTAAAAATTCTTCTCAGGCATTAATTTTTCAGGTAGTTCGCCACGTAATCAAAAAAGTCTTTCGGATTTTCAGCATGCAGCCAATGTCCGGCATTTCTAACGGTGACAATTTCCGCTTCAGGAAAGTGATGATAAAGAGTTTCAAAATCGGAATCCAAGATATAATCCGACTTGTCTCCCCGTAAAAACAATGTTGGATTTAAAAATGTTGCCTCAAAAGATAGCGCTTCTCCAATAGTTTCAATTTTACGATTAAAAACATCCAAATTAAAACGAAAAGCCAATTGTCCAGGCGTTTCCCAGTATAAATTTTTCAAGAGAAATTGTTTGGTTCCGAAGTCTGAAATGTATTGTGACAAAGTTGCTTCCACTTCTGAACGGCTGGGCTGCAACGAAAAATCAACTGCTGTTAAACCAGCTAAAATCTTCTGATGGTGCGGCGCGTAATATTTTGGGCCAATATCGGCTACGATAAGTTTTTCAACCATTTCCGGAAATTGGGTCGCAAAAAACATCACAATCTTCCCTCCCATAGAATGCCCTAACAAATTTACTTTTTGCAAATTATGCTGCTGACAATAGTCTACAATATCCTGAACCATCATCTGATAGCTAAACTCTTCACTGTGCGGACTTTTTCCGTGATTGCGCATGTCGAGCATGTGAACCTGATAACCCAATTCCGCAAATTGGCTTCCAAGGGTTTTCCAGTTGTCCGACATTCCTAAAAATCCGTGGATGATTAACAACGGCGCTCCTCCGCCTTCGATTCTTGAGTACAATTCCATTATTTCAGTCTTTGTAAGTACATGTTCACCACATTTTCCAATCCGAGATACAAAGATTCTGAGATAAGCGCGTGACCGATGGAAACTTCCAACAAATTTGGCAGATTATCTTTGAAGAACTTAATATTGTCCAAACTTAAATCGTGTCCGGCATTAACCCCTAAATCTAATTCTCCGGCTAATTTGGTTGCTTCCGAATACGGCTGAATTGCTGCTTTATTTCCTAAACCGTATTGGTGCGCAAAAACTTCTGTATAAAGCTCAATTCGGTCAGTTCCAGTTTCTTTTGCCCCTTCAATCATCGCCAAAACCGGATCCACGAAAATGGAAGTTCGGATGCCGTTGCGTTTGAATTCCGCAATAACTTCTTTCAAATACGCTTGATGCGTTACCGTATCCCAACCCGCATTAGACGTTAAAGCGCCAATCGCATCGGGAACCAACGTAACCTGGGTCGGTTTGCATTCTAAAACCAAGTCGATGAAATTGTGCTGCGGATTTCCTTCAATATTGTATTCCGTATGTACTACAGACACTAAATCGCGAGCATCCTGATAACGAATATGACGCTCGTCAGGTCTTGGATGCACCGTAACCCCTTCGGCTCCAAATCTTTGAACATCTCTTGCTACTTGAAGCAGGTCAGGCACATTTCCGCCACGGGAATTTCGCAACGTGGCAATTTTATTGATATTTACAGATAGTTTTGTCATGATAAAAATATTTCCTCACAAAAATACAAAGTATAATTAAGCGGAAATGTCCTATTTTTTGATTATTTTGCATTCGATTTCGAAATTATTCCCATGAATGAAATTACAGCCTATATAACCCGTGAAATAAACGCCTTGTCGGTTACCGATACTGTAGAGAAAGCTCAGGACATTTTCCTGAATTTGCCTTTTAGCCATTTTCCGGTTTTGGAAGATGGTGTTTACATCGGCTGCACTAACGCAGAAGATGCTGACCTACAAGATCCTGACCGAAAAATTGGTGAATTCCGATTCAATTTCGACCGCTTTTTTGTACGCAACAAAATGAGCTGGCTGGACGTTTTGGAAGTTTTTGCCAAGAACGAAACTAACTTAGTACCGGTTTTAGACGAGAAAAACAATTACATGGGCTACTATGAAATGGAAGACGTTATTCGGTTTTTCCATGAAACGCCTTTTTTGAGAGAAGACGGCGGAATTTTAGTAGTCGAAAAAGGCATCCGCGATTACAGCATGGGAGAAATTGCCCAAATTGTAGAAAGTAACAATGCCAAACTTTTAGGCGCTTTCATTTCCTATTCTGACCTTAATAAAGTTCAGGTAACGCTGAAAATGAGTTTGGGAGGCATGAATGAAATTATTCAGTCGTTTCGTCGTTACAATTATGAAATTATCAGCGAACATCAGGAAGACGCCTACATCAACAATTTAAAAGACCGTTCCGATTATCTGGACAAATATTTAAACATTTAGTCATTTTATGAAATTAGCCATCTACGGACAATACTATCCGGAAAAAACCGCCGATATTCTGCACAAAGTTTTTAGCGTTTTAAAAAAATACAATGCACAAGCGGTATTTGAAGCTAATTTTTATCAAATTCTGAAAGAAAATAACGTTTTAGAAGATACTTTTGAAATCTTCAGCAATCATACCGAACTGAACAATACATTTGATTTTTTCATCAGTATTGGTGGCGACGGAACTATGTTGCGTGCTGCGACTTTCGTCAAAAGCAAAAACATTCCGATTGTTGGTATTAATGCCGGAAGACTTGGTTTTTTGGCCAACGTACAGCAGGATGCTATTGAAAGTTTGTTACCGAATCTTTTCGAAAACAATTACAAGCTATCCCAGCGTTCTCTTTTGAGTTTAGAATGTTACCCCGATCCATGCGATATCTTCGATTTGAATTTTGCTCTAAATGAAATTACGGTTTCCCGAAAAAACACCACTTCCATGATTACGATTGAAACGTGGCTGAACGGCGAATACTTAACTTCCTTTTGGGCAGATGGTCTAATCATTTCCACACCAACCGGCTCCACTGGTTACAACTTAAGCTGTGGTGGTCCGGTAATTACGCCGGAATCGAATTGTTTGGTCATTACTCCAATGGCTCCGCATAATTTAAATGTGCGTCCATTAATCATTTCAGATGAAACAGAAATTAAATTAAAAGTATCCGGAAGAGAACCACAATTTTTGTTATCGCTCGATTCGGGAACCAAAACCATCGACAACGAAAACGAAGTGCACATCAAAAAAGCGCCTTTTACCATCAACATGGTGGAATTCCCCAATGAAACCTTCCTAAAAACCTTACGCAACAAACTGCTTTGGGGCGAAGACAAACGAAACTGATAATTTACGATTCGGTATACTACACCCGCAAAATTGGCGTTAGTTACTAAACATCAGATAAATTATCAATAAATCAACGTGAAAATATACCTATAGAAGCGGTAAAGAAATCTATATTGTTATATTTGCACACTATTTTAACAAAATGAACAAAATTGCGATACTAATTTTCTCATTTCTACTATACAACGGAGCCCAAGCTCAAATTAACGAGTTAGGTTTATTTTTAGGAGGGAGTAATTATATTGGAGATGTAGGCCCAACGACTTACATCGCACCGAAAGAATTGAGTTTTGGGGTTTTGTACAAATGGAACCGAAGCATGCGTCATTCCTGGAGATTTTCCTATACACAAGGAAAAATTACCTCGAAAGATGCTGATTCGGACAGCCCGGCACGTAAACAAAGAGGCTTTCAGTTTGAGAATGAAATCAAAGAACTGTCAGCGGGATTGGAATTCAATTTTTTCGATTTCAACTTGCACGACAGCGGATGGATTGCCACACCTTATGTTCACACCGGTTTGAGTTATTTCAGATACGATGAATTATACGTATTGAACGGAGAGACCAAAATTGACGATACGGAATACGCCTTGGCCATACCGATGACTGTAGGTTTTAAAACCCGAATTGCCGACAAATTTGTATTAGGTCTGGAAACCGGAATCCGATACACGTTTACCGACAATTTAGACGGAAGTAATCCGAAAAACGAGGAGTATTCGGCTTACCAATTCGGAAACCTGAACAGTAAAGATTGGTACGTTTTTACCGGCTTTACGTTAACGTATACTTTTGGACAAAATCCGTGTTATTGCGCAGAATAAGATGAGTTTAGAAACTACGATCAACAAAGAGAATTTACCCAAACACCTGGCCATCATCATGGACGGCAATGGTCGTTGGGCCAAACAGAAAGGAATGTTGCGCGCTTTTGGTCACGAAAACGGAACCAAAGCCGTACGTCAAACTGTTGAAACCTGTGCGAAATTAGGAATTGAAAACCTAACTCTTTATGCTTTTTCAACCGAAAACTGGAACCGTCCAAAGTTAGAAGTCGATACTTTAATGAAACTTCTAATTTCTTCTTTGAAAGGCGAATTGAAAACCCTTCAGAACAATAACATCCGCTTAAATTCCATCGGAAATCTTGAAAATTTACCGGCTGGAGTCCGCAAAGAATTAATGGACGTTATTGAAAAAACAAAAGACAATACCCGAATGACGCTAACCCTTGCTTTGAGCTACGGTTCAAGGGAAGAACTCATTTCGGCTGTACGAAAAATTAGCGATAAAGTTAAAAATAATATAATTTCAAGTACTGATATTGACGAATCAATTATTAATCAGCATCTTTACACGCAAAATTTACCTGACGTAGATTTGGTAATCCGAACCAGCGGTGAGCACAGAATCAGCAACTTTTTGCTTTGGCAGATTGCGTATGCAGAATTCTATTTCACCGATGTGTTATGGCCTGATTTTAGAGAAAACGATTTGTATGAAGCAATTATCAGTTATCAGAAACGAGAACGAAGATTTGGAAAAACGAGTGAACAAATTAAATAACCCCAACGTATTACAAAAAGCAACGAAGTTGTTTTTTGCTGTTTTATTATTAGGAAGCATAAGTACTCTTAAAGCTCAGGAAACCAACTTACCTGAAGCCGGAAAACAATATACACTTGCCGATGTTGATGTAACTGGAAAAATCAGCTACAACAAACAAACCGTAATTACTTTCGCCGGTCTGGAAAAAGGCCAAGCCATTACCGTTCCTGGTGACGAAATCAGTAATGCCATCAAAAAACTGTGGAAATTAGGGCTTTTCAACGACATTAATTTTTATGTGGACCGCGTGCAAAATGACAGCATCTGGTTAGAATTAAGCATTAACGAACTTCCGAAGTTGAACGAAGTAAAATTCAATGGTGTTAAAAAAGGTAAAATTGACGAGCTTATCAAAGACAACGACTTGAACAAAGACAAGGTTGTCAATGAAAACCTTTTGACGACTACCAAAAACTACATCGAAAACAAATACAAGAAAAACGGATACTACAATACTAAAGTAGCCATTAATACGGTTCCAGACACCTTGGATAATCATGTTAATATGGTCATCAATGTTGATCGTGGCAGTAAAGTCCGTATCAGCAACATTAATGTTACCGGAAATTCGGAAATGAAAACGAGTAAGATTAAAAAAGCTATGTCTAACACCAAAGAGAAAAGCTTTATGAATCCGATGCGTATTTTCAAATCGTCGAAATTCATTAAAGAAAAATACAACGAAGACTTGACTTCCATCGTTGATAAATACAAAGAAAAAGGTTTTCGTGATGCTCGTGTTGTGGAAGAAAAAGTCACTTACAACAAAGAAAAAAACACAGTTGACATCGACTTAAAAGTGGAAGAAGGACGCAAACATTACTTCGGAGACATTCGCTATTTGGGTAATTCGATTTACACCAACCAACAACTGGAACGTGTATTGGGTATTCAAAAAGGCGATGTATACAATTCAAAACTTTTAGACGAACGTATAGCCAATACAAAAAATCCAGATGCAGATGATATGACTAATCTGTATCAAAACAACGGTTACTTATTCTCGAACATCAATGCCGTAGAAGTTAAGACCGAAAACGACACTATCGATTTTGAAATCCGAATTACAGAGGGGCCAATCGCTTATTTCAACAACGTAACTGTTACCGGAAACGACAAAACCAATGACCACGTAATCTATCGTGAATTGCGTACAAAACCGGGCCAAAAATGGAGCAAAGAAAATGTAGTGAGAACCATCCGTGAGTTAGGTCAATTAGGTTATTTCGATGCGGAACAATTACAACCTGATGTTAAACCAAACGGTGCAGATGGTACAGTTGACATCAATTACAACGTTGTTGAAAAAGGATCCAGCCAGGTAGAACTACAGGGTGGTTATGGTGGCGGTGGTTTCATTGGAACCTTAGGACTTTCGTTCAACAATTTCTCCATCAGGAACATCTTCAACAAAGAAGCCTACAAACCACTTCCAATGGGAGACGGACAAAAAATGGCTTTACGTTTGCAAGGAAGCTCTTATTTCCAAACCTATAGCTTGTCTTTCTCTGAACCATGGTTAGGCGGGAAAAAACCAATTAGTTTTTCAACCTCTTTATCACACAGTAAGCAGTTTTTATACAACTATTCTTCCCGTGATGTAGATCGCAATCAGAGTTTTAACATTACAACACTTTCCGTTGGTTTTGCAAAACGACTTTCAGTTCCCGATGACTATTTTGTGTTTTCAAGTAGTGCTGCTTTCCAATATTATGACTTAAACAATTACAATACAGGATTGTTTACATTTGGTAATGGATCGTCCAGAAACTTAGCTTTCACATTAGGATTGTCCAGAAACAGTAAAGGATTCAACCCTATCTATCCAACATATGGTTCCGAGTTCTCTGTTTCAGCGAAATTTACATTGCCATACTCTCTATTTAATGGTGTTGATTACGGAAATCTTGGAAATCTAGAAGAAAACAAATTAAAAGCAACATCAACTGGATATTACGTAGGTGCCGATGGAAACACCCATTCCTACCCAGCCGGAACATATATTGACAGCAACGGACAACCTGTTTTAATCCCTGGAACTTATATTCCTTCAAGTGATTATACAAAAGCTGCTGCTGACCAAGGAAAAGTGGACCAAAAACGTTTCAGTTGGTTAGAATATTATAAAATTAAGTTCAAAGCGGACTGGTATACAAAAATTTATGATAAATTAGTACTGCGTTCTTTAGGCGAATTTGGATTTTTAGGGGCATACAATCAGGATAGAGGTTTGGTACCATTTGAGCGATACTATTTAGGTGGTGATGGATTAGCGAACTTCTCAATGGATGGTCGTGAAATGATTCAGTTAAGAGGATATCCTAATCAATCCCTTTCTCCTGTTATTACAGATCCTACTTCGTCACGTTACGGGCAACAAATTGGGGGTACAATCTATAACAAGTTCTCATTAGAGTTACGTTATCCAATTACCTTAAAACCGTCAGCATCAATATATGCTTTAACCTTTATGGAAGCGGGTTCCTCTTTTGGTTCGTTTAAAGAATACAACCCGTTTGCATTACAACGTTCTGCAGGGTTTGGATTACGAGTATTTATGCCAGCTTTCGGATTGTTAGGAATTGATTTCGGTCATGGATTTGACGCTGTTCCGGGAGATACACAAAAGAGTGGATGGCAAACGCATTTTATTATTGGACAACAATTTTAAGATTTGGCACGATAGTTGAACTAAACTTATTAGTTATGAAAAAATATTTTTTAACTGCACTCATAGCACTTGCATCTTTAGGTGTAAATGCACAGGGAAAAGGAGTAAAAGTAGGATATGTTGATATGGAATATATCCTGGAGAAAGCTCCTGAATATGCCGAGGCGAAAAACCTTTTAGAGCAAAAAGCACAAACCTGGAAACAGGAAATTGAAGTTAAAAAAACGGAAATCAACAAGCTGAAGGAGAACCTAAACACCGAAAAAGTGCTTCTGACCAAAGAGTTGATTGAAGAACGAGAAGAAGAAATTGCGTTCCTTGAAAAAGAAATGTTAGATTACCAGCAAAAAAGATTTGGTCCGAACGGCGATTTGATGATTCAGAAAGCCACTTTGGTAAAACCGATTCAAGACCAAGTTTTCAATGCGGTTCAGGATATTGGCGAGCGAATGAAATACGATTTCATTTTTGACAAAGCATCCGATATGACTATGTTGTTTGCAAACCAGCGTTTTGATTTGAGTGATCGAATTTTACGAGAATTGACCAGAGCTCAGAAAAAAGAGCAGTTGACTAAAAAACAACTGAAAGAACAGGAAAAACAAGATGCTTTAGATGATATGGCCGCTGAAAATCCGGACCAGATTGAGCGTCAACGCAAATTGGAAGAGAAAAAAGCAGCGCGTGAGAAAATCATAGAAGATCGTAAAAAAGCGATTGAGGAAAAGAAAAAAGCAATTGAAGACCGTCGCCAACAATTACTGGAAGAACGCGAAGCCAAGAAAAAAGGTGTAGACGCCAAAAAAGAAGAAAACACAACGGATGACACTACTGCAGATTCAAAAAAAGAAAACACAGTAGACGATAAAAAAGCTGAAGTTGAAGCCAAAAAAGCAGAAGCAGAAGCCAAAAAGAAAGCAACCGCTGAAGAAAGACAACGCATCTTAGACGAACGCAAAAAAGTTCTGGAAGAGAAACGCAAAAAAATATTAGAAGACCGAGAAAAGGCAAAAAAAGAGCGTGAAGAAGCGCAAAAAAAGAAGACTGAAGAAAACAAAAAAGAAGATTAATTAACTATTGAAAACGATGAAACAAATTAAAACTTTACTTATTGCAGCTGCTTTGTTTTTAGGAGCTAGCCAAACGATTTCTGCACAAGCAAAAGTAGCTCATATTGATGTTCAGGAATTGATGACTACAATGCCAGAAATGAAAACTGCTCAGGCACAAATTAAAAAAGTAGGTGAAACTTACGACAAAGAATACAATACTTTGGTAACGGAGTACCAAAACAAAATGAAAAAATACGAATCAGAAGCTGCAACTGTAGGTGAAGCAGTGAATGAAACCCGTGCAAAAGAAATGCAAGATATGGGTCAGCGTATTCAACAGTTCAGAGAAACAGCTCAGAAAGAATTGCAGCAAAAAGAACTTGATTTGGTAAAACCAATCATGGACAAAGCTAAAAATGCTATCCAAAAAGTTGCTAAAGCAAAAGGATACCAGTATGTTTTGGATTCTACAACTGGAAGCGGTGTAATTTTAGCAGATGGTCCAAACTTATTGGCTGATGTTAAAAAAGAATTAGGATTCTAATCTTATAATTTTTTCATAAAATATAAAACTGCTCTTTGTCAAGGGCAGTTATTTTTTACATTTGTTTTTATGAGCAACGCAAATCCTATTGGTATTTTTGATTCCGGAATCGGAGGCACTTCTATATGGAAAGAAATCCATAAACTCCTTCCTCATGAAAACACGATTTACCTTGCGGATAGTAAAAATGCTCCCTACGGGCAGAAATCCAAAGAAGAAATTATTGCCTTAAGCATCAAAAACAGTGAGATTCTAATTGAAAAAGGCTGTAAAATGATTGTCGTTGCTTGCAATACTGCTACCACCAATGCCATCAAAGAACTTAGGAATCGTTTTGACATTCCTTTCATCGGTATTGAACCAGCGATAAAACCCGCAGCGCATTTATCTGAAACCGAAACCATAGGTATTTTAGCCACCAAAGGCACCATTAACAGCGAATTATTCAATCGGGCGGTGGAAACTTACTCCGATGTAAAAATCGTGGAACAAATCGGCTATGGTTTGGTTCAATTGATTGAAGACGGAAAAATGGTTTCCGATGAAATGACGCAATTACTAAAAGAATATCTGGAACCTATGGTCGAAGCCAATATTGACTATTTGGTTTTGGGTTGTACACATTATCCGTATCTGATTCCGCAGATTAAAAAAATTATTCCGAAGCATATCAAAATTATCGATTCGGGTGAAGCGGTTGCCAAGCAAACCAAAAAGGTTTTAGAAAAAAATAACCTGCTGAATCTTTCCAAAGAAAAAAACAAACAGGTTTTTTATACCAACAGCGACAGCACTGTTTTAAAATCAATTTTAGGTTTTAGCGATATGGTTTTCGAAAAAGATTTTTAATCTTCTTTAAACCAAGACGAATACATTACGTAATTATTCGATATTCTTTCGATTTCTCCTGCAAAATCAGAAGCATTGATATCTTTTACCTTTTTGGCAGGAATACCCGCGTAAATCGTCCCGGATTCCACAATGGTGTTTTGCGTCACAACCGAACCAGCTGCCACTATCGAATTGCTTTCGATTACACAATTATCCATCACAATCGCACCCATTCCGATCAGCACATTGTCTTGAACGGTACAACCATGTACAATTGCCTTGTGTCCAATCGAAACATTATTCCCGATTACAGTCGGATGTTTCAGGTAAGTACAATGAATCACTGCCCCATCTTGAATATTAACCTTATTCCCTATGCTGATAGAATGCACATCACCGCGCACTACCGCATTAAACCAAACACTGCAGGAATTACCAAAAGTAACATCACCAACTATCGTGGCATTTTCGGCTACATAGCAATCTTCCGGTATTTGAGGATACTTTCCTCGAACTTCTTTAATTAATCCCATAATAAAAAAAGTCCCGACGAATCGGGACTTATACTGTTTAAAATTAGTTAACCGCCGGACAGTTACAGTGGTAAGGATCTCTCTTACAGTTGAAGTTAAATCCAATTGTAATTTGATGGAATCCACTGTTGTCAAACTTAATATCTCCTGTTAAATACGAATACGTATAGGCAGCCATAAAGTTTTTATAATTTACACCGATGATTGGTGTGATGTACTGCAATTTTTGCTCTTTTACACCACCTCCACTTAAATACTGTGTTCCGTCAAAACTTCTTCTATAAGATAAGCCTCCCCACACTTTACCAAAATCCTCCATGGTTTTATAAACCTTCATATTCAAGTCGATAGCTTTCTCTTTCGTCTCTTGAGTTAACTGAAACATAAAAGACGGCTCCCATTGAAAAGTCTCATCATTACCGAAAGTATAGCCTGCAGACCAAATTAATTTTCTCAAGTTATCGCTCTCCACATCCGAATAAATTTTTCGTTCGTTAGCAACTGCATTTTTAATGGAAACATGGGTATAAAAATCACTCAAATGATAAGACATCCCTAAATCAACGTTGAAATAAGTATATTTTCCTCTTATTGTTCCTGCTACAGTTGGATCCGGATATTCAATAATATTAAATTCTGTCTCGTCCAAAACACTCTGAACCACTCCGGCACTCATACCAAACGAAAGCATATTTAAATCCCCTCCAAAACGAATATGGTGGGCATAAGTTATCTTCGCTCCAGTTTGAGAATGATATCCATTTCTGTCGTTATAAGCAATAGCTCCAAATCCTGAAGTCTGATTATCGCCCAATGACGTGTTGAAACTTACCGTTTGTAAACTTGGAGCATCATCTGTTCCAAACCATTGCTGACGGGCAGTAACGCGCACTTTTGCACAATTAGCTGCTCCAGCCATTGACGGGTGAATTAAATAATAGTTATCCGATAAATAATCCGAATAAACTGCAATTCCTTCTTGAGAGAAAGAGATTTGCGACAATAAAAGTCCAATAAATAAACAACTTTTTTTAATAACATTCATGAGTGGTTATCGTTTTAAAGAGAAATGTGCTTTAAATAATCTTTCAGTTCCGTTTTCATTAAATTTAACTGTAAACCAGTAATCGGTCGATGGTAACAACTGTCCGCCAAAAGTTCCGTCCCAACCGTCACCAATAGGAGTAATCTGTTTAATTAATTTCCCATAACGGTCAAATATATGAATTTCTGCATTATTCTGATCAGCTAACGACCAAATATTCCAAGTATCGTTTACTCCATCACCATTCGGGGTAAAGAAGTTCGGATAGCCTACCGTTACAATATCGGTAATGGTGATGTCCGTACATC
>NZ_JALDYN010000041.1:0-16495 GCF_032153895.1 Flavobacterium sp.
ATGGTACTTACTTCAAAATTATGATGGATAATATTCCTATTGTGAGCGATAACAGTATGGGAAACAATGTTGACCTCACTCAAATCAATCTTGACGATATCGAACGTATTGAAATCATTGAAGGCTCAATGGGTGTAACGCACGGAGCAAATGCTGTAAGCGGAATTCTAAACATCATCACAAAAAAAAATGCAAAACACAAATGGGAAATCGCAGCTTCAGTTCAAGAAGAAACGGTTGGTGAAGAATATGCCGTTTTTAACGAAGGACGTCATATTCAATCTTTAAAAATTTCCAATCAAATTACGGATAACTGGTTCGCATCCATCGGTTTAAATCGAAATGATTTCAGAGGTTATCTCGACAACCGTAAAGGAAAAGATTATTGGGAAACCGATATGTTACGTGGTTACACCTGGCTTCCAAAGCAGCAGTATTTCGGAAATGCGTTGGTAGGCTATTCCAAAGGAGATTTCAGAATTTTTTACAAGTTTGATTATCTAAATGAGAATATTGATTATTATGACCCATCAATCAAATCAGAAGTCATTCCTCCCTTTACCCCTAAATTATATACTAGCGATACACGCTTTTTAAGCAACCGTTTATACAACAACCTAAATGCTTCCGGAAATTTGTTCAGTTTGAAATATAATGCTTCAGTTTCGTATCAAAAACAAACCCGTAACAACGAATATTTCAGATATTATCAGGAAAATCAGGAAGAAACTAATTTAAGCGAAGAAATACAACAGGAAGCTGATGTTATTTATTCTACAGGTACACTTACTAATTTCTTCAAAAATTCAAAAGCCGATTTACAAATTGGTTACGAGCTGACTAACACTAAAGGTCATGCCTTAGTTGACGCTGAAAACCTAACCAAAGTTCATATTGAGAAGAGACTTGAGAATTATGATTTTTTTGTTGTTTCCGAGATTAAACTAACAGACAAATTTGCCGTACGACCTGGCTTACGTGCTTCGATTCAATCACTATTCGATTCACAATACGCAACATCTTTGGGACTACGACAACTGTTTGACAAACAATGGGAAGTTCGTGGAGCTATCGGGCAATCGTTCCGAACCCCGACTTTTGAAGAATTGTATTCCAGAATACAGTTTTCGGGACACAATTTTTACGGAAACGAGAACTTAATTCCTGAAACCAGCACCTCTTACGAAGTAAATCTGAAAAAAGAATTCGACATCAACACCAATACCGAGTTACTATCAAAAGCTGCGGCCGGATTTCTGGATGTAGACGATCGTATAGAAATGGCATTAGTCGGAACTAGTAGCAATGGTCCAATATATCAGTATATCAATATCAGCGCATATAAAATGTGGAATTTCTCTACCAATCATCAGTTTCGATATAAAAATTTCACAGCAAATGTTGGCGCAATTCTGGTAGGAATTTCACAGAAAATTGATGACGGAGAAGCTGTTTCAGATGATAAATTTTTATACAACCTTCAGGGCAATGTAAACCTTGCTTACGAATTCAAAAAAGCCAATACACTTGTTTCCTTATACTACAAATACAACGGAAAACAGCAACAGTTTGTAAGTTCGTCAGAAAACGGTCAGGCTGTTTACAAACTATCTGAAATCGAAGGCTATTCTTTTATGGACGCGTCAGTTCGTAAATCGTTCTTTAACAAACAGTTCGATGTAACCGTTGGGGCACGTAATATTTTAAATGTAACCCAAATTAATCAGGGAATCACTTCTGGAGCACACGCAACATCAAGTGCCATATTGTTGGGCTATGGTCGCTCCTATTTCTTAAAACTAGCATATAACCTTAATTTTTAATAAACATTTATACCTATGAAAAAAGCTATTTATTTTTTCCTTTCTGCCGTTGCTTTTACGGCAATGAGTTGTTCTGACGACGAAACCAGTACAGCCGAAACTCCAGCAGATGTTGCTTTTGTAGCACAAGCTGTTAACATTACCACAGAAGCTAATACGGTAAATGTGGCTTTCTCTAAAGCTACATCAGCGTCTGGAACAATCGTTTTAAACGTTGAAGCCACTAATGCAACTTACGGAACAGATTTTACAACGCTACCGGAAACAGTGAGCAACACTATTACGGTTCCATTTGCTTCTGGTGTTACTTCTACTTCTTTTACTTTCTCAAAATTAACCGATGCAATCGAAGGAGAAGCTAAAAATGTAAAATTTACAATCGCTTCAATTTCAGGAATTTCAGCTAATCATGAAGCTTCAAACAATTTTACAGTTTTGAATTTCAATGAAGTTCCGATGACCAATAACACGGTAACTCCAGCAATCGGCGGAAATACTTTCCCTAACAGTGTTTATATTGATTTAAGTTCTGGAAACTCAGAAGAAATCGTTAGAACAAATTGGGAATTAGGCTTTTATAGTGGTTCTGTTTTCAGAGTTGCTTTGAACCCAGCAATCAACAAATTAGCGGTTAAACAATTAGCTACAACAAACATCGACGAAGTTCAAGCTGAAGATGCAAGTGTAACTACTGGAAATTATGACCCTGCTTCTGCCGGATATATTGACAATCCTTATGGAAATATCGATGGAACTTCAATTGCGGAAATTTCAAGCAATGATGCAGAAAACAAAGTATATCTAGTAAACTTAGGACAAGCAGTTGCAACTACTCCTGCACCAGGAAGTGGTGTTGAAATGATTGGTGCTGACAGAGGTTGGAAAAAAATTCGAATCTTAAGAAACGGAAATGGCTATAAATTACTTTATGCTAATATTGACGCGACTACACATAGCGAATTAAACATCTCTAAAGATGAAGCATATAATTTTTCATTCGTAAGCTTAGTAAACGGAAGCGTAACTGCTGGAGAACCCTTAAAAGCGAAATGGGATATTACTATAGGAACATTTATGAATCATATTCCATATATGGGACAAAATATCTCTTACTACTATCCAGATTTTGTTACTTCAAACACTTTGGCTGGGACAAGAGTTTATCAGGTTTTGACATCAGAATCTACTTATGATGCATTTGCTTTAGCTAATGTTGATACTAATAAATTCAACACAACTGATGCTGCAGACAGAAGAGCCATTGGATCAAACTGGAGAGCGACGCAACCTTCTGCATCAGTAAGAACTGATCGTTTTTATGTAATCAAAGATGTAGCCGGTAATATCTACAAATTGAAATTTACAGCGATGTTAAACGGTGCAGGTGAAAGAGGAAACATCACTTTTGAATATGTAAAACTTTAATAGCTGATAACCATGAAAGCATTTAAAATTTTAATCATCATTCTGAATCTTTACGTTGGCGGATTCATGATTTACGGAAGTTTCGGAAAATTTAAAGAAACTCCAAAACCAACCGAAATTATTGAAAAAGTACAGAAAGGTGAAGAAGTTGCACCTTCTGAAGATGTTTTGAAAATCAAAAACTACATTTTCGGAATGAAGCAATCTGGCTATTTCTGGCCGTTTTTAGGAATTATGGAACTCTTGGCTGGTCTTTTATTGGTAAGTCAGTTATTTTCAAGAATCGGTGCTATTGTGGCATTGCCGTTAACTGTAAATATATTTCTGTTCCACTTATATTTAGAAGGACATGAAATTGGTGAATTAATCCAGACACTTTGTTTAGTAGTTGCAAATTGTGTGTTGATTGCCGCTTCGTATAAAGTTTGGAAACCGCTTCTACTGGACAAAACTGTTGTTCAGTTGAAGGAAGCTTAATCCGTACAACAGAAGCTTAAAAGCCGCCTAATTAAGGTGGCTTTTTTTATTGCAGAAATTTTTCAAACAAAAAAAGCTTCGAGGAAACTCGAAGCTTTCAGGGTGAATGAGGGGTCTCGAACCCCCGACCTTTGGAACCACAATCCAACGCTCTAACCAACTGAGCTACAATCACCATTTGTAGTGTTAATCAAGAATCAAATCCTGATTAGCGAGTGCAAATATAGCGCATTTCTCTGCTTTCGCAAATATTTTTTTAAAATTTTTACTTCAAATCGGCTAAACTATTGACTGCCACATATCTTTCTACAGTAAAACCTTCTCCAAAATCTGTGCCGATAAGTCTCCCTAAATCCTGCGAACGATAATGCAAGCTGTCCAAAAAATTTTTTGTAGCAATCGGCGTAATCGGTTCATTAGAATTCGGTTCATAAAATTGAGAACCATAAGCCATAATCGCTGCTATTTTCTTTTCTACGAAACCGGTAACATCCACCACAAAATCGGGCTCAATATTTTTCCATTGAATGTAATGATAAACCAGTTTCGGGCGCCAGGCTTCTTGACTTTCACCATCTAATTCGGTTTCGATTCTTCGAAGTCCTGATAAAAAACACGCGTCAGAAACTAATTTACTTCCTTTTCCGTGGTCGATATGACGATCATCAATAGCGTTGCACAAAACAATTTCAGGACGATATTTTCGAATCATTTTGATGATTTCCAATTGATGTTTTTCATCGTTTACAAAGAATCCGTCTCTAAATCGTAAATTCTCGCGAATCGAAACACCCAGAATCTTAGCCGCCGCAGCCGCTTCTTCATCTCTGATTTCTGCTGAACCTCGTGTACCTAATTCGCCTCTGGTTAAATCAACTATTCCGACTTTTTTGCCAAGTGCAATTTCTTTTGCGATTGTGGCGCCACAGCCTAATTCTACATCATCTGGATGTGCACCAAAAGCAAGTATGTCTAATTTTATCATTAATTCAATATTTTTTTAATGGTCATGGATTTGTTCACCGTTTCCAGAAATTCTTTGGATGGATTGCTTTCTTCAGTAATTCCGCAACCTATATATAAATGTGCTTTGTTTTCCGATGGTTCTACCTTCATGCATCTTAAATTTACAAAAAGATCTGCGTAGTTCCCTTTTTTGCTGATAAAATTCATGTTGAATTCCCCAAAAAAACCAGCATAATATTCTCTGTTGTAACCTTCGTTTGCAAGTATAAAGTCTTTGGCTTTCTGCTTCGGATAACCGCAAACTGCCGGTGTTGGATGCAAAATTTCAAGAACCGATTGCAAAACATTTGTTGCTTCCGGAAGCTTTGCCGAAATATCAGTTTTAATATGCAGTAAACTTCCAGCCTGAACGGTATAAGGTTCAGAAACAGCAGTTTCAGCAACGTGCTTTTTTAAATTCTCTACTATAAAATCGGTGACGAATTGCTGTTCTTTCTTCTCCTTATCTTTCCAATTAACGTTTTCTTTGCCTTTATCAACCTTTGTTCCAGCCAAGGCAACGGTTTGTAATTCGGAATTAGTCACTTTTAAAAGTTGTTCCGGACTTGCTCCCATCCACATTCCTACTTTCGGATGGTAAAAACAATATTTAAATGCCGATGGATAGGCCTGCAACATTCGCTCAAAAACCGACTGCACCTCAAAACCGTTCAAATCGAGCGTTTCTTTGCGTGACAAAACTACTTTTTGAAAGTTTCCGATGCTTATTTCTGAGATCGCTCTAGAAACTAAATTCTCAAACGAAACTTTAGCTTCATCATCAATTTCGTAAAAAACATTTGATTGCTGTGTTTTCTTCTCTAACGTAAATTCAGCAATCATAACTTTTTGCTGTTCTTCCGGAAACAAAACAATCTGATTACTTGAAAATGGTGCAAAAACAAAACCTCGCTCCTGAAATGTATGTACAAAATGTAATATGTCATTCTCCTGAAAAAGCCCAGTAACATAGCGTTTTCCAGGTTTGGAAAAAAGCACAAAAGGAAGTTTCAGCTCCAGATGTGAATGCATCATTTCAAACAATTCTTCCATATTATTTCTTTCTCGGTAAAACCATGTTGGTTAATTTACAAAGCGAAATCAATCGGTTCTCTTCATCAGTAATTCGGATTTCCCACAAATGAATACTCGCACCCTGATGAATAATTTTGGCCGTTCCGAAAACGGTTCCTTCCCGCTTACTTTTAAGATGATTAGCAGAAATTTCTATTCCTCTGACTTCTTGCTTTTCAGTATTGATAAACATCAGCGAAGCCGCACTACCAACGCTTTCCGCCAAAGCAACCATAGCACCGCCATGTAATAATCCCATGGGTTGATGCACTCTTGAATTTACTGGCATTTTGGCTTTTAACATACCTTCTTCGGCATCAATATATTCAATTTCAAGGGTTTCCATTAAGGTGTTTTTGCACCATTTATTGCATAAGGCGAGTACGTTTTCTTTATCAAAAATCATAGTCAATTAATTTACTCTGTAAAAATACTAAATTGTATTGTAAGAATTTGTGCGTTCAAACAAACTATTTATTATAAAAAAACGTTAATTTAGTAAGCTGAATTTTTTAAAAAAAGCAGTATTTTATCATTAAACCAAAACTATTTATGCGTTTTAACAAGTATCTGATTCTCTTCGTTTTATCTGCCTTAACCCTTTTGTCCTGCAGACAGGATTTCGAGTTTGAATACAGCACCGGAGGATTAGAATTTTCTAAAGAAACTGTCTATTTGGATACCGTTTTTACCAATATCGGTTCAAGCACTTATACTTTAAAGGTGTACAACAAAAGTGATAATGATATCAAAATCCCGAGAATTCAGTTAGGCGAAGGAAATGCATCAAAATACCGAATTACGGTAGACGGAATGATGGGTAACGATGACGACGGAAACGGAACTGGTGATGGAAAAATCTTCGAAAATATTGAATTACTTGCTAAAGACAGCATGTACATTTTCATTGAAACGACTATCAATTATGACGAATATGCCAATCCGGATTCCGAATATTTATATACCGATCAAATTGAGTTTCACAACATTGCAGGCGCTCCACAAACAGTAGATTTAATTACTTTGGTAAGAGATGCTTACTTTTTATTTCCACAGCGTTTTGGTGACGGAACTTACGAAACTTTACCCATCGGTGATGAAGAAATTTACGGTTTTTACTTAGACCATGCTGACCCAGACAACGGAGACGAATATCATTGGGGCAACGATAAACCTTATGTAATTTACGGTTACGCAGCAGTTCCAACTGGTGAAACACTCGCGATTGACCCGGGAGCTAAAATTCATTTCCATGCGGATTCCGGTTTAATTATTGGAAACGGAGCGACTGTTAACGCAATTGGTGCTTATTCCACTTATGACGCTGAAGGAAATATTTTAGTTGACAATGAAATTACTTTTGAAAGCGACCGATTGGAGCCCGATTTCTCCGATATTGCCGGTCAATGGGGAACGATTTGGATGACAGATGGAAGTACGGGAAGTTTCCAAAATGTAACCATTAAAAACGCAACAGTTGGTTTATTGATAGAACACAATTCCGGAACAGTTAGCTTGAAAGACCTACAAATTTACAACTGTACAAATTATGGAATTTTAGCAAAAACCGCTACTCTTGAAGGACAAAATGTAGTAATCAATAATTGCGGACAAGCCGGATTAGCTTGTTCTCTAGGCGGTGATTACGATTTCAAACACTGTACCTTTGCTAACTATTGGCCAAGACCAAACCAAGTTTCGGTTTCAATTGATAATGGTGACGGAACCCCTCAATTTGCATTAACCAATGCTCGTTTTGACAATTGTATCATTTACGGGTCAACCAGCTACGGTATTTCTTTGAAAAAAGAAGGAAATGATGCTTTTCCGTTTACGTTTAATCATTGTTTAATTAAGTTTTTCGATTTCGGACAATTCCAAAATAATCCGTTATATCCAATTGCTAATACAACTGATTATCAAAACTGTATCATTGCCAGAAATTCAAACACTAACAAACCGGATTATCTGAATCCTCAAAACAATAAATTAATCATCGGATTGGATTCGGCAGCCAAAAACTCTGCGGATGCAAGTGTAGCCAGCGGAACTTTCGATATTTTAGGAAATCCCAGAACAGCAACTTCTTGGGACATGGGTGCTTATAATGCTATTTCATTTGAATAAACCAAAAATCAATACATTATGAACAAAACAATTTTTACTTTGGCAATCGCTTCGTTAAGTTTAGTTGCCTGCAAAAAAGACGGAGAAAAGGCAGACTCTCAGTCAACAGTAGATTCTACAGCGGCTAAAACTGAAGATGCGGCTGCGGCTGTAATCCCTGATTCTGCGGCTGTAATGCAAGCCTGGACGGAATATGCGACTCCGGGAGACGCTCACAAAAAAATGGCAAAAGACAACGGAATGTGGGATGAAGACATGACTTCATGGCACAGCGCCGGAGCAGAACCAATGAAAATGAAAATGACTGCAGAATTCAAAACCATTTTCGATGGTAAATATCAGGAAGCAGTTCACAAAGGCGATTTCATGGGAATGCCGTTTGAAGGAAAAAGCACTTTAGCTTACGACAATGCAGCTAAAGAATATGTTTCCACTTGGATTGACAATATGAGTACCGGAATTATGGTGATGCGCGGAAATTATGACGAAGCTTCTAAAACTTTCAAAATGGAAGGTGAATGCATTGATCCGGTAACCAAGAAAAAGAAAAAAATGCGTGAAGTAATCACCATGATGGACGAAAACACTCAAAAAATGGAGATGTTTGACACCGGATACGACGGAAAAGAGTTCAAAAACATGGAAATTATCATGACCAGAAGAAAATAAATTCTTTAAAGATTTTTTATTAAAAGCACAGGTTAAATCTTGTGCTTTTTTTATTCTTTCAAACTTTGTTAACTGACTTTTTTAGAATAAATTTGCACTTTCAAAACAACAACACAACCAATACGCTTCTTCCTTAGAAACGTGTTGATTAAAACAACTACATACAATGATTCATTTCTTCGGAAACCAAACGAACACTGTTTTTGCAGTTCAATCGCAAAACGAATTATCGACTGAAGATAGCAACAAATTAAACTGGCTTTTTGGCAACGCACATAAAATAGAGAAATCCGCACTGTCGGATTTTTTTGTTGGACCACGTGCCGCCATGATTACGCCTTGGAGTACCAATGCTGTTGAAATTACTCAGAATATGGGTATTTCAGGCATCATCCGAATTGAAGAATTTGAAAAATCTACTTCAGATTTCAACACTTTCGATCCGATGATTTCGCAAAAATATGCGGAATTGAATCAGGAGATTTTTACCATCAACATTCAGCCGGAAGCCATTTTGAATATTGATGATATCGCTGCCTACAACAAACAAGAAGGTTTGGCTTTGAGCGATGAAGAAGTAGAATATTTGAATGATTTATCGGTTAAAATCGGAAGAAAATTAACGGATTCTGAAGTTTTTGCTTTCTCACAAGCCAATTCAGAACATTGTCGCCACAAAATCTTCAACGGAACTTTTGTGGTGGATGGTGAAGAAAAACCGACATCCTTATTCAAGTTAATCAAGAAAACATCCGAAACAAATCCTAACGATATTGTTTCAGCTTATAAAGACAACGTTGCTTTTGTTAAAGGACCAAAAGTGACGCAATTCGCTCCAAAAAGTGCCGATAAACCTGATTTTTACCAGGAGAAAGAATTTGATTCGGTTCTTTCATTAAAAGCAGAAACCCACAACTTCCCTACTACGGTTGAGCCATTCAGTGGTGCTGCAACGGGTTCTGGTGGAGAAATTCGTGACCGTTTAGCAGGTGGACAAGGTTCATTGCCATTAGCGGGAACTGCAGTTTACATGACTTCGTATTCTCGTTTAGAAAATGATAGAACTTGGGAAGAAGCCATGAACGAAAGACCTTGGTTGTACCAAACGCCAATGGATATCTTAATCAAAGCATCCAACGGAGCTTCCGATTTCGGTAACAAATTCGGCCAGCCATTAATTACAGGTTCAATTTTAACTTTCGAACACGAGGAAAACAACCGCAAAATAGGTTACGACAAAGTAATCATGCAGGCAGGTGGAATCGGTTACGGAAAATTAGACCAAGCAATCAAAAAGAAACCACAGGAAGGCGATAAAATCGTAATCCTTGGTGGAGAAAATTATAGAATCGGAATGGGTGGTGCTGCGGTTTCCTCTGCAGATACAGGTGCTTTCGGTTCAGGAATCGAATTGAATGCTATCCAACGTTCGAATCCGGAAATGCAAAAACGTGCTGCCAATGCCATTCGTGGTTTGGTGGAAAGCGACAACAATCCAATCGTGTCGATTCACGATCATGGTGCGGGTGGTCACTTAAACTGTCTTTCGGAATTAGTTGAAGATACGGGTGGTTTAATCGATTTAGATAAATTACCAGTTGGTGACCCTACCCTTTCGGCTAAAGAAATCATCGGAAACGAATCTCAGGAAAGAATGGGATTAGTTATCGGAGAAGAAAACATTGATATTTTACAGAAAATTGCTGACCGTGAGCGTTCGCCAATGTATCAGGTTGGAGATGTGACTTCAGATCACCGTTTTACATTCGAATCCAAAACAACTGGCGCAAAACCGATGGATTATGCTTTGGAAGATTTCTTCGGAAGTTCACCAAAAACCATCATGACCGACAAAACGGTTGCGACAAATTATTCAGACTTAAATTATTCAACTGAAAATATTCCAACCTATTTAAACCAAGTTTTGCAATTAGAAGCAGTAGCTTGTAAAGATTGGTTAACCAACAAAGTCGACCGTTGTGTGGGCGGACGCGTTGCCAAACAACAATGTGCCGGACCATTACAATTACCACTAAACAACGCTGGGGTTATGGCGTTGGATTTCAAAGGAAAAGAAGGAATTGCTACTTCAATCGGACACTCTCCTATTGCAGCTTTGGTTAATCCTGTTGCGGGTTCAAGAACTGCGATTGCAGAAGCATTATCCAACATCGTTTGGGCTCCGTTAAAAGACGGTTTAAAATCGGTTTCGCTTTCTGCAAACTGGATGTGGGCTTGTAAAAATGAAGGAGAAGACGCAAGATTATACGAAGCAGTAAAAGGTTGTTCGGATTTCGCTATTGAATTAGGCATCAATATTCCAACCGGAAAAGATTCGCTTTCCATGAAACAGAAATATCCGAACGATGAAGTAATCGCACCGGGAACGGTTATTATTTCGGCAGCCGGAAACTGTTCAAATATTACTAAAGTTGTGGAACCTGTTCTGAAAAGAAACGGCGGAAACATCTACTATATCAATTTATCACAGGACACTTTCAAATTAGGTGGTTCTTCTTTGGCTCAGATTTTAAACAAAATTGGTTCTGAAGTTCCTACCATTCAAAATACGGAATTCTTCAAAAAAGCGTTCAATGTTTTACAGGATTTAATTAAAGACCGTAAAATTATGGCCGGACACGACGTAGGAAGCGGTGGTTTAATCACTACTTTATTGGAAATGTGTTTTGCCGATGTGAAATTAGGCGCTTCGTTCGATTTAACTTCGTTAGGCGAAAAAGACACAGTGAAAGCTTTGTTCAACGAAAATATCGGTTTGGTTTTCCAGGCTGATACAGAAGTTGAAGCGGTTTTTGCTCAAAATAATATCGAGATTTTCAACATTGGTTCCGTTGTGGAAGGCGATGTGGTTACTTTCATCAACAATGACGATGCTTTCACATTAAGTATTTCAAAATTAAGAGATACTTGGTTCAAAACGTCTTTCCTTTTGGATTCAAAACAATCGAAAAACGGAATGGCAGCTGCACGTTACGAAAACTACAAAAAACAACCGCTAACCTATACTTTCCCATCTCATTTTGACGGAAAAGCACCAGTTATCGACAATTCAAAACCAAGGCCAAAAGCTGCTATTATCCGTGAAAAAGGAAGTAATTCCGAGCGTGAAATGGCAAACTCAATGTATTTGGCAGGATTCGATGTTAAAGATGTTCACATGACGGATTTGATTTCAGGCCGTGAAACTTTGGAAGACATTCAATTCATTGGAGCAGTTGGTGGATTCTCAAATTCAGACGTTTTAGGTTCTGCTAAAGGTTGGGCCGGAGCGTTTTTATACAACGAAAAAGCAAATACCGCATTGAAGAATTTCTTCAACCGTGAAGATACTTTGTCAGTTGGAATTTGTAACGGATGTCAGTTGTTCATGGAATTGGAATTGATCAATCCGGAGCATGAAGTTCACGGAAAAATGCTTCACAACAATTCACAGAAACACGAAAGTAACTTTACTTCAGTGACGGTACAGAAAAATAATTCGGTAATGCTTTCTTCATTGGAAGGCACTACTTTAGGGGTTTGGATTTCTCATGGTGAAGGTAAATTCAATCTACCATATTCCGAAGATAAATACAACATCGTTGGAAAATATGGTTATGAAGAATATCCTGCAAATCCGAACGGTTCAGCTTTCAACACGGCAATGATGTGTGACAAAACCGGTCGTCACTTGGTAACGATGCCACATATTGAGCGTTCAACTTTCCCTTGGAACTGGGCTCATTATCCGGATAACGGACACAAAGATGAAGTTACGCCATGGCATGAAGCTTTTGTGAACGCAAGAAAATGGATTGAAGCAAAAAAATAATTCAAAATAAACTATGAAAAAAGCACTTTTTTTAATCTTGCTTTCAATATCCTTTTTTCTTTTTTCTTGTCAATCTTCAGATTCTGAAGCAAGTAACAATTCCATTGTTGACACTTTTAAATTGCTTACTATTACCAGTGAAGGCGAAGTTTATGAAATTGGAAATAATTCTGGAGAAACAATTAAAATTGGACAAATTGAAAACAATCACAACTTAATAATGCTTTCTACTTTAAGTAATGTTGGTGATAAAATTTATTCGTTAGAAGCCACTTTATCTCAACCGAATGTGCTCATTGTTTTTAATAAATCTACCGGAAACACAACTAACATACAATTGAATTTACCTAGCTCGGTGACCGCAAATATGTTAGAACCAATTGTTACTTCTCTCGAATATGATGGAACAAAACTTATAGCAATTGTAAGTGAAAATATGCCAAATGATGAGCGACCTAACAAGATTGTTTCAATAAATCTTCAAAACTATGAAATCACAGATTTAGAAATAAATTTTTATCAACGAAGCATAACTTCAACTGAATTAATAAATAACAAATTATATCTTTCAACCCTCACAGAAGGTTTAGTTGAAATAGATTTAGTACAAAAAACTACTACAGAATTGTTAGCAAATTCAGAATCTATAAACAGTACCAGATTAGCTAAAATAAATAATTCTAAAATAGCCCTGATGAAAAGAGGGAACACTAACATTATCAACGGAGTCAGACCTTTCGAATATAATTTGGATAATTTTTCTATTTCTGATAAATCAGTTGGCCAGGTATATGCAGTTGGAAGCAATAATGGGGGTTCCGTTTTTCATAATGGTGAATATTTAAATATAATTTTCAATACAAATAGTAAACTGGGAATTCTAAAGATTAACTATCAAACTAATAATTCCGACTTTGTAGAACTAGATTACAATCTTATAGGATCAAATGCGATAATTGTAGATTTGCTTTTTGATTAAGATACATCAATATAACAAACAAAAAAGCTGTCAAAATTGACAGCTTTTTTTTATTTAATAGAATCTTTTCTCGATTTATAATTGTGAAGATAATCTCCTTTTGGTTTTCCTAAATCGAAGGAACTCCATTTTGTTAAAAATCTTGTGGATGTTCTGGCTTTATCTTTATCCATTCCTTCATATTCAATTCGATATAAAGCTGAATACATTTCCGCTCGACCAACACCGTGATAACAATGAATTAAAACAGGATAATTATCCGGATTGTCCATGATTTTAAAAAAAGTATCCAAATTGTGTTGCTTCGGAACTTGGTCAGAACCGTTATTGAAATAATTAACACCCGGAATCTTAGCAATAGCTTCTTTTTCAGCGGTTAATTCTTCCGGAATTTCTGGGTTGTTGACATCATCACCAGTTCCGGGGAAACGTAAATCGACTACACTTTTTATATTGTGTTCTTTAATGTAATCTTCTAATTCATCTGGTGGAATTACACCACTTTTATATACTTTTCCTTCGGTAATCGTTTCAAAATTGTGATTGATGTGCATATCGTACACATACTTTCCGCCAAAAATCGCGGCTGCAACCAAAACAACTATTGCAATTTTTTTCTTCATACTAATTATTGTAATATAATTTCTGATCTATAATTCTAGCGAAATAATCCTGAATGAAAGCTTTACAGGCTTCACCCGTGGCAATCATTTCAGTATTTTTCTTGCTTATAAGGTTCTTTTTCAGATTTTTATCCTCTTTACTGTAAAAACCTGTAATTTGATTTCCTTCAAAAGTACAAATATAATTTCCACGTTGAAACTGATACTGATTTCCACTATAATTTATAACGTATGGTTGTGTGTTTTTATCCCCAACTAAACTTCTTCCCCAACTTCTAAATGGTTTATCATAACCAATCAAATCTAAAACAGTTGGATAAATATCTATCTGTTGGGCCAGATCCATGTTTTTCCCCTTTAAACTTCCATCTGGTTTGTAAAATAAAATTGGTACAGCCTGACGATTGATAATTTTACTATATGCTTCATAAGTTGTCAGGTTACCATGATCTGCTGTAATTATAAAGATAGTATTGTTAAACCATGGTTGTTTTTTGGCTTCCTCGAAAAATCTTTTGAAAGCAAAATCAGTATAACCAACACATTGATGCATCGGATTATCCGTTTTAGGAAACTTTCCTTTATACTTTTCAGGGACAATATAAGGTTCATGGGAAGAAACAGTAAAAATTGCACTGAAAAAAGGGGCTTTCTTTTTATCTAATTCCTGCTTCATGAATTGCATAAATGGCTCGTCCCAAATACCCCAATTGCCGTCGAAATCAGAGTCATTATTATATTCTGTTTTACCATAATAATGATCGAAACCTAAAATATTTCCGAAGCCTAAAAAGCCCATCGATCCATTTGGCGCTCCATGAAAAAAAGAAGTATCATACCCCATTTCTTTAAGTGTTGATACCAACGATTGTATTTTTTGTTTTGGAAATGGTGATGATGTAAAAGCATCTTTAAACGAAGGTATTCCTGCAATAACTGAAGACATTCCATGTATCGATTTACTGCCGTTAGCAAATCCGTTAGGAAAAATTAGACTTTGTTGCGCTAACGAATCCAGAAAAGGTGTATAACTTACATAATCTTTGATATTCATTTCCTCATTAAAAGCTCCCCAATATTCTCTTCCGTAACTTTCGGTAATTATTAGTACAATATTTGGTGTTGTTTTAGGATTATTGTTGTATCGCTTTATTGGGTGAAAATTAGTTTCGATAACTTTTGCATCAACTAAATCAACCTTTTTAAAACTTGTTTTTCCGATGGTACGCATTATTGAAAACGGTGTATTCAATACAACATCAGAATGTGCCGGTTGTTTTACGTACCTGCTGGCATCAATCATATTCAATGGTCTGGTACTTTTCTTAAAATCACCTCGGATTCCTCCAATTGCCAATGTAGCGATAACTAAAACCCCAACAACTGAAGACACAAAATAAGTTAAAGGTTTCTCTGGTTTTTGATAGTCTACTTTAACAAACTTATAAAGATAAATCCACAAAATAGCTAATACAATGAACAACAAATACACGTGCCAATAACTTACCATGAACCTGAAAAACATATTCCCTTTATTGGTTTCATGCTCCAAAACATCAATAACGGCAATAGTGGTTCGGGAATAAATGTATTTGTAGTAAATAAAATCTACAAAATTCGCAGAATAAGCTATAAAATTGAAAATGAAGTAAATATATTTTAAAACCTTTTGGTAACCTTCTTTAGTATTAATCCAAAAAGGGAAAATTGACAGTAAGATAAATAATCCGTTAGTATAAAGAATCGCTGTAGTATCGAATGCCATTCCGTGGTACTGCAAACTAAAAAAATCTGCTACAGAATCTACTTTAAGCAACTTATTATTGTAAAAAACAAATAACAATCTGGCCAAAAAATAAAAAAAATAAGCTAAAAAGAGTCTATAAAACAGTGCTTTATATTCTTCTAAACGAAAAAATTTCTTCATGTTAAATTAATGGAAATCAGTAAAATTGGTCGTCAAAATTACAAAATATCGTTAGTTTTTATCAAGTATTATTAAAACTTTAAACAAATTTTATTATTTTTTTTATAATTTGCAGTTGCTAAAAACACTAACTTATGACTAACGTTACCCGCCTTTTTGATTTTCCTTATTATCAATTGGAAAAATACAATCTCTCAGACGCATTAGTTACAAAATACGATGGAGAATGGATTAAAACTTCAACCAAAGAATATCTTGACAAAGCCAATGCTATTTCACGAGCATTACTTCGTTTAGGAGTTCAGAAAAATGATAAAATTGCGATCATTTCCTCGAACAACAGAACAGAGTGGCATATTACTGACATAGGAACTTTACAGACCGGAGCACAGACAGTTCCAATGTATCCGACTATTTCGGCGGAAGATTACGAGTACATTCTAAACCACTCGGAATCTAAATATGTATTCGTTTCTGACCAGGAGGTTTATAATAAGTTAATCAGTGTAAAAGCAAATATTCCATCTTTAAAAG
>NZ_JALDYN010000059.1:0-3424 GCF_032153895.1 Flavobacterium sp.
CCATAGCATTAGTAGGTTAAGTTTATGGTAGATTTGGGGCAAAAAGGGTGGAAGCGATTCCACCTTTTTATTTTTGGTAACATCACAAATACAAATAAAAAAAGCGAACCATTTGGTTCGCTTTCTGTTTTTATAAGATTCTCTTATTTCGCTGCTGCGTAACGCTTCGCAACTTCCGACCAATTGATTACATTGAAGAAAGCTTCCATATAATCCGGTCTTCTGTTTTGGTAGTTTAGGTAATAAGCGTGTTCCCAAACGTCCATTCCTAAAATTGGTTGTCCGCCGCCAACGCCTGGCATTAACGGATTGTCCTGGTTTGGTGTAGAAGAAACTTCTAATTTACCACCGTTAACATTCAACCAAGCCCATCCCGAACCAAAACGCGTTGCTCCAGCTTTGGCAAATTGTGCTTTAAATTCTTCGAAAGAACCGAAAGCCGCATCAATAGCATCCGCCAAGTCACCTGTTGGTAAACCACCACCGTTTGGCGACATAATTTCCCAGAATAAAGTATGGTTGTAGTGTCCGCCACCGTTGTTGCGAACCGCCATGTTGTTCATGTCTAAACCGGTCATCAAATCTTCAATTGATTTTCCGTCTAAATCCGTTCCGGCAATTGCGGCATTCAAGTTGGTTACATAAGCATTGTGATGTTTCGAATGGTGGATTTCCATCGTACGCGCATCAATATGTGGTTCCAAAGCATCGTATGCGTAAGGTAATTTTGGTAATTCAAAAGCCATAATATTTTAATTTTAAAGATTAATAATTAAATTCATTCAAAATTATAAATTTATCTTCGTAAAAGAAAATAGTAATTTTCTATACTGATATTGTAAATCCAAATGGTTTGAAATTGAATACGCGTGCCTTCACCCTATACGACGCTTCCGCCGGTTCCGGAAAGACCTACACACTGGTAAAAGAATATTTAAAAATTATCCTTTTAGCTGAAACCAACGATGCGTACAAAAAAATCTTAGCCATCACTTTTACCAACAAAGCGGTGGAAGAAATGAAGTCGCGTATTGTTTCTGCATTGCATGAATTTTCAAAAGAGCAGCCCAATGAAAAAGCGCTGGCCTTCATGAAAGACATTGCCGAAGACACCAAACTTTCCTTGGCGACGATAAAAGACAAAGCCAAAGCGATTATCAAAAACATCATTCACAATTATGCGGCTTTCGATATTTCCACGATTGATAAGTTCACGCACCGCGTTATCCGGACTTTTGCTTTCGATTTGGGTTTGCCGCCCACTTTTGATGTGTCGCTTGAAACTGATTTATTACTACAAGAAGCTGTCGATGCGATCATTGCCAAAGCTGGAGAAGACGAATTGCTCACCAAAATTCTTGTAGATTTTTCCATCAGTAAAACCGATTCCGATAAAAGTTGGGACGTTACACACGAATTGCTTGATGTGGGAAGATTGTTGGTCAATGAAAACAACCGGAACGAAATTGCATCCTTCCACGATAAAACTATAGATGCGTTTTTGGTGATTAAGCAAAAATTGGATGATGCAATTCAGGTTTTGGAGGCAGAAACAATTTCTTTTGCGGATGAAGCGATGCAGTTGCTGACCGATAACGCTATTGATTTGGCTTCATTCTCACGCGGAACGTTTCCGAATCATTTAGGGTATATCCAGCGTAAAGAATTAAAAAGTACTCATAAGAAATTTCACGAAGTTGATGATATTCAGATCAATAAAACAGCTAAGGATAAAGCAGTTATTGAAAGCCTTGCTCCGCAGTTGATTGCCATTTTAGGGAAAGCTTACAAGAATTACGAGAAGATGAATTTCTATACGGCGTTCCAAAAGAATATCACGCCACTTTCTTTATTGAATACGATTGCACAAGAACTGGAATCTATTCAGAAGGAACAGAATATTTTATCGATTTCGGAATTCAACGCGATCATCCATAAAGAAATTCAGGAACAGCCGGCACCGTTTATCTACGAACGATTAGGTGACCGATACGCACACTTTTTTATTGATGAATTTCAGGATACTTCCGAAATGCAATGGCAGAATTTAGTGCCGTTGTTGGATAATGCTTTAGCATCGGAAGATTTGTCCGAACGTCGTGGTTCGTTGATGATTGTGGGCGATCCGAAGCAGTCGATTTACCGTTGGCGCGGCGGAAAAGCAGAACAGTTCATTGCATTGAGTAAAAACGATTCGCCTTTCTCCAACAAAGACAAAGAAGTGGTTCGCTTGGGGAAAAATTTCCGGAGTTATTCTGAAATTATCACCTTCAATAATGCTTTTTTTGCCAACATAGCTGAAACATTTTCCAACGAAGACTATAAAGATTTATATCAAAACAAAAGTGCTCAGGAAGTCAATTCCAAAACAGGTGGTTATGTGAATATTTCATTTATTCCAAAAGTTGAAGCAGCAGAAACGGCAGATGACGAAGAAACCGACGACAAAAAACAATTGTTTCTAAAAGCGACTTTAGCAACGATTAAAAAAGTACGCGAACAAGGTTTTCAGTACCGCGATATCGTATTGTTGACGCGAAAAAGAGATTCCGGAGTTGCTTTAGCCAATTATTTAACCGAAAATGATATCCCGATTTTGTCTTCGGAAACCTTATTAATTGAAAATGCGACCGAAGTAAAGTTGTTATTGAATGTCCTCCGCTATCTGAAAAACAGTCAGGACAAGGAAGCCAAAGCGGCGTTGTTGTATTTCATTGCGCAATACAAACAGGATGCTTTGCCGGTTCATGATTTTATTGAAGCAGGAATCAATATTCCATCAGAATCGCTTTTTGAACAGTGGCTGTTAGAAAAAGGAATTGGAATATCCTTTAAAAACTGCCGTAAAAAATCACTTTATGAAGCCGTGGAAACTATTGTTTCCGTATTTCTGAAAGAGAAAAGCACGATTTCCTACGTGCAATATTTCATGGATTTGGTATTGGAACGCGATGTAAAAACGCAAGCAGGTGTTTCCGATTTTCTCGATTTTTGGGACAATAATGGTTCTAAATTCAGTATTCCATCACCCGAAGGGAATGACGCGGTTCGCATTATGACGATTCATAAATCGAAAGGCTTGGAATTTCCGGTGGTGATTTTTCCGTTTGCCGAAGAAGATTACGCCAAAAAACCACGCAACAAAATGTGGCTGGAATTTGATGATGCCGAGTTCGATATTCCCAAAGCCTTAGTCGATACCAAACGTGATGTGGAAAATTACGGCGAAAAAGCCGCGCACGAATACCATTCCAAAAGTCAGGAAGAACTGATGGATAATATTAATGTGTTGTATGTGGCTTTAACGCGTGCCGAAGAACAGTTGTACATCATCTCCAATAAAAATAGTACGTCCAAAGGGGAACTCACGGATTATATGTCGTCTTTTTTCATTCAGTTTTTAGCTTTTAAAGGAGTGTATCAG
>NZ_JALDYN010000002.1:0-193416 GCF_032153895.1 Flavobacterium sp.
CTCCGATTCGGTCTTCTCCATTAAGACGGATTATTTTGGCTTCCCATTTCATAGTTTTTGGAGGATAATTAAGTGCGTTGTTTGTCTATTTGGATTTGTTTTTTAAATAACGTGCTTTTTCTTCGGCAACTTTTAAAACTTCGGTAAAGTTGTCTTCTTCATATAAAGCGTAAGCTATTTTATCACTTAACCAATCAGTGATTAATTGCGTTTTGTCCAAATTGTAAAAAGTAGCAAACCTTTCAACCTGTTCTTTAGACGGTTTTCGCTCGCCTCTTTCAAATTTGCTGATGATAGCTTGGTCAATTTCTAAAGCTGCAGCAACTTGTCGTAACAGCAATTTTTTTTCTTCGCGAGCATTCTTGATTTTGTCGGCAAAAGATTTCATAAGACATAAAGTATTTTGACAAAAATAGTCAAAAAAATAATTAGTTAAGATTTTTCTTTAAAAATATTACTGATGATTTTGAAGAGAATATTGTTTTAGGATATAACACATAATCGACAAAATGTGCTTTTAAAAATTGCAAAAGGTCAATATTTAAAAAATTCCTATACTTTTGCGGTTCAAATTAAAGCGTAAATGGCAAAGAATTTAGTAATCGTTGAGTCGCCTGCCAAGGCAAAAACCATAGAAAAATTCCTGGGGAAAGATTATCAGGTTGAGTCCAGTTATGGGCACATAGCAGATCTTCCCTCTAAAGAAATAGGAGTGGATGTAGCTAATAATTTCAAACCGAAATATGAAGTTTCGTCCGATAAAAAAGCTTTGGTAAAAAAACTTAAAGATTTATCTAAAACAGCTGAAACTGTTTGGTTGGCTTCCGATGAAGACCGCGAAGGAGAGGCTATTGCATGGCACTTGGCGGAAGAGTTGAAATTAGACGAGAAAAAAACCAAGCGTATCGTTTTTCACGAAATCACAAAATCGGCTATTCAAAAAGCCATTGAAAATCCGAGAGGGATTGATTATAATTTGGTAGATGCACAACAGGCCCGTAGAGTATTAGACCGTTTGGTAGGTTACGAATTATCACCAGTGCTTTGGAAAAAAGTAAAAGGAGGATTGTCTGCCGGACGTGTGCAATCCGTTTCTGTTCGTTTGATTGTGGAGCGTGAAAGAGAAATTCAGAATTTCAAAGCCGAAGCTTCTTACAGCGTATCTGCAGAATTTACCAACGAAGCCGGAAAAACAGTAAAAGCCAAGTTGCCTAAAAACTTTGCAACTAAACAAGAAGCAGAAAACTTCTTAAAGCAAAATATTGGTTCTATATATAAGGTGTCGGATTTAGAAACCAAACCGACTAAAAAATCACCGGCAGCGCCGTTTACTACATCAACTTTGCAACAGGAAGCGGCGCGTAAGCTGTATTTTCCAGTTGGTGTTACGATGATGATGGCGCAACGTTTGTACGAAGCCGGATTGATTACCTATATGAGAACAGATAGCGTGAATCTTTCCAATGAAGCGATGGCTGCCGCTGAGGCTGAAATCATTAAATCTTACGGAAAAGAATTCAGCAAACCTAGAAATTACGCTACAAAATCGAAAGGTGCTCAGGAAGCGCACGAGGCCATTCGTCCGACGGACATGTCGTTGCATTCGGTGAATATTGATCGTGATCAGGCACGTTTGTACGATTTGATTTGGAAAAGAACATTAGCTTCTCAAATGAGTGATGCGCAGTTAGAGCGTACGAATGTGAAAATTGAAGCTAACAATCATAAAGAACTTTTTGCTGCAACGGGTGAAGTCATCAAATTTGAAGGTTTCTTAAAAGTTTATTTAGAAGGACATGATGATGAGGAGGAAGAGCAAGAAGGAATGTTGCCGGCTCTAAAAGTAAATGAAAAGCTTGCAAATACAATCATTACAGCTACGGAGCGCTTTTCAAGAGCTGCCGCTCGTTATACAGAGGCTTCATTGGTTAAAAAGTTGGAAGAATTAGGTATCGGACGTCCATCGACTTATGCGCCAACTATTTCGACAATTATCAACAGAAATTATGTGGAGAAAGGGAATTTTGAAGGACAGGAGCGAAAATACCAAACGCTGACTCTGAAGAATTCTCAAATTAATACAGAAACTTTAAAAGAAAATGTAGGTTCTGACAAAGGAAAATTGGTACCGACTGATATTGGTATGATTGTTACGGATTTCCTTGTAAAGAATTTTGAAGCGATTTTAGATTATAATTTCACTGCGAAAGTGGAACAGGATTTTGACGAAATTGCGGAAGGAAATATCGAATGGGCAAAAATGATGAAGGATTTTTACAATCATTTCCATCCAATCGTATCCAAAGTTGAAACTACTGCAGAACGTGAAACCGGAGAGCGTATTTTGGGAGTTGATCCAAAGTCAGGTAAACAAGTTTCGGTTCGTTTAGGGAAGTTTGGTCCGATGGCTCAGATTGGCGATATCGACGACGAAAATAAAATTTTCGCAAGTTTACGTCCGGAGCAAAACATCGGAAACATAACGTTAGAAGATGCTTTGAATCTGTTTTTGCTGCCAAAAGTATTAGGAACTTATAAAGGAGAAGAAGTGGAAGTGAATAATGGTCGTTTCGGACCTTATGTTCGTTTCGGTAAAATTTTTATTTCCTTGCCAAAAGGGGAAGAACCGTTGGATGTTACCTTCGAGCGCGCTGCAGAATTGATTCAGGAAAAAGAACAAGCCGATGCGCCGATTGCGATGTATAAAAACATGGAAGTGCAGAAAGGTGTTGGTCGTTTTGGACCTTTCATCAAATGGAATGGCATGTTCATAAACGTCAATAAAAAATATAATTTCGATAATTTGTCCCAATCTGATGTTGCAGAATTAATAGAGGAAAAATTGCAGAAAGACATCGATAAAGTAATTCACAATTGGGAAGACGAAGGAATTCGTGTGGAAAAAGCCCGTTGGGGACGTTCGGTGATTCTGAAGGGAAAGGTTAAAATCGAATTAAGCAAAGATGTCGATGCGTCAAAAATGACTCTGGAACAAGTAAAAGAACTTATCGAGAAGAAAGCGCCAGCCAAAAAAACAGCTGCTAAAAAGACGACGGCAAAGAAAACCACCGCTAAAAAGAAATAATACGTATGGCATTTGATTTTTTCCAGCCGCTGGAAGATGATTTTCTGGAGTTTGTAAACGGATTGAGCAATCAGTCGTTAGGAAAGAAGGTTGTTTTTCATTCCTCGACAGATTTTCCAAACGTTGAAAAGGCGGCGATTGCCATTATTGGTGTTTTGGAAGACCGTGGATTAGGTTTTGGAAATGTTGCTCCCGATTTGACACACTTCCGAAAAGAATTTTACAGTATGTATCCAGGTAATTGGCATGCGAATATTGTTGATTTAGGGAATATTGTACCCGGAAATTCATTGGAAGATACGTATTATGTATTGAAAGTTGCAGTAACGGAATTGATTAAAAACAAAGTTATTCCGGTTGTAATTGGTGGTTCTCAGGATTTAACCTATGCGATGTACCGAGCCTACGACCAATTGGAGCAGATGGTGAACGTCGTTGCAATTGATAGTAAGTTTGATTTTGCTAAAGAAGCGGGACTACCAGCCAACTCGTATCTTTCGAAAATGGTTGTAGAAGAGCCGAACAATTTGTTTAATTACAGTAATATTGGGTATCAGACCTATTATAATTCACAGGAAGAAATCGATTTAATTGAGAAAATGTACTTTGATGCCTATCGTTTGGGTGAAGTTTCAAAGAATTCGGCAATTGCAGAGCCGGTTTTTCGTGATGCGGATCTTGTAACTTTAGATTTAAATGCAGTAAAATCGTGTGATTCAGGAAATTTTGTGAATTTTATGCCTAATGGCTTTGATGGAAAAGAAATTTGTGTACTTTCGCGCTATTCAGGGATTAGCGATAAGGTTACCTCGTTTGGAATATTCAATCATCGCTATACTGAATCGGAATCCGTATTGATTTCTCAGGTGTTGTGGTACTTTATCGAGGGGTATCATTATCGCTCAAACGAATATCCGTATGGTAGTAAAGAAGATTATTTAAGGTATATTGTTCCGCTTGAAGACGAAGAATTAATCTTCTATAAGAGTGATAAAACGGAGAGATGGTGGATTGAAGTGCCTTTTTTAACAAACATTAACAATAAAATTAAAAGAAGTACGTTATTACCGTGTACGTATGAAGATTATTTAGGAGCAACCAATCATGAAATCCCTGAGAGGTGGTGGAAAGCTCAGAAAAAGAATCTAATTTAAACACGATGAGTACTGATAATTAGGAATTAATAGGCGAAAATTGGTTTTTTAAGTTTTTTTTAGGAAAAAAATTGTTTTTTTGAAAATAAATAAATAGGTTTACGCCCTTAAAAATGTGTATATAATTAACCCAAATTTATATGAAGAAGTTCATAGCGTTAACAGCACTTTTATCATTAATCGTTAGTAGCTGTCACAAGAACGACAGAGGAGAGCTAGTAGGAGTTAAAGGAAGAAAATGGCATCCAGAGAAGCCATTTGGGATGACTTTGGTTCCTGGTGGTGCCTTTATTATGGGTAAATCGGATGACGATTTAGCTGCAGTAGGAGATGCTCCGACCAAAACAGTTACTGTTCGTTCCTTTTACATGGATGAAACGGAAATTACTAACAGTGAGTACCGTCAATTCGTAGAATGGGTGAAAGATTCAATCACAAGAACTCGCTTGGCTATCTTGGCTGATGAGCAAGGTGCGAAGCCGGGTGGTGGAGACGGAAAAGGTGGAAAAGGTGGAAGTATTGGTGATTTCGCGTTTAAAGATCAGGACCCTGAAAAAATGTCTGCATATGATAAGTATATGTATGAGAACTACTATAGTGTAGGAACCGATGAGGATCCGTATGCGGGAAGACGTTTGAATAGAAAAGTGAAATTGCATAATGATGTTCAGAAATATCCAGATGAGCATTATGTTGAGGTGATGGACTCTTTGTATTTACCTGCATCAGAATCGTATAATGGGTTAAGAACGTTTGATGTTTCTAAATTACAGTTCCGTTACACTTGGATGGATATTCAGGCTGCTGCTAAAGATAAATCTGTTGGAAGTAGCAGAACGAAGAGAGGTAAGTATATTAAAACTGAAAATATTCAGATTTATCCTGATACAACTGTTTGGATTAAAGACTTTGCGTATTCTTATAATGAGCCAATGCATAATGATTATTTCTGGCATCAGGCTTACGGAGATTATCCTGTAGTAGGGGTTTCTTGGAAGCAGGCAAAAGCATTTTGTGCATGGAGAACTTTGAATAAGAATGCTTATATCAAAAAGAAAAAAGGTAGAGATCAAGTAAACTCTTTCCGTTTACCTACAGAAGCAGAATGGGAATATGCTGCTAGAGGTGGTCTTGAATCAGGAACTTATCCTTGGGGAGGTCCTTACGCTAAAAACGACAGAGGTTGTTTCTTAGCTAACTTTAAGCCAAACCGTGGGGATTATGCTGCTGACGGAGCTTTATATACTGTTGAAGCTAAGTCTTACGAGCCGAATGAATTCCATTTGTATAATATGGCAGGTAACGTAGCTGAGTGGACAGATTCATCATATGATGCTGCAGCTTATGAGTATGTATCAACAATGAATCCTAATGTTCCAGATCAGACTAATCAGAGAAAAGTAACTCGTGGTGGTTCTTGGAAAGATGTTGCTTACTTCTTACAGGTTAGTACTCGTGATTACGAATATGCAGATTCTGCAAGATCGTACATCGGATTCAGAACTGTACAAGATTACATGGGTACTAGTAATACGGCTACTGAGCCAAAATAATTGAAGAAAAATTAACCAATTTTTATATTAACTTAACTAACTAAATTTATTTATTATGGCATTATTACCTAAAAAAGTTATGAACTTCGCCTATGGTATGGGGGCGGCAGTAGTTATCGTTGGAGCATTATTTAAGTTAATGCACTGGCCTGGAGCTGGTCCGATGTTGATTGTAGGTCTATTGACTGAGGCGTTAATTTTTGGTTTGTCTGCGTTTGATCCAGTTGAACAAGATTTGGATTGGACTTTGGTTTACCCAGAATTAGCTGGAGGAGAGGTTAAAAAGAGAGATGCTAAAAAAGCTGAAAACCCAACTGAAGCTCAAGGTTTATTATCTCAAAAATTAGACAACATGTTGAAAGAAGCTAAAATTGACGGTGAGTTAATGGCTAGCTTAGGAAACAGCATTAAAAACTTTGAAGGTGCTGCTAAAAATATGGCTCCTACTGTTGATGCTATCGCTTCTCAGAAAAAATATGCTGAAGAAATGGGAACTGCTGCTTCTCAGTTAGAAACTTTAAACAGCATGTATAAAGTACAGTTAGAAAGTGCTCAACGTAATGCTGATATCAACAAAGAAGTTGCTGAAAACAACTTGAAATTGAAAGATCAAATGCAATCATTGACTGCTAACTTATCTTCATTAAACAATGTATATGGCGGAATGCTTTCTGCAATGAGTAACAGAGGCTAATTGGTTTCTTAATATTAACTTTTAAAAACTAATTAGAAGAAATGGCAGGAGGAAAATTAACCCCTAGGCAGAAGATGATTAACCTAATGTACTTGGTTTTCATCGCGATGTTGGCATTAAACATGTCAAAAGAAGTATTGACAGCTTTTGGTAATTTCAATGATAAATTTGATGAGTCAAACAAATTAGCAGAGCAATCAAATGAAACTTTGTTGTCAGCTTTAAATACAAAAGCAAGTGATGAGCCTGCTAAGTATGCTGAACCAGCTAAAAAAGCGCAAGAGGTTTCTAAAATTTCAAAAGAATTTACAGCTTTCTTAGAGTCAGTTAAGGCTGAAGTTACTGAAGGTATTGAAGTTGATGAGAAAACTGGAAAATTACCTTTCGAGGCAATGGACAAGTCTACTATTGACGAAAAATGGTTTTCTGGTGACGGATATAGCCCAAGAGGAACTGAGATTGTTACAAGAATTGACAAATATGTTACTGATATCAAAAAAGTGTTAGGTGCAGATGTTAAATATGTTCCTTTCATCAAAGAAATTGAAAAGAAATTTTCAACAGCTGATATCACAGACAGAGAAGGTGTTAAGAAGAAATTCTTAGACTATAAAACTAAAGGTTTCCCTGCAGTATCAACTTTAACATTATTTACTTCATTGCAAAATGATGTTAAGAATACTGAAGCTGGAGCTTACAACTTATTCTTAGGAAATGCATTGAAGCAAGCTGCTTCTATGAAAAACTTCCAAGCTATCGTTGTATTAGAGAAAAATGCTTATTTCCAAGGTGAGCAAGTTAAAGGTAAAGTTGTATTAGGTCGTTATGATGCTAACACACAACCAACTTCTTTCAAAGGACCTGGAAAAATCGAAAACGGACAAGCTGTTATCTCGATGACTGCTGGTGGTGTTGGAGAGCAAAACATCTCTGGAGAATTTGGTTTCTTAGAAGATGGTAAAGAAATTCCATTGAAATTCGAAGGTAAATACGTAGTTGTACCTCGTCCAAACTCAGCGAACATTTCTGCTGATAAAATGAACGTTGTATATAGAGGTTTACCTAACCCAATGACAATTTCATTTGCTGGTATCGCTGAAGATAAAGTAACTGCTTCTGGACCTGGTTTGTCACCAGCTGGAAAAGGTAAATACAACATGAACCCTGGTTCTGGTACTGAAGTTACGATTACTGCTAGCGGTAAGTTACCTGATGGAAAAGTTGTTTCTGACAAGAAAGTTTTCCGTATTAAAAACATTCCTCCTCCAGTTGGTGCAATTGGTGGAACAACAGGAGTTGTTAAAGGAGCTAAATCTCGTTTAGAAGTGTCTCAAGTTTCTGCTAGATTAGATGATTTCTTGTATGACTTAAACTTCCAGGTAACACAATTTACATTTAAAGTTCCAGGTCAAGCTGCTGTAATTGTAAATGGTGATAGAGTAAATGCTCAGTGTAAAGCTGCTTTAGCTAGAGCTGGACGTGGAGATCAGGTGACTATCTCTGATATTAAAACAAAAATCGTTGGTGTTACAGCTAACATTGTGACTGGTAAAACAGCTCCGGTTGTTTACGAAATTCAATAATGTTTATTAAGTAAGCCCAGCTTAAATAACTTTAATTTTTGAACATGAAATTGACAAAACTTTTATTAGTATGTTTCGCAGTGGCAGGGAGTTATACTTCTTTTGCGCAGTCGAACCTTTTAAATGCCAAAACTCCGGATGAGATTGGTAAAAAGACAGCTGCACAGATGAATGCTGATAACGATAAGCCGTTACCTTACGGATACGTTCACGACCGTGATGTGTTAATGGGTAAAACTACTTGGGAAATCATTGACTTAGATGAGCGTGTAAACTTTCCATTATACTATCCAATTGATACTGCTAATATTGGTAAAGACAGACGTTCTTTATTCGATGTTCTTTTGAAAGGAATCAGAGACAGCGTTATTACAGAAGTATATGCTGACGATTATTTCAACACTAAGAAAACCTTGAAAGATATGTCATCGTCGTTCACTTATGTAGATACAACACAGGCAGGTAGAGATGAAATCAATACTTACTATGATGATTATATGGTGAAGAAATCAAGAACACTTGATCCTCAGTTTATCGATAAGAGAGACTTGACGGCTATTGATATTTCAGGTTACAAAGTGAAAGGTTATTGGTATTTTGACAAACGTCAAGGTGAGTTAAAATACAGATTGTTGGGGATTTGTCCTGTTTCTCCTGAAGCAAGAGATATCGGAAATGATAATGCTGACGTAATTGAATTGTTCTGGGTTTATTTCCCAGCTGTTCGTGAAGAATTACACAAAGCAAAAGCATTCAACGATAAAAACTCTGCTCAGCCAATTACGTTTGACCACTTGTTAAATGCACGTCGTTTCAGCGGTGTGATTTACAAAGAAGAGAACGTTTACGGAGACAGAACTATCGAACAGTACATGAAAGAAAATGCTCAGATGCAGTTATTAGAATCAGAACGTGTAAAAGAGAAGATTCGTAACTTCGAAATGGACATGTGGAATTACTAATATTCCAAAATACTATAAAAACTCCTGTCATTCGGCAGGAGTTTTTTATTTTTGCGCTATGATAGATTATTTGATTGTTGGTTCGGGTTTGGCAGGAATCTCTTTTGCGGAAACTGCTTTTGTGAGCAATAAATCGTTTCGGGTTATTGACAACTTTGCTTTTTCATCTTCTAAAGTAGCTGCCGGCTTGTACAATCCCGTTATATTGAAACGTTTCAGCCAAGTATGGATGGCAACGGAACAATTGCAATACGCAAAACCATTTTACGAGACAATTTCCAAGCGCCTTGGGGTTGAATTTGATTTTTGTTTGCCAGTATACCGAAAATTAGCGTCCATTGAAGAGCAAAACAATTGGTTTTTAGCAGCCGATAAACCAAAACTTACTCCATTTTTATCTACTAAGCTTATATCTAAAAAGTTTGCTGCAATCACATCAGAATTTGGATATGGCGAAGTCTTACAAACTGGCTATATCAATACTGAAACGTTGCTTGAAAGCTATTGTCAGTTTCTGATGGAAAATGAATTGTTGTGTACTGGTGAGTTTGATTATAAAGCATTAGTTTTTCACGAAGATTATGTCGAGTATCAAGGCGAACATTATAAACATATTATACTTGCAGATGGTTTTGGGTTAAAGCAAAATCCTTATTTCAATGATTTGCCCTTAGATGGTACCAAAGGAGAGCTTTTAGTCATCAAAGCACCAGAATTGGATTTGGATGTGGTTTTGAAGTCTTCGGTATTCATTCTTCCGCTTGGGAATCATTTGTTCAAAGTTGGTGCTACTTACAACTGGGATGATAAAACCGATAGTCCAACAGAAGAAGGTAAACAAGAGTTAATCGACAATCTCAAAGAAATCATTTCCTGCGATTTTGAAATTGTGGAACATTTGGCTGGTGTACGTCCCACAGTTAACGACCGCAGACCTTTGGTCGGAACACATCCGGAACATCCACGTTTGCACATTCTTAATGGTTTGGGAACTCGCGGTGTAATGTTGGGTCCATGGCTGGCCAAAGAGCTTTTTGAACATCTGGAGGAAGCGAAGCCTTTAGACCATCAAATTGACGTTAAACGTTTTTATAAAAAAAGAGGAGCTCATTAAGCTCCTTTATTGTTTTTCCAGTTTTCATCATAGTGTATGAAAAAGTTAATCCAAATGTTTCGCGACAAACGCATGATAACCGGCATAAAAACAACTAGAGTAGCAATAATTGCTATAAACGAAGTTTTAAGGTTGGCGCCAATAAAAAGATAACTGATAATAAAAGCCGCCACGCCAAAAGCAATTCCAACGCCATAACTTACATACATTGCGCCGTAAAAAAAGGAAGGTTCAATTTTATAACGCGTACCACAATGGCTGCAAGTTTCGCGCATTTTGAATATAGAACCCATTTTGTAGGGATTGTTTTCCAGATACATACTTTCTTCCTGACATTTCGGACAACTTCCTGTTAAAATGCTGTTCAGTTTCGATCCTTTTTTTAACATTTGCAAAAAATTTCAGTAAAGGTACTTTTTTCGAAGAAGTCCTTCAGTAACATTAGTCACAAAATATGCTTAATATTCACAATTTATCGGTTTCTTTTGGTGGAACGTATCTGTTTGAGGAAGTAACTTTTCGTTTGGGTGCGGGTGACCGAGTTGGTTTGGTTGGAAAGAATGGCGCAGGTAAATCAACCATGTTGAAGATTCTTTCCCGGGACATGCAACCCGATACCGGAAGTATTGCCACTGAAAAAGAAGTGCGTATTGGTTTTTTGCGTCAGGATATCGATTTTGTGCAAGGAAGAACCGTTTTGGAAGAAGCGTATCAGGCGTTTGAGGAAATCAAGCAAGCCGAATTCAAAATGGACGAAATCAATCATCAGTTGGTCACCCGAACCGATTATGAAAGTGCCGAATATTCCGAATTGATTGAACAATTAAGCGATGTGACGCATCATTATGAAATTTTAGGTGGATACAATTATGTAGGAGATACCGAAAGAGTGTTGTTGGGATTAGGTTTCAAACGCGAAGATTTCGATAATCAAACCGATACATTTTCCGGAGGATGGCGCATGAGAATCGAATTAGCAAAATTGTTGTTACAAAGCAATGATATTCTGCTTCTGGATGAGCCAACGAACCACTTAGACATCGAAAGTATCATTTGGTTGGAAAGTTTTCTGAAATCCTTTCCGGGAGTCGTAATGATCATTTCCCACGATAAAATGTTCTTGGATAACGTAACCAACAGAACCATTGAAATTTCCTTAGGTAAGATTTACGATTATAACAAACCCTATTCCCAATATTTGGTGCTGCGCCAGGAGATTCGCGAGAAACAACTAGCTACGCAGAAAAATCAGCAAAAGAAGATTGAAGAAACGGAAAAATTAATCGAAAAATTCCGTGCCAAAGCGTCCAAAGCGTCCATGGCACAATCTTTAATCAAGAAGTTGGATAAAGTCGAAAGAATTGAAGTAGACGAAGACGATAATTCCGTAATGAGCATTTCATTTCCGGTTTCCGTAACACCTGGAAGAGTGGTTGTAGAAGCGGAACATGTAACCAAAAGCTACGGAGAGAAAACTATTCTGAAAGACATTTCGCTTTTAGTAGAACGCGGGAGCAAAATAGCCTTTGTCGGCCAAAACGGTCAAGGGAAATCCACCTTTGTAAAAGCGATTTTAAATGAATTTGACTATCAAGGTAACATTAAATTAGGTCACAATGTTCAAGTTGGTTATTTTGCCCAAAACCAAGCCGAATATCTAGACGGCGAAAAGACGCTTTTGGATACTATGACTGATGCCGCAACCGATACGAACCGTTCCAAAGTACGCGATATGTTGGGAGCATTCTTATTTCGCGGTGATGATGTGGAGAAAAAAGTAAAAGTTTTGTCCGGAGGCGAGCGTAACCGTTTAGCGCTTTGTAAATTGCTTTTGCAGCCGTTTAACGTGTTGATTATGGACGAGCCGACGAATCACCTAGATATCAAATCGAAAAACGTTTTAAAGGCCGCATTGCAGCAATTTGAAGGAACCTTGATGTTGGTATCCCACGACCGTGATTTTCTTCAGGGAATGGCCAATGTCGTTTATGAATTCAAAGACCAAAAAATTCGCGAATATTTAGGTGATATTAACTTTTTCCTGGAGCAGCGCAACGTGCAAAACATGCGGGAAGTAGAGAAGAAGGATGTGGTGGTGAAAGAAGCTCCGAAAGAGAACAAAGCCTTGTCTTACGAAGATCAGAAAAAGAACAAATCGCTTCAAAATAAGTTGAGTAAAATTGAAAGTCAGATTCAACAATTGGAAACCGATATTCAAAAAGACGACAAAGCCTTAGCCGAAAACTACGAAAAGTTGATGCAGGACGCTTCCTTTTTTACAGCCTACGAAAAGAAAAAGAAAGACTTAGAGCAATTGCTCGAAGATTGGGAAACTGTTCAAATGGAATTGGAAGGGTAAATTAGTGATCAGTGTTTTAGGTGAAAAAACATACTGCTGACTGAACACTGAACACTGTCTGCTTATTTAAACGGATGCCGTTGTTGCCATTCGGTTTCAGGTTCCAACTTGGTAAAAATCTTTCCGATGTACTTGTTGATGAGTTTGTTGCGGTGCATGATAAATCCGGACATCATCACAGGTTCGGCGCCAATAGAACTTTTGATTTCCAAAGCCGTTCGTCCGAAGATGATTTTTTTGAATTTGTTTTTGATTCCATATTCTGTCATGTTGTACAACATGTTTAAATACAGCATTTTTTCTTTCTGCACTTCGGAATCATATCCTAAAAAATATGTTTCTAAAACCGTTCCGTTCAACAATAAGGTGTGAAATCCGATTAATTTGTCTTCCAGAAAATATCCCGCCAAAACGAATTGATCTTTCAGTTGTTCTTTAAAACTTGAAAAATGATTTTTAGCTAAGAAAAAAGTATTGAAAGGTGCATTTTTAGCTACATGATGGTACAATTCGTAAATGTGTTCTTCCTGTGCGATGATTTCTGTTAACGATAATTCCTTTAATAGTATACTTTCACATTTTTTATGCGCCCGTTTGTATTGATCGCGGTACTTTTTTGAAAAGGAAGCAACATAATCTTCTTTGGTTTTCCAATTATCCGATAGCTCGAAAATCATGTTCGGCTGCGTATTGAATTCATAAACCGAAGCAAAATCATAACGTTTAAGTTCTGAAGCTTTATACTGGTAAAAATCCTTAAACGAAACCAGATGAATGTTGATGTTTTGCTTTTTGAAGTAAACAATTAAAGCATCGGCACAATCTTTTAAAACCTTTGAAATCGTTTGTGTGTCAAGTTCTTTGCTGAAAGTGTAGCTGTTTTGTCCGGTAATCATATTGTTTCCTAAAAACAAAACGTGTCCAGCGAAATTTTTAAACACGAAATTCCGAACGGCTGTTTTCAAACATTTGTCGCGCTCTCCAAACGATTCCAGTTTTAGTAAATTCAGGTATTGTGCCAAAGCAACCCCAATCAGTTCGTTTGCCTGATAAATACCGATGTAGAAACATTGCATGTTCGTAGGTGCGGAATTCTCCAAAACCTTTAAATACGGTGTTTGCAGAAAAGCGTTTTCCACGGCGACAACATCCCAATTTTCTGGGAGTTCGGAAATTTTCGAAAAAATCTTAAATGTAGTGGTGTTCAAAGTCAAAAAAATCGCCCTACAAAGGTAGAGCGATTGTCTTATAATAAAATGTTAATTCTTACTTCATTCCGCAGATGATAGCGCCCATAATAGTGAAACATACGGTCCAGAAACCTCCGGTTACCAATACGTATTTCCAAGATCTGCCTTCATATAAAGAATTGGTTCCAACTAAAGGAATTGCGAAGAATAATCCTGTCATAAATCCGTGCAAAGCACCGTGTTTAAAAGTACGGAAAGCGTCTCCGTAATCAGCCATAAATGCGGTATAGGATTCTTTTGCAACTGCAGGATCACCACCAATCATTCCCAAAGCTCCAAACTGATGAATGGTTAGCATTTGTAAAATGAAAGAAAGAAAGAACGCGTACACAATAGACATTCCGAAGATTTTAATCATGTTGCCTTGTTTGGCTTTTTCCTCGGTCATGCCTGTTTCGTTCATCCAAATGGTTCCGAAAACCTTAGGGTTGTACCAAATAAATCCCACAACAAGCGTTGAAACTGCAGCTAGTAATAGTGCTAAGAAATTAATTTCCATAAAGTGTTTTGTTTTTGGTTAGACTCAAATTTAACAAATAAAAACACATCTAAAACAAAAAACCACCAACTTTCGTTGATGGTTTTTATTAATTTGTGTGAAATTTATTCTGCCGCAACCAATTTGCTGGAGCTTCGGTAGGTAAATTCGTTGAAGATATGACGTTTGGCAAAACGATTCGGTGAATCCGCATTAATCATTTTGATGTAGGTGTTTTTCGGAACGCCAAAATATTCAAACTGATTGCCGTCTAAAAAACTGATGAATAAAACCCCATTATCCATATAAAATTCCATGATGGAAGACGTGGTGATGGTTTTAATGTATTCGTCTTTGTCTTTTGCTAAAGTTTCCGGAGCAATGCTTACCAGAAAATGATATGCTTCGATAACCAGTTTGCTTCTTTCTTCGGCTGCTAAACGTTGTACAGGATCAGCAATAGTGTCGGGATGGTCTTCCTTCATACTGTTTCTGTAAATGGTTTTCAGTTCTTTTAGTGTAGCCGTTTTGGTTACGTTAAGTAAGCTGCGGTATTCAGCAATTTTCTTTGTGTTCATGATTTTTAAATAAAAAAGCCACTCATTGCTGAATGGCTTCATCTAGTAGCGGGAACAGGACTCGAACCTGTGACCTTCGGGTTATGAGCCCGACGAGCTGCCTACTGCTCTATCCCGCGCTGTACGGTTTGTATTCTCAATATTTTCTTAGTAGCGGGAACAGGACTCGAACCTGTGACCTTCGGGTTATGAGCCCGACGAGCTGCCTACTGCTCTATCCCGCGATGTTTCGGGTGCAAAAGTACAACGAATATTTGAATAAACAAGTTTTATTTAGAATAATATTGATTTCTTTCGTCTATTCGCTTGATATGACTACCTTTGTACGCTAATTTTTTTACCATGTCACACAAAGCAGGTTTTGTAAACATCATCGGAAATCCAAATGTTGGAAAATCCACACTAATGAACGCATTTGTTGGTGAGCGATTGTCGATTATTACATCAAAAGCGCAAACTACCCGTCACCGTATTTTAGGAATTGTGAACGGAGATGATTTTCAGATTATGTTTTCCGATACACCTGGAATTATCAAGCCGGCGTATGAAATGCAGGAATCCATGATGAATTTCGTGAAATCCGCTTTTGAAGACGCTGATGTGTTGGTGTACATGGTAGAAGTAGGTGAGAAGGAACTGATAGACGAAGACTTTTTCAATAAAATCATCCATTCTAAAATTCCGGTTTTACTTCTGTTGAATAAGATTGATAAATCGAATCAGGAGCAATTGGAAGAACAGGTTAATTTATGGAAAGAGAAAGTGCCGAATGCCGAAATTTTCCCGATTTCCGCTTTAGAAAACTTCAATGTAAGTACCGTTTTCGACCGAATCATTGAATTGCTACCGGAATCACCTCCGTATTATCCTAAAGATGCCTTAACGGATAAACCGGAGCGTTTCTTTGTAAACGAAACCATTCGTGAAAAAATCCTTTTGAACTACGACAAGGAAATTCCATACGCGTGTGAGGTGGAAACCGAAGAGTTTAAAGAAGATGACAACATCATTCGTATTAAAGCCTTGATTATGGTAGAACGCGATACGCAAAAAGGAATCATCATCGGGCACAAAGGTGCAGCCATTAAGAAAGTAGGGATTCAAGCGCGTGAAGATTTGGAGAAATTCTTCGGAAAGCAAATTCACATCGAAATGTTTGTAAAAGTGAGCAAAGACTGGCGAAGCAATGCTTTTCAATTACGTCGATTAGGATACAATCAGAAATAAATTTAAGGCATAAGATAAGAAGGATAAGGGATAGGATTTTTTCCTTTTGCTTAATCCCTTTTCTCTTATCTCTTTCAACTTCAAGTTAATTAACCTAACTTTGCAGCAAAATATCAGCAAATGAACAATATCGTAGCCATTGTCGGAAGACCAAACGTAGGAAAATCTACTTTTTTTAACCGTTTGATTCAAAGAAGAGAAGCCATCGTAGATTCGGTGAGCGGTGTGACGCGTGATAGAAATTACGGAAAAAGTGAGTGGAACGGAAAGGAATTTTCGGTAATCGACACTGGTGGTTACATCAAAGGTTCGGATGATATTTTTGAAGGCGAAATCCGTAAGCAGGTAGAATTGGCTATTGACGAAGCCGATGCCATCATTTTTGTGGTGGATGTTGAAGAAGGTATCACACCGATGGACGAAGAAGTTGCCAAATTACTTCGTAAAGTTACTAAGCCGATTTTATTGGCTGTAAATAAAGTAGACAACGCTATGCGTGTTAAAGATGCGGTAGAATTCTACAATTTAGGATTAGGCGAATACTTTACCATTGCCGGTATGAACGGAAGTGGGACTGGAGAATTGTTAGATGAGTTGGTGAAAGTATTACCAGAATTACCGGATGCAATGGAAGACGAAAATCCGTTGCCACGTTTTTGTGTGGTAGGTCGTCCGAATGCTGGAAAATCATCGTTCATCAATGCGTTAATTGGTGAAGACCGATTTGTGGTAACCGATATTGCCGGAACAACTCGTGATGCTATCGATACCAAATACAATCGTTTTGGTTTTGAATTCAACTTGGTAGATACTGCGGGAATTCGAAGAAAAGCCAAAGTGAAAGAAGATTTGGAGTTTTATTCGGTGATGCGTTCCGTACGTGCGATTGAACATTCCGATGTTTGTATTTTGATGATTGATGCAACCCGTGGTTTTGAAGGACAGGATCAGAATATTTTCTGGTTGGCTGAAAAAAACCGCAAAGGAATCGTAATCTTGGTAAACAAATGGGATTTGGTAGAGAAAGACACGATGTCGGCTCGCGATTATGAAGCAAGAATCCGTAAAGAAATTGAACCGTTTACCGATGTGCCGATTTTATTCGTTTCTGCACTAACGAAGCAGCGTTTATTGAAAGCTTTAGAAACAGCGGTTAGTGTATTCGAAAGCAGAAAACAGCGTATTTCTACATCGAAATTCAACGAATTGATGCTGCCGATTATTGAGCGTACACCGCCGCCGGCTTTAAAAGGAAAGTACATCAAAATTAAATATTGTATGCAGTTGCCGACGCTAACGCCTCAGTTTGTGTTTTTTGCGAATTTACCGCAGTATGTGAAGGATCCGTACCGTCGTTTTATCGAAAATCAGTTGCGTCAAAACTACAATTTTGAAGGCGTTCCGATTGATATTTACTTCCGACAGAAATAAACTGTTAAAGTTTTTTAAACAAATAAAATTCTTACATAATAAAACCCTTAATTCGCGGTTAATATGAGAAATCATTTAACCGCAATTTTTTTTAACTAATGTTCCAAAAGCTACTATTACTACTTGCCGTATTTTTTTCAGTGGGTGCGATGGCCCAAAATTCAGTTACTTTAAAAGGGAAAATCATTGAAGATAAGACCAAACTTCCGTTGGAAGCTGTAACGGTTTATTTTTCAAAAGCAAAAGATTCTTCTTTGGTTGATTATACTATCACCGATAAAAACGGAAACTTTTCCTTTAAAATTAAAAAGATGGAAGATCCGTTAACCCTAAAAGTTTCCATGACGGGTTTTCAGAATCATAAAGTGGATTTGAATGGAATTGAAGGTGATAAAGATTTCGGCGTAATTACGCTCTTGGAAGAAGCCAAAATGTTAGGGGAAATTATAGTAAAAGCCGAAGCACCGCCCATCCGAATTAAAAAAGATACTTTGGAGTTTAACGCCGCATCGTTCAAAGTGCGACCGGATTCCAATATGGAAACTTTGTTGAAGCAATTGCCTGGTGTGGAAATTGACAACGAAGGAAAAATTACAGTAAACGGGAAAGAGGTAAACCAGATTTTAGTCAACGGAAAGCCTTTTTTCGACAAAGACGGAAAAATCGCTTTGCAGAATTTACCGGCCGACATCATCAACAAAGTACAGGTTAGCGACACCAAAACCAAGAAAGAAGAATTGTCCGGTCAGAGTGCTTCCGGAAATAATACCAGTATCAATTTGACGATTGACGAAGATAAAAACAAAGGTTTCTTCGGGAAATTTATGGGCGGCTACGGAACTGATGATCGTTATGAAAGTAGCGCGCTGGTGAATTATTTCAAGAATAAAACAAAATTTAGCGTTCTGGCTTCATCCAACAATATAAATTCCACCGGATTTTCCATGGACGAGATTTTTGATAACATGGGAGGTGGAAGAAATCGTTCGGTATATTACAACGACAATGGTTCTTTCGGGATTAACGGAATGCGTTTTGGCGGCGGAAGCGGAATCACGCAATCGGATATGGTTGGAATTAATTATTCGGACGAATGGTTTAAAAATTTTGAGGCTCAAACCAGTTACTTTTTCTCCGATCAGCATAATAAAAACAATCGAAGATCAAAGCAGATAAACTTTTTGCCGAGCGGTACATTTACAACAGAATCGGAATCGGAAAGTAGATCAGACCGTTTCAGTCATCAGGCAAGCATGGAGTTGCAATACAAAATTGATTCAACTACAACAATTGTTTATATTCCTAGGTTTTCCAACTCATCGGGGAAAGATCGTGAAAAATCATATCAGTCTTCAACCGATGAAAACGATGGTTTGTTAAACGAAAGTACATCAGAAACTTTCGATGATAGCAAAGGAAATAATTTTGAAAACAAGTTGTATCTTAATAAATCTTTCAAGAGAAAAGGACGTTTTTTGAACACTTCGATTGAAACTACTAATAATAAAGATGAAATGGACTCGTTTAACAATTCGGCGACCATTTTTCATCAGGGAACCGACCCGGACGATATTCGGAATCAGGTGAGGAAATCGAAAAATGCTACCGACAATTATTCAGTTGAAGTGGGTTATAGTGAACCGTTAAAAGATTCACTGACCGTTAATGTAGGAATGACTTACGAATGGCAAAAATCGGCTAACAACAGAAAAGCTTTTGACTACGATGCGGTTTCAGATTCCTATTCCATTGAAAATGATGTCTTGACCAATTACATCGCCTCAACAGCCCGAATTGCAAATCCGAAAGCCGGATTTAGCATTAATAAAAAAGATTTTCATCTGAATGTAATCGGTGGAACAACCATAATTAATTTTGATGCCAATTCGTCTTATTTAGGAATTAATACTGTATTGAACAGAAACTTTGTTTTTCCTTCAGTGAATTCGAACATCTATTGGAAACTGGCAAAATCGAAAAGTATTTGGGCGATGTACAATTATGAATACGACTTGCCGTCTGCCAATCAAATGATGCCAGTGGAAGATGTGTCCAATCCTCTGAATACTTTTGAAGGGAATGAAAATCTGGATTTGAACAAGCGTCATTATTTGTATGCGAGTTTTAATGATTACGATTATGTAGCAAAATCAGGTTACAGTTTTTATATCGGTGGAAATTATTATGATTCGCAATATGTTTCATCTTCTACGATTGAATCTAACGGTAAGCGTACGACGACTTATGAAAATGTTCAAGGGAATTACTATACTTGGTCAGGGATTAATTTCAATAAAACGATTAAAAAAGAAGCGCATACGTTTAAGTTTGGCGCAGGAACTGGTGTGAATTTATCGATGAATAAAGGATTTACCAACAGCGAATTGTATGAAGCTTTTGGAATCCGATGGAGAGCGAGAGCGAATTTTACTTACGAATATGGCGAATTGCTAACGATTGCCCCAACTTACAGTTATGTGTTAAACCGAACGAATTATACCAATTACGTAGTAGATAACGCTTCAAATTTCCAACATCAGGTTGGTTTGCAAACCACGAATTACTGGCCTAAAAATTGGGTTTTCGGAAATGACTTCAGTTATAATTACAACTCTAATATTGCTGATGGTTTCAAGAAAGATTTTTACTTATGGAACACCAGTTTGTCCTACAGTTTCTTAGATAAAAAATTCACGGCAAAAGTAAAAGTGTACGACGTGTTGAATCAGAATCAAAGTGCAACCCGTACAATTTCAGCAACGACCATTCGAGATGAACAAAATACCGTATTGAAGCGTTATGCGATGTTCTCCTTAACCTATAAAATTGAAAAGTTTGCCGGAAAAGAGAAAAAAGGTGACCGCTTTATGATGCATTAAAATAAAAAAAGAGATTGCGAAAGCAATCTCTTTTTTTTATCTGTTTATTAAAAATGTTTACTGAAAACTGCGACTGAAAACTGATTACCAGCTTCCGCCCGCACCTCCACCAGAGAAACCACCGCCGCCGAAGCCACCGCCAAAACCACCACCACCGAATCCGCCGCCAAAGCTTCCTCCGGAACTTCCTCCGAATCCGCCGCGACCCATTCTGCTCAAGATGATGATATCGCCTAAATCAGGACCGCCGTAACGACCACCGCTACCACCGCCTCCTTTGTTGTTTTTGGAAAGAATGATAATGATGATGATAAAAATAATGATAAAGAAAATGACTTTACCAAGATCAATACCATCAGATTTGTCAGCAATTCGGGAACCTTTGTATTTGCCGTTCAGCGCTTCAAATATGGCATCAGCGCCTTTGTCTAAACCATTGTAATAACTTCCGGCTTTGAACTCAGGAATGATAATGTCGCGAACGATTTCACCGGTCATTCCTGCGGTCAATCGGTCTTCAACACCATAACCGTTTACAATATGAATTTTTCGGTTGTTTTTGGATAAAAGGATGAAAACACCATTATCTTCTTTAGCTTGACCAAAGCCCCATTTTTGTCCCCAATTTGTAGCGAGCTGACTGATATCTTCTCCCTGCAAATCTTCAATAGAAACAAAAACAATTTGCGTGGTTGTACTATCGGAATACCGAATCAGTTTATCTTCCAGTTGCTTGGCTTCTTCCTTGCTTAAAACATTGGCATAATCGTACACCGAAGTTTGAAAATCAGGAACATCCGGAATTTTATATTGTGCAATTCCCAATTGGCTAAGCAAAAGCATAGCGCTAAAAAGGAGCAATTTGACGATTTTTAAAACGAAATTTATCATTTAGCCTTTTGAGATTTCGTTAGTTAATTCGTTCGTGTCGTCACTTTGGTAAGGAAAGTATTTTTTCAGTTGATTCCCCGCTCTTAAAATACCATCGACCAAACCTTGTTTGTAGCGTTTGTTTTTGAAATGATCGATGACAATGTCTTTGGTGCAATCCCAAAAATCATCTTCCACAGCTTTGTCAATACCTTCGTCACCAATAATGGCAAAAGTATGGTCTTGGACACCGATGTAAAACAAAACGCCGTTTCTGGCCAAAGTTTTATCCATGCCTAAAGAATGAAAAACCTCCTGAGCCCTTTCGAGCGGAGGTTTTTCTGTATGTGCTTCGATGTGAACTCTAATTTCTCCGGACGTGTTTTTTTCTGCTTCAGAAATCGCCTGAACAATTTCCTTTTCTTCTTCCGGGCTTAGAAAATCTTCGGTTAAAGACATTATTTTTTCTCTTCAGTTTTGTTGAAATCGAATTCTACTTCTACTGGTTTTTCAGCACCGGCAACTGCGTCGAAATACGCTTTTTCCGTAAATCCGAACATTCCTGCCAATAAGCTGTTAGGGAAAGTTTTGATGTGCGTGTTGTATGGTTTAACAGCTTCGTTGAAACGTGTACGTGCTGTCAAAATCTGATTTTCCGTGCTTGCTAATTCGTCTTGTAATTTCAAAAAGTTTTCATTGGCTTTTAAGTTCGGATATTGTTCCACTGTTACCAATAATCTAGATAATGCAGAACTAACACCACCTTGTGCCTGATTGAATTGTGCCAATTGCTCCGGTGTGATGTTACTTGGGTCAATTGTCATTTGCGTTGCTTTTGCACGGGCTTCAATAACGGCTGTTAAAGTTCCTTTTTCGAAATCGGCTGCACCTTTAACGGTTTTAACCAAGTTTCCGATAAGGTCATTACGTCTTTGGTAGGATGTTTCCACGTTACCCCAAGCTTCTTTAATACCTTCGCCTAAAGTTACAGCATTGTTGTTTACGCCTTTTGCCCAACTGTATAAAGCAAAGATGATTACTACAATTATACCTACGGGGATTAACCATTTTCTCATAAGTGTTTGATTTTAAGGTTGTTTTTAGATGATTATAATTCGTTTTTAATATTCGTTAACTGTACTTTGATAGCTTCTAATTTACTGATAATTTCGAATTTATCCAGCGTTTTTTTCTGTCCTTCTTTCAAATGGACTCTGGCACCGTCTAAGGTAAAGCCGCGTTCTTTGACCAAATGGTAAATTAATTGCAGGTTTTTTACGTCTTCCGGTGTGAACATGCGGTTGCCTTTGGCGTTCTTTTTCGGTTTTAAAATATCGAATTCCTTATCCCAAAAGCGGATTAAAGAAGCGTTCACGTCAAAAGCTTTGGCTAATTCGCCAATGCTGTAATATCTTTTTTCTGGTAAGTCTAAATGCATTAATCTAAAGATTGATTTTCCTGATTCGCGATTTGTGAAATTAAAACATATTCTTTGGCGGATATCGAGCCGTAATAAAAATTCAACGGATTCACTACTTTGCCATTCTGATACACTTCGTAATGTAAGTGTGGTGCTTCGCTTCGTCCGGTGCTTCCCACGTAACCAATTACATCGCCGCGTTTTACTTTTTGTCCTGGTTTTACTTTGTATTTGCTCAAATGCGCATATAAGGTTTTGTAACCATAACCATGACGGATTTCAATATGATTTCCGTAACCTGAAAGCGACGCATCAGCTCGTTCCACCACGCCGTCGCCAGTCGCATAAATTGGTGTTCCGGTTCGTGCCGTAAAATCCATGCCTTTGTGAAATTTACGAACTTTGGTAAACGGGTCGCTTCGGTAACCAAAACCGGATGCCATTTGCTTCAATTCTTCATTTTTAACGGGCTGAATCGCCGGAATCGCCGCCAACAATTTCTCTTTCCCTTTTGCCAGTTTCACAATTTCATCCAACGACTTCGACTGAAAAACCATCTGATTCGAAATTATATCCAACCGTTTCGACGTGTTAATCACCAAATCTGAATTGTTGTAACCTTCCAATTTTTTGTAACGGTTTTTAGTCGGTTCTTCGCCTTTTCGCAATTCTTCATTCGCGGTTGAACTGTTGAAATAAGAGCGATACACATTGTTGTCACGGTCTTCCAAATCGCCCATCGTTTCGTTCAAGGCATCGATTCGCTTGTTTAAAAGCGCATAATTGATTTTCATGTTGTCAATTTCACGCGCCATCATTCTGTCTTTTGGCGTTTCAAAATACGAGGTATTCAAAAGCACCACAAAACACAAAAAGCCAAACAGTGCCGAAGCCACCAAAAACAGTGCAAAATAGCCGAACTTTCGCCCTTTCTTCGGTTTAATTTTCCGATAGGCTAATTTTTCGGGATCGTAAACATATTTTACCTTCGACATGTTCTAAAATATACTATTTTTGCAGCTTGTAAAATGGTGTTGGTTAACCGGTTGTAAGGGTTATACGAACAAATTTAAAAAATGTTTCAATTTATTTGGTTTTTGAAGCGAAACATTTGGCTTATTTGTGATCCTTATTCCTGCTTTCGCTACTAGTCACAATTAAAATTGTGAGCTAACCGCTCAATCAGGGCTAGGAGAGTAACCATTTTATTTTTTGGAAGTGAATTAAAATAACGCGAATCACCATCGCGAAATAAATAAAAAAATGAAATCACAAGACATTCGTAAGGCTTACCTTGATTTTTTTCAGAGCAAAGGACATTTGATTGTGCCTTCTGCGCCAATCGTTTTAAAAGACGATCCGACTTTGATGTTTAACAATTCCGGAATGGCTCAGTTTAAAGAGTTTTTCTTAGGAAACGGAACACCAAAATCACCAAGAATCGCCGATACGCAAAAATGTCTTCGTGTATCCGGAAAACACAACGACTTGGAAGATGTAGGTTTTGATACGTACCATCATACCATGTTCGAAATGTTGGGGAACTGGTCTTTTGGCGATTACTTCAAAAAAGAAGCCTTGGCTTGGGCTTGGGAATTCTTAACGGAAGTGTTGAAGTTGGACAAAGACCGTTTGTACGTTTCCGTGTTTGAAGGAAACCCGGCGGAAAACGTGCCTTTCGACCAAGAAGCTTTCGATATCTGGAAGCAATACGTTTCGGAAGACCGAATCATTTTAGGAAATAAAAAAGATAACTTCTGGGAAATGGGTGATCAGGGACCTTGTGGGCCTTGTTCTGAAATTCACATCGATTTGCGTACCGATGCGGAAAGAGGAGCTGTTTCCGGTCGTGAGTTAGTAAACGCCGATCATCCGCAGGTAGTAGAAATCTGGAACAACGTATTCATGGAATTTAACCGTAAAGCGGATGGTTCTTTGGAGAAATTACCAGCACAACACGTAGATACCGGAATGGGCTTCGAGCGTTTGTGTATGGCAATGCAAAGCGTAACTTCGAATTACGATACCGATGTGTTCACGCCACTTATTGCTAAAATTGAACAAATTACAGGTGAAAAATATACCACCAACGAAATCAAAGACATTAGCGAGGAGCAAAACAAAACCAATATTGCCATTCGCGTAATCGTAGACCACGTTCGTGCGGTAGCCTTTGCTATTGCAGACGGTCAGTTGCCTTCAAACGGAGGAGCGGGTTATGTAATCCGTCGTATTTTGCGTCGTGCGATTCGTTACGGATTTACGTTTTTAGACACAAAAGAGCCGTTCATTTATCAATTGGTTGAGGTGTTGGCAAATCAGATGGGCGCTTTCTTCCCGGAGATCGTGGCACAGAAAAATTTGGTATCCAACGTAATCAAAGAAGAAGAAGCCTCGTTCTTAAGAACTTTAGATCAAGGTTTGCAGTTATTGGAAAATGTAGTTGCTGAAACGAAAGGAAGCGAAGTTTCTGGTGAAAAAGCTTTTGAATTGTACGATACGTTCGGTTTTCCAAAAGACTTGACAGCACTTATCTTGAAAGAAAAAGGCATGTCGTTCAGCGAAGCAGAATTTGACAAATCGATGGCAGAGCAAAAAGCACGTTCAAGAGCAGCTTCAGAAGTTTCAACGGAAGATTGGACTGTTTTAATTCCTGGAAATGTAGAAACGTTTGTAGGCTACGACCAAACCGAAAACGAAGTAAAAATAACCCGTTTCAGAAAAGTAGATTCTAAAAAAGACGGAAAATTATACCAAATCGTTTTAGATAATACACCATTCTATCCGGAAGGTGGAGGACAGGTTGGCGATAAAGGAATTTTGGCTTCGGCGAATGAAATCATCGACATTATCGATACTAAAAAAGAAAACAATCTAATTCTGCATTTCGCGAAAAGTTTACCGGAGAACGTAAACGGAACTTTTCAGGCAAAAGTAAATACAGATTTAAGAAACCATACGGCAAGCAATCACTCAGCGACGCATTTGTTGCATCAGGCATTGCGTTCGGTTTTAGGAACGCACGTAGAGCAAAAAGGATCGTTGGTAGCACCAAACTATTTACGTTTCGACTTCTCGCATTTCGCAAAAGTTACCGATGAAGAATTGCAACAAGTTGAAGATTTCGTAAACGCGAGAATTCAGGAGCAATTACCGTTAATCGAAAGAAGAAGCATTCCATTTGTACAAGCAATTGAAGAAGGCGCTATGGCGTTGTTCGGAGAAAAATATGGTGATAATGTTCGTGCTATCAAATTCGGCGAAAGCATGGAGTTGTGTGGAGGAATTCATGTTAGAAATACTGCAGATATCTGGCATTTTAAAATTACGAGTGAAGGTGCTGTGGCAGCTGGAATCCGTCGTATTGAAGCGATTACCAATGATGCGGTGAAACAGTTTTTTGCAGCGCAGGAATCGGCTTTGAAAGAAATTAAAGAAACGTTGAAAAATCCGCAGGACGTAATCAAGTCTGTGGTTTCTTTACAGGATGAAAACGCGAAACTGAAAAAACAAATCGAAGCGTTATTAAAAGAGAAGGCGAAAAACCTAAAAGGGGAATTCGCTGCTCAACTGCAAACTATCAACGGAATCGATTTCTTAGCGGTTCAAGTAGATTTAGATGCCAATGGAGCAAAAGATTTAGCATATGAGTTAGGTCAGAACAAGGATAATCTATTCTTACTTTTAGCAACAGCAGCAGATGATAAACCAATGCTAACGTCTTACATTTCTAAAGAATTGGTAGAAAGCAAAGGGTTAAATGCCGGGCAAGTAGTTCGTGAACTTGGAAAATATATTCAAGGAGGTGGTGGAGGACAGCCGTTCTTTGCAACAGCTGGGGGTAAAAATGTTGAAGGAATTAAAGAAGCCTTGGAAAGAGCAGTTGATTTTGTAAAATAATTGAGTAAATAAGATATGAAAATTAAGTTTTTTTTACTGAGCATTAGTGCGTTGTTTTTGATGGCGTGTAACTCTGATGATAATCAAAATGCACAACAATTAGAGATTAACGAAACTAATTTATTGGGGAAATGGTATTTGAAAGGAGGAACAGCCAACGGCGGACCTTTTGAAAATTATGATAACGAATGTCCTACTCACAGAGATTATCAGGAATTTCTGTTGGATGATGATTTAATTTTTCATGGTGCTAATTACCAATGTGCGGATGATATTGAAACTTCAAAATGGTATTTGAGTGGAAATGAATTGACCGTTTTTTCATATCTGGAAGGACAGATGGATTATCAAGATACTTTTTTGATTGAATCGATTACTACGGAAGAACTGATTTTGATACAAACTGTAACAGAGCCTGAAGGCGAATTTGTGTATAGAATTCACGCAACACGAAGTTAAGAATATCTGCTGGTTAAGTATAAAGCTCAAATCTGTTAGGTTTGAGCTTTTTTATAACAAAAAATAGCGTTTTTTGTTTTTTTATAACTAAGCTATTTTGTTTTTTTGTAAAAATTTATTTAAAAAAAATGAAAAAACTTTTTTATGCTTTTAGTGCTTTGGCACTTTTGTTCGCTTCGTGTTCTAGTGATACCGACAGCTCTACAGATGACTCATCCAGTACGGGATTATTGACTAAAATAGTTGAGACTTATGGAGATGGTTCAGTAGAAACATTTACTTTTACTTATAGTGGTAATAAAATCGTTAAGCAAGCATTGATTATTGACGGAACAATTACTGAAGAAACTACTTATACTTACACAGGCGATTTAATAACGGAAGAAAAATATTATATAGACGGTAATTTGGATGAAACCATTACCTATGAATATGATGCTAATTCAAAATTGATTGGTACAACCAGACACGGTGAATTTGTTCATGAAGAGGATGTTTTAACTTATAACGCTAATGGTACTGTATCGTTTGTAACAACTTCTGGTTTAGAAACAATTGCAACAGGTACTATTTATTTTGATGGTAATCAACCTTTTAAAAAAGTAATCACAAGAGAACCGGGAGGAGAGTTTGAATATACTACGACAGAGGTTACCACTTTTGATACTAAAAATAATCCATTAAAAAATGTTACTGGTTTTGCAAAGATTGAAATCGGTTTGCCTAATTATACTGAAGGTTATTCTGGGTTGTTAAATAATACAATGGGTTATAGTGTAGACAGTATGGCAAAAGAATCGTTTACATATACATATAATTCTGGGAATTATCCTCTTACTGGAGTGTATGATGATTTTGGAAATGATGACTATGATTCCACTTTACAATTTTTTTATGAGTAATTTTATATACTTCATATAATAAAAGCCCAAATCGAAAGATTTGGGTTTTTTATTTGTCTGTATATCAGTAACTTATGTAATTATTATGAATTTATCTCTTTGCAAAAGATATCTTTGAAACGTTTTACTAGAACTATCAAAGTAGTGAAGTCTTTTTTAAGTAAGATTTTTACGTAACTTATTGATAATTAATTGATTAAAATCAAAAAAAATCGTTAAAATGTAATTTTGTATTGTTTTTTTTTATTCATTTACCAAAATTTTAAAAACAGCACGAAATGATTATGAAAAGAGTAAGCTTGATTTTAGGAATTGCGTTAGTTTCCGTTTTTGCATCATGTTCTTTGGATGACGATTTTGAAATGACAGACACGGATGCATCAAAAATGAGTGTCAATGCTTTGTTGGTAAGAAGTATTGCAACAATTTCTGAAAGGGATGGAACAATGATTACTGATGATTATCAATATAACGGATCTAAATTATTGAAAATTAATTCTTCAGATGGTAGAGAAATTGTGTATACTTATGCGGGAGATTTGATAATCCGTAAAGATTTTTTTCAGGACAATATTTTAAATTCTAAAGAGATTTTTGAATATAACAGGCAGTATCAATTGATTAAATATAAGCGTCAAAATGCTTCGGGTGTAACGACTTATAATGCAATTTATACAAATAATACTGACGGTACTGTAAGCGTAAAAGGATACAGCGGAGGGACTACAAATCAGTCATCACAGATTCTAGATAGAAAAGTTTTTACATCAGGAATTCGTGTCAACAAAGTTGAGAATTACACTACTCAGAACGGTTCACCTGCAACGCAAGTTTTTAATTATTCTTATGACACTAAGAATTCTCCATTTAAAAACATCACAGGTTTTGACAAGTTAGCTTATTATGATATAACTGTAAATAGCAATTATTATAATGTTCAAAGTGTAACCAGAGGAACAACAGAGGTTGAATCGGTTCAGTATACCTACAATGGAGAAAATTATCCTTCTTCTGCTAATAAAGGTTCGCTTTCTTTTCTGTATACCTATTAAAATATTGCTAAGTTTGTAAAAACAAACTTGGTATGCAATTCAGAACCCAAATACCCATTTCTGCGAGTGAATTTCCGATTGATTATTCCTCAAGAATGGTGTCTTTGGGTTCTTGTTTTGCTGAGAATATGGGTGAGAAGTTTGACTATTTCAAATTTCAGAACCTTGTTAATCCGTTCGGAATTATTTTCAATCCCGTTTCGCTTGAAATTCTTGTGAAAAGAATTGTTGAGAAACGATATTACTCTGAAAACGATATTTTTTACCACAACGAACGTTGGAATTGCTATGAAGTGCATTCGGAAGTGAGCCGATTGGATAAAACAGACTTTTTGAACACTTTAAACCAAGCGCTTGAAAATTCACACGCTTGGATTGGCAATGCAACACATCTTGTAATTACATTAGGAACTTCTTGGGTTTACCGAAATGTTGAAAGTAACGAAATCGTAGCCAACTGTCACAAAGTACCTCAAAAAGAATTTGTCAAAGAATTGCTTTCGGTTAATCAAATTTCAGAAAGTTTGCAAAACATCATAACGTTTGTGCATTCCGTTAATCCTGATTGTAAATTCATTTTTACAGTTTCTCCGGTTCGCCACATCAAAGACGGTTTTGCAGAGAATAATCTCAGTAAAGCACATTTGATTTCGGCTATTCATACAATGATTAATAACCAATCATCAATTAATTATTTTCCTTCCTACGAAATCATGATGGACGAACTTCGGGATTATCGTTTTTATGCTGAAGATATGTTGCATCCTAATAAAATAGCTATCGATTACATTTGGGAGCGATTTTATGAATTTGGAATTGCCTCGGATTGCTTTGCGTTGATGAAAGAAGTTGAAGCCATTCAAAAATCGCTGGAACATAGGCCATTTAATTCACAATCTGAAGAATTTCAGAAATTTTCCGAAGTACTTTCTTCAAAAATAGAAAGGCTTACAGAAAAGCTGCCACACATTACTTTTACGAAATAGGGCATCTGCCGTATTGATTCGCTTTTCCGAAATCTGCAATTTTACCCTGAAATTGAACAGGTATGGAGGAGCGACTGATGAATCGGAACAACTACAAGTTTGCAAAAATTAGAAGCAGGATTTTAATTGTATTGATAATCCTTGTTGTGTTGTTGTGTTTGTCGCTTAACGCCTACTTGCTTTTGAAGGACTAATTTTTTTGCCTATGTTTTCAGATTCAAAACACAACAACAAAGAGCAGGGAATGATGAGTGGAGCTGTTTTACTAATTGGCTTACTGGTGTTGTTTTGTTTAATTTCCCACGTTTATTTACTCGCTAATAACGGGTAACCTTTAACTGATAGTAAATTCTGTATGACGCTGATCTTTTTTTCCGTTTTAATCGTGAATATTTTTGTTATTTTTAGCTTGCTTAGAGATACCAAAAAAGACGAGAGCAGTCATTTGTTTAAAATGGAAGCCATGCAATCGTCTTTAGAGCAGATGCAACAAAAAAATGGTAAGCTGAAAATTAAGAATCGGATTGCTGCAGATTTTGAATCGGATTATAAAACCTATCTGAATTCATTTTTAGAACAAATTTTTGATGTGCAACACTTGTTTTTAAGCAGGATAACTAAAAACAATCAGTAGCGGTATGTCAAAAATTACTTCGATTTTCTTTTTTTTATTTGTTTCGACAAATCTGTTGGCGCAGGATATTCAAACTATTCTTGGGAAAGCTTATACATCGGAAGATTCTTCGGCTTATTATTTTCAGAAAGCCAAACGGATGATTAAAACCGAATCCGACAGAGGACAATATTTGTTCTGTAAAAACGCACATCATTTGGATTATGGCGATGCAGACAGTTCGGTTTACTACGGAAATTTAGCCATCAAAAAACTTCGTGAGGTTAAAGATTACAATTCTTTGTTTACGGTTTACAACAACTTCAACAAACTATATAAAAAGCAAGGGCAGTACGATAAGGGAATTGCTTATTTGTTCAAAGGTTTGAAAGAAGCGGAACAACTCGACAAAAGCAAAAAGTGGGTTCGCTACTTCAATACCCGGCTTTCTTTGAGTTACCACGATTTTGAAAATTTTGAAAAGGGTGTTTTCTATGGAAAAAAAGCCTTAGATATGTACTTGAAAGACCCAAAATCGGAACCGACTTTTATTTATGATGCTTTAAACGCCATTGCCATCAACTACGACGATTGGAACAAACCTGATTTGGCGCTGAAGTACCACAAAATGGTTTTCAATTATATTAAAGGGAAAGACACGTTAACCTTGGCGAGTACTTACAACAACATCGGAAACACTTTATTAAAGCAAAAAAAATACAAAGAAGCCGAAGGTTGGATTAAACGCGCCGTAGTGGTTACTGATTTAACCAAAGAAGACAATCCGTATTACGATTACGAACATGCAACACATTACACCAATCTAGGAACAATTGCGAGTGCTTTAGGTGATTTTGCCAAAGCGGAGGCCTTGTTTGAAAAAGCCTATACCTATACTCAAAAAAGCGGAAATGCTGAAAAAATGCGTGATTACTACTATCAAAGTTTTCAGTTCAACAAGAAGCGCCGCAACTTTGAGAAAACGATTGAAGATCAGGAAATGTACATCAAGCTCAGAGATTCGTTGTATCATTCGGATAGAGCCAAAGCCGTTGTAGATATTGAAGCCAAGTACGAGAATGAAAAGAAAGAGAAGGAATTATTGCTGACAAAAAATAAACTGATTGCCCAAAAAATGGAAAGTCAGAAAAAAGCAAATTGGTTGATTATTGCCTTGTTAGTTGCGCTTTCGTTAGTTGTGGCGGGTATTTTACTATTGCGTCAGCAGAAACTGAAAAACAAGCAACAAGAGCAGGAATTTGAGCTTAAAAATGCTATTGCTTCCATTGAAACCCAAAATAAATTGCAAGAGCAACGATTGACTATTTCGAGGGATTTGCATGATAATATCGGAGCACAATTGACTTTTATCATTTCTTCCATTGAAAATCTTAAATATGGTTTTTCGATTGACGATGAAAAACTGAAGAACAAATTATCCGGCATCAGTACATTTACCCGAAGCACTATAACGGAACTTCGCGATACCATTTGGGCGATGAACAAAGATGAAATCTCATTCCTTGACTTGAAAACGCGTATTGCTAATTTCATTGAGAGTGCTCAATCGGCTTCCCACAATATTCAGTTTGAATTTAATTTGAGTGATGCTATTTCGGATTCCTTGTCGTTTTCATCTTTGAAGGGAATTTATCTGTATCGAGTAATTCAGGAAAGTGTAAACAATAGTTTGAAATATGCCGATGCAACATTGATTGCTGTAAATATCGAAAAAGAGAATAATCAGATTCACGTAACAATCTCAGACAACGGTAAGGGTTTTGATACGGAAGCATCCAGTTTAGGAAACGGCATTCACAATATGAAAAAGCGTATTGTCGAGGTTGGCGGAGCAATTACTATAGATTCGGATTCTCAGGGAACGCAAGTTAAAATTACTTTAGACGAATAATATGATAGGAAAAATACGCATAGCCATTGCTGATGATAATTCCTTCTTAATCAAAGCGGTTTTTGAAAAACTATCTTTTTTTGAAGATTTGGACACCCGTTTTTTTGCTTATGATGGGCAGGAATTTTTAGAAAAACTGAAAGCAAATCCAGCTATAGACGTAGTTTTGATGGATATCGAAATGCCGGTTATGGATGGTATTGCCGCTACTTTGCAACTCAAAAAAAGCTTTCCGCATATAAAAGTCATCATGCTGACGGTTTTTGACAATGATGAGAATATTTTTAAAGCGATAAAAGCAGGTGCTGACGGTTATCTGTTAAAAGAAGTGGAGGCTAAAGAACTCCATGAAGGAATAATCGATACACTAAACGGCGGGGCAGCCATGACGCCTTCGATTGCCATGAAAACTTTACGATTGCTTCGTAATCCGATGGATATTAATGATTGGAAAGAAAAAGAGGAAGTCAAGCTGTCCGAACGGGAAATTGAAGTGCTTGAGCAATTAAGCAAAGGATTGAATTACAACGCAATTGCAGAAAATTTATATTTATCACCGAGTACCATTCGTAAACATATTGAAAACATATACAAAAAGCTTCAGGTGCATTCCAAAATTGAAGCCGTTCAAAAAGCCAAAGACAACAATTTAATCTAGAAAACCAACCATGAGAAACTATTACTTTTTAGCGGTATTCTTTTTTACCGCCATGAATCTTTTTTCACAAAACGTAAAGTTTTACGATACGTTTGACAACGATTCCAACCAATGGAGTTCCAACAATGATGGATTTAATATTTCTGTCAGAAAAGGAAATTTAGAGTTGGAGAACAAACATGATAAGAATAGCAAATGGACGTGGAAATCGGTAATTGATAATCCAGATGATACCGATTACGATTTAGAAACCACTTTGATTTTAGACAAAACACCTAACGAATTTGCAACTTATGGATTAGTTTTCGGAATGTACAATGATAATTCTGATTATCGTGTAGTACAACTTTCGGCTAACAAACAACTGCAGATTTACCACTATTACAGTAGTGATTTTCACTATAAAAAGAAATGGGAAGCGAACAGTAATGTGCAGGGGAAAGACAAGAAAAATAAAATTAAAGTAGAGAAACGCGCCAATATTTTCAAGGTGTTTATCAATGATGCTTTGGTTTACCAAACCGGTGATAACAAATATTACGGAAGCCGTTTTGGTTTTATCGTAGATGCTGGCGTAACTGTTTTAGCTGAAGATTTGAAAATAACCGAATATCCGAGAAATATAAAAGTTGTGGCTGGTTTTAACCCGAATTTAAAACTTGTAAAATTGCCAGAAACTGTTTCTAATCCGAAAGTAGAAGAAACCAATCCGGTAATTTCGGCAGACGGAAGTATTTTATACTTCGACAGAAAAGATTACGATCAGAATATCGACGGTATCAAAGACGATATCTGGTATTCAGTTAAAGACGTACAAGGAAATTGGTCAGAAGCCAGAAATATGGGACGTCCGCTAAACAATAAAGATTACAATTTCGTTATCTCCACCTCACCGGATAACAACACAGTTTTGTTAGGCAATAAATATGCAGCAGATGGTATTAATCCGGCAGGAGCAGGAGTTTCCATGTCAACAAAAGGATTAATGGGGTGGGATATTCCTAAAACGGTTGTGATTGAAGATTATGTCAACAAAAATGATTATGTAGGTTACTTTTTATCGGCAGATAACAAATACCTGTTGATGACGGTAGAGCGTCCGGAAGGCTTTGGATTTAAAGATGTTTATGTAAGTACAGCCAAAGAAGATGGAACTTGGTCAAAACCAAAAAATCTTGGTTCAACAGTAAACACTTTTGAAGAAGAAGCGAATCCTTTCTTAGCAGCCGATGGTAAAACATTGTACTTCGCCAGTCGCGGACATCAAGGTTATGGTGCCTACGATTTATTTGTATCCAAACGACTTGATGATAGCTGGACTAATTGGTCACAACCTGAGAATCTAGGAAATGTGATTAATTCGCCAGGATATGAATTGAGTATTTTTCTTTCGGCAAAAGGAGATAAAGCTTATATCGGTAAAGACCGTGACATTTACGAAATTGAAAGTACGGTGAAGCAAGATCCGGTAGCTTTGGTAAAAGGAAAAGTATACGACAGCAAGACTAAAAAAGTAATGAGTGCGCCAATTGTATACAATAATTTAAAAACCAATAGAGAATTAGGAACTGCAATTTCAGATCCATCGACTGGAAGTTATTCGATTGTATTACCATATGGTGAAGCCTATAGTTTTATGGCGGAAAAGCAAGGGTATTATGCGGTTACTCAAAACGTAGATTTGTCTAAGCTGAAAGAATACAAAGAAATTGAAGTTGATTTGTATCTGAATCCGATTGAAAAAGGAGAAACCATCCGTTTGAACAACATTTTCTTCGCTTCCGGAAAGTATCAGTTATTATCGGAATCCTTCGCGGAATTGGATAAATTGTTGGCGATTTTAAAATCAAACGCCGCGATGAAAATCGAAATTTCAGGCCATACCGATGCGGTAGGAGGAGATGCCGATAATATGACTTTATCAAACAACAGAGCGAATGCCGTGATGAATTATTTGGTCGGGAAAGGAATTGCCAAAGACCGCCTTTCTGCCAAAGGTTATGGTGAAACGAAGTTTATTGCCACCAATGACACCGAAGACGGAAAACAACAAAACCGAAGAGTGGAATTCGTGATTCTAGAAATGTAAATTAAAGCTGCTGCAAAGCAGCTTTTTTTTATCTTCGTTTAAAAAACACGGTTATGGCTTCTTCTGGAAACTCTATTGAAAATACTTTAAAGAATATTCTCGTTCCAATCATTCAGGTTATCGGGCGTTCTGGAAAATTAGTGTATCTGATTATTTTAATCGGAGTTGGCGTGTTGTTGTATAAACATTTTACAAAAGAGAAAGAAACCGCAACGACCGAATACAATACTAATCTGATTCAGGAGAAAATTAAGAATGTTGGGAAATTAGTTGTTACCGAAGGCCATTTTTCTCAGGTGATGACTTACAAAGACCAGCAAAAATATTTGATGGATTTGATTTCCTTTGAAAAGAAAGCGTTAATCATCATCAATGCTGATGTAACGGTTGCTTACGATTTACGCCAGATCCAATACAATATTGATGAAGCCAACAAAACGGTTACCATCACTAGTATTCCGAAGGAAGAAATTAAAATAAGTCCGGACATTCAGTTTTACGATGTAGAACAAAGCAAGTTGAATCCTTTTACCGGAGATGATTACAATAAAATCAACAAAAAAGTAAAAGCTGATTTGATGGCTAAAATTCAGAAATCGACTTTAAAATCTAATGCTGAAAATCGTTTAATCAGTGAGCTTTCCAAAATTTTACTGCTAACCAATACCATGGGCTGGACGTTGAAGTACAATGGCGAACCGGTTATGGATGATGCCCAATTGGGTGAGAAGATAAAAGGATAAACAAAAACAAAAGCTAATTCTCTGAATTAGCTTTTGTTTTATATACTATATCGTTTTCTGTTAAGCTGTTGCTTTGTCAAAAATCAATTCCAATCCGTTGGTGATTAAATGCGCAATTTCCGGACGGTTGGTTTTTACATTTTCCAAGTGATTCAATACTTTTTGACTTAATTCAGTATTATGTTCTTTTTCGGCCAATTCCGCAATTTCAACTGATAATAACCAATCGTTCGGATGGTTAGCTGAAACAGCAGCAAAAGCTTCTTTTAAAGTGATTTCCGCATGCACGCCTTCGCGGATTTCTCGAACATTTTTATACAGAGTTTCCAATTCTTCGCGTTCCGCAGTTTTTTTCTGTTTGATGGTTTTGGATGACGGAACGTGGCTAATCATATCAAAACTGTTTACGTCAGCTGGCCCTGAAAAAGCAGCAATCACTTTTTTACCCACAGCCATGTCATAAGTGCCCCATTCCGGTTGGAAAAGAACCGTATCTTTATGTTTCACCGTGCAGTTTTTAAAGCTAATGACAATAATTTCTCCACGAAGATTTCTTGAACCGGTAATGATTTCTCCTTGAACCGTAATATCGCCTTCGAATTCTAAAGTAACTTGCTCTCCTTCGTAAATATCATAAGCGCGTAAATCTCTCGGACTCATGTCTTCAATAGCCAAATTGATGCCTTTCAGTTTTCCGATTGGAGAACCGAAGCCTTCTGCATGATAATTAGTTCCGTGACCGACTAATTCTTTTTCTCTGTACGATAAAGCCGTTTTTCCGGTAGTCTGAACATAAACTGGTTTGCCGTCGTGTTCAATAACATTGGTAAAAACGCCCGAAATCTGAACTCCGGTACTTAATTCAATCGTTCCTAAAGCTTTAGATTTAATTAGTTTCTGAATGCCGCTCAATCCACCGGTACGTAAGGCCATTTTATTGGCAAACTCTTCTAAAACCGAATTTAAATGCGCAAAATCTGGTGTTACGAATAGTTGTGGTTGCGGTTTGGTGATGTCAAAACTCTGGTTGGCTGCGGAAATGTCATACGGTAACTTTTTAACGTTATCGGTCATACACCAAGCGCTTTCTCCAATCGAAGAAAGTAAACCGGCACCATATATTTTAGGATTGTCCACAGTTCCGATTAAACCGTATTCCACCGTCCACCAGTGTAAGTTTCTAATTTGAGCCATCTCGGACAATTCGCCCATATTGTTCTGCAAATCGTCTACCTGTTTTTCGGCGGCTACGATTTCGGCTTGTGGTGTGCCTTCCGCTTCTTTTAAAATAGACAACAAACGGATAGCTTCATACATTTCGTAATCATGAGCAGAGGAAATCGCTTTGCATCCAATTTCTCCGAAACGACGTAAATATTCTGCATATTCCGGATTTGCAATAATAGGAGCGTGACCGGCACCTTCGTGGATAATATCCGGAGCTGGTGTATATTCAATATGTTCCAATTGACGAATGTCTGATGCAATTACCAAAACATTATAGGCCTGAAATTCCATAAATGCATTTGGAGGAATGAAACCGTCCACAGCCACAGCCGCCCAACCGATTTCTTTTAAAATACGGTTCATCCCATACATGTTCGGGATACTTTCAATATCGATTCCGGTCTGACGTAAACCGTCCAAATACGAATTGTGTGCGACTCTGCCTAAATAATCAACGTTTTTACGCATTACATAACGCCAAACGGCTTGATTGATAGGAGTGTAGTCTTCGTAATCCTGAGGCTTGATGAACTGTTTTAAATGTTCGGGAAGTCTTTCGATTAACGGGTTGGTTTCGTAATTCGTACTCATAATTCGTGGTGTGTTGTATTTCGTTGTAAAGTTATGAAATGTTTCTGCAGATTACAACGGTTTTTACGTTAGCGGTTTTTGATTGGCATTTCTAAAGTATTCGATTTTATAGTTGAACATTTCAGCCATTTTTTCAGCACGCCATTTGGCTTCGTCGGCAATAGGTCCGGCAAATTGTTCGTCGATGTTTTGGGTGAAAATGGCAATCCATCGGTCAAAATGTTCTTTCTGAACCGGTAAATTCGCATGCGGCGGAAACGGACTTCCTGAATAAGCTCGTACGTCCAATAAAACTGTTTGCCAGAAGCCGTACATTTTTTCTAGATGTTCCGGCCAGCGATCTTGAATCTTCTCATTAAAAATGGGTCCGATGAAATCGTCCTGTTGTACTTTTTGATAAAACGAATTTACCATTTGTTTGATATCGTCTAAATTTTGAATATCGTTCATTTTAAACTATTTGAAGTAAAGATACTATCGAATTTACCGTTGAAATATGATAATTGTTAGTTTGTGATTTTTTTAACCAAAAAAGCTGCCCAATGAGCAGCTTTTGTTAATGTTTTATTTTTTCTCCGGTGGATACTGACTGAGTATTTTGGAAACAAATTCGTTGATACGTTCGTCTTTTTTATCCGTGTTTTGCGTCAGATAACCTGAGCCAACACCTTGCCAGATCAATTCTTTTTTCTTCGCGTCAATGATGTCGATATACAACGTTCCTTCAGTTGAGGTGCTGACGTAAGTTCGTCCGCCCCAAAGGTACGGATTCCAACCCCAGCCCCAGCCGTAACCCCAGCCGGCATTGTATTGACTCACGTCTACGCGTTCTCTTTCTTTGGTGAAAATGGTTACCAACAAATCAGGAGCTTCGCTTTTGGAGATTCCTTTGTTAGTCATTTCGTTATCAATGGCTCTAAGGATTCGCTTTTTGTCCAAATCGGAAATTTCGGCTTTGTCAATCCCGCTTTTCTGATACGCATAGGTTTTGTATTGACTGAAATCGACATTTTTGTCAAAATCAGAATTCACTCTTACAGAACTACAAGCTCCTAAGATAAAGAGTAGTGTTAATGATACTAATTTGAGCGTTTTCATATTTTTATGTTTAAAGTTCAAACCTATAAAGTCTAGTGTTTGAACCTTAAACACTAAACTTTTATAATAATGAATCGTCTACTATATTAGGGATGGTAACTTTTAATAAAGGTTGCGTTTCCATCGCCCTTTTTATGGCAAACATGGCGCCTTCGTTTCTGGCCCAGCTTCTTCTTGAAATTCCGTTGTTAACATCCCAGAAAAGCATTGATTCTAAACGTCTTGAGGCTTCTTTACTACCATCAAGAACCATACCAAAACCACCATTGATTACTTCGCCCCAGCCAACACCGCCGCCATTGTGAATGGAAACCCAAGTTGCGCCTCTAAAACTATCACCGATTACGTTGTGAATAGCCATATCGGCTGTAAAACGAGAACCGTCGTAGATGTTGGAAGTTTCGCGATACGGCGAATCTGTTCCGGATACGTCGTGATGGTCACGTCCTAAAACTACATAACCGATTTCGCCTTTGGCAATCGCTTGGTTGAAGGCTTCAGCGATTTTGGTTCTTCCTTCCGCGTCGGCATATAAAATACGGGCTTGCGAGCCAACTACTAATTTATTTTGTTGTGCGCCTTTAATCCATTGGATGTTGTCCGCCATTTGCTGTTGGATTTCGGAAGGTGAGTTTTGCATCATTTCTTCTAAAACGGCACAAGCAATAGCGTCTGTTTTGGCTAAATCTTCCGGTTTACCGGAACAACATACCCAACGGAACGGTCCGAAACCGTAGTCGAAACACATTGGTCCCATAATGTCCTGAACGTAAGACGGATATTTGAATTCTCTTCCTAATGTTGGGTTTTCGGACATAACATCCGCTCCAGCTCTTGAGGCTTCCAATAAGAAAGCGTTTCCGTAGTCGAAGAAATAAGTGCCTTTTGCGGTGTGTTTGTTGATTGCTGCTGCATGACGGCGTAAGGTTTTCTGAACTTCTGTTTTGAATTGTTCAGGATTGTTAGCCATCATTTCATTAGCGGCTTCAAAAGAAATGTCTGCCGGATAATAACCGCCTGCCCAAGGATTGTGTAATGAAGTTTGATCGGAACCTAAATCGATGTGAATGTTTTCAGTGTCGAATTTTTCCCAAACGTCTACTATATTTCCTAAATAAGCGATGGATACGATTTCTTTGGCTTCTTGCGCCTTGCGTACGCGAGCTACCAATTCGTCTAAATCTTCAATGATTTCGTGAATCCAGCCTTGTTCGTGACGGATTTTGGTGATTTTTGGGTTCACCTCGGCACAAACCGTAACACAACCTGCAATAGTTCCTGCTTTTGGCTGAGCACCACTCATTCCGCCTAAACCTGAAGTTACAAATAAGTTTCCTGATGGATTCTTTTTGATTTTTCGGAAACCGTTCAAAACTGTAATAGTAGTTCCGTGAACGATTCCTTGCGGGCCGATGTACATATAACTTCCCGCTGTCATTTGGCCGTATTGCGTTACACCTAAAGCGTTGAATTTTTCCCAATCGTCCGGTTTGGAGTAGTTAGGAATCATCATTCCGTTGGTAACTACGACTCTTGGCGCGTCTTTGTGCGAAGGGAATAGTCCCATTGGATGGCCGGAATACATCACCAAGGTTTGTTCCTCGGTCATTTCGGCTAAATATTTCATGGTTAAACGGTATTGTGCCCAGTTGCTGAACACGCCTCCGTTGCCGCCATAAGTAATTAATTCATGTGGATGTTGTGCTACGGCATAATCCAAATTGTTTTGAATCATCAGCATGATGGCTTTGGCTTGTTCCGATTTTCCTGGATATTCTGAAATAGGACGAGCCTTCATTTCGTAATCAGGGCGCAAACGGTACATGTAGATACGACCGTATTTTTCCAATTCTTCCTTGAATTCCGGAATTAGCGTGGCGTGATGCTTTGGTTCGAAATAACGCAATGCGTTTGCAATGGCTAACTTTTTCTCTTCAGCGGTTAATATTTCTTTACGCTTTGGCGCGTGATTGATGTTGGCTTCGTATGGCTTTACTTGTGGTAAAACCGATGGAATTCCTTCCAGTATTTGTTCTTGAAAAGTCATTTCTTTACTATTTTGGTTATTCGTTTATCTGTTTATTCGTAAAAGAGTACGAACGCTAGGGATAACGAATATCCGACCTATGGTAGGATTTGTGAATTTTGATTCGGTAATATTGTAAATAGTGGTCCATTTTGTTGTTGTGTGTTGTGTTATGATGGTTTGCGTTAGGGATGGCAGCAAAGTACCGTGTACTGCGTACAGCCCGACCCGAAGGGGAACGCCCGATTATTTTTTATTCTTACTGATTTGACCTGTGTTTTTATTGAATCCGTAAGGACAGTGACGGCAACCACTTTTGCAGCAATAGCCGCGTTTTAAATGGTGTTTTTCCGTGAAACATTTGTAGCCTTCCGGGGTGTAATAAAAATCTTCACCCTCTTTTAAATTATTCGGGTTGATTTGTTCATTCATACCGACAAATTTAGGAACTTTACAGCGAATGATTGTACTCGTCTTTAAATATTTAACGCCAAAAGGGTTTCGCGGAATTACTTTGTTTCCGTTTATTGTCTTGTCGCAAAAAGGGGATAAGGGGAATAAGGTGCTTGTGAATCATGAGCTGATTCATATTCGGCAACAACTCGAAATGCTGGTTTTGCCTTTTTTTGTCTGGTATTTTGTGGAATATCTGATTCGATGGATAGCGTTGAAAGATAGGAGGGAAGCTTATCGGAATATTTCTTTTGAGCAGGAAGCTTATGAAAACGAAAAAGATCTCGATTATTTGAAAAGGAGGTCTTTTTGGAGGTTTTTGAGGTATGTTTAGTTGCTTTTTTTCTTTGTTATAGAAACGGTTTCTGTTTTTAATTCTTTTACTTCGAAAGGCTGTTCGTATTTCGGAAATCTTAAATTTTCTTTTTGTTTCCAAATACCGTAAATTGAATATTGGACAATTCCGTTACTTGCTCCGCCCATGTCTTCCACGATGAATGTTTTTTCTTTCTGATTTCGGGTAATTCTGATAGCGCCAATTGTGTTTTCTCCTCCTTGTACAAATACTTTAAAAGGTTTAGAATCGGATATACAATCTTGAAAAACCGGATCAAGGGTTACTGTTGCTTTTCCGTTAACCAGGGTTACTTCTCCTATGTCGAAGAACCAATTCTCTGGTGCCTCCGGAGCAAAAAGAATTCTTTCTCCATCTCTTGTGGGCATTGTGGTAGATACGGAAGCACTTCCTGTTCCAAAAACTTTATAATTAACACCTCCAATTCGGGCACCTAAGTAAACTGTTCTTGGTGTTGAGGTCTCGTTAAAAGTTCCAACAAAAGCCGCCCTGTTCGTTCCTGCATTCGCCATACCGGTAATGGTTGCGTTGCCATAAACGCCCCATTGGTTGCCGGAAAAAGCGCCTCCTCCTCCGCCAGCAATAGTAGTAACGCCCAGATTATTTCCAGCTCCTACAACTCCCCAACCACTTCCGTTATTTGTGGCAAATGAGGCGCTACCTGTTATTGAACCGGTAAAAGCTCCGCCCGAGCCTGCTGCGAGAAACGATGTACCTATATTGTTTCCTGAAACGACAATTCCGGTACCGTTGGCATGTAAGTTGGAGCCATAATATGCAGATCGGTTAGCACTGTTGGTAAAACCGATATATCCATAACTAGTATCTCCATCTCCATAAATCGCTGCGCCACCTGAACCGATTGCATAAGCGTTTATACAGTATTCATTGTTTAAACCATAAGATGAAAATCGATCGCCTGCAAATGCAACTGTATTGCCAATGACTACCCCGCCGTTTAAAATTCTCATTCGTTCATTTCCGTTAGTGGAAAAACCTTGAACATCGCCAGCAGGGCTAAATATTCCTGTGTTAGGGTCAGAACTCCAAGAAAAGGATGGAACAGCAGCGGTTCCTAAATAATAGGATTGAAATTGGCCATTAGTGTTTGATATGTTAAGTCTGTCTGCGCCACCTGTTTTGAACCGTAAATCACGTGCGTCGGTTGTTCCTATAAAGTTAGTTCCGGCAGTTGTTCCGGAATTCCCAGTTATAGACCAATCGTTATTTGTTCCTGTGGATAATTGAATCCAAAGAGTTCCATTCCAATAATAGTACCCAGGTATTACGCCATTTACACCTCCAACCGTGGCTGTGTTATAAATCAATTCAGAAACTGTGGGAGTTGTCAATGGTGTTGCACTATTGTTTGCTATTAGTGCTACTCGCGGAATCAATAAACCGTTATCTGTTGAGGTTACATCTAATGCAGCATCAGGTACAATTGTACCAATACCAACTTGTGAGTATAATATCTGATTATGGCAAAGGAAGATTGCCAATAGTAAAAGTGGTAGTTTTGTTTTCATGGCTAAATCGTTTTTACTCAATTTACTCCAAAATTTCACCTTAACTATAAAAAGTCTTTAATGTGCAAATTAAACCGATGAGGTACAAAAAAAAACAGGTTTGAATTACAAACCTGTTTTAAAATGTATTATGATAAATTACTTTTTAGGAGCCTCTTTTTTTGCATGCTTAATCATTCCTTCTGGAATTCTTTCGAAACGAATATTATTTCCATCATAATATATAGGTGTTGCTTCTTTTTCTCCTCCATCATTAGCCATAACACCATTCATTTTTTCATCAAATTGATTGGATAGTACTGTCGAAGAAAGTTCAACACCATTTTCAAAACCTGAACGCGTTCCTATTGCCGTCCAATTGAAAGAAGCATTACTATTTCCGTTGCGATTTTCTTTTATGTAGAAACCTTCTGAAGTTACTTGGCTAACATAAACGCCATTTGTCTCTTGCGTAGGTGTTACAGTTACATTGATAGCCTCATTTTTGGAGACATTATTTTTGAAAGCATCTTTGAAAGCGATAAAAGCCTCACCATTGCTCATTTGTCCAACACCTCTTGTTGTAATGTCTACTTCTGTTGAGGAAGCTAAATAGGTTTTTGTTCTTTCACCACCATTGCCTTCGGACAGTTGAACAACAGGTTTGTTTACAATGGTGTTCCCTTGTACATACATACCAAATTCTTCTCCTTTAGAAACTAAACCATATTGATTTCCTTTAACATAACCTCCCATGAAGCCTCCGTTAATTCCTAAACCAATAAGGTCATTTGGATTGTTTGAAACAGATGATCTTCCTGTGTTTCCGGCAGCAACACTTCCGTTATTTGTACCACCATATACCGAGAAATTCGCACCACCTCTGGATTTGTAACCTAAAATACCAAAACTCCCCGCTGAATTTGTTCCCAATACACCACCAGTTGCATCTGGTTGAGAAGCAACACCCAATAAAAGAATGTCACCAACTACTCCAAATTGATATGAGTCTGTTCCTGCCGGTGTGCTTCTGGTTGCAAAGTTTCCATAAACTGCGGATGCAGCCGGTGCTGCAGAATTGTATGCGCCACCACCTAAACCAGTACCTCTAGTGATATTGTTGTTTTCTCCTAAAACTGGTGTTGCAGTTAGTAAACCAGCTGCTGCTTCGTCAATAATTCCATGTACTCCGATTGGGATATTGGTGATTCCACTTGCTCCATCTGCTTGACCTAAAACACCTTCTCCAGATTGTACGAAAGCTGAAATAGTTCCAGGTTGAGTTAATCCAACAACTCCATATCCGCTCCTGTTAGCAAACCCGAAAAGGCCTATGCCATTTCCGTCTGCATAGCCTGAGATTGCTCTTGCGGCAGTATTGTTAGGGTAGCCCGTAATGTTTTGGTATGCTGTTGCTGAATTGTGAGCAGAAAAAATATCGCGACTGTCTTCTCCTGAAGCTTTGCTGATTACAGTTTGTCCCTGTACGCGTAATCCATTGTTTGGTGCTGCATTAGCCGAAGCATAAGTTGTTCCGATTGTAACATTTCCGTTATTACGCATGCGGAACCCTTCTGTACTATTGGTAGTAAGTGAAATATTATCTGCGGCAGATTGAAAAACACCTGTGTTTGAATCTCCATCCCATGAATATGCCGGAGCCGAGGCAGTACCTGCGAAATATGATTGAACCTGTCCGTTAGTGTTGGAAATGTTTAGACGGTCTGTTGAATTTGTTTTAAATCTTAAATCTTGGGCGTCTGTTGTTCCTACAAAGTTTGTTCCTGCTGTTGTTCCTGCATTTCCAGTTGTAGTCCAATCGCTACTGCTTCCGGTTGCTAATCGCACCCATAAAGCGCCATTCCAATAGTAAAACCCAGGAGTAACTTGATTAGGGCCTGCCGCAGAAGTGTTGGTGTTATAGACCATTTCTGAGGTTGTAGGGGTAGTAACTGTCGCTAGGTTTGTTGCTGTTAGAGATACTCTCGGGATTAATAATCCGTCAGTAGTTGAAGTTACATCTAAAGCGCCTTGAGGTGTTGTGTTTCCAATACCTACCTGAGCCGTTGAAATTGAACTTATTAAAGTGATTAATAAGGTTAGTTTGATTAGCAATTTGGACATAGTTTTCACGATTTTGCCCGCGAATATATCTATGGTATATTGTCAAAAAATCATTTCATCGACTAAAAGCATATTTAATCGATGAAATACATAAAAAAAGGAAAAAAACTACCTTTTTTATAACTCGAAACACTTATAGTGTTGTAAAAATCTGTTATTGTTTCTTTTTTCTGAATAAAATAACATTATTTACGCCATTTTAACCATAAGGTTACTGTGGGGTTTGTGATGTCTCCAGACTCATTGTCGACATAAATATTTATAAAATCACCTGCGTCAAAATTTAAATTTTGTGTTGTAGATGAGTAATTAAAAGTAGTAACTGTAAAAGATAACAGGTTAGTCGTGCTTCCGTTTTTTCTTACTCTAAATTGTCGTGAGGTATCTCCGCCAGAAGCTCTTGCCGTAATAGCAATTAAAGTTGCGTTATAGGGAATTCTAATGCCAGAATTGACACTGTTACTGTTGAGGTATTCATCATCAGTATCTCCAGAATTACTATAATTCAGAGCTACTGTTTCTGAGCTCAACCATTTTGTCCTTGTATTATCATAAAAATAAAGGGAGTTGTCTATCATGGCAATTTGACCGTCGGACGTTCCTGTTGGAGCACTTACAACTGGTCTTATAGCAAACGCAGGTATCGCATCTGATGTAGCATCAATATCGAGCTTTGCCAATGGATTTGTAGTTCCTATACCTACTTGTGAAAAACAAATACTTACTCCAAAAAAGAATAGTAATGTTAAAAAGAGTAATTTTTCTCGTTTCATATCGTTGACTTTTAAAATTAGCAATTGATATCAAACGTGACTTTGGGATTTTGGAATGATAAAGATATACCATTTTAGAGGATAATACATTTTTAAAACTTGAAATTGGATTAAAGGCTCATAAAAGTCGATAAAAAAGCAAAGGCTCTAAAAATAAGAGCCTTTGAATCTAATTTAAGAGTTAAAAGATGACTTTTCGTTTCACAATTGCACCATTATCAAGTGTTATGTTAACAATAAGTGTTTTTTGTGATGATGTTAATGAGACAGCTTTGAACTCGTTTGCGTTGACTTTTGTACTATCCAACATAAGTTTTCCTAAAATATCATAAATTCGGATTTCTTTAATCAGATGAACATTAGATTTAATATTCAAATTAACATCAGCATAAATAATTACTGAATTTTCAAGCGCAGTAACATCGTCGTTTCCTAAAGTTGAATTGGTGTATCGTAAGACAAAGCGGTTTTCAAATTCACCTGCGATTGATGTAAAGCTGTATGCCGCCACTTTTAAATCGTGAATAATATTCAGATTAAGATCTTCAAGATAAATATTCTGATTGTTAAACTGATTGTCAAAATGGTCGATTCCGATAGTGTAATTGCCTTGCGCAGTTGCTTTAAATCCGATTGGAACTAAGTCGTTTTGATCAAAAGGCCAAGGTCGTCCCTGAATAGTTAATTTTTTATCCGCTCCTAAAGAATACAATTTTACAGCATTGCTGGCCAGAGCTTCTCCGTCAAAACCTCTGTCCCAGTTTTGAGTAGCACCTTCGGCATATCCAACTAGTATTTGACTGAATCCGCCATTGTTATTCGATAAGTTCAACCAGATTCGCTGTTTGTTGAAATCAGTTGAAGTTAAAGATTCTGATGGTTCAGACATTCTTAAGAAATTATTGTTGTTGCCTGTTACCCTCATGCTATTGTTGAAAAGTACATTTTGGGTAGATCCATTAAGCATTGAATCATCAGCGCTAACAAAGAAAGACTGACCGGCCGCAACATATCTTGAAGGTACTGTACCGCCTGTAGATGTTGTTGTGTTTCCTAAATAATTCACTGTTGCATAATCACTTGCTGTATAATTGTAAGTGAAATTTCCGTAGAACGGATCCGGAGCTGCCGCTGTAGGAGGCGTGTTGTGTGTCCATAAGTACACGGTTCCGTCTACAACCGGAATGTTGGTTGGATGATTCAGGAAGCTGACAATATCAATTGCCGATGGATAAGGATTTCCAATAAGATTCCACTCGTCATCGGCAGCTGTAATGATGGCACCGCCAACAGATGTGCCAATATTCGCATCAGTCCCTTTGGAAATAGGCATAAATATATCGCCATTATTCGGTGTTCCAGTGAACGTTACTGTATAAGTCTGTTTCGGACCTGTTGTTGGGAAAGACCCTGGAGCTCGGGCTATGATTCCTGTTGTAGGATTCATATTTGTTGCCGTCGAGATTTGTTGCCATGTTCCATTACCGTTGGACTGCGTAGGAAGGTATCGGTAAATATTACTGGTACCCGAAGTCAGATTGCCCACTTGGAAATTCGACGCCGTTGTTACCGGAGAATTCCAATACGTGTAATCTAATCGATACAATGGCTGTGTTAAGCGTTCCATATTCATAATCCCGATATTGGGCACATCGTTTGTTTGAATTAAACTACCGCTATTTCGGATAGTAAAACCACCGTTTGGATTAATATCTAAAGCATTAAGAACATTTAAATTATTACCTGAAGTAATTTCAAGTGAACCGGTAGGTTTGATGGTTAAATTGTTTGCATACGCATTATAATTTGCTCCAGAAATAATGGATGTGCTTGGAATGATTACACAATTGTCAATTGTAGGAACTCCGGATGGTTTCCAATTGTTTGGATCGCTCCAATTGGTAGTTATTCCGTCCCAGGTTTTAGTATTGTTTGTAATTAATATTGATTTTGATGCCAGACAACCATTGGATAGAGTCGTGGTTGCGGTGAAATTCCAGCTTGGTAATTCAATTTGCATTGGATTAGGCTTAATGTAAATAACAGTCACCGGTTGGTTGGTGTATGGATTTGTACAAGCAGCATCCGTAAACGCACTAACCGATCCGCCAGACCAGGTGAAGGTGGTGTTTAACGGTCTCACTCCAATCAGTTTTATATTGTCTATTGCCCAGCCGTCGTCCCAAGTTCCGTTATAAGTAAAGCGGAATCTTAACGAAGCGTTGTTGGTGTATGGTGTTAAATCTGCGGTTGTTTCAATAAATTTAGAAGCCGAACCCAAATCAGAATTGTACGTTTGAACATCTGTCCAATTTGTTCCGCCATCTATAGAAACTTGTAAAATTCCACTATCACCTCCATAATAAGAGTAGTATTGATTGAATGTTAAAGTTAAAGTAGAATATCCTGTTGTATTAATGTTAGAACTTGTACTTAATCGGGTAATTAATACTGAATTTTGATAATCCGATGTTGTAAATGCAAAACGGTTTCCAATAGTACCTAATGCCCCTGAATTGATTGCGGGAATCCATACAGTTGTAGCATTTGGTGCATAAGTACTAGTTTTTACACTCCATGGAGAATCGGATCCACCATTCGTATTGGTTGGAGTTGTAACAGTGAATCCGCCAATACCACTTTCAAAGTTCTCAAAGAATAACTCGTCAGTTGCAACATCTCCGGATACATTGATGCTGATTACTTGATTATCTCCACAAAGAATTGGATTGTCAGGTGTGAAAGTTATATTGGTTGTTGGTTTTATTGTTGCAGTAACAGGAGTTCTTGTTAGAGATTCACAAGTTCCGTTAAAAGCTGTTACATAAAAAACAGTGGTTGAAGCTAATACTCCAGTTGTCCATGAGCCGGTTGGCGTTACGCTAAGTGGAGTAGGAGCTGTATCAGAAGCATACCATCGGTATTCGGTTGTTCCACCGGTGCCAACTGCTGTCAGATTTACGGTATTTCCTGAACCGCAAACTTCACCGTTGACAACGCTGGTTATTTTTGATGGACAATCGGGCACTACAGCTATAGTGTAATCTTCGGTTTCACCAGACGCATACCCTGTTGTACAAGGGTCAATTGTGCTGGATTCGAAGAAGCTTCGAGTACGTATTCTCATGCGGTAATTACCTATTGATTGAGCTAATGGAACAATGAAGCCAAAAGAAGTATCGTCGGTAGCAATGTTGCCTGTAGTATAGACTTGTTCGTTAGCATCAGCAAAATCACCATCTGAATTCCAGTCTACAAATGCTATAATAAATTGACCACTGCTTCCGGTAAGCTCAATGTTAATGTTAATACCACCACCTGCAATTTGCGTAGCGATAGTGATGTTGGTAAAGTTGCCAAACCCACCACCGGAGCGACCCGTTGGAGCATTTGAAACATCATTAAGTGTGCCGACCGAGGTAATACCACTAATGTAAGCAGTTATTAAAGTTCCTGAGGATGGGCTGCAGTAACAAACACCCGAAGCAGTTGTAAAAGACCACGTTATTGGTGTTCCTGACGTAATTCCGCAGGAGTTTAAAGGAATAATCTGCCAATAGTAAGTTGTGTTTGGTAATAAGGTTCCTGCAGGTATGGTATAATCGGAATTGGTAACTGTTGCCGTTGGAGTTCCGGGTAATGCACCAGCTCCGAAATATACTTCATAGGATGTTGCATTGGCTACATTCCCCCAATTAAGTAGGGAAAGTGCATTGTATCCGCCATAGCAAACTCCGGTAGCATTGTTGGCTGGGGCAGGAGTACCGGCAACTGCTGTAACTGCCTGTGTAACTATTAAAGTTCTGTTTGGAGTTGTTGCAGTACAGCCGCTTGCGTTTGTCACTACAACATTGTAATCGTTATCCGCAGTTCCAGCAGTCGGATTTGTAATTACTAAGTTTGCCGATGTAGTACCACTGTATATGGCATCGTTGTTTAGAATTGTTGTTCCTCTTCGCCATTGATACGTTAAACCAGTTCCAGTTGCTGTTACACTGAATCCGCCAGTTGCATTACTACAAATGGTTGTGTTTACAGGTTGAACTGTAATAACAGGTAATGGATTGACAGTGAGATGAACGGTATTTGAGTATACAGGACAGGTTGCAGCATTTAGCACGATGTCATAATCATCGTCCGCAACCATTGTTGGATTGGTTATTGTTAGAGTAGCTGTTGTTACTCCTCCGTAGGGTGCGCCATTATTAAGAAGGACACCATTTTTTCGCCATCTGTATGAGGTTACACCTGTTGCGTTTATTGTAATGGTTCTGGTTCCTTGGCCTTCACAAACAGGGGCTGGTGAAACCGGTTGAACGTTAATCGTTGGAGTAACATTCACGGTAAGCGTTCTGTTTGCAGATGTTACCGAACAGCCTTCTACATTGCTTACAACTACATTGTAATTGTTTGCAGCATCGCCAGTTGTTGGATTTGTAATGGTTAGTATGTCAGAATTTGTTCCACTGAAGACAGCGTTGTCGGATAAGTTTGTAATGCCTCTTCTCCATTGATAGGTCAATCCGTTTCCAGTAGCCACAACACTGAAATTTCCTGTTCCTACAGTACAAATAGTTGTGTTAACAGGTTGCGTAGTTATTGCTGGTAATGGATTAACTGTTAAAATAACCGTTGTTGAAATAGTTTCACAAGGACCAGCATTAATGACAACGTCGTAAACACCGCCATTAAGGGCGATGCCTGGATTTGTAATTGTTAAAGTTGCGGTTGTTGTACCTGCATAAACTCCACCATTATTAAGATTTGTCCCATTTAGCCTCCATCTGTAGGTAAGTGCGTTTGACGCAACTACTGAAATTGTTGCAATGCCATTTCCTGCACAAACCGGTAATGGTGTCGCGGGTTGCGTCGTAATTGTTGCAATTGGCGTGACAACCACAGCTCTGCTTCCAGCGCCAGGACTCCAACAGGTACCGTCAAAAGAACGAATATAATAAGTTCCGGATGCTGTTACAACCCAAGGAGTGCTTGCTTCATTTGCGGTTGATGTTCCGTTAGCTGTAGTTTGCCAATACCATGTTTCACCAACGGAGGCAGATCCGGATTGTGTGATAGTTACCCCAGGAGGATTGCACTGAGGCGAATCGCTGGTTGGATTAGGAGGATTGTTTGGCGCAGCGTTGATGATTAGGCTGTGACCATCATTAATTCCGTTTGGATTGCTCACTATTACAGTTCCGTTGGTTGTTGTAGCCGCCACAACTGCAGTTATGGTTGTATTGTTAACAACAGTAACACTTGTACAAGGAATGCCGTTTATGGTAACGGTAGTACTTCCGCTAGTTGCAAAATTAGTTCCGGTTATTGTGATAGTTTCCCCAATGCAAACTGGAGCTACTGAGATAGAACTTACACTAATAAAGTTGAATGTGACCCTACCACTTGCACCGGCACCACCAGCGCGATTGGTGTTTCCAAATCCTCTTTCGCCTCCGCCTCCGCCTCCGCCAGGATTACTTCCGGGATCTCCAACTGCATTCTGATTTCCATTTCCACCAGCTCCAAAAACTCCACTGATAGTTCCGGAATCTCCGCCGTCACCACCGGAGTTTCCGCCTAGCGCTCCATTGTTTCCACTGTTATTTGCAGTACCGCCTGTGGCACTTCCACCTTGACTATTTGTAGGTAAGTTGAGGGGTTGCTGATTGCCTCTACCACCAGTACCTCCGTTAGCAGTTAGTGAAATTGAGCCTCCGTTTATTGTTGAAAGAACCCCGTTTCCACCTGTTCCACCTCCTGAATTACCACCATTACCTCCTTGACCTATAGTATATGTAAACATAGTACCGGTTGGTGCAGGAAGATTTAAGTAAGTCGTAGCGCCGCCTCCGCCTCCGCCATTTCCACCGTCATCATTAGAACTTGAGCCACCGCCACCGCCACCGCCACCCCAAGTTGTGGCGGTTACGTGGGTTACATTTGCTGGAACATTAAAAGTTCTTGGTGTTCCTAATGTTGGGGAATTGTCATTTCCAGGGAATTGTGCCAAAGCTTTTGTTGAAAGAAGGCAAATTGAAATTACTATCAGGTTTGATAATAAATTGTTTTTTATCGATAGTATTCCTTTACTTGAGTAATTGTTCTTTTTCATACGATTGACCTTTAACTTTTGAACATAGTTTGTTTATAGTGTTTGGGTCAAAATCAACTTTTACTGTTTTGGTAAAAGTGTATTATGGAGTAATTGGAGCACTGCTTGACGATAGAAACAAAGCAACTTTAGTTTATGCTCAAATATTCTGTAGTGGTGTTTGATATAATAAAATTAGAAGTTTTTTTTAGGTCAATTTTTATAAAGACAGAAATATTGATGAAAAGATAGAAATTACCGACAAAGTGAGTTTTTTTCATCAAAGAGGTTGGTAGTTAATGTTTTGAATTTGAAGTTATTATAATGGTTTTTGAAAAACCTGAATACTTTCTTTAGTGAGTTATGTTAGCAATGAGCTTTGTGTAGATGTAAACTTGTTGCAATTTTACAAGAAAAAATATTTTGCAACAAGAGTTGTTTCAAAATTTCAAAAAATATTTTTTTGCAACAGTTTTTGTGTCAAATTTTTTAAAATAATTTTTTTAACACAAGATTTTCAAAATTATAAATTGATGAAGTTTTAAAAGAAAAAAAGACCTTTCATTTTTTTGAAAGGTCTTTTTGAATTTATGAGATGTTATGGATTTTTAGAAAATCACTTTTCTGTTTACTATAGAACCATCTTCAAGAGTAACCATGACAATTAAAGCATTTTGTTTCGGACTTAAAGTAGCCGCCATAAATTCATTAGCATTTACTTTAGTGTTGTCTAATAACAATTTACCTAAAACGTCGTATACTTTGATTTCTTTGATTGGCTGTAAAGTTGATTTTACATTCAAATGATTATCTGTATAAATGATTACAGAATTTTCAAGTGTAACATCATCGTTTCCTAAAGTTGTATTAGTATAACGTAAGATGAAACGATTTTCGAATTCTCCCGCGTTTGAAGTGAAGCTGTATGCCGCCGCTTTCAAATCGTGGATGATCCCTAAATCACGGTCTTCCAAATAAATATTTTGGTTGTTGAAAGCACTGTCGAAATGGTCGATTCCGATAGTGTAGTTTCCTTGACCTGTAGCTTTGTATCCAAGTGGGACCAAATCCGTTTGGTCAAATGGCCAAAAACGAGATTGGATTGTCAATTTGGTGTCAGCACCTAAAGAGTAGAAACGAACTGCATTACCTGCTAAAGCTTCTCCGTCTAAACCTCTGTCCCATCCAAGGCTAGAACCTTCAATGTAACCGACTAACATTTGGCTAAATCCTCCGTTACCTGCTAAGTTTAACCAAACTCTCTGGCTAGTAACACCATCAGCATTAAAGTTGCTGCTTGGGTTACTTGCTCTTAAGAAATTAGTATTCTGGTTTGCAACACGCATTGAGTTTCGGAAGGTCACATTTTGAGTAGTTCCGTTAGCCATACCGTCATCGGCACTGATGAAGAACGATTGACCAGATGCAATGTATTGTGTCGGAGCTGTTCCACCAGAAGGAGCAGTTGTTGTTGCCCCAGCTTGGTTTACGGTTGCATAGTCGTTTACAGTGTAATTTTCAACATAATTGCCATAGAATGGATCGGTTACAGCCGCCGCTGGAGCAGTATTATGTGTCCAAAGGTAAATTGTTCCATCAACAACCGGTGTGTTAGCTGGATCTGATAAGAATAAAGCAATATCAATAGCCGAAGGGTATGGGTTTCCGATTAAGTTCCATTCGTCATCTGCATTGGTAACAGCGGTTGATCCGCCACTTGGCGTTGTACTACCAACGTTTGCATTGGTTCCTTTCGAAATAGGCATTAAAATATTTCCATTGTTTGGCGTACCTGTAAAGTTTGTAGTAAACGTTTGTTTAGGACCTGTTGTAGGGAATGTTCCCGGAGCTCTTGCAATAATACCAAAAGTTGGATTCATTGCTGTAGCCGCTGCTACTTGTGTCCAGATTCCATTTCCACCTGCTTGGGTAGGAGTGTAGCGGTATATATGGTTAGTTCCTGATGTTAAGTTACCAGCTGTAAAGTTAGAAGCCGTTGTAACAGGAGAGTTCCAGTATGTATAATCTAAACGATACATAGGAGCAGATACACGAGCAATATGAGCTGTTCCCGTATTTGCAACATTGTTTGTTTGAAGTAACGAAGCATCATCCTGAATGATTAAATCACCACCTGCATTAATGTTAACCCAATCAGTAACAGCTAAATTGTTGTTTGAATTTACAGTAAGTGTAGCTCCACTTTGAATTGTTAGGTTGCCTGCATAACCAGTGTAAGCAGCTCCGGAAATGATAGGTTTGTTTACGGTGTTTGGAATAACAACACAATCGGTATTGTTAGGAATTACACCACCTGACCAGTTTGAAGCAGTATTCCAGTTAGTGTTGGTAGCTCCACTCCATGTTTTTCCACCAGTGATGACAGCACTTCCTGTTCTATTAGCCGCGATAGCACTACATCCTGAAGCATCTGATACAGATAAAAGAGTGTAAGTTGTGGCTACAGAAGGTGAAACTGAGAATACGTGAGGTGAACTTGTAACACCAGTAATAGCTACAGGAGGATTGATTCCGTCAGAATAGGTAAAACTCCAAGGTTGTTGTCCTGTTAAAGTTACAGTAATATTATTTGTAGGATTACAAATTGATCCAGAACCAGACATAACTGCAGTTGGTCCGTTAATTACAAAGTTAGCAGGAGTTCTTACACCAGCGTTTGATGAACAAGCTGCATAATAAGTATAAGTTCCAGGTGTGTTTGTATTAACTAATCCTGAACCAGGAGTTCCAACTGGGTTGAAAGAGTTTCCGTTAGCGATTGGTGTTCCACCAGTTGCCGAAGTATACCATTCTATTGAGCCACCTAGGCCATTTGTTAAGAAACCAGGACCAGTAATATTCCAAGAATAAGTGTTTGTAATGGTAGTGTTACTTGCAGAATAAACAGTAGTAATTAGTTGGTAATTAACACCAGCTATCAAGTTAGCTGTAATTTCAGCTTCAAGTGATGTAGCACCTCCGTCATCATCACCTGCAATCCAAGTACCGGTTGCACAAGAACCTGGTGTAAATGGTCCTGTGACAATGTAGCCCATACCATCATATGCGGCAGTGTCAGGCATTGCGAAAGTATATGTTCCAGTAACACTAATTTGGAAGTTGGTTACAGTATAGTTTGCAGTTTCCGTGTCGAAAGCACATGGATCCCCACTTGAAATAAAGATTAGAGGTTGTAAGGCTACTGGGTCTGTTGCTGCGTTCCAAGCACCATTAATAGTTGTTCCTAAGTTAGCATTTGAAGCACAAGATCCACTTGCAGAAACAGTTGTGCTAGCTGCACCTTGACAAATTGTAGCACCTGTTGTTAATGGAGCTGTAACACCTGTTGTAAATCCAGTTGGTCCAACCCAAACACCTTGTTGTCCCGCACCAGCACCACAACGGGTTCTGATGTAAACCATATAATATGTGTTGTTGGTTAAACCAGTTAAGTTTACAGTTGTAACTCCAGCTCCAACACTTCCTGTTGGTGCTTGACCAGGACCAGGAATTGTTCCGACAGTAGTTACATAGTAGTCATATCCATTGGCAGGAGCAGGTGTAGCTGCAGTCCAGCTTACCGTAGCAGTTGTGGTTCCAACAGGAGCTACAGTTACAGTTGTAACGCTTCCAGCACAAGGCATTGAGGTTACTGTTAAAGTGTAATCTTCTGTTTCACCACTTGTAATGCTTCCGCAAGCATCAGGCGTTGAATCCAAATAGTTTGAACGGATTCTCATTCTGTGATTTCCTAAAGAAGCAGTATAAGGGATGGTGAAACTTCCTGTTGCATTGGCTACATAACCGTTTGAACCATATACTTTTTCACCGGCATCATCAAAATCAAAATCATTATTCCAGTCAACCCAAATGTTTACACCTGAAGAACCTCCGGTAAGTGTAAAGGAAAAGTTTACTGTGCCATAAGGAGCCTGACTTACGTTCATTGCGGTAAAGTTACCGAATCCCGTTGCAGAATATCCAGAAGCATTGTTTGTAATGTTTGTAGAACCACCAGTTGTAGAAAACTGATTAATAAAATAAGATGAACCAGTAGATGTTGAACTACAGTATGAACCGGCTAAAGTTGTGGTGTTTCCATTTAATGGTGAAGTCGTTAAATATAATGGACCTCCTGTACAGGCATTGTTATATGAAAACACAAAGAAATAGTATTGCGTTAACGGTGTTAAACCTGTTGCAGTAAAAGAAGTATTGGAATCAATATCAACTACAGTATTACCAGCTCCAACTGTTCCACCTATTGTGTAGGTGGTTGTGTTTACTGGAGAAGGAACTGCGCCTGTAGTATTCATAACAACTAAATAGCTGTTTGGAGCAGGTGAAGCTGCTGTGAATGCTCCAGAAACACTGTTTCCATCAGGAGTTAATACTAAAGCAGTTGGCTGTGCTGTAGGGGTTGTACAAGGACCAGAAGATGCAACGATAATTGTATAATCTTCGTATGCAGCAAATGAACCTGTATAACATGGTATTGGAGTTGCAGAGTCAGCAGCTCCTATTCTTAATCTGTGATTACCTATTGATGCTCCGGCAGGAACAACAAAACTTCCATTTAATGTGTTTGGACTTGTTGTTGTTGATAAACCAGTGTATACTTCTTCACCAGCATCGGCAAAGTCTCCGTCATTGTTCCAATCTACCCATATTTTTGTATTATAATCATATGTAGCAGTTTGGAATGTAATACTGAAGTTAACTGTAGATAGTTGTGTATGCGTTGAGGTCATGGCGCTGTAGTTGCCATAATTCCCTGCTTCAGCTCCAGTTGTATTGTTGATAGTTCCCATCGTAAAATTGGTAATACCTGTACCGTCTACACTTGTTGGTGCAGGAGTACAATAGAACATTGCTGTTGTTGTGTTTGCTGTCGCAGGAGCGGTTGTTCTGTAAAGTGGACCTCCTGAACAAGCATTGTTGTTGTAGGAGAACACAAAGAAATAATATGTAGTTACTGGATTTAATCCAGTAACCGAGAAGTTTGTATTCGCATCAATATCGGCTACAATATTTCCAGCGCCAATAGTTCCTCCAACTGTATATGAAGTTCCATCTACTGGTGAAGGAGTTGCTCCAGTTGTATTATAAACAACTAAATAATTTGATGGGGCAGGTGCAGCTGCTGTAAATGTACCGTTTATAGTACCACTAACAGGTGTTAAGTTTAAAGCTGTAGGTGATGCTGTTGGTGTTGTGCATGGCGCTACAGATTGCACACAAATTGTAAAAGCATTTGCCATTTGGTCTCCGCCCCAATCGTAAACTTGCACATAATACCAGTTTCCGATAGTCAACCCGGTTAAGGTCATGGTTTCTACTCCAGCATCAAAGGTTGCATCTGTACATGCGCCACCAGTTGGGGTAGTTGCACTTCCACAAGCTGTAAAAGCACCAATTACTGCGTCAAATCCTGTGTTTCCATCAACAGTAACTATATGAGTAGCGGTTGTTGCTTGAAAACGATACCAAACGGCGTTTTCAGTTCCGTTAGTACATTCTCCAGTTTCATTATTGTCTGTTGCGCCTAGTGTTGATCCAGTAACTGGAGTACAAGCTGCAGCTGGAGTTAAGATTGTTCCAGTACTACATACGTCATTTGCAGGAGGTGTAGTAACGCACAAACTGTTTAAGACCATGTCGTTATTATTTCCGACGTTAACAACTTTTATCCAATAGTTACCGTTTGTGGTAATATTGTATGACAATGTCTCAGTTTGAGCACTGTTATTTGCGGTGTCTGCATTGGCACAAGCTAAATTTGAAAGTGTACCAGCACAAGCTCCATTTGATGAGCCAATTAATTGTAGAGCTAGATTTCTATCCGCAGCACTAGCTGTAACGTTTATGGTTACAGGAGCAGTTGTAACGTTAATAATGTACCAACCCTCACGTCTAAAAGTTCCTCCAAGTGCACAAGGAGCTGCTGCAATTCCAGGATTGGTTTGTGTGCCGTCGTTAATTGTTCCGCTTACACAGGCCCCATTTATTGTAACGGATGTCGCTGTACCACAATTAGTACCTTGTGCAAAATTTTTCTGAATCGATAAAAGCAGAAAAAAGGTAAGAAAAACGAACAAGGAAGTGCTTTTTTTCTTCCAGCTTACTTTTGCTTTTCCATTGCATTCATCTTGAGAAGATTCTGAAGATTTTTTTTGATAAAAGTAATTTTTTTTCACGATTCTGTATTGATTTGTTATAATATTTTACTAAACAATGTTAAGGAATTGTGAAAATAATGATTTGTCGATAATATGCAAAAAAAAACGATAAAATTTATATTTTTTGTGATATAATTTTGTGATATCTCTAGTGTTTATGCGGCTTCCGAGTGATATTATTTTATCAACAAAAAATTAACAGATAAGCAACATGTAATAAAAAAGACCTTTCATTTTTTTGAAAGGTCTTTATGTATTTTAAGATGTTGTATGGTTATTTAGAAAATTACTTTTCTGTTTACAGTTGAACCATCTTCAAGAGTAATCATGACAATTAAAGCATTTTGTTTCGGACTTAAAGTAGTAGCCATAAATTCGTTAGCATTTACTTTAGTGTTGTCTAGTAATAATTTGCCTAAAACGTCGTATACTTTAATCTCTTTGATTGGCTGTAAAGTCGATTTTACATTCAAGTGATTATCAGTATAAATGATTACAGAGTTTTCAAGTGCTGTAACATCATCGTTTCCTAAAGTTGCATTAGTATAACGTAAGATGAAACGATTTTCGAATTCTCCCGCGTTTGAAGTGAAGTTGTATGCCGCCGCTTTCAAATCGTGGATGATGCCTAAGTCGCGGTCTTCCAAATAAATATTCTGGTTGTTGAAAGCACTGTCAAAATGGTCGATTCCGATAGTATAGTTTCCTTGACTGGTTGCTTTGAAGCCAAGTGGAACTAAATCAGTTTGGTCAAATGGCCAAAAACGAGACTGAATAGTTAATTTTTTGTCAGCTCCTAAAGAGTAGAAACGAACAGCATTACCTGCTAAAGCTTCTCCGTCTAAACCTCTGTCCCATCCAAGGCTAGAACCTTCAATGTAACCGACTAACATTTGGCTAAATCCTCCGTTACCTGCTAAGTTTAACCAAACTCTCTGGCTAGTAACACCATCAGCATTAAAGTTGCTGCTTGGGTTACTTGCTCTTAAGAAATTAGTATTCTGGTTTGCAACACGCATTGAGTTTCGGAAGGTAACATTTTGAGTAGTTCCGTTAGCCATACCGTCATCGGCACTAATGAAGAACGATTGACCCGCTGCGATGTATCTTGTTGGTGGAATTCCTCCAGAAGGTGCGGTTGTGGTTGTTCCTGCTTGGTTTACCGTTGCATAGTCATTTATGGTATAATTTTGAGCGTAATTTCCATAAAATGGATCTGGTGTTGCTGTTGCAGGAGCAGTATTATGTGTCCAAAGGTAAATTGTTCCGTCAACTACTGGTGTATTGGCAGCGTCTGTTAAAAAGGAAACAATGTCAATTGCAGAAGGGTATGGGTTTCCGATTAAGTTCCACTCATCATCTGCATTGGTAACAGCAGTCGTGCCGCCTGGCGGTGTTGTACCAACGTTTGCATTGGTTCCTTTTGAAATCGGCATTAAAATGTTTCCATTGTTAGGTGTACCGATAAAGTTAGTAGTAAACGTTTGTTTCGGACCTGTTGTTGGGAACGTGCTTGGCGCTCTTGCAATAATACCAAAAGTTGGATTCATTGCTGTAGCCGCTGCTACTTGTGTCCAAGTTCCGTTACCTCCAGCTTGTGTTGGGGTGTATCTGTAAATTAAATTAGTTCCTGAAGTTAAGTTGCCGACAGCAAAATTTGAAGCTGTTGTAACCGGAGAGTTCCAATAGGTGTAATCCAGTTTGTACATCGGTTGTGAAATTCGCTCATAATTGATAATACCGGTGTTAGCAACATTGTTTATCTGAAGTAAACTGCCGCTGTTATGAATGTTGAATATTCCTCCGGCGTTAACATCAACCCAATCAGTAACAGTAATGTTGTTGCTAGATTGTAGTTCTAAATGGCCAGTATTTTTAACAGTTAAATTTCTTCCATAAGCATTGTAGCCTGCGCCAGATATAATTGAATTATTCGGAGCTGAAGGCACAACAACACAAGTGTTAGCATCCGGAACTCCAGCTGGCTCCCAGTTGTTTGGATCGTTCCAGTCTGAGCTAATTCCGCGCCAGAATTTGGTTTTATTGTTAACTGTAATAAGTCTTGAAACTGGGCAGCCATTAGCTAATGTTGCTGTAGCGGTAAATGACCAATCAGGATCTGTTAGCTGTGCGCCAGTTGGTTTAACATAAACTGTTGAAACACTTTGTGCTACATAAGGAATTGTACAAGCTGCATCAATATAAGCATCAACTGTAGCACCGCTCCAAGTAAATGTTGTGTTCATTGGTCTTGTTCCGTATAAGCGAACATCATCAACAGCCCAGCCATCTGCCCATGCCGAACCACCAGCTAAATGATAACGAAATCGTATCATTAAACTCGGAGCGCCGGCATATGCCGTTAAATCTAAAGAAACTTGAGCAAAATCACCTGCGTATCCTTGTGTTGAAGTGTAAGACTGAATAGTTGTCCAGGCACCTCCTCCATTGGTTGATACATCTACATCTGCCCACTGAGCGGGTTCACCCGCATAATAAGAAAAGTGATGTCTGAAAGTTAGGAATAAATCACTGTAAGTAGATGCATTTAAAACTCCAGATCTTAAAATCATGTCTTTAGGGTTCGGAGCCGCAAAGTCGGACACTGATAGTGCAAATTGATCCCCTACGGTTCTTGAAACTAAAGCAGGCTTCCATACCGCTCCGGTTGGGATGTATGGGCTTGTGCGAACTGTCCATTGTGTGTTGGCATTTGCAGCAACGTTTTGACGAATTAAAGTTCCGAAAGTACCATCGTTAAAATTAACATTTATCAGATCTTCTATTACATTGTCTCCGGAAGCAGTGATGGAAACGATATTGTTTTCTCCACAAACCTCAGGAGTTGATGGGGTTACTGTAATTATGGATGATAAGTTAACTTTTGCAATTACTTTTTCTCTGAACAAAGATTCGCAAGCTCCGTTAAAAGCTGTTACATAGTATGTCGTGGTTGTCCCTATTGAAGGTGTTGTCCATAAATTTCCACCCGAAGTTCCGACAAGAGTTCCTCCTGTAGCTGAGTCGTACCAACGGTATTGTGTGGTTCCGGCTGTTCCGTATGCGTATAAATCCACTGTGCCAGGTTCACATCGGGTTCCATCGGTTACCGAAGTTATTTTTGCTGGACAGTCAGCAACAACAGTGATGGTGTAATCTTCAGTTTCTCCATTGGCTAGATTACCACAAGGTCCGAATGCTTGAGCGGTTTCGTATGCTCTGATTCGGATTCTGTAATTTCCGGGAGGTGTGCCCATCGGAACTACAAAACCGAACGAACCTGCAATCGTTTGAACACCTCCTGTTTGATAGACTAACTCGGGTGCGGCATCAGTGAAAACACCATCAAGATTCCAATCCACCCAAACTCTCATAAACATACGAGATTGAGCTAATAAATAGTCAACATTAATTCCGCCGCCTTCTACTTGTGTGGTAGTAGGAAGAGCTGTATAATCAGCATATCCGCCAGCTGTTCCTCCAGTGTTTGTGTTGGACATGTTGGTTAGATTTCCGATTGTTTGTACACTTTGAATGTATCTTGTGTTCGGATTTGATGAAGTAGGCGAGCAGTAGCTTACATTTAAAGTTGTTGTGTTTCCTGTTAATGGGCTTGTTGTAAAATACAATGGTCCACCGGTACAAGCAGAATTGTAGGAATAAACAAAGAAATAATATGTGGTTAAGGCTGTAAGTCCTGTTGCGTTAAAAGTGTTGTTTCCATCAACATCTACAACATAGTTACCACCGGTTAAATTCTGACCAGCTGTATAGGTTGTTCCATTGCTAATTAATCCGGTTGGAGCAACACCTGATGTATTGCGAATAACAAGATAATTATCAGGTTGAGGAACAGCATGAGTAAATGAGCCTGAAATAGAGTTTCCTGAAGGGACTAGATTTAAGGCTGTTGGTTGAGCTGTTGGTGTTATACATGGTAAAGGAGCTACAACTCGAACGGTGTAATCTTCGGCTTGTCCATAATCGGTTGTGGTACAAGGTCCGGTATATACATTATAGTTTTTAACAACTCTCATTCTGGTGTAGCCCAATGTTGCTCCTGCGGGAACAGTTATGTTTGCGGATGCTATAATAGCATCAATACCTGTTGAGTTGGTTATGGTTCCTATGTTAAACTGTTCTACACCGGCAGTTGTTTCAAACGTGCCATTCTGGTTAAAGTCTATATAGACTCTTATGTAGTTTGTGAAGTTTCCTCCAGTATTTCCTTGTGTTGAAAATAGATAAGTTTGGCCTGGGTTGACAGTTGCGATATCACAAAAGGATTCATTTGCGGGTGTGCCATTAATAGTGGCGGATGTTGTATTGTTGATTCCGGCAAAATTGACATTGGTTATAGGTTCAATATTGATGGTGTATGGTTTGGTACAAGTTGGTAGATTGGTAAAAGCAGATGTATAAGTGATTCGAATCAATCCTTGTGCACCTGCGCCTCCAGTTCTGTTACCTCCGGTTCTACTTGCTCCAGATCCACCACTGGCATAATTATTTCCGTTATTTCCGTTGGTATTTCCGGTTACTCCGGTAGCGCCATTACCTGCAGGAGCTACTCCTATACCTCCTACACCAACAACGGCATCGCCGCCATTTGCTAATGTACCAGCGCCAGCGCCGCCTCCGCCTGATGTTCCTGCAGCTGATGTTCCGCCATTACCACCGCGAAAACGCGTTGTTCCAGTACTTCCGGCTACAGTTCCTCCGTTTCCTCCGTTTCCATTTGTAGAGCCTCCAAAACCACCTTGGGCTACTATTTGGTTAGTGTTCCAGGTTGTGTTTTCTCCGTTGTTTCCGTTATTGTTTCCGGCTGCTGTAGCTGCTCCAGCTTGACCTACGTAAAAATTGATTGTTGTGTTAGGTGTTACTGCGATTGTAGAGCTTGCATATGCACCACCACCACCACCACCGGATTGTCCATTCGGATTTCCTTTTCCGGCACCGGAACCACCACCTCCCCAGCATTCAACTGTTATGGAGGTAACATCGCAAGGAACATAAAAACTTCCGTTTCCTGTAGTGTTGACTGTAATCGTTGTTTGAGCGAAACTTGTACTATAAGTTAGTATAAAGAGAAGTAAACTTAAAAATGTACACTCTTTTGTTTTTTGGGTTAGGTAGTTTTTTTTCATAGGGCAATTTTTTGAAATGAAACATTTATAAATATAAATATTTTTTTCTCAATTTAACTGCTGTTTTGTTAAAAATTATTGTTTTTCTAGTGTTAAATTATTGTCAAGTACTTATTTTTCTATGCTTTTATTTGAGTTTTATTTTTTGATATTTATGTTTTTAATGGGTTATAAAATGCTCTTTATCGATTTTTAATATAAATATTGAATATAAAATTGCAACTACCTTATTTATTGATATTTTTGTAGCATGAAATCTAAAACTCTGTTTGTTATGAATGGAAAATTACTTCAAAGCGTTTTATTGCTTTTGTTTGTTGGAGGGTATGCCTGTACAGCTCAGATGTATGTAAGTCCAAATAGCTATGTTTATGTGAATAATGAGCATGTATTTGTTACTAGTGATTTAGAGTTAAATTCAGCGACAAGTAATTTGTTTCTGAGAAATGATGGTCAGCTTTTACAAGGAACCACTGGATCGGGAGTAAACAAAGGTGTGGGTGATTTATCAGTATATCAGGAAGGAACCTCTAACAACTTTGGTTATAACTATTGGTGTTCACCTGTAGGTATGCCTTTGGCTGCAGCGGGTAATAATACTTTTGGGATTGGTCAATTGAAAAGACCTAACGGAGTTATGGGATTTGGCGGACAGAGTATTATTTCTTCCTATGATGGTTCTGCTACAAACGCGACTTTAGCGATTTCAAATAAATGGATTTACAAATACATTACCTCTAACATCTATGCAAATTGGGTATATGTAGGATCTGCAAATACAATTAATGCAGGTGAAGGTTTTACAATGAAAGGTGTTAGCGGATCTGATAATACAACCATTTTAGGTGTTCAAAACAATCCGGGTAACAATCAGCGTTACGATTTTAGAGGAAAACCAAACGATGGAACAATCAATATCGCTGTTGGAAGCACAGCCGGACCAGATTACCCGAATCAAACCTTAACAGGAAATCCGTATCCGTCAGCAATTAATCTTAATGCCTTTTTGTTAGAAAATAGCGGTTGGAGTATTAATTATACAACTGGAGTGGTTTCTGCAGGTGGTGCAACTAACGTGATTAACGGAAATGCCTACTTTTGGGAGCACGTAAAACCAGCGACATCACATTATTTGAATCAATATATTGGAGGTTATGGAGTTTATTCTCCAAACGGTGCTAACATCGGAACTCCAGGAACCTATGTTTCAGCAACATGGAATACGTATAATGCTGACGGAACACCGAATACAACCGGAGCTCTTACAGGAAGTACATACAAAAGGCAATTTTCTCCAATCGGACAAGGTTTCATGATTCGTGGAATTGCCAATGGTAATGCACAAATGAAAAATATCTATAGAGTTTACAAAAAAGAAGGAGCTGTTAACGATTCACAATTTGAGAAATCAGCTAATGTTTCTTCATCATTTACTCAGGATAACCAAAATTGGGAAGATATTCCAAATGTTGCCGGAACAGATTATACTCAGATTTCTAAAAGACAAGTACCGCAATTCAAATTGCATACGGTTTTAAATAATCAATATACACGTGAAACGGCTTTAGCATTTAATCCAATTGCATCAAATGGATTAGACAATGCTTTCGATGGTTCTACTCCTGATGGAAATTTGCCAATGGACATGTATTTTCCAATTGACAATAAACAATGTGTGATTTCTACGCAACCATTCGATATCGATGCTCGTATACCTGTTGCCTTTAAAAACAATCAGCAAGTTACATTTAGAGTAACGGTAGCGGAGTTGATTAATTTCGATATGTCTGAAACCATTTTTATGCACGACAAACAAACTGGATTGTATCACGATATCAAAAATAATTTCTTTGAGGTTACTTTGCCAGCTGGAAATGTTCAGGACAGATTTGAAGTTACGTTTAGAGATGCGACATTGTCAATTGATGATTCTGTGATTTCCTCTTTAGAAGTATATCAGAATAACGATGCCGGATTGTTAACCATTAAAAATCCACTTCAAGCTGAATTGAAATCGTGCGAAGTATTTGATGTTGCCGGAAAACAGATTTTTGCTAAGCAGCAATTAGGTTCAGACGATACGTATGAGTTTTCAACAAGTACTTTGGCTGAGGGAGTTTATATCGTTCGTTTAAACACTAATGATAATCAGCAAATTGGTAAAAAAGTTATCGTTAAAAAATAATCGATACTATAATATTAAAGGTAGGAGTGCAATCGAAAGGTTGCACTTTTTTTATTTTTGTAAAATGAAATCTTTTAATCAGCAAATTCAATATGATTTACCAAACAATATATCTCTAGTTATAAAGAGAGAAGATTTGTTGCATCCGGATATTTCAGGGAATAAATTCAGAAAGCTGAAATACAATATAGAAAAAGCTAAAGCGTCAGGGTTTACTAAGCTTGTAACTTTTGGAGGCGCATTTTCAAATCATATTTTGGCAACAGCTGCTGCGGGCTCAGTGTATGATTTAGCTACAATTGGCATAATTCGGGGAGAAGAACTTGCTTTTAAAATCGCTGAGAATCCAACTTTAAGCAGAGCAAAAGAACTTGGGATGCAATTGGTTTTTATTCCCAGAGAGGCATATCAAGAGAAGGATTCGGAGTCATTTCTAAGGGATGTAAAATTGAAGTATTCGGATGCTTATTTGGTTCCGGAAGGTGGAACAAATCCATTGGCGGTTAAGGGTTGCGAAGAAATTTTAACTGACGAAGATGCTGTTTTTGATTATGTGTGTTGTGCAGTCGGAACAGGAGGAACCATTTCCGGTTTGATTAATTCTTCTGCTGAAAATCAAAAAGTTCTCGGTTTTCCAGCGTTAAAAGGTTCGTTTTTATTCGACGATATTCGTAGATTTGCCCGGAATGACAACTGGAATTTGATTCAAGGCTATGAATTTGGTGGCTATGCTAAGATTTCTCCTGAATTGGTACATTTCTTGAATGACTTTTATGAAAAGACTGAAATCCCACTGGATCCAATTTATACCGGAAAAATGATGTTTGGGATACTGGATATGATTCGGCAAGGGAAATTTCCTGAGCATTCAAAAATAGTAGCCATTCACACTGGAGGCTTGCAAGGAATCCAAGGAATGAACCAACATTTGTTAAAAAAGAATTTGCCCATTATAAACTACTAATTTATGTTGAAGAAAATAATTGTATTGTGTTTGCTGGCGATATTGTATAGCTGCGGAAGTTCTAATAAAGTGAGAACAACGACCACTACAAAGCCAAAACCTAAAACGACAGTTAAAAAGCCGGTGGTTACTTCGTCTTCTAAAAACACTTCGGGGAGTAAAACTGAGATTTTGGAGGCGACATCTAAAGTAGGAGTAACTTCGGATAATGTAAAAACGTACATTTCTCAGTTTAGTGAAATTGCCAAAGACAATATGCGTCAACACGGAATTCCTTCAAGTATCACGATGGCTCAGGGGATTTTAGAATCGGGCGCCGGAACAGGTACTTTGAGTGTAAAGGCGAATAATCACTTCGGAATAAAATGCCATACAGGTTGGACAGGGGAAAGCGTAAGACACGATGATGATGCAGCTCAAGAATGTTTCCGTAAGTATGATCATGCTTCAGAATCCTATCGTGACCATTCCTTGTTTTTAACTTCAAGAAGCCGTTATGCAACCCTTTTTAAATTAGAGAAAGGCGATTATGTAGCTTGGGCTAAAGGATTAAAAGCAGCGGGCTATGCTACAGATCCTAAATATCCGGATAAATTAATCGGTTTGATTGAACGTTACGAACTATATAAATTAGATGAGGAAGTTTTAGGAGGAAGCTACAAAAGTATTGCAAAAGTATCTGAAATGCCTCTGGATTCAACTTCTTATCGTGTAGTTCAGGGCGATACGCTGTATTCTATTTCCAAAAAATTTAATTTAACAGTAGAACAGTTGGTACAGCTTAACAATTTACCTTCCAATGCGATTTCAATCGGACAAATATTAAAAATAAAATCATAATGAACTATCAAAGAAGCAGTCAGCTGTTTGTTGAGGCTGCGAAAGTTATACCGGGAGGCGTTAATTCTCCCGTTCGTGCATTTAAAGCGGTAGGCGGAACTCCGATTTTTGTAAAAGAAGCCAAAGGTGCTTATCTCTTTGACGAGGACGGAAATCGTTACATCGATTATATTAATTCTTGGGGGCCAATGTTGCTGGGTCACGCTTTTGAACCGGTAGTTAATGCAGTAATTGAAAAAGCTAAAAAAGGAACATCGTTTGGAACACCAACAGCTCTTGAAACCGAAATTGCTGCTTTGGCAGTTTCAATGGTGCCCAATGTAGATAAGATCCGATTTGTTAATTCTGGTACGGAAGCTTGTATGAGCGCAGTGCGTTTGGCTAGAGGTTATACGAAGCGTGATAAAATAATCAAATTCTCAGGCTGTTATCATGGGCATTCCGATTCGTTTTTAATAGCAGCCGGAAGTGGATTGAGTACTTTCGGTGTGCCAAATAGCCCTGGGGTAACTTCAGGAACCGCAAAGGATACGTTACTTGCAAAATATAATGACATTGCTAACGTAAAAGAATTGTTTGCGGCGAATCGAAATGAAATAGCAGCAATCATTATTGAACCTGTTGCCGGCAATATGGGTTGTATTCCTCCAAAAGATGGTTTTTTAAAAGCTTTACGTGAAGTTTGTACTGAAAATGGAGCTTTGCTTATTTTTGATGAAGTAATGACCGGATTTCGATTGGCAAAAGGCGGAGCGCAAGAATTATTCGGAGTTAAGGCAGATATTATTTGTTTTGGAAAAGTAATTGGCGGTGGTTTGCCGGTAGGTGCCTTTGCCGGGCGTAAAGAGATAATGGATTATTTGGCGCCACTAGGACCGGTTTATCAGGCAGGAACACTTTCGGGAAATCCTTTAGCAATGGCTGCCGGATATGAGATGTTGAAAAGCATTAATAATGATTCGGAATTGTTTAACCGTTTAGAAGAGAAAACTGCTTATCTTGAAAAAGGATTGCATGCTGAACTATCAAAACATTCAATAGCATATACGATTAACCGAGTGGGCTCGATGATTTCCGTTCATTTTGATCCTAATCCGGTTTATGATTTTCAAACAGCTGCTAATGGCGATAACGAAACGTTCAAGAAGTTCTTTCACGGGTTGTTGAAAGAAGGAGTTTATATTGCACCATCAGCCTACGAAACTTGGTTTATTACCGATGCGCTTTCTTATGAAGATTTAGATTTTACTATAGCGGCAGCGGGAAGAGTTGCCGAAATATTATAAAATAAAAAAAACCACCTAAAAGGTGGTTTTTTATTTTTATTTTTTCTCATTTACAATGAGTTGTCTGTATAGTGCATTGTCTTTTTTCATCAACATGTCTATTTTCTCATTGCTTAAAGTTGCTCTTAACTTAGCATCAATAATTTTTGCGATTCCGTCTTTACGCTCATCTGACAATTCAGGAGTTGAAAGCCCATCATGTTTTTTCAAAAACAAATAGTATAAAGCTTCTTCTGTATTTTTGTCAAAATCGATAACTTCTTTCAATAAGCGAACATCATGTCTAGCTGCTTCGTCAAATTTCGATTTCTCTTGTGCGTTCATTCCTGCTGAAAAAGCAAATAACATCACAAAAAGAGCAATTATTTTTTTCATAATTTGTTAAAGGTTTATGGTTATTGTCGTCAAATCTAAACAAAAATGTGATAAAACCAAAATTTCAAATTTATAATAACATTATTTCTTTGATTTGTGACGCATCTCTTTTCTTTTTCCGTCAAAATGTTCTTTTCGGTCTGCTTTTTGTGCTTCCCATTTTTCCATTTGTTTTTCAGACAGAATTTTTTTCATTTCCGCTTTATGCGCAATTTGTTCGTCAAGCATTTTACTTTTCATGGCGTAACGCTGCTCTGTTGTTGGTTTTACATCGTCGGATTTAATAGCCTCACGTTTTGCTTTTGCTTCTTCTCTTTTTTGTTGTTGTTTAACCAAAAGCGTTTTCATGTCTTTTTGCTGCTTTTCGTTCAAATCTAAATCCAAAGTCATTTTTTTAACCTGTAAATCAACACGCTGTTCTGGAGATAATTGTTCGCGTGTCGTTTTTTTCTCTTGTGCTTGTGTGGTCAATCCGATAAATGCGATTGCCAAGATTGCTAATTTTTTCATGATATTACTTTTTGAGTTACAGCTATATGACCTTAAAAGAGTTAAAAGGTTTAATTCAGTTTTGAGAAATAAAAAAGGCTGCCTTTCGACAACCTTTAATTAGAGTATATTCATGTTGAAATTACATAGTCAATTCCACTACTTTGCTATCGCCGCTAACGGCAACTTTGGTTAGGCCATGTTGCGCTAATGCTTTCATTGCTTTGTCCCATTTTTTTCCGCTTAGTGCAGATTGAGTTTTCAATTCCGCAATTTCCATAGTGTTCTCATTTTTCTGAAGCAATTCTACAATCAATTTTTCTTCAGCTTCCAATTCCAACTGTGGTGCTTTCTTCTCTGGACGCATTTGTGGGAAGAACAACACTTCCTGAATTGACGGATTGTTCGTCAAGAACATAATCAAACGGTCCATTCCAATTCCTAAACCGGATGTTGGCGGCATTCCGTATTCTAAAGCTCTTAAGAAGTCTTCGTCAATAATACCGTTGGCTTCGTCGTCACCTTTGGCAGCTAAAGCCATTTGTGCTTCGAAACGTTCTCTTTGGTCAATCGGATCATTTAATTCGGAATAGGCATTTGCAATTTCTTTTCCGCAAACCATCAACTCGAAACGTTCGGTTAATTCCGGATTGTCACGGTGTGATTTACATAACGGCGACATTTCCTTTGGATAATCAGTGATGAAAGTTGGTTGGATAAAGTTACCTTCGCATTTTTCTCCGAAGATTTCATCAATTAATTTTCCTTTACCCATGGTTTCGTTTACTTCGATGCCCATGCCTTTTGCCGCTTCGAATAATTCCGCTTCCGATTTTCCTGTGATGTCAAAACCAGTAAATTGTTTAATAGCATCGGTCATGGTAACTCTTGCATATGGTGCTTTGAAGTTTACTTTGTGTTCTCCAAAAGTAGCTTCCGAGGTTCCGTTTACCTGAGTGGCGCAATATTCCAAAAGATTTTCTGTGAATTCCATCATCCAGTTGTAGTCTTTATAGGCTACGTAAATTTCCATTGCTGTAAATTCCGGATTGTGGGTGCGGTCCATTCCTTCGTTACGGAAGTTTTTCGAGAATTCATAAACACCATCAAAACCACCAACTATTAATCTTTTTAGATACAATTCGTTTGCAATTCGCATGTATAAAGGAATATCTAAACTATTGTGATGGGTGATGAACGGACGTGCCGCTGCTCCACCAGGGATTGATTGTAAAACCGGAGTTTCCACTTCCATATAACCGGCGTTGTTGAAGAAGGTTCTCATGGCAGTGAACAATTTGGTTCTTTTCATGAAAACATCTTTCACTTGCGGATTTACCACTAAATCTACATAGCGCATGCGGTAACGCAATTCCGGATCAACGAATTCGTCATACGTTTTTCCTTCTGCATCCGTTTTGGGCAATGGTAAAGGACGTAATGTTTTGCTTAGAAAGGTAAAGCCTGAAACACGAATACATTTTGCGCCAACCTGAGTGGTGAACAATTCGCCTTCCACGCCGATAAAATCGCCTAAGTCGGTTAATTTCTTAAAAACAGTGTTGTATAAAGTTTTATCTTCGCCTTCACAAATTACATCGCGATTAAAATACGCTTGAATTCGTCCTTCACTGTCTTGTAATTCTACGAAAGAAGCTTTTCCCTGATCGCGAACACTCATTAAACGTCCGGCCACTACAACTTTCTTTCCTTCTGCAAAAGCGTCCTTTATCTGTTTCGAAGTATGGTCTACCGGAAACAAATTTGCGGGATACGGATTGATGCCAAGTTCTCTCAACTTGCTCAATTTCTCTCTTCTGATGATTTCTTGTTCTGAAAGTTGCATATACAATTGATTTTTAAGCGTGCAAAGATACTATATAAGTTGGAAAGTTGCAAAGTCTGAAATTTAGGTTTTACTCTTCTGAAAGCACTATTAAGACTGCAAACTATTTTGTACTTTTGAGGAAATTTAAAAAAGATGAAAATTGTAAAATATCTGTTTGCTATTCTTGTTGGTTTTAACCTTACGAGTTGTGTGGTTAGTGAAACGGTTAACTTCAATGCGGATAATTCGGGAAAAATCAATTACAAATTTGATATGTCGAAGATGATGCAGATGGCTGGCGGAAAAATGGGTTCGGAATCAACAGGTAATAAAAAAGATGTGGATTCTACTTTTACGATGGCTTCGTTGTATGCTTCCAAAAAAGACAGTATTGCAAAATTGTCAAAAGAGGAGCAGGAGAAGTTTAAGAAAATGGAAAAATTCACCTGTCGAATGGTGATGAAAGAAGAGGAAGGTATTTTTCAATACGAAATGTTCTCTGATTTTAAAAATCCATCGGAATTGCAGGATATGATTTCGCCGGTTAATAGTTTGTCTGATGTAGTGCCGAATGGAAAGAAAGCTTCGGATTTGGAGTCAATGAAAAATAATGGAGTGACACGTTATGCTTTTGACGGAAAAAAATTCAGCAAGCAAGTTACTGTGAAACCGAAAGAACAAATTAAAGAGGATTACAAAAAAGATTTTGAAAAAGAAGGTTCGAATTCAGAAGAAGCAGAAGCTTTGGCTAACCAGATGACGCAATCTTTAGAAATGGTAATGACGGAATCGAATTATGAAATGACAGTTACTTTTCCGAAGAAGATAAAAAAGGTTTCGGCGGCTAATGCTAAAATCAGTGAAGATAAAAAGTCGGTAACCATTTCTTATCCGATGAAAGATTATATGGAAAGTAAAAATCTGAATTTCGAAATCGAAACAGAGTAATACGATGAATAAAAAAGTGCTGCTTCAGGATTTGGGGCGAAAAGATTATAAAGAAACATGGGACTTTCAGGAAAAGTTGTTTGCTGAGATTGTTGCGCAAAAAGTTGCCAAACGCGATAATCCTGAAATTATAACGAACAATCATTTTCTTTATGTGGAACATCCGCATGTGTATACTTTGGGAAAGAGCGGTGATTTGTCGAATTTGCTTTTAAGTGAAAAGCAGTTGGAGGAAAAAGGAGCAACCTTTTATAAGATTAATAGAGGTGGCGATATAACATACCACGGACCAGGTCAAATTGTTGGTTATCCGATTTTGGATTTGGAAAACTTTTTCACGGATATCCATAAATATTTACGTTTGTTAGAAGAAGCGATAATTTTAACTTTGGCAGAATACGGTTTAGCATGTGAAAGGAGCGAAGGAGAAACCGGAGTTTGGTTAGGCGTCGGAACACCGTTTGCTAGAAAAATTTGTGCGATGGGAGTTCGAGCGTCTCGTTGGGTGACCATGCATGGCTTTGCTTTAAATGTAAATGCAGATTTAGGTTATTTCGATAATATCATCCCATGTGGTATAAAAGGAAAAGCAGTTACTTCGTTACATGTAGAGTTGGGCGTTGCTAAAGTTGAAGAAGAAGAAGTGAAGCAAAAAATACTAAACCATTTTTCAGATTTGTTTGAAGCGGAAATGATATAATAAAAAGGAAGTCAATTGACTTCCTTTTTTTATAATTCTAAAGTGAGTTGTTCGGGTAATAATCGAAATGACATTCTATGGTATTTGGTTGTGCCGTATTTTTTTATGGCTTCTCGATGTTCTTCGGTTGGGTAGCCCTTGTTTTTCTTCCAATTGTACATCGGGTATTCTTCGTGAATTTTATTCATATAGTCATCGCGATACGTTTTAGCTAATACCGATGCAGCGGCAATGCTTAAATATTTGCTGTCTCCTTTCACGATGCAACTATAAGGTATGTCGTTAACAGGTTTAAATCGGTTTCCGTCTACTATAATATAATTTGGTGTTGGTGTTAATTGAATAATACTTTCCTGCATCGCTTTAATCGAAGCGTTTAAAATGTTTATTTTATCGATAATTAGAGGCTCGAGATGGGTTACTTGAAAAGAAATTGCTGTTTCCTCAATAATAGGTCTAAGTAATTCTCTTGTTTTTTCAGAGAGTTTTTTGGAGTCGTTTAATAAGCTATGTTGAAAGTCAAAGGGTAGAATGACAGCTGCTGCGGTAACGGGTCCAGCTAGACATCCGCGACCGGCTTCGTCGGTGCCGGCTTCGAATTCGTGTGAAGAAAATTTTGTAAGTAACATCTTTTTAGCAAAAATATAAAAATACACGCAACCATTTTATTGTTTTTATATCTTATATATATGTTTGTTAAGAATTTCTAAAAGCTTCTTCTTTTTTAACATATAGAAAATGCCATAAAATAAGAGGGATTGTTTGGTTATTTAAGAAATTATTAAGAAGTTTGCGAAATAACTAACTCAAATAAATTTAATATGAGATCGAAGTTTAAATGGATTTTTACGCTGTTATTGGCGTTTTCAATGCAGTTTTCCTTCGCACAGGAGAAAACTATTACTGGTACAGTTACCGAAGCAGGTTTGCCGTTACCAGGTGTTAGCGTTGTTGTAAAAGGTACAACACGTGGAACGCAAACAGACATGGATGGTAATTATTCCATCAAGGCTAAAACAGGAGAGGCGTTAGTCTTCTCATTTATTGGTATGGCAGACCAGACAATTACAGTTGGAGCTGCGAGTAAAGTAAATGTGACGATGGCGGCTGATGTTAAGCAGATTGAAGAGGTTGTGGTTGTTGGATATGGTAAGACAACTAAAGAAGCCTATACAGGTACTGCAACAAAAGTAAGTAAGCAAAATTTGGAAGCTAAGACGGTTTCAAACGTTACTCAGGCTCTTCGAGGAGAAGTTGCGGGTGTTAATGTTGTTACTGGAAGCGGAGCTCCAGGTAGTGATGCTACTGTTCGTATTCGTGGTTTTGGTTCTATTAATGGTAACCAGGCTCCTTTGTATGTTGTTGATGGTGCTCCATTTAGTAGTGATATGAGTGCTATTAATCCTGCAGATATTGAAAGTATGACAGTTTTGAAAGATGCTGCAGCTACTTCAATTTATGGTTCAAGAGGAGCTAATGGTGTAATTTTAATTACAACTAAACAAGGTAAAGTTGGTAAATCTGTAATTACTGTTGATTTTAAATCAAGTTTTAATACAATGTTTTTACCGCAATACGATGTTATTGATTCTCCAGAGGAATATATTGAGTTGTCTTGGAGTGCTTTAAAACAAAGAGGAACTTTAGCTGGTGTTCCAAATCCGGCTGATTTTGCAAGTCAAAATTTATATGCTGGAACTTTGGGTATTGATCCAAAATATAACATTTGGAATGTTGATGGTTCGGTGCTTATTGATCCTGCTACAGGTAAAGTTGCTAATGGTGTTTCTCGTAAGTATGATCCAACAAAATGGTCAGATGCTGCTTTTAGTACGGGTTATAGAAGTGAAGTGAATGTTCAGTTTAGTGGGGGTAACGATAAAACTCGCTATGCAACATCTTTTGGTTACTTAGATGATCAAGGTTATACTATTAACTCAGGTTATAAGCGTTATTCTACTAGAATTAATTTAGAGCACAAACCGAAAGATTGGTTGACAGTAGGAGGTAATATTGCTTATACAGGAGGTAGATATACAAATTCATCAAGTGATGAAGGTCAAGCAGGTTCTTCTGGAAACATATTTGCATTGACAAATACTACGCCAGCTATTTATGATGTATATTTAAGAGATGCTGCTGGGAATTTAGTTGCTGATCCAATTTTTGGTGGAAATCAGTATGATTATGGTATTGGTAGAAGATCTTGGACTTTAACAAATGGTATTGCAGATGCTCATTACGATTTGAATAGAACTGATGCGGCTACTTTCTTAGGTAACTTTAATATTGGTGTTGATATTACTAAATGGTTGAGTTTTGAAACTCGTTACAGTGGTCAATATCAAACGTATGATCAGTCAAATAGAAACAATCCTTATTATGGTGGTTGGGCTGGTGCTGATACATTTGGTTATTTAGGAAAATCATTTACTACTGATACTAACCAGAACTTTTTACAATTATTACGTTTTAATAAGTCTTTTGGTAAGCATGGAATTGAAGCTTTTGTTGCTCACGAATCAACTGATTGGCAACAAAAGAATATGAGTGCTGCTAAAACTAAGGCTATTGATCCAAATTCATTAGATTTGAGTCAATATACTACACCTTATGGTACTGCAGATTCTTATACTTTAGGATGGACTTTGGAAAGTTATTTTGCACAGTTGAATTATAACTATGCACAGAAATATTACATTACTGCTTCAGGAAGACGTGATGGTTCGTCTCGTTTCATCGAAGATAAATGGGGTACTTTTGGTTCAGTTGGTTTAGGTTGGGTTGCTTCAAGAGAGGATTTCTTGTCTAACGTAAGTTTCTTAAACTACTTGAAATTTAAAGCGAGTTATGGTGTTATTGGAGACCAAGGAACGAGTTTACGTTATGGATGGCAAATTTTCACAATTAACCAAACCGGAAATGGAGATTACTCTTTTACACAAAGTTCTACTTTAGCAAATCCTGAATTAACTTGGGAAACTTCAAAAATTGCTCAGGTTGGTTTTGAGAGTACTTGGTTTAATAATTTGTTAGATGTTAACGTTGATTATTATGTTAAAAATACTTCTAACTTATTCTTTACTCAGGCTTTACCTCCTTCAAGTGGATTTACTAATGTTCAAATTAACGATGGTAAATTACGTAACAGTGGTATAGAGTTTGATGTTTTAGCTCGTTTAGTTAAAGCTAAGAGTCCTGAAGGATTCAGCTTATCTTTAGGAATTAATGGTGAATTGTTAGAGAATGAGATTGTTGAGATGCCAAGAGACCGTTTTACTGGAGAGAAAAAGATCCTTGATGGTAACTATTCTGAAGGACATTCAATCTTTGATTTTTATATGAGAGAGTGGGCTGGAGTTGATCCTGCTACTGGAGAAGGTTTGTGGAATATGAATTATGATGATATCAATGGTAATGGTATTTTTGATGCTGGTGATAATCAAATCAGTAGTATGACATTGTATTTACATGATAATCCAAATGCGAATGTTAAACAGACAGTTACAAATAACTATAGCCAGGCTACTCAAAAATATGTAGGTAAATCTGCTATTCCAGATGTTAGAGGTGCTTTCCGTTTAAATGCAGGTTATAAAAACTTTGATCTAACAACTCAGTTTGGATATAGTATTGGTGGTTATGCATATGATAATGGTTATGCGCAATTAATGGATAATGGAGACTTAATTGGGGCTAATAACTATCATGCTGATATCAGAGACAGATGGATGGAGCCTGGAGATGTGACTAACGTTCCGAGATTATCAAGTGGTTTCACTACTAACGATACTCAGGTTAATGCACAATCAACTCGTTTCTTAACAAAAGCTGATTATTTATCACTTAACAACGTTAAATTAGGGTATACACTACCTGAGCGTTTTACAAGTAAATTAATGCTTTCTAAACTTAATATTTTCGTGTCTGGGGATAACTTAATGGTTTTAAGTGCAAGAGAAGGGTTTAATCCTACTACGTTCTTCAGTACTTCAAACTCAGGTATTTATATGCCGATGACAACATTCAGTTTTGGAGCTAAAGTTGATTTCTAAAAATATATTATATGAAAAAAAGTTTAATTTATTCAATGATTGCTGCTTCACTTGTTGGAGTTGGATGTAGCGAAGATTTCTTAGATCCGATTAGAGACAATCGTTCATTAACGCAAGTCGATATGGCGAATGCTTCGGAGTTTAATCCGGCTATTGTAGCGGGTACTCTTGATGGTATCTATAGTTATATTTCTGATGATATGCCTGTAACTGGTACACGTCACTATGATTTAGGTCAAAAAGGGATGGATATCTGGTCTGACATATTAACAGGAGATATGGCATTGTCTGCTAATACTTACGGATGGTATCAAAATACTGCAAATCTTGTTAGTACGGTAGATTATACTCGTGAGGAGAATAGAATTGTTTGGGAATATTATTACAAAGTAATTAATTTATCCAATTTGGTTATTAATACTTTAGGAGGTGATGATGCAGTTCCTGTTACAGAATCTTCTCGTCATATGATGGGACAGGCTAAAGCTCTTAGAGGTTATGCTTATTTTTATTTAGCTCAATATTTCCAAAGAGGATATGATCCTGCGCAGCCTATTTTGCCTTTATATACGGCATCATCTGTGACGCCATCTAAAGTTGCTGCATCTCAAATTTATGATTTGATTGTTAGTGACTTGAATACTGCAGTTACTATGTTGGATGATTTCAATCGTCTTCAGAAACATCAAATTAATAAAGATGTAGCAAAAGGTTTATTAGCATATACTTATGCGGCAATGGGTGATTATGCTCAAGCAAAAACCTTATCTGATGAAATTATTTCAGCGGGTTATCCATTAACATCGACTGGTGAGTTAGCTTATCCAGGTACAGGTTCTGGATTTAATGATGTTGCTACACCTTCATGGATGTGGGGATATGATATTACAGAGGCTATGGGTCACCAATTAGTTAACTGGTGGGGACAAATGGATTATTATACTTATAGCTACGCATTTGCTGGTGATAGAAAATCTATTGATAATGGTTTGTATGCTTTAATTCCTGCAAATGACGTTAGAAAAACTCAATTTAACCCAGGTATGGCTTTACTTCCAGTTAATAAGTTTTTCCACCCTGGAAGAGTAGCTGGTGGTCAGCAAACTATTACAACGGATTATATTTTTATGCGTGTTGATGAGTTTTATTTGTTAAGTGCTGAAGCTTCTGCAAAAACGGGAGATGATGTTTCTGCAAAGAACCGTCTTAAGGAGTTGTTGGCTAACCGTTTAGGTGGTATGGCTAATGCAGACGCTTATGTTGATCCTTTGTCAGGTCAAGCTTTAAAAGATGCTATTTATTTACAGACTCGTATAGAATTATGGGGTGAAGGTAAAAGTTATTTAGCAATGAAGCGTAATCAGGCTACTGTAACTAGAGGAACTAATCACGTGTTCCGTTCTGGAGAATCATTCATTTATAACATTGATGAGTTGTCATTCCAGATTCCTCTAAATGAGATGAATAATAATCCTAACATCACAGGACAAAATTAATTACTAATTTAAAAATGTAAAAAGATGAAATTTAATAAATTAAAATTTTTATTTTCAGTTTTATTACTTTCTTCTGCGTTTGTTGGATGTGAGGATGAATCATCAACTGACAATCCGCTAGGAGGGGTGAATTATGTGAGTTTTGAGGCTAGTAAAACTGACTATGTTGCTGATGGTGAAACAAAAGTAATAGAAGTGAAAGTTGCTACTTCAAAAGTTGAAGGCTTTGATAGAGAGATCGGTCTTGTTGTAGATGCTTCTAGTACTATGAATCCTGCTAATTATACGGTTCCGACTTCGGTTACTATTCCTGCAGGTACTAATGTTGCAACTATTGACATTACTGTTACTGGAGTTAATATTGCTCCTCAGAAAACAATTGTTTTAGGGATTGTATCAGAACCAGGCTTAGTTTTAGCAACTACATATACTGGTGATGGTCCTGCTGGTACATTGCAAACAGCTACTAAAAAGCATACTTTGACTATCAAAGAAATATGCTATGATAATGGTTTGCGTGTAGAAATTGTAACTGACAGATATGGAAGTGAGACTACATGGGAATTGTATGATTCTACAATGACACTTATTGCAAGTGGTGGTCCTTACACAGATGCAGCTGCTTCTGGAGCGTATCCTCAGACACCAAATGATTTTTGCTTGCCATCAGGTGACTATACTTTTGTAGCTTACGATCAATATTCAGACGGTATGGATTCAGGTTATGGGAATGGTTACTATCGTTTGACAAAACGTGATGCATATGGTCAAGAAGTTTCTGAGATTGCTAAAAATGGTGTTTTCGGTGATTCAGATGTAGTTACATTTAGCTTACCGTAATTGCTATATATTTTAAAAGTTGTTGAATCGCTCCCATTGGGAGCGATTCTTTTTTTTAACGTTCTTATTATTTTTTGTGCTATGCACCCATAATTATATTTGTATATTTGTGAACATTTAAGTTTAAGAATATGAAAATAAAATTATTAGTTGTTGCTTTATTAGGAGTTTGTTCGGTTTTTGGGCAAAACATCGATGAGCAAAAAAAGATTATAAGAACATATGATTTAGCGAAAAGTAAAGAACTACTGGATAAGTTTAATGTTGATGAATTGGTTCGTAAGCAAAGAGTTGAAACTTATTTGGTGGCTAATCCTGGGCTTAAGCAAGATTTTTTCAAAGAGGGTGTACGCTATAGAATAGTTGATATTCTTGAGGGTAAGCCTTTGTTTATTGCAACAGAAAATGCAGCGGCGGCAAGAAGTGTTAGAGCTAATACTTTGTATGCAGGAGGGTCAATGGGATTGTCACTTGACGGGTCTGGTATTACTGTAGGTGTGTGGGATGGAGGCTGGGTTCTTCGCAGTCATAACGAATTTATGATTAGTGGAGTTAGTAAAGTAACTACTCCAGATGCGGTTGGAGTACCGGCTGCCGATTTTCATCCTACCCATGTAGCTGGGACAATTGGAGCTAGAGGTGCTACACCTTCTGCTAAGGGGATGGCTCCGGCGTCACTTATTAAATCTTTTGATTGGACAGCTGATTTAGGCGAGGTTAACAATCACGTTACGGAATTTGGATTAATGATTTCCAATCATTCTTATGGGACACCGTATGATCCTGAGCTACCTGTTTGGTACATGGGGGCGTATAGTACTGTTGCACGAGATTGGGATGAGTTTACTTATAATCATCAATATTATTTGCCTGTTATGTCTGCTGGTAATGAAGGAGGAACATCTTATACAGGAGGTCTTGCTAATGGTTATGATAAATTGACAGGCAATAAGAATGCGAAGAACTCGTTGATAGTTGCTAATGCAAATCCAAGTGTTCATGTTATTACTGGAGTTATGACATCTTTAGTTATTAATCCAGGAAGTAGTCAAGGACCTTCTGATGATGGAAGGATTAAACCAGATATTGCTGGGGATGGTACTAACTTGTATTCTACATCGTATGAAACAACTACTTCGTATGGAACTGCTTCAGGTACTTCGATGGCTTCTCCAAATGTTTCTGGAACTATTGCTTTATTACAGCAACATTATAATAACTTGCATCCTTCTGAATTTATGAGAGCATCCACTGTAAAGGCATTGGTATGTCATACGGCTTTGGATGATGCTGCAAGTGTTGGTCCTGATCCTAAATTTGGTTATGGATTGCTTGATGCTAGAGAGGCTGCAACTGTTTTGAATAACTCAGTAAACACAACTCAAACAGCTATCGTAAATGAATTGAATCTTTCTCAGGGAGGAACTTATACTTTTAATGTTGCCGTTAATAGCCCAAAAAAGTTGAAGGCAACTATTTGTTGGACAGATGCACCGGGAGCAAGCCAGAATGGACAACTTAATTCTTCAATTCCAGCTTTGGTGAATGATTTGGATGTTAGAGTAATTAAGAATGCGGAAGTTTATTATCCGTGGAAGCTTCAATTGTCTGATGTTTCTGCACCTGCAATTAAAGGTGATAATTTAGTTGATAACGTCGAGAAGGTTGAAGTTGATGATGCAATTGGAACTTATACAGTTCAGGTTACACATAAAGGAGCTTTGCTTAATGGTTCTCAGAATTATAGTTTAGTAATTTCAGGATTTGATCAAACTGTTCTTTCTCAAAGTGATTTTGTTATGGGTAAAGTAAGTGTTTACCCGAATCCGGCATCAGATATTTTAAATATAGAAGGAGGTGATGCTGTTTTTGTTAAGTATGAGCTACACGATGTTCAAGGGCGATTGATTAAATCTGAAAAATTATCAAATCAATCTAATTTTACCATTGACACAAGTTCACTTACACAAGGCGTATATTTGCTTAACTTAATCAGTGAAAAAGGTAATCATTTAGAAAAAATTGTAAAAAAATAATCTTTAGCCCTTGTTTAGTCAAGGGCTTTTTTTATTGTTTTTTCTCATTATATTTGCCAATATTTCTTAAGAATAATGAAGAATTTTTTTTTTGTATTTTTTTTGTTTTTCTCTTTGGCTCATTATTCTCAAGTGAAATTGATGGGTATTGGAAACGCTGGTATTAATGAAGGAGATAGTATTAGAACTAAAAGGAAAAATGTCGTAAAAGCACCGGTAGACCTCTACAAAATCATCACCTTAGACAACGATACCACATACGTTGACACCACATTAACCATCCAACGTGAATACAAATTCAATTATTTACGTAAAGATAACTTTGGGTTGTTACAGTTTGTAAATGAAGGACAAACTTATAACACTTTAGATTTCGGATTAACACGTTTTAATCCATTTCCAGAATTTGGTTTTAAAGCGAAACACTTTAATTACCTTGAAGTTCAAGATATCAACTATTATCATGTTCCAACGCCATATTCGGATATGTATTTCAAGTCGGTTATGGAACAAGGCCAGAATCTTGACGCATTTATAACCTTGAATACTTCTAAAAATCTGAATTTCTTCGCCGCGTATAAAGGACTTCGTTCTTTAGGAAAGTATACCAATCAATTGGCAAGTACCGGGAATTTCAGATTTGGTTCCAGTTACACAACAACCGATAAGCGCTATTTGCTAAAGGCTCATATTACTGCTCAGGATGTTTTGAATCAGGAAAATGGAGGTATATCTGATTTGTCTCAATTTGAAGGTGGTGAAGACTTATATAAAGAGCGTCCCCGTTTGGAAACTTATTTTACGGATGCTGAATCCTTATTAAAAGGAAATCGCTTCTTTGTTGACCATGCTTTCCGTTTAAGTAAAACCAATCCAAACAGTTTGGTGGTGAAGCATCAGTTCAATTTTGAGAACAAATTCTTTGAATACAAAATGACAGCGCACGAGCGTTTTGGAGATAGTTATTCTTCTTATGTTAATAACAAAACCCGTTACAATCGTATGTACAATAAGTTGGGAGTCGCTTATTCCAATGAAAAATTAGGTGATTTTCAGTTTTTCGTTGAAGACTACAATTATAATTATTTCTATTACCGCACCGTTAACCAAACAACCGGTTTTGTTTCCAACAAGTTGAATGACCGAATTAACACTTGGGGCGCGCAGTATAATTACCAAAAAAAGGCTTGGAAAGGAAGTTTATTAGTCTCTAATTCCTTAACCAAGCAGTCGTTGGCTAATATTGAAGCGAATGTTCGCTATACTTTGAATGAAAAGAATGTATTTCAGTTGAAGTATCAAAATATGAATAAGCTTCCGGATTTGAACTATAACTTGTACCAAAGCGATTACGTTGAATACAACTGGTATAATAATTTCAAAAACGAAAAAATCAATTCCTTTGAAGTAGAAGCTAAAACGCAATGGTTTGACGCGTCGTTGCAATACACCGTTTTAAACGACCATTTGTTCTTTGCTAATGAAAATCCTGTTTATAATACGCAAGGAATAGCGGAACAACTGATCGTGAAACCTTTTCAATACGGACAAACCATAAACTACATGTCGGTTAAAGCGTCGAAAGATATTCGATTCTGGGTTTTAGGTTTTGATACAACTTTGCTGTATCAGAAAGTTGATCAACAAGACGATATTTTAAATGTACCGGAATTCACCACACGAAATACATTATACTATTCCGATTACTTTTTCAAGAAAGCCTTATTCATTCAAACCGGTGTTACTTTGAACTATTTTACTAAGTACAAAGCGAACGATTACAATCCGTTGTTGGGAGAATTCTATATCCAGAATCAAAAAGAAATTGGCGATTTCCCGATGTTAGATTTTTTTATCAATGCCAAAGTCCGCACGTTTAGAATGTTCCTGAAAGCAGAGCATTTCAATTCCAGCTTCACCGGATTCAAATATTACACGGCGCCCAACTATCCGTACCGCGACTTTATGGTGCGTTTTGGGGTGATTTGGGATTTCTTTAGTTAATTTTTGAAGCGAGAGGTTAGGGCTTTTCAGTGGTCCTAGTTCCCGCTGTACGCACTACAAGGTAGTTGCTTCCATCGGGGCTAGAAGATATGCCGCATACTTTTTGGAAACAATGTAATTATCAATACATTTGCAAACGAAATTGTTATAAAAATGAAATACGTAGAAAACATATTAGGTGCTATCGGAAACACGCCGATGGTCAAATTAAATAAAATCACAGCTGAAATTCCAGCTTTGGTTCTGGCTAAAGTAGAATATTTCAACCCGGGCCATTCGTGTAAAGACCGTATGGCTTTGCAGATGATAGAAGACGCTGAAGCAGACGGACGCTTAAAACCAGGCGGAACCATCATCGAAGGAACTTCCGGAAACACAGGAATGGGCTTAGCTTTGGCAGCTATTGTTAAAGGTTACAAATTAATCTGTGTAATCACCGATAAGCAATCCAAAGAGAAAATGGATATTTTGCGCGCCGTTGGAGCCAAAGTAATCGTATGTCCAACCGATGTAGAACCAACCGATCCACGTTCTTACTATTCTGTTTCTCGAAAATTAGCGGAAGAAACGCCAAACGGCTGGTATGTGAACCAATACGATAACTTATCGAATACGAAAGCGAACTACGAACAAACCGGCCCAGAAATCTGGGATCAAACCGAAGGTAAAGTAACGCATTTTGTTGTAGGAGTTGGAACTGGAGGAACGATTTCCGGAGTTGCTAAATATTTAAAAGAACAAAACCCGAATGTAAAGATTTGGGGAATCGACACCTATGGTTCGGTTTTCAAAAAATACAAAGAAACCGGCATCTTCGACGAAAACGAAATCTATTCCTATGTAACCGAAGGCATCGGAGAAGATATTTTACCGGAAAACGTAAACTTCGATTTAATCGACGGCTTTACTAAAGTAACCGATAAAGATGCAGCAGTTTTCACCCGTAAATTAGCCTTGGAAGAAGGACTTTTTGTTGGAAACTCTTCAGGAGCGGCAATCAAAGGATTGTTGCAATTAAAGGATAAATTTGGTCCGGATGACGTTGTAGTGGTTTTATTCCACGATTCCGGTTCGCGTTATGTTGGGAAAATGTTCAACGACGACTGGATGCGTGAGCGCGGTTATTTGGAAGATGAAATCACCAAAGCAGAAGATTTGATTCAGGATCACATCGACAAGCCGTTAGTGGTAGTTCGTACCGAAGAATTGGTGTCACACGCTATCGATCGTATGCGCAAACACAAAATTTCCCAAATTCCGGTTATTGATGTGAACGGTTTTGTGGGTTCTGTAGATGAAACGGATTTGTTTCAAAGTTATGTAGCCGATAAAAATGTTTCTGAAAAACCAATTCGAGAAGTAATGGGCGCTCCATTCCCGATTGTGAAGTTGGGTACTTCTGTTGAAGAAGTTTCAAAGTTAATCAACAAAGACAATCAGGCTGTACTGGTTGATTTGGGTAACGGAAAACACCACATCATTACCAAACACGATGTAATCAACTCGATTAAATAATACTAAAAAAGCCGTTCAATTTGAACGGCTTTTTTTATTTAGTTTCCAAGCAAAACTCCGGAAACATTCCAGGCGCTGAAACTACCGCCTTCCGGTTCACCTTGCGGGATTTTAATTCGGATGCTGTGTTTCCCGGCTTTCAAATCACCTAATTCAATAATCGTTGGGTTGGTAACCGTTCCAGGACACCAATTCGCACGACTGTAATCTGAAGACGATAAGCCATTGTTGAAATTCCCCGATGCTGGATTAAACAAACGATAACTTCCGCAATCCTGTCGCCAAGGAATAAATGAAAACACTTCTTTTTCGTCTAAAAGAATCGTGTTTTTCTTCGGCACAAATTCATCTCCATTTTCCCAGCCGCCATGACCCGTAGTGATATAGCGTAGTTTGGCATTTTTCACTTCTTTTTCTAAAGTAAAATCAACAAGTAAACCGTTTTCGTGGTTGAACATGGTGCCGTAATTCTGCTCGGCCATTTCCATAACATTGGTCGTATTGAAAAGCGGTAACAGGAAATTGTTTTTTGAGGTTTGATTTTCTTCGTTGTGAATTGTAATGTTTAAGGAGATTTTGTGACCGCCTTTGTCATAATTGCCAATAAAAGTTCCAATCCAAACTTCTTTGTTGCTTAATGATGCATGCAATTCAGAAATATCCTGACGATACGGTACAATATCGTGCCACGTTTTATCTTTCAGTTGAATGTGGTTGTATTGTTTAATTCCGAATGGTGTGAAAAAGCGCATCAATTCAATTAACGGAGAATAGTTTTCTGTTTTTACAACGCCTTGATATTGCTTCCCGTTGCCATTTTCATAAATCGGAAGTGTTTTTGCTCCGTTGGTCAACCCATCGTAAAAGGATTGTTTAGCATCGGTCGGAATTACAAACACTGATCCTGTTCTGTCATAAGCATCGCCATTGGATTGTTCGGTTAAATCTATAAAAATTTGACTTCCGTGGTTTATGGTTGGAAATTTGACTTTTCGCAGTGCAATAGTACCGTTGGCAAAGCGCAAAATACTATCGTTCGATTTTGATTCTCCTGAAAAATTGATGATTTCGTTTTCAAATACCTTCAATGTGGTGAAACGGCTTTTCCATAATAAATCGCGATAACTCAACAAATCTGTTTTTGAGATGTTTTCGGTTGCGGGCCAAAGGTCTTTTTTGGTTGCTTTTTCAATTTTAGATGCGGAAATTAGAAAAGTATTGTTTCGGTTCATTTCCAAAACCAATCCTAAGTTGGCACCTAAAACGGTCGGGCTTCCTTTAATGGGTAGTTCAGTAGTGAACCAAATATCAATGTGATTAGAATTGATAACGGTTTTGGCTTTAGTGCATTTGTAACCTAAAATAGTTTTGGTTTCCGACGTAATTTCAAATTGCTGTTTACCCAGTGAAAGACTGTCAATGGTACTTACTTTTTTGGTTGTAGCCAGTTGCCCGAGTTGCAGCGTTTTCTGTGATGATGGATAAATAATAGTTTGCTCGAAAGGGAAAGTTGCTTTTCCAGTTTGCATGTTTTGAGAGGAAATCAGCGATTTGTCTGAATCCGCCAGTACAATAATAGCATCTTGATTTTCTATGAGTTTTCCGTTGGAACTTTTTAAATAAGTAATTTTAAGCGATTCACCCGGTTGTATTTTCTTTTGCGCCGAAACCAGGCAAATTGCCGAAAGAAATAAAAAAGTAAGAAAATTTTTCATTTTTTTGTTGAATTGTTTTCACAAAGATAAAAGAATACTTATATTCGTCTTCAGATTATTAGCCATAAAACTATTATTTGCCTATGAAAATTTCGTGTTTACGAAGACTGTTTTTGTCTTCGGTTCATTTACCCGGTTCTGATAAAGCTGCTGAAAAATTAACTACATTTGTTGCTGTATTATGGGACTAATTACCAACATCCGTCATTTTTTTGAGAAACACGGTTTCGAAGTGTCGTCGCGTTTGGCCGATAAACTCGGAATGCGTACCACCAGTGTGCGTTTGTTTTTCATTTACATTTCTTTCTTCACGGTCGGATTGTGGTTTGGGGTTTATCTCACTTTAGCCTTTTTGCTTCGCCTGAAAGATATGGTGTATACAAAACGCAGTTCGGTTTTCGATTTGTAATTCCTGAATTATGGTCAAAGAAGAAGTGTTCAGTGTGAAATTCACACGAGAGCAGCGCGCGGGTATTGTAGCGTTGCTGGTTTTGATGGTATTGATTCAATTGGGGTATTATGCATATTGTTCTTATGCTTTGAATGCTGAAGAAAAATTGTCGGAGAATGAATTGGACTGGTTGTCGCAACAACGTGTGATTGATAGTCTGAAATTAGCCAAATCAAGTGAGAGTGGTAAGGTTTATCCTTTCAATCCCAATTTTATTTCAGATTACAAAGGCTATGTGTTGGGAATGTCGTTAAAGGAAATCGATCGGCTGCATAAATTCAGAGCAGAGAATAAGTTTGCAAATTCGGCCGAAGAGTTTCAAAATGTCACTAAGGTTTCGGATGAATGGCTTAAAAAATATGCTCCTTATTTTAAGTTTCCGGATTGGGTGAAAAATAGAAAAGCATCGTTCGTAAATTATGACAAAGGAAAATTTCAATCCGCTAAAAAGGAGAAAATAGTAGTTCTCGATATTAATAAAGCGACTCAGGAAGATTTGATGAAAGTTTACGGCATCGGTCCGGCCTTGTCTGAAAGAATTCTGAAAGAGCGTGAAAAATTCGGCGCTTTTCTGAGTATGAACCAATTGAAAGAAGTTTGGGGTTTGTCTCCCGAAGTGGTTGAAAAATTGCAGATGCATTTTAAAATTATATCAGTTCCAGAGGTAAAAAAGATTGCCATTAATGAAGCGTCCATAAAAGAAATGCAGCAGTTTCCATATTTTCGATATGCGCTTGCTAGGGAAATTGTAACCTATCGCAGTATGCAAGGGGCTATAAAAACCAAAGAAGATTTACAAAAAATTAAGAATTTCCCAGTTGACAAAGTTGATATTATTGCCTTATATTTGGAGTTTTAAACAAACAAACCAAAAGGCGCTAGAAATAGTGCAAACAATTGCAACGATATGAATTCAATGTACTTTACAGAAGAACATCAATTATTTAGGGAAAGTTTTAGAGATTTTTTACAGAAAGAAGTTGTTCCTCATATAGAAAAATGGGAGAAGACGGGAACCATCGAGCGTTTCATTTGGAAGAAATTCGGTGAAATGGGTTTCTTCGGATTGCGTTATCCGGAAGCCTACGGTGGAATGAATTTAGATTTGTTTTACACGGTAGTTTTCCTTGAAGAATTGCAGAAAGTTAAATCGTCCGGTTTTGCAGCTGCGATGTGGGCTCATGCTTATTTAGCGATGACACATTTGAATGCAGAAGGTGACGAACGCATCAAACAAGAATATTTAGCACCAAGTATTTCTGGTGATATGATTGGCGCTTTGTGTATCACAGAACCTTTTGGAGGAAGTGATGTTGCAGGGATGCGAACCACTGCTGTGAAACAAGGTGATAAATACATCATCAACGGTTCCAAAACATTCATTACTAACGGAGTTTACGCTGATTATTATGTGGTTGCTGCCAAAACCAATCCTGAACTTGGTAACAAAGGTATCAGCATGTTTTTAGTGGATGCAAAAGCTTCGGGTATTTCTGCGACTAAATTGGATAAATTAGGTTGGAGAGCTTCCGATACAGCGGAAATCGCTTTCGATAATGTAGCAATTCCAGCTGAAAACTTAATGGGAGAAGAAGGAAAAGGTTTTCCATACATTATGCAGCATTTTGCTTTGGAGCGTTTAATTATGGCTATCAATGCACACGCACGTGCAGAATACGCCATCGAATATACAATTGGGTATATGGCAGAACGTGAAGCTTTCGGAAGAACGATTGATAAATTCCAGGCGTTGCGTCATAAATTAGTAGAACACGCTACTGATGTTGAACATTGTAAAATCTTTAATTACGCTGCGACAGCTCGTTTAAACGGTGGTGAATATGTAGTGAAAGAAGCAACAATGGCAAAATTGAAATCAACTAAAGTGGCTGATGAGACAATTTACAGTTGTTTACAGATGCTGGGCGGATACGGTTATATGGAAGAATATCCGTTGGCACGTTTGTTTAGAGACAGCCGTCTAGGGCCAATCGGCGGTGGAACTTCGGAAATCTTGAAAGAAATTTTGTCGAAAATGATTATTGACAGCAAAAGTTACGATCCGGCGGTTAAGCATTAATCAAGTTGGAATATATAAATTGAAGCCAAGAAGCAAGAAATTGTATCTTGGCTTTTTTGTTAAACAAATTTGAGATACTAAATTTTTATTTTTTTCGTTTGTAAGATAAATAATGATAAAAATATGAAAAAACTAAAGAGGGTATTTGTTTTGTTTGGGATTGTTTTGGTTTTACAATCCTGTCAAAATGATCCGGTTGAAATTCAAAATTCTGATGTAGTGATTACGGGATATCAAATTGTAAATGAATCTGAATATACGGGTGAGGGAGGTGCTCATACTGCAACTGCTATAACAACTGCTGTGTTGAATAATAATAAGTTGCAAAGCCTGAATCTTGAGGTTTTTGCTGATGGATCTACTGTTTCTACTGACGTTACTTTTACACAATTTAACTATCAGAACGACTTGTTAATTAGTAGGATTAAAACTGGTACTAGCGGAGTTTTAGAAGAAACGTACTTTTATTATGATTCAAATTCAAGGTTGGTTGGGGGTAAAATTGCTCTTTATGGGGCAGAAGATTTTGGATATTGGCGATTTGTCTATCAGAGTGAAAACCAAGTGCTTGTTCAACGTGGTAATGCTATGTATGATGATCCTACTGCTGAATTTTATACGAAAGTAATCGTGAATTTTGATGAAAATGACAATATTGAAAGTTATCAGCGAGTAGACGAAATTTCAGGCATTTATGATTCTTTGGTTAGTAATGTTTTTGTGAATGACAATTTAGTTTCATCAAGTTATAACGGTGTAAATAGTAGTTTTCAATATTCGCCGATTGTCAATAATATGAATTATATTGAAGAAAGAACATATGGGAAGAGAAGCTTGATGTTGATTAATGCACCTGGGTTTGGTACTATGGATTCAGAGAATAATGTGGCTTTTACAAATCCAAAAAATCTTTCTTTTGTGCAAGGAAACGAGGCTACTTACACAATAGGTAGTAACGGATTTATTTTAAGCCAGGTTTCAACAACAGATGAGTATGATGTGACATCTGTCAAAACAATTACTTATTATTTTGAATAATTCCTTTTGAAAATTAAAAAGAAATAATAATTTGTTTGAATCAAAATAAAGTCATAAGTTTGCGGCCTAAATGAGAGGAGGTGTCTAAACTATGTTAATTATCCCAATTAAAGACGGAGAGAATATCGATAGAGCATTAAAGCGCTATAAGAGAAAATTTGATAAAACTGGTACAGTTCGTCAATTAAGAGCACGTCAGCAGTTCACAAAACCATCTGTGGTTAGAAGAGCTCAGATTCAGAAAGCACAGTATATTCAAGGTTTGAGAGACTCTTTAGAGAGCTAGTAGATTTTGAATGCTAAATATAGCCGTTAGTAAACTTAGTTTTATAACTTTGTTGCTAACGGTTTTTTTATGGTTTCAACTCAGCAGGCATATCGGGATTATCTTCAGAAAGAAAAAAACTATTCTTCGCACACGATATTGGCTTACCTGAATGATATTGTTGAATTTGAACTTTTTTTAAAAGAACAAGATTCGGCTTCTATTCTGGAAGAAGTGAATTATTCCCAAATACGAAGTTGGATTGTTCAGTTGGTGGAGCATGGAATTTCCAACACTTCCGTCAACCGAAAAATGTCTTCGCTTAAATCATTCTATAAATTTCTGCTGAAGACCAAACAAATTGAAATCAATCCTCTGCAAAAACACAAATCATTAAAAATGCCTAAGAAGGTTCAGGTTCCATTTTCAGAAAAAGAACTTGAATTGGTATTTGATGAAAATGACTATCCGGATGATTTTGAAGGAATTCGCAATCGATTGATTATTGAACTTTTTTATGCAACCGGAATTCGTCGGGCGGAATTGATAGGTTTAGAATTGTCTGCGTTCAGTCCGTATGCCAAAACATTAAAGGTGTTAGGAAAGAGAAACAAGGAGAGAATTTTACCACTTTTAGACTGCACTATCGAATTATTAAATCGTTATCAGGAAGTTAGAAAAACGTTGCCAAGTATTTCATCTGACAATTTGTTAATTTTAAATAAAAACGGGCATAAAGTTAGTGAAACGTTTGTGTATCGACTAATAAATGATTACTTTAGTAAGGTCTCTGAAAAAGTAAAGAAGAGTCCGCACGTTCTTAGGCATACCTTTGCGACGCATTTGCTGAACAATGGTGCCGATTTAAATTCAGTAAAAGAATTGTTAGGTCACGCCAGTTTATCTTCCACTCAAATCTATACGCACAGCAGCTTGGCTGAACTAAAACGGGTGTATCAAGATGCTCATCCGCGTAACCGGAAATAATTCTAAACGTTTAACCCAAATAAATAATTTAATTATGAAAGTAAATGTTCATGCAGTCAATTTTAATATTGATAGAAAATTAGTAGAATTTGTACAAGAGCGATTAGATAAACTAGAAAAATATTATGACAGGGTGGTGGCATCCGATGTTTTCCTGAAAGTTGAAAATACGAGCGATAAGGAAAATAAAATTGTAGAAGTAAAAGTAAACGTGCCGGGTGATGAATTTATGGTAAAAAAACAAGGTAAGTCGTTTGAAGAGGCAGTAGATTTATCGGTAGATTCTTTGGAAAGACTTTTGATGAAACGAAAAGAAAAAATTAGAGCTCACAGCTAAAAATAAAAAAAAGGAAAAAATTATTTTGATTAAAAAAATAATTGCCTACATTTGCAGTCCGTTAGAAATAGCGGACTTTTTTATTTTCAATTGCCGGTGTAGCTCAGCTGGCTAGAGCAGCTGATTTGTAATCAGCAGGTCGTGGGTTCGAGTCCCTCCATCGGCTCAAAATTGTAAGTGATTGAAAGTAAAATAGTTGGGGAGATACTCAAGCGGCCAACGAGGGCAGACTGTAAATCTGCTGGTTACACCTTCGCAGGTTCGAATCCTGCTCTCCCCACAAAAAAATTGGAATTTAGAAAAAATGGATTTGGAAATTTCTGAATTCTGAATTCTAACTTCTGAAATGCACAAAAGCCGGTGTAGCTCAGGGGTAGAGTGCTTCCTTGGTAAGGAAGAGGTCACGGGTTCAAATCCCGTCATTGGCTCAATATTGAATATTTGAACACTAATTATATAACTAAGATTAAATTATTAAATCATGGCAAAAGAAACCTTTGATCGTTCGAAGCCCCATTTAAATATCGGAACTATCGGACACGTAGATCACGGAAAAACTACTTTGACAGCTGCTATTACTAAAGTATTGGCTGACGCTGGTTTATCAGAAGCTAAATCATTCGACCAGATCGACAACGCTCCTGAAGAAAAAGAAAGAGGTATTACTATTAATACTTCTCACGTAGAGTATTCAACAGCTAACCGTCACTACGCTCACGTTGACTGTCCAGGTCACGCGGATTACGTTAAGAACATGGTTACTGGTGCTGCTCAGATGGACGGTGCTATCTTGGTAGTTGCTGCTACAGATGGTCCAATGCCACAAACTCGTGAGCACATCCTTTTAGGACGTCAGGTTGGTGTGCCTAGAATGGTTGTTTTCATGAACAAAGTTGACATGGTTGACGACGCTGAGTTGTTAGAGCTTGTTGAAATGGAAATCAGAGATTTATTATCTTTCTATCAGTATGATGGTGATAATGGTCCTGTTGTTAAAGGTTCTGCATTAGGAGCTTTGAATGGTGATCCAAAATGGGTTGCTACAGTTATGGAATTAATGGAAGCAGTTGATAACTGGATTGAGTTACCAGCTCGTGATGTTGATAAGCCTTTCTTGATGCCAGTTGAGGACGTGTTTACAATTACAGGTCGTGGAACTGTTGCTACAGGTCGTATCGAAACTGGAGTTGCTAACACTGGAGATGCTGTTGAAATCATCGGTATGGGAGCTGAGAAATTGACTTCTACAATTACTGGAGTTGAGATGTTCCGTAAAATCCTTGACAGAGGTGAAGCTGGAGATAACGTAGGTTTATTATTGCGTGGTATCGATAAAGCTGATATCAAACGTGGTATGGTTATCATTAAGCCAGGTTCAGTTAAGCCACACGCTAAATTCAAAGCTGAGGTTTATATCTTGAAAAAAGAAGAAGGTGGACGTCACACTCCATTCCACAACAACTACCGTCCACAGTTCTACGTACGTACAACTGACGTAACAGGTACTATTTCTTTACCTGCAGGAGTTGAGATGGTTATGCCAGGTGATAACTTAACTATTGAAGTACAATTGTTAAGCCCAATCGCTTTATCAGTAGGTTTACGTTTCGCTGTTCGTGAGGGTGGTAGAACTGTAGGTGCTGGTCAGGTAACTGAAATTTTAGACTAATTATTAGTTGATATAAAGTCGGCGGTTTAATGCTGCCGACTTTTTTAACAAACGGGCGTAGTACAAGGGCTAGTATAGTGGTCTCCAAAACCATTGATGGGGGTTCGAATCCCTCCGCCCGTGCAAAAGAAAAATACAATGACAAAAGTTGTTAATTACATTACAGAAGCATTTGAAGAGTTAAAATCAAATGTAACTTGGCCAGAGTGGGCTGAAGTACAACGTTTAACTATTGTAGTGGCTTTATTTTCGATCCTTTTTGCTTTGGCAACTTGGGGTACGGATACTGTATTTACAAAAGTATTAGGGGTTTTCTTTAATTGGTTAAAAGCTTAATTTTTTTGATATGTCAGACAATAATGTCAAAAAATGGTATGTAGTTCGTGCCGTAAGCGGTCAGGAGAATAAGGTAAAGAACTATATCGAAACGGAAATCAGTCGTTTGGGTATGGCAGATTATATTTCTCAGGTATTGGTGCCTACTGAAAAAGTGGTGCAAGTACGTGATGGGAAAAAAATCAGTAAAGACCGAGTTTACTTTCCGGGTTACGTTATGATTGAAGCTAACTTAACCGGAGAGATTCCTCATATTATTAAGTCAATTACTGGGGTAATCGGATTCTTAGGTGAAACTAAAGGTGGTGATGCTGTACCATTGCGTCAGGCAGAAGTTAACAGAATGCTTGGTAAAGTGGATGAGCTTTCAGTTAAAGTGGATCACGGAGCAATTCCTTACACGGTTGGAGAAACTGTAAAAGTAGTTGACGGACCATTTAACGGTTTCAACGGAACGGTTGAAAAAGTAAATGAAGAGAAGCGTAAACTTGAGGTAATGGTGAAAATTTTCGGAAGAAAGACACCATTAGAGTTGAGTTTTATGCAAGTTGAAAAAGTATAATATCGTTACATTATAAACCCACATCAATCGCTTCCAATTGATAGATGTGCTAAATTTTTTAAACAAAATGGCTAAAGAAATTAGTAAAGTAGTTAAACTACAAGTTAAGGGAGGTGCCGCGAATCCTTCGCCGCCGGTTGGACCTGCTTTGGGGGCTGCTGGGGTTAATATCATGGAGTTCTGTAAGCAGTTCAATGCTAGAACACAAGATAAACCTGGCAAAGTATTACCAGTACAAATTACTGTGTATAAAGACAAGTCTTTTGACTTTGTTGTTAAAACGCCACCGGCTGCAATTCAATTATTAGATGCAGCTAAAATCAAGTCTGGTTCAGGGCAACCTAACCGTAAAAAAGTAGCTAGCGTTACTTGGGATCAAATTAGAACTATTGCTGAAGACAAAATGGCTGACTTAAACGCTTTCGAAATTGAGAAAGCAATGAGTATGGTTGCTGGAACAGCTAGATCTATGGGTATAACAGTATCAGGAACTGCTCCTTTTTAATCTTTAAAAAGAAAAGACAATGGCAAAATTGACAAAAAAGCAAAAAGAGGCTGCAGCAAAAATTGAGAAGAACAAATTGTACTCTTTGAAAGATGCATCTGCATTAATTAAAGAAGTTGCTTCTGCAAAATTTGATGAGTCTGTTGATATCGCAGTGAAATTAGGAGTTGATCCTCGTAAAGCGAATCAAATGGTTAGAGGTGTGGTTTCTTTACCACACGGAACAGGTAAAGACGTACGTGTATTAGCGTTAGTTACTCCAGATAAGGAAGCTGAAGCAAAAGCAGCAGGTGCTGACCACGTAGGTTTAGACGACTATTTACAAAAAATTAAAGACGGTTGGACAGATGTTGATGTAATCATCACAATGCCTGCAGTTATGGGTAAATTAGGGCCATTAGGTCGTGTTTTAGGACCTCGTGGTTTAATGCCAAACCCTAAAACTGGTACTGTAACTATGGAAGTAGGTAAAGCAGTAGAAGAGGTGAAATCTGGTAAAATTGACTTTAAAGTTGATAAAACAGGTATCGTTCATGCTGGAATCGGAAGAATCTCTTTCGACGCTCAGAAAATCCAGGAGAATGCTCACGAGATTATTCAAACATTAATTAAATTAAAACCAACTGCAGCAAAAGGAACTTATATTAAGTCTATCCACATCTCAGCTACAATGAGTCCTGCAATTGCTTTAGATCCTAAAGCAGTATAATTGGTAGTTAAAAGTTTTTAGTATGACTAGAGAAGAAAAATCAATCGCTATTGAAGATTTAACTGCACAGTTAGCTGGTGTAAATGTTGTGTACTTAGCAGACATTTCCGGACTTGATGCAGATACTACTTCAAACTTAAGAAGAGCTTGTTTTAAAGCGGGAATCAAATTAGAGGTTGTTAAGAATACTTTATTAGCGAAAGCTATGGAGTCTTCAGAAGCAAACTTTGGTGAACTTCCAACAGTTTTAAAAGGAAACACTTCAATCATGATTGCAGATACAGCAAATGCTCCTGCAAAAATCATTAAAGAATTCCGTAAAAAAGGAGACAAGCCTTTATTGAAAGGTGCTTATATCAATGAAGAAATCTACATTGGAGATAACTTACTTGATTCATTAGTATCAATCAAATCGAAAGAAGAAGTTATCGGAGAAATCATCGGATTACTTCAATCTCCAGCTCAGAGAATTATCTCTGCTCTTCAGAATCAAAACAAAGAAGAGGCGGCTGAATAAATTGCGCACTAATTAATTAATATATTACAAATCATTTTAAAAGATAGAAAAAATGGCAGATTTGAAACAATTCGCAGAACAATTAGTTAACTTAACAGTTAAAGAAGTTAACGAATTAGCAACAATATTAAAAGACGAGTATGGTATCGAGCCAGCTGCTGCTGCTGTAGTAGTTGCTGCAGGTGGTGGTGACGCAGGTGCTGCTGAAGAGCAAACTGAATTCACTGTAGTATTGAAAGATGCTGGAGCTTCTAAATTAGGAGTTGTTAAAGCGGTTAAAGAATTAACTGGTTTAGGTCTTAAAGAAGCTAAAGATTTAGTTGATGCTGCTCCTACAAATGTTAAAGAAGGAGTTTCTAAAGATGAGGCTGAAGGTCTTAAGAAAGCTTTAGAAGAGGCTGGTGCTGTAGTTGAATTGAAATAATTAAACTCCGGTTTTAAAATAGGTTTAGGTCTTGGGAAGTACTCTCAAAGACCTAAACCATTTTGCGTATAATAAATTATCTGTTGTTTTTGATAGGTAATTCAAAGCGTAATCCCTTTTAATCCGTACGAAGAAAGAAAATGAAATTACCACTTTCTGTTCATTTTCAGAGATGTATTGGTTAAAAAAAGAAAGTACAAATAAGCTGTGTTTTTACACAAAAAATTACTTTTTTTTAATCCAAATTTTGTCCATTGATGTTAGCAAATCAGACTGAAAGATTAAATTTCGCCTCGACGAAAAACATCCCTGACTACCCGGATTTTCTGGATATTCAGGTAAAATCTTTTAAGGATTTTTTCCAGTTGGAAACCAAATCCGATGAAAGAGGAAACGAGGGTCTTTACAACACCTTCATGGAAAACTTCCCAATTACTGATACCAGAAATCAGTTCGTATTGGAGTTCCTTGACTATTTTATTGACCCGCCAAGATATACAATTGAAGAGTGTATAGACAGAGGTCTAACGTACAGTGTGCCGTTAAAAGCACGTTTGAAATTGTACTGTACAGACCCTGAGCATGAAGATTTTGAAACAATTGTACAGGATGTTTACTTAGGAACCATCCCATACATGACGCCAAGCGGTACGTTCGTAATTAACGGTGCGGAGCGTGTAGTAGTTTCTCAGTTACACCGTTCTCCTGGTGTTTTCTTTGGACAATCTTTCCATGCTAATGGAACCAAATTGTATTCTGCTAGGGTAATTCCTTTTAAAGGTTCTTGGATTGAATTCGCTACCGATATCAACAGCGTAATGTACGCGTATATCGACAGAAAGAAAAAATTACCTGTAACGACTTTATTCCGTGCAATCGGATTCGAGCGTGATAAGGATATTTTAGAAATCTTTGACCTTGCTGAGGAAATCAAAGTTTCAAAAACTGGTCTTAAAAAGTACATCGGACGTCGTCTAGCTGCGCGTGTTTTGAACACTTGGCATGAGGATTTCGTAGACGAGGATACTGGAGAAGTAGTATCTATCGAGCGTAACGAAATCATCTTAGACCGTGATACGCTTTTAGATAAAGACAATGTAGAGGAAATTGTAGAAGCTAACGTGAAATCTATCCTTTTACATAAGGAAGACAACAACCAAGCGGATTACGCAATCATCCACAATACATTACAGAAAGACCCAACCAACTCTGAAAAAGAAGCTGTTGAGCACATTTACCGTCAGTTGCGTAATGCAGAACCGCCTGATGAAGAAACGGCTCGTGGTATTATTGATAAATTGTTCTTCTCGGATCAACGTTACAACTTAGGTGACGTAGGTCGTTACAGAATGAACAAAAAATTAGGTTTGGATATTCCTATGGACAAACAAGTTTTGACCAAAGAGGATATCATCACTATCGTGAAGTATTTGATTGAGCTAATCAACTCTAAAGCAGAGATTGATGATATCGATCACTTATCAAACCGTCGTGTTAGAACAGTTGGTGAGCAATTGTCTGCACAGTTTGGTGTTGGTTTGGCTCGTATGGCAAGAACCATCCGTGAGAGAATGAACGTTCGTGACAATGAGGTGTTTACGCCAATCGATTTGATTAACGCGAAAACATTATCATCGGTTATCAACTCATTCTTCGGAACCAACCAGTTATCTCAGTTCATGGACCAAACGAATCCATTAGCAGAGATTACACACAAACGTCGTTTATCCGCTTTAGGACCTGGAGGTTTATCCAGAGAGAGAGCCGGTTTCGAGGTTCGTGACGTTCACTATACACACTACGGGCGTTTATGTCCGATTGAAACTCCTGAGGGACCAAACATTGGTTTGATTTCATCTCTTGGGGTATATGCGAAAGTAAACGGAATGGGATTCATCGAGACACCTTACCGTAAGGTTGAAAATGGTGTAGTAGATTTAAAATCTGAACCAGTTTATTTGAGCGCAGAAGAAGAAGAAGGTAAATTGATTGCTCAGGCCAACATCGATATGGATGAGAAAGGGAAAATTACTGCAGAACGTGTAATTGCACGTGAAGAGGGTGACTTCCCGGTATTAGAGCCAACAGCAGTTCACTACACCGACGTTGCACCGAACCAGATTGCATCGATTTCTGCATCATTGATTCCATTCTTGGAGCATGATGATGCTAACCGTGCGTTGATGGGATCGAACATGATGCGTCAGGCCGTACCATTATTACGTCCTGAGTCACCAATTGTTGGAACCGGTTTAGAGCGTCAGGTAGCTTCAGATTCTCGTGTATTAATTAATGCAGAAGGAAACGGAGTGGTAGAGTATGTTGATGCTAACGAAATTACCATCAAATACGACCGTACTGAGAAAGAAAGAGCGGTTAGCTTCGATCCGGATGAGAAAACGTATCAGTTAATCAAGTTCAGAAAAACCAACCAGAGTACGTCTATCAACTTGAAACCTATCGTTAGAAAAGGGGACAGAGTGGTGAAAGGACAAGTACTTTGTGAAGGATACGCAACGCAAAACGGAGAGTTAGCACTTGGAAGAAACTTACAGGTTGCCTTCATGCCTTGGAAAGGGTACAACTTCGAGGATGCGATTGTAATTTCTGAGAAAGTAGTTCGTGACGATATCTTTACATCCATCCACGTAGACGATTACTCGTTAGAGGTTCGTGATACGAAATTGGGTAACGAAGAGTTAACGAATGATATTCCAAACGTTTCAGAAGAGGCTACTAAAGACTTGGATGAAAACGGTATGATCAGAATCGGAGCCGAGGTTAAGCCTGGCGACATTCTAATCGGAAAAATTACACCAAAAGGAGAATCAGATCCAACTCCGGAAGAGAAATTGTTAAGAGCAATCTTCGGGGACAAAGCGGGTGATGTGAAAGATGCTTCATTAAAAGCTTCTCCATCATTACACGGTGTGGTTTTAGATAAAAAATTATTCGCGAGAGCGGTAAAAGATAAACGTAAGCGTTCTAAAGACAAAGACGATTTAGCAGTTCTTGAATCTGAATTTGAAGTGAAATTCGTTCAGTTGAAAGATAAGTTAGTTGAGAAATTGTTTGAAATCGTAAACGGAAAAACATCTCAGGGTGTAATGAACGATTTGGGTGAAGAAGTATTGCCAAAAGGTAAGAAATACACGCAAAAAATGTTATACGCTGTGGAGGATTTCGCACACTTAACAAAAGGTCAGTGGACTACAGATGACGAGTCAAATGCTATGGTAAATGACTTGATCCACAACTATAAAATTAAGTTGAACGATTTACAGGGAGCTTTACGTAGAGAGAAATTCACGATTACTGTTGGAGATGAATTACCATCAGGAATCCTGAAACTTGCTAAAGTATACATCGCTAAGAAACGTAAACTGAAAGTTGGAGATAAGATGGCAGGTCGTCACGGTAACAAAGGTATCGTTGCGAAAATCGTTCGTCAGGAAGATATGCCATTCTTAGAGGACGGAACACCGGTAGATATCGTATTGAATCCACTAGGGGTACCATCTCGTATGAACATCGGACAGATTTACGAAACTGTATTAGGATGGGCAGGTAAGAAATTAGGAAGGAAGTATGCTACGCCAATTTTCGACGGAGCTTCTTTGGACCAAATCAATGCCTTGACTGATGAAGCAGGTGTGCCAAGATTCGGACATACATATTTGTATGACGGAGGAACTGGAGAGCGTTTCCACCAGCCGGCTACAGTGGGTGTAATCTACATGTTGAAATTAGGACACATGGTAGATGATAAGATGCACGCACGTTCTATCGGACCATACTCGTTGATCACGCAGCAGCCTTTAGGAGGTAAAGCACAGTTTGGAGGTCAGCGTTTTGGAGAGATGGAGGTTTGGGCTCTTGAGGCATACGGTGCATCAAGTACTTTACGTGAAATCTTAACAGTGAAATCGGATGACGTAATCGGTAGAGCGAAAACTTACGAGGCAATCGTTAAAGGTGAAACTATGCCGGAACCAGGATTACCAGAATCATTCAATGTATTAATGCATGAATTGAAAGGTCTTGGATTAGACATCAGATTAGAAGAATAACAAAAGCAGTATTCAGTTCCGATACGTCGGAGCTGAATGCTTATTTATAATAAGTTTTTAGGGATTTATACCCGTAACCCGTTCCGATTTTTTATACCAATGCGCGGCATTGTATAATTAGCACTTCAAGTGAGAGTTTGAAGTTTAGAGAAGTAATTCGAGGTAGTGACATGATGAATTTATTTTTGAAAAGAAGTAAAAACAGGTCAAAAAACAATTTTTAATTGCATTAAATCAATAGTAAAAACTATGATGAATAATAGAAATAAAGATAAAAATACGATCAAAAGATTCAATAGAATTTCTATCGGTCTTGCATCTCCAGAGTCTATTTTGGCTGAGTCAAGAGGTGAGGTTTTAAAACCGGAAACCATCAATTATCGTACCCACAAACCAGAGCGTGACGGTCTTTTCTGTGAAAGAATTTTCGGTCCTGTAAAAGATTACGAATGTGCTTGTGGAAAATACAAAAGAATCCGTTATAAAGGAATCGTTTGTGACCGTTGTGGGGTTGAAGTTACGGAGAAAAAAGTACGTCGTGACCGTGTTGGACATATCAATTTGGTAGTGCCTATCGCTCACATCTGGTATTTCCGTTCGCTTCCGAACAAAATCGGGTATATCTTAGGATTACCGTCTAAGAAATTAGACATGATCATTTACTACGAGCGTTACGTAGTAATCCAGCCGGGTATTGCAAAAGGTCCGGACGGAGAAGCATTAAACCGTTTAGATTTCCTTACAGAAGAAGAATACCTGAACATTCAGGATACGCTTCCAATGGAAAATCAATATTTAGATGATACCGATCCGAACAAATTCATCGCGAAGATGGGTGCGGAGTGTATCATGGACTTATTAGCTCGTACTGATTTGGATGCCTTGTCATACGAATTGCGTCACGCTGCTAATAACGAAACTTCTAAACAAAGAAAAACAGAAGCGTTAAAACGTCTTCAGGTTGTAGAATCTTTCCGTGAGGCTAACAACAACAGAGAGAACCTTCCTGAGTGGATGATTTTGAAAGTTATTCCGGTGATCCCGCCAGAATTACGTCCGTTAGTGCCGCTTGATGGTGGTCGTTTCGCGACTTCGGATTTGAATGACTTATACCGTCGTGTAATCATCCGTAACAACCGTTTGAAGCGTTTAATGGAAATCAAAGCGCCGGAAGTAATCTTGCGTAACGAAAAACGTATGTTACAGGAATCTGTAGACTCGTTATTCGACAACACAAGAAAAGCTTCTGCTGTTAAAACCGAATCGAACAGACCATTAAAATCGTTATCCGATTCATTAAAAGGTAAACAAGGGCGTTTCCGTCAGAACTTATTAGGTAAACGTGTGGATTATTCAGCACGTTCGGTAATCGTCGTTGGACCTGAGATGAAAATGTACGAGTGTGGTCTTCCGAAAGATATGGCTGCTGAATTGTACAAACCATTCGTTATCCGTAAGTTAATCGAGAGAGGAATTGTTAAGACAGTTAAGTCGGCTAAGAAAATCATCGACAAAAAAGAGCCGGTAGTATGGGATATTCTTGAAAACGTAATCAAAGGACACCCGGTACTACTTAACCGTGCACCTACTTTGCACCGTTTAGGTATTCAGGCATTCCAGCCGAAATTGATTGAAGGAAAAGCGATCCAGTTACACCCATTAACGTGTACGGCGTTCAACGCGGATTTCGACGGTGACCAGATGGCAGTTCACTTGCCGTTAGGGCCAGAAGCTATTTTAGAGGCACAATTATTAATGTTGGCTTCTCACAATATCTTGAACCCGGCGAATGGTGCACCAATCACGGTACCTTCTCAGGACATGGTTTTGGGTCTTTATTATATGACCAAAGAGCGTTTGTCTACACCGGATCACAAAATTTTAGGTGAAGGTTTGACTTTCTATTCTGCAGAAGAGTGTAACATCGCACTTAATGAAGGAAGAGTAGAGTTGAATGCCCGCGTTAAAATCAGAACAAAAGATTTCAACGAAAACGGAGAATTAGTTTATAAAGTTATCCAAACAACTGCAGGAAGAATCTTGTTTAACGAGGTAGTTCCGGAAGCAGCAGGATACATCAATGAAGTGTTGACCAAACGTAACTTGAGAGACATTATCGGACACATTTTAAGTGTAACCGATGTGCCTACTACAGCAGGTTTCTTGGACAACATGAAAGATATGGGATACAAATTTGCATTTAAAGGAGGATTGTCTTTCTCTTTAGGTGATATCCGTATTCCAGAGCAAAAAGATCAGTTGATTGCAGATGCCAGAGAGCAAGTTGAAGGTATCTCGATGAACTATAACATGGGTCTTATTACCAATAATGAGCGTTACAACCAAGTTATTGACATCTGGACTTCTGCCAATGCACAGTTAACAGAATTAGCGATGAAAAATATCCGTGAAGACCAGCAAGGTTTCAACTCGGTATATATGATGCTTGATTCTGGAGCCCGTGGATCGAAAGAGCAGATTCGTCAGTTAACCGGTATGCGTGGTTTGATGGCTAAGCCGAAAAAATCAACTGCTGGTGGTGGTGAAATTATTGAAAACCCGATCTTATCGAACTTTAAAGAAGGACTTTCGATCTTAGAATACTTCATCTCTACGCACGGTGCTCGTAAAGGTCTTGCGGATACGGCGTTAAAAACTGCGGATGCGGGTTACTTGACTCGTCGTTTACATGACGTATCTCAGGATGTAATCGTAAACTCTGTAGATTGTGGTACGCTTCGTGGTGTTGAAGTTTCGGCTTTAAAGAAAAACGAAGAGATTGTAGAAACTTTAGGAGAAAGAATCTTAGGACGTGTTGCGTTACAAGATGTAATCAATCCACTAAACGGAGACGTAATTGTTCCGGCTGGTGAGCAGATTACGGAAGCAATCGTTAAAGCTATTGATGCTTCTCCGGTTGAAAGAGTAGAGGTTCGTTCTCCGCTTACATGTGAGGCAGAAAAAGGAATCTGTGCTAAATGTTACGGAAGAAACTTGGCAACAGGTAAGATGACGCAGAAAGGTGAAGCGGTTGGTGTTATTGCAGCACAATCAATTGGTGAGCCGGGTACACAGTTAACACTTCGTACGTTCCACGTTGGAGGGGTTGCTGGAGGTATTTCTGAAGAATCAAGCATCGTTGCACGTTTCGGAGGTAAATTGGAAATCGAAGATTTGAAAACGGTTAAAGGAGAAGATAACGAAGGAAACGTTGTGGATATCGTAATTTCTCGTTCAACGGAATTGAAATTGGTAGATGAAAAAACAGGTATTGTTTTAAACACACATAACATTCCTTACGGTTCAAGCATTTTTGTAAAAGACGGCGACGTAGTTGCTAAAGGTGCTACCATCTGTAAATGGGATCCGTATAATGGTGTAATTATCTCTGAATTTACCGGTAAAGTAGCTTATGAAGATATCGAGCAAGGACAATCGTTCATGGTTGAAATCGATGAGCAAACCGGATTCCAGGAGAAAGTTATTACTGAAGGAAGAAATAAAAAATTAATTCCTACTTTATTGATCTACGGAAAAGACGGTGAACTAATCCGTTCGTACAACTTACCGGTGGGTGCTCACTTAATGGTTGACAACGGTGAGAAAATTAAAGCAGGTAAAATTTTAGTAAAAATCCCTCGTCGTTCTTCGAAAGCGGGTGATATTACCGGAGGTTTGCCAAGAATTACCGAGTTGTTAGAGGCTCGTAATCCTTCCAACCCGGCGGTAGTGTCTGAAATTGACGGTGTAGTATCGTTTGGTAAAATCAAGCGTGGTAATCGTGAAATCGTGATCGAATCTAAATTTGGTGAAATCAAGAAATACTTGGTGAAATTATCAAACCAAATCTTAGTTCAAGAGAATGACTTCGTGAAAGCAGGTATGCCATTGTCGGATGGAGCAATTACTCCAGAAGATATCTTAAGAATCCAAGGGCCATCAGCTGTTCAGCAGTATTTGGTTAACGAGATTCAGGAGGTTTACCGTTTGCAAGGGGTAAAAATCAACGACAAACACTTTGAGGTGGTAATTCGTCAGATGATGCGTAAAGTACAAATTCAGGATCCGGGTGATACGTTGTTCTTAGAAGAGCAATTGGCACACACTTCTGATTTTATCGCTGAAAATGACAAATTATACGGAATGAAAGTGGTTGAAGATGCTGGAGATTCTCAAACTTTAAAACCTGGTCAGATTGTATCGCCTAGAGAATTGCGTGATGAAAACTCAATTCTGAAACGTAATGATCAGAACTTGGTAGTGGCTAGAGATGTAGTTCCTGCAACGGCAACTCCGGTACTTCAAGGTATTACAAGAGCATCGTTACAGACGAAATCGTTTATTTCTGCGGCATCGTTCCAGGAAACTACGAAAGTATTGAACGAAGCTGCTGTAGCTGGTAAAGTGGACGATTTAGAAGGATTGAAAGAGAACGTTATCGTAGGACACAGAATCCCTGCCGGAACCGGTATGAGAGATTACGATAACACGATCGTAGGTTCTAAAGAAGAGTTCAACGAATTGTTGGCTGCCAAAGAAGAATTTAATTATTAAGATTTAAAATTCTTGTTATATTTATGAATCCCAGTAGTGTATAACTGCTGGGATTTTATATTTTTGTACAATCAAACTAAAGTGTTAAAAATGAGCGATAAAAATACCAATCCGGCGCAAATCAATATAGAATTAGATGAACAAACTGCTGAAGGAACTTATTCCAATTTGGCTATCATCAACCATTCGAATACGGAGTTTGTGTTAGACTTTGTAAGCATTATGCCTGGTGTACCAAAAGCAAAAGTAAAATCAAGAATTGTGTTGACGCCACAACATGCTAAGCGTTTGTTACGTGCTTTAGGTGAAAATATTCATCGTTTTGAAGCGGCTAATGGAGAAATTAAAGAAGTTGAGCAGCCGCCAATTCCATTGAATTTCGGTCCAACAGGTCAAGCATAACGATTGTGTTCTCTGTATACTTCTTAAAATTATAGTAACCCCCATTTTCAATTAATCTACCATTGCAATGTTTTTTTCAAAAGTGAATTTCCAAAAATTACTCTGTTTTATTTTGATAATGATGTCAGGTTTTATTAAAGGGCAAGTTACCTTTAATAATAATTTGGATCAAATCACTACAGATGTGTGTACGGGTACTTTCAAAAAATTAGTTGTGAGCACCACCAATGGAACATGTTCTGTTTTTGCAGGCAATGTTAATTCAGTTGTTTTTGTTTGGCAAGTTGAGTCTGCCCCAGGTGTATGGCAGGATTTAAACTTGTTTCCTATTTCAGGAATAAGTTATTCAACGGAACAGCGTATTAATGCAGGAGGAACAGTGATTTCAAGTATTCTTACGATTAACGTTGCCTATGGAACGGATGAAGCTACCTGGAATTATAGAGTCTTAGCGCAAGGCTCTGGAGGTTGTTCTGTTGCAACATCATTAAATGAGGCTATCGCGGTTAGAAAAAATAGATGGTTAGGTACTTTGAGTTCTGCATGGAATGATCCTGCTAACTGGAGTTGTAACAGAGTTCCAAGTTCAGCGAGCAGTGCAATAATATTGCCTGCGGTGAATAATCCGATTGTTGCTGTAACTGCAAACGCTAAAGAGCTGACTCTGCAACCTGGAAGTTTGTTAACTGTTGCTTCCGGTTATAATTTAACAGTTTCGGGGGCGGTCACAGTGTTAGGCGATGGTAATCTTACAATGGAGAATAATGCAAACCTAATGCAAACTTCATATACCGGACCCAATTCAGGATCGATTCACGTTTTTAGAAACAGTTCACCTTTGATGCGCCAGGACTATACTTTGTGGTCTTCTCCGGTAACAGCTCAAAATCTACTGTCTTTTTCGCCTCTAACTTTATCGAATAGGTTTTATGACTATAATGCCTTGACAAATACATATAGTTCGGTTAATCCCTCTAGCAACAATTTTGAAACGGGAAAAGGGTATTTAATCCGAATGCCTAACAATCATCCAACAACACCAACTATTTGGAACGGACAATTCACAGGTGTGCCTAACAACGGAACAATCAATTTGACGACTGTGAACGGTGGTTCAGGATTGCGATTTAATGCTATTGGGAATCCTTATCCTTCCCCAGTGAGAATGAGTAGTTTTGTCAATGGAAATAATACAAGAATAACCGGAACACTATATTTTTGGAGAAAAACAAATAGTGCTGCCACAGATCCTGGATATTGTACATGGACACTTGCAGGTTTTGTGAGTAATGGTGAAACGCAAGTTGTGAACCCTAATGGGATTTTAAGAACAGGTCAAGGTTTTTTGGTGGAAATGCTCAATGCCGAAACAACTGTGGTTTTTAATAACAGTATGCGTATAGGAAATACTGCAGATCAATTTTTTAAATCTACTTCTGCCAATGAAGAATTGATTGGAGATAAAATTTATCTTAATGTTCAAAATGGTTCATCAGCTGATAAAAGTCAAATGTTATTAGGGTATTTTGACGAAGCAACCGAAGGTGTTGATTATGCAATTGACGGTAAGGCGTTAGAAGACTCCAAACTTAGTCTGACAACACTGATAAATGGAGAGGATTACGTTATTCAAGGAAGATCAGCATTTGATGTTTCCGATGTTGTTCCTTTAACTTTTAAAACGGATGTAGCAGGTCAGTTTACAATTTCCATAGAGCAGTTACAAGGCGTATTTGCAGGACATCAAGCAATTTATCTTAAAGATAAAGCAATTGGTGTTTTGCACGATTTGAAACAAAGTAATTATAATTTTGTGTCTGAAATTGGAAACTTTTCAAATAGGTTTGAAGTTGTATATGCAAATACTACTTTAGGAAATTCGGATGTTGCAAGCGACGAAAATAATTTTATTGTTTATTCCGATAGTGAATTAATTACAGTAAGAAATTCAGGATCATTACTTCAAAGCGTAAGAATTTATGATTTACAAGGAAGACTTGTCGCTCAAAAAAATGATATAAAAGATAATATTGTTGAAGTTCCGCTTAATCCCAAACATTCAGTATGGTTGGTTGAAATACAAAACACAACCGGAATCCGAATATCAAAAAAGATAATTCATTAAATTGAACCTCCATTATTTTGGAGGTTTTTTTGTAATAATTCTTGTCTTTTATCGATTTTGATTAAAAAAAGTGATTTTTCACCTTTTAATTGGTAACTTTATAAGATAGAGTTGTTAAATATTCGGTGGATGTTGATAATAAAATTACTATTTAAACAAAAAACTTGTTCGGTTAAAATTCATAAAACGATTTGTTTATTATTTGTTTTATGGGGTTTAAATGTTTTTTCACAATCTATTCAAGTCAATTCTGTGCTGCCAAATCCGGTATGTGCAGGACAACAAGTAACGCTAACTTTTACCACAACCAATGGGAATGGTAACAACGGTCAATACGATTCCGATACAGTTTTTATTGCTTGTTTGAGTTCCAATACTGGTGGTGCTCCATACAGTGCTATCGGAGTTGCGACGCTTTTGCCTTATACGTTCACAACGGGAAATGGTGCTGTCAATTCAGGAGTTCAGGCCTTAGTGACGATTCCTACCACCGCTTCGGGCAATTATAGAATTTCTTTAGCTTCGATTGGACCTTTGTTTTTAGGAGGATTTAACGGAACTGGAGCTTCACCACTTTTTACGGTTAATCCACTTCCAACGGGTGGAACCATAAGCGGAAGTACTTCGGTTTGTCCAGGTGCAAACAGTACAACTTTAACCTTGTCGGGTCATACCGGAAGTGTTGTAAAATGGCAATCGTCACCCGTTAATGATTTTTCTTCAGGAGTAGTGGATATAGCCAATACGACTACCAGTTATACCGCTGTTAACGTAGCAACTACAACTTATTATCGTTGCGTTGTGACGAATGGGTTGTGTGAGGCAAATAGTAATGTAGCTACAATAACAGTTAATCCAACAGCTGGTACTGTTTCTTCAGATCAAAGTATTTGTTCGGGAACGCAACCGGCCAATATAGTTTTGTCCGGCAGTACAGGTACGATTCAATGGCAACGCTCAACAGATAATGTTACCTTTGTGAACATCAACGGCGCAACTAATGCTACTCTGACTTCGGGTCAAATGGGAACATTAACGGCAACGCGCTATTACAGGGCGAGGCTGACAGGAGGCTGTGGAACTATTTTTAGTGCTGTAGTTACGGTTACGGTAACTCCGCAAACTGTAGGAGGGGATGTAAATTCCGATGTAGATGTCTGTTACGGAAACAATTCCACTACCTTAACCTTATCGGGTCATACGGGAGCGGTTGTCAAATGGCAATCTTCTCTTCAACAAAATTTCAACAATCCGGTAGATATTGCCAATACTGCTACGACATTAACTGTTACGAATTTAACGACTACAACATATTATCGAGCAGTTGTTCAGAGTGGAAATTGCGCCCAAGTGAATAGTACTTCGGCTAGAGTTCGTGTTAGAAATGTGCCGAATGGAGGTACCTTGTCCGGAAGTGCAACAGTTTGTTACGGAATTAATAGTACTGCATTAACACTTTCAGGGCATAGTGGTACGATTCAAAAATGGCAGTATTCCCTTGTTAGTGATTTTTCTTCCGGTGTGGTTGATGTGAGTAATACTTCGGCTTCTTTGACGGTTTCCAACTTAACTGTCACAAGATATTACAGAGTGGTTTTGGTTAATAATTTTGGATGTACAGCTAATAGTACCGTTGCAACTATTACAGTTATACCGCAGTTGAATGCATCCATTGTGAGTAATAATAGTCCTGTTTGTGCTGGAGGTAATGCTATTTTTAACTTATCAGGAACTACTGGTGCGACTGTAACTTATACCATAAACGGAGGAGCTAATCAAGTGATAACTTTAACAGGTGGATCGGCTGCTGTAACAATTTCAGGAGTGACAGTCAATCAAACACTTACTTTGGTTTCAATTAGCCTAGCTCCTTGTTCAATAATGATTTCCGGTTCCTCAACAGTTGTGATTAATTCCACCAATCAATGGACGGGAGCAATAAACAATCAATGGAGTACTGCAGGCAATTGGAGTTGTGGAATAGTGCCGACAGCAGCCACGAATGTTATAATTAATTCAGGCAGCATTCAAATTTCAGGAATAAACGCATTGGCAGCATCATTAGCTCTTAATGGAACTTCTGTTATAACCGTAATTTCTGGAAACAATTTAACCATAACAAACGCTCTTAATGTCGCTTCGGGAGCCTCATTTGTACTTCAGAATAATGCTAATCTGGTTCAGGTGAATAATGTGAGCAATACCGGGAATATTACAGTAAACAGAAACAGTTCCGCTTTGATGCGTCAGGATTATACGATGTGGGGTTCTCCGGTTTCGAATCAGAATTTGTTGAGTTTTTCACCGCAAACCTTGGCTAATCGTTTCTATGAATATACGCCCTCAACGAATGTTTATACGTCAATTTCACCTTCAGGTAATTTTGCACTTGGAAAAGGTTATTTAATTCGAATGCCTAATAATCATCCAACTACGCCAACTATTTGGAACGGTCAGTACACAGGTGTTCCTAATAATGGAGCCATCAATTTAACAACGAGTAACGGTGGAGCAGGGTTTAGATATAATGCCATTTCGAATCCGTATCCTTCACCAGTTAATATGACGAGTTTTGTAAATGGAAATTCGGGAAATATTACAGGAACATTATACTTTTGGAGAAAAACGAATAACGCCAATACAGAACCAGGTTATTGTACTTGGACAACAGCCGGTTTTGTAAGTAATGGCGAAGCTCAGGTTGTTAATCCTAATGGGATTTTGCGAACCGGACAAGGTTTTCTTGTTGAAATGACCGGAAGTTCGACGACGGTAGCTTTTACCAATGCCATGCGTTCAACCAATACTGCAAATCAGTTCTTTAAAACAGCAGTTTCTAATGATGAGTTATCTGGTGACAGAATTTGGCTGAATGTTTCCAATACATCCGGAGCGAACAATCAAATGTTGGTTGGCTATTTCGATTCGGCAACTTTAGATGTTGATTTTGGAATCGACGGAAAAGCTATTGAAGACGCGCCGGTTTCATTAAACATGGATATTGATGGAACGAAGTATATCATTCAAGGTCGTCCAACTTTTGCTATAACCGATGTGGTGCCATTGAGTTTTAAAACCACTTTTTCGGGTTCGCATACTATTGCTGTCGATCATTTGGACGGAATTTTTACCGGAACTCAGAATATTTATCTAAAAGATAATATGCTGAATGTAATGCATGATATCAAAGCGTCAGATTACAATTTCACATCGGATGTTGGAGCGTTTGACAATCGTTTTGAAATTCATTACCAAGAATCTACTTTAGGTTCTGACGAGCAGCTTTTTGCTAATGCTGTCACAGTTTTTAAAAATACAGATGGTAATTTAATGGTAACATCGAAATCAGATAATTTGAATCAGGTTTCAGTGTACAATATTGAAGGAAAGTTACTCGCTGACAAAAAAGACATCGATGCCAATGTGATTGTGTTTTCAAATTTAAGAATGGAAAACTCAGTGTTGTTGGTAAGAATTACAACGCAAGACGGATTGGTGGTTCAGAAGAAAATACTATTCTAAAAAATATTTAAAAAAGAAAAAATCCACCAAACGGTGGATTTTTTTATGCAGTTTGTTTTCTGTTTTTAAAATAGTAAGCAGCATACAAAATTCCGAAAGCTGCTAAAATAATCAACTTGGAATTGATTGGTGCTGGTGGTGGATCATCGTCTTCTAATCCGCCGCCACCGTCATCGGTTCCGGGTTGCGCCATGATGAAATCCGTCATGAATAAAAAACTAAAAATGTATATTTTTAAAAGTGTTGACTTCATAATCTTTGTTTCTGATGGCAAATATATTAATTCTCTCGTTGTATCAACCATGTTGATAGTTAATTAATTGCATTAATCAAATTCCGAAGTAAAATGCAATTTAACCGATGGATATTTACTCTGTGTCATCTGAATAGAGAAATCCGAATCCGCTAAAAACACCAATTGTCCGTATTTGTCTTTGGCTAAAAACTTCTGTTTGATACGTTTGAATTCGGCAAATTCCTCATTTTTAGCATCTTCCGGTTTTACCCAACACGCTTTAAAAGCAGGGAAATTTTCATACGAACATTTTGCACCGTATTCGTGTTCCAATCGGTACTGAATTACTTCATACTGAAGCGCTCCAACCGTTCCGATTACTTTTCGATTGTTCATTTCCAACGTAAATAACTGCGCAACACCTTCGTCCATTAACTGGTCAACCCCTTTTTCAAGTTGTTTTGCTTTCATCGGATCGGCATTATTGATGTAACGGAAATGTTCCGGCGAGAAACTCGGAATTCCTTTAAACTGCATCAATTCGCCTTCGGTTAACGTATCCCCAATTTTGAAATTTCCGGTATCGTGTAATCCGACAATGTCACCTGGATACGAAATGTCAACAATTTCTTTTCTTTCGGCAAAAAAGGCATTCGGGCTTGAAAATTTCAGATTTTTATTCAAACGTACATGCAAATACGGTTTGTTTCTTTCGAAAGTACCCGATACAATTTTGATAAACGCTAAACGGTCACGGTGCTTCGGATCCATATTTGCGTGAATTTTAAAGACGAAACCTGAAAATTTATTTTCATCCGGCTTCACTTCTCTGGTATCAGAATCTTTTGGTCGTGGCGTTGGTGCGATTTCGACAAAACAATCCAACAATTCACGAACTCCAAAGTTGTTCAAAGCCGAACCAAAAAATACGGGCTGTAATTTTCCTTCCAAATAATCTTCACGATTGAACGCTGGGTATACTTCGGAAACTAATTCTAATTCTTCGCGCAGTTTATCGGCTGGTTTTTCACCGATAATTTTACTTAACTCCGGGTTGTTTACGTCGTCAAATGCGATGGTTTCTTCAATATTTTTACGACTATCACCTTCAAATAAGTTGATGTTTTTCTCCCAAATATTGTAAATTCCCTTGAAGTCGTATCCCATACCAATCGGAAAACTCAACGGCGTAACGTGAAGACCAAGTTTTTTTTCCACTTCGTCCATCAAATCAAACGCATCTTTTCCTTCACGGTCCAATTTGTTGATGAAAACAATCATTGGAATGTTACGCATACGGCACACTTCTACCAATTTTTCGGTTTGTTCTTCAACCCCTTTGGCAACGTCAATCACTACAATTACGCTGTCTACGGCGGTTAAAGTTCTGAAAGTGTCTTCGGCGAAATCTTTGTGACCCGGCGTATCTAAAATGTTGATTTTTTTGTCTTTGTAGTTGAAAGCTAACACGGAAGTGGCAACCGAAATTCCTCTCTGGCGCTCAATTTCCATGAAATCGGAAGTGGCTCCTTTCTTGATTTTATTGCTTTTTACCGCTCCGGCTTCCTGAATCGCTCCTCCGAATAGAAGTAGCTTTTCGGTTAAGGTAGTTTTACCGGCATCGGGGTGGGAAATAATTCCGAAGGTTCTTCTGCGTTGTATTTCTTTCTGAAAACTCATCAATCATTAATTTTAGGCTGCAAAAGTAGGTATAATTTATGAGAAGTCATTTTGTGAAGATGCTTTTGAAAATAAACTACTGATTTTGCGCATAATTTTTTGTTAATAGTATGTAGTGTGGTTGTATAATAGCTATGAATTGCTATTTTTGTTGGTCGCAAAAAGAAAATAGATCTTTTGCCGTTATTTATACAAACAAAAACTATTCATTATATGAAATTCAAAGCTGTTTTGTTGGGCTTGATTTTAGCTTCAGGTGTTGCTGCCAATGCTCAGGAAATCAAAAAAGAAGTTCTTTTTACCATTGATGATAAACCGTATTATACTGACGAGTTTGCAAGAGTTTACAGGAAAAATCTGGATTTGGTCAAAGACGATTCGCAAAAAGATTTGAACCAATATTTGGACTTGTTTATCGGATACAAACTGAAAGTAGCCAAAGCTAATAAATTAGGCTTGCAAAATGGTGTGGCGTATCAGAATGAATTGAAATCCTACAGAACACAACTTTCCCGCAACTATACTTCGGATACTAAAGTTACCAAAGAATTGATCAATGAGGCTTATGAGCGTTCGTTGAAGGAGGTAAAAGCGTCGCATATTCTATTCAATGTTGATGAGAATGCTGCTCCTGCAGATACTTTAAAGGCTTACAATCAGGCAATGGATGTCCGTAAAAAAGCTTTAGCAGGTGAAAATTTTGAAACACTTGCGACACAATATTCGCAAGATCCATCGGCTAAAGAGAATAAAGGAAATTTAGGATGGTTTTCAGTTTTTAGAATGGTCTATCCGTTTGAATCTGCGGCATTTAAAACATCAAAAGGAAGTATTTCTTTGCCAGTGAGAACGCGTTTTGGATATCATTTGGTAAAAGTAAATGATGTTAGAGACAACAGAGGACAAGTTACTGTAGCTCATATTATGACGTTAAATGGTCAAAATCCTGTCGAAGCTGAAACGGCTAAAAAGACTATTGACGAAGTTTATAAAAAATTGAAACAAGGCGAAAGTTTTGAGGCATTAGCACAACAGTTTTCTCAGGATAAATCATCTTCAGGAAAAGGTGGTGCCTTACAGCGATTTGGTTCCGGAGAATTGAGTTCTGAAATTTTTGAAAACACAGCTTTTTCATTGAAAGATAAAGAGCAGATTTCTGAGCCATTTCAATCGGAATTCGGTTGGCATATCATCAAATTATTGGAGAAACATCCCGTAAAACCAATTGAAGAAGTTGAGGCGGAATTCGATTCCAGAATCCGTAAAGACGATCGTTCCAAATTAATCAGCAAATCGCTGAATGATAAATTACGTGCGAAGTATAAAGTGGAGCAGAACAAAAAAGCCTACAATACTTGTCTGCTTTATTTGAACGATAAATTTTATACCCAAGAATGGGAAATGCCGGGAGTGAAGGATCCACAAGAGGTTTTGTTTACAATCAATAAAGATCAAAAAGTTAAATCTACGGCGTTTGTCACTTATATGTCAAACCAGCAGAAAGCGAATTTGAATATCAAACCATTAGGGAAGCTTTACGAAAGATTATACAATGATTTCGTAGATGCTAAACTAGCGGAATATTACGATAATAATTTAGAAAAGGAATTCCCGGAGTTTGGTCATGTAATGGATGAATACCGCGACGGGTTGTTGCTTTTCGATTTGATGGAAAAAGAAATCTGGCAGAAAGCAAAAACCGATTCGTTAGGGTTGCAACAGTTTTATGACTTGAATAAAACCAAGTATCAATGGAAAGAGCGTGTAAAAGCGAATGTTTTCTCGTCAACCAAAGAAGATATCATTAAAAAGGCTCAGAAGTTTTTAAAGAAAGGAAAGTCAGCTGATTACATCAAAGAACAACTGAACAAAAACAATAAAGTTGAGGTAATGACTAACGGAGGAACTTTCGAAGTAGGTTCTGAAAACTTACCAAAACTGAACGAATACAAAAAAGGAATTTCAGACATCGTTAAAGTTGGGGATTATTACTATGTTGTTCAAATTGATGAAACATTTGCTCCAGCGGTTAAAACTTTAGATGAGGTTAGAGGCCGTGTGATAAATGATTATCAGCAATATTTAGAGCAGCATTGGGTTGAAGAATTGAAGAAGGAATTTTCAATTAAGGTAAATGATGCTACTTTTGCCAAAGTAAAAAACGAATTAAAATAATTAGAAGAAGCTTAGCTTAATAAATAAATAAGAATGAGAATATTGTCAAAAAATGCAGTGTATGTTTTTGGTCTGATGTTGTTGTCTATCAGTCAGATGTATGCTCAACCCAGCTCGAAAAAGAAGATTGATGGAGTGGTTGCCGTAGTGGGTGATTATGTGGTTTTAGATTCAGATATCGATAAAACCTTTGTAGAAATGGAGGCTCAGGGAATATCGACTACAGATATTACCCGTTGCGAGATGATCGGTACACTTCTTGAAAATCGTTTGTATGCACATCAGGCGATTCAGGATAGTGTTGTAGTTACTGATTCTGAAGTCAATGAGATAATGAATAACCAAATTGATCAAATGGTTGAACAAGCGGGTAGTATTGATAAAGTAGTTAAGTTTTATAATAAAAAGAATGTTGAAGAATTTAAAACGGCTCTTTTCGATATTATCAAATTGAATAAACTTACTTCGCAGATGCAACGTAAGATTTTTGATGAAGTAAGTATTACACCAGACGAAGTTCGTACCTTTTTTAAGGCAATTCCAAAAGAAGATTTGCCGGTTTTCGGTGCTGAAATGGAAGTAGCGCAAATTGTTGTGAAGCCAGCCGTTTCGGATGTTGAAAAACAAAAAGTAATCGATAAGTTGAAGGAAATTAAAAAAGAAGTACAGGAAGGTTCAAGTTTCTTTAGCCGAGCGATTTTATATTCTGAAGATCCGGGATCGAAATCCAACGGAGGTTATTACAAAATGACCAAAAAGACTCAGTTTGTAAAAGAATTCAAAGATGTAGCGTTCAGTTTGCAGGAAGGTGAAATTTCAGAGCCTTTTGAAACAGAGTATGGCTTCCATATCATTTATCTTGAAAAAGTTCGCGGACAAGAATTAGACGTTCGTCATATTTTAATGTCTCCAAAAGTTACCCCGGAAGCTATGGCTGAAGCAAAGACTAAAATTGAAGGTATTCGTAAGCGAATTGTTGACGGAGAAATTTCGTTTGCTGAAGCGGCTCGTCAGTTTTCAGATGAGAAAGAAACCAAAAACAGCGGTGGATTGTTAATGAATCCGAGAACGATGGAAACTCGTTTTGAGCTTACTAAAATGGATCCTTCTTTATACAGTCAGGTTTCAGATTTAAAAGATAGAGAGGTGTCCTTGCCGTTAATCGATCAGGAACAAAACGGAAGTAGACGATACAAACTGGTAACTGTTACAAACCGATTCGAAGAGCACACCGCAGATTTTTCAACCGATTATATGAAAATCAAAGAATTGGCTTTGAAAGAAAAACAGCTTAAAGCAGTTGCAAAATGGACGGAAGAAAAAATCAATGAAACGTACATTAAGATTAATGGCGAATACAGAGACTGTGAGTTTGCGAGCAATTGGTTAAAAAAATAAATTTTTAAAAAATCAGTAAAAGAGTTAGTTTTATGAAATGATAGAACTAACTCTTTTTAATTAAACAGATAAATCATGTCGGACGTTGCAGCGATTCAGCACCTTGTTGAGAAACAGAAAGCCCTTAAAGCAGAAATTGCCAAAGTAATTGTAGGTCAGGATGAAGTGGTCAATCAAATTGTATTGAGTATTTTTTCCGGCGGACACGCGTTGTTGGTTGGGGTTCCGGGATTGGCCAAAACGTTGATGGTAAATACGATTTCACAAGCTTTAGGTTTGGATTTTAAACGCATTCAGTTTACACCCGATTTGATGCCTTCCGATATTTTGGGAAGTGAAATTTTGGATGAAAATCGTTCGTTTAAATTCATCAAAGGACCCATTTTTTCCAATATCATTTTAGCCGACGAGATCAACCGTACACCACCTAAAACCCAAGCCGCTTTGCTGGAAGCCATGCAGGAAAAAGCTGTTACGATTGCCGGTCAGCATTACAAATTAGATTTACCGTTTTTTGTACTTGCAACACAAAACCCAATCGAGCAGGAAGGAACGTATCCGTTGCCGGAAGCACAGTTAGACCGTTTCATGTTCGCCATCAAATTGGATTATCCAAGTTTTGCAGAAGAAGTGCAAGTGGTGAAATCGACTACTACGGATTATTCGGTTACAGTGAATCCGTTGTTTTCGGCTCAGGAAATCATCGATTTTCAACACTTAATTCGTCGTATTCCTGTGGCAGACAATGTGATTGAATATGCGGTTACTTTAGTGTCTAAAACCCGTCCTGATAATGCTTTAGCAACAGACTTTATTAAAAATTATTTGGATTGGGGAGCAGGACCACGTGCGTCTCAAAATTTAATTTTAGCCGCTAAAACTCATGCAGCCTTGAATGGGAAGTTTTCTCCGGATATTGAAGATGTGCAAGCAGTAGCAACCGGGATTCTTCGTCATCGTATTATTAAAAACTACAAAGCGGATGCGGAGGGAATTTCAGAAGAAACGATAATCAAGAAATTGTTTTAATAAAAAAGGCTCAGTTTTATGAGCCTTTTTCTTTATAATCGTTTTTGAATTTTGTCGTCCAATTCTTTATCGTAGAAAAACAAAAACATACTGCCCATCATGTCCTGATCGATTTTCGAAGTGTTGTCACAGGTCATGACCAGTTCGTATTCGTGATTACTGTATAGCCAAATACCTTGTTTTGAACTAAAAGTATCAATTTTCTCTAGGCCGATTCTGTCTATATAGTTTTTTACGTTACAGGTAAATACCATTTTGTTTTCCGACTTATCAAAAACACTGATTGAAGTGGCAAACGGATGTACATGCGGAGCCGAAAAATGCAAACGCAAGCTGTCTTTAATCTGTAATTGTTCCGTGATAGAACTTCTGTAGCTTTTTTTGCCAACCGGAATTACCCAGTGGCCGGAAAGCATATTGCCGGCTTTGTCACAATATGTATGATTTTTAGTTTCCACCGGAATACACTGATTGCTTGCCGGATCGAGCGGTCCTTTGAAAGGGTCATTTTTATCAAAAGGTAACTGAATGTAAACCGTTCGGGTCATTAAAGGTTTTTGCGTTTTGTTGTAGGCTTCGTATTTCACGCCAATTTCGTGTTTTACTTTTTTGAAAATTTTGGGTTGGTTGTGGTTTAAGGTTTGCGTTGTTACAAACAGGAAATCTTTTCCCACTATCGGTACGCCATAACCTTTTGGGAAATCAAAATGTTCCAAACCGTGTGAAAGAGAAGTCATTCGCGGATATTGTTTCCCGATGCGGTCTTTCAAATCCCATTGGGTGTAATATTGTGTGTCATTGATATCGACATTCATATGACAAATGAAATCGTTGGAAAGTGCTTCATTGGTTTTAGCATCAATTGCTTCCACGTCAAAACCTGTAATCCAAAGTAGCTTATCTGAATTTTCTAATTGAATGTAACGTGACGCTTTCGGACCTTCCATCGATTTGTAAATCCCGTCAATAAGAAAAGTGGGTGATACCATTCGGTATTGCTGTTGGTTGTTGTCTACAATCCAATCGTTGTCCACCAATCCGGTTTTATGAATGAAAAACGTTTTGACAATAGCCTTATGTCTGTTGGTGAGCTGGCTATACCAAATTCCGCCGCCAATTATTCCTAACAATAAAGCAACTCCTAAATATTTGTATATCTTTGATTTTCTCATTTTCGAAACCATAATCACAAAAGTAAACAAAAGAATGAATGGCACTCCAAGAAATACATCAAATCGAATTTTCGGGTTGGATGTTTTGCGTGCGGGTTCTATTATGATGGTTTTGTTTTCGCATTCTTCTGTGATTTATCCTGAAAGTCATGGCGTTTTGTCAAAATTGAAAGATTTGAGTGGTTTTTTCGGAATTGAACTTTTCTTCGGATTGAGCGGTTTTTTAATCGGAAGTTCGATGTTTAAATTGTTTGTTTACGGAGAATATCGGTTTCGGGATGTGAAAGATTTTTTGCTGAGACGCTTGTTCCGAATTTTACCGAGTTATTATTTGGTACTTTTAATCAACCTCGGAATTTTCCTTTGGTTTTCTTTCTCGATTGATGAAATCTGGAAATATTTTTTATTGTTGCAGAACATCAACCGTCCGATTCCTGCCTTTTTTCCGGAATCTTGGAGTTTGCCGGTTAAGGAAATCGGTTATGTAATTGCTTTAGCTCTGCTACTGCTTGTATTGCTGATTTTTTCACGGTTAAGCCGGAAGAAATTGTTTTTTATCGTTATTGCTTTTTTGATTAGCATTTCTTTTTTGGCTAAAATATATTATCATTTTAATTCAGATAATTTGAGTTTGGCCGTTTGGAGTCAATCGGTTCGTTCGGTAGTGCTTTATCGGTTGGATTCGGTATTGTTCGGTGTGCTTTTCGGATGTTTTTATTTAGAATTTCCAGCATTTTTTAAAAATCATCGTTTGCTTTTTGTGGTCCTTGGATTTCTGTTTTTCGTACTTTTTATTTTAGGATTAGCCTATTTTGGATTACGTCTTGAGAATGCAGCCTGGTTTTGGAATGTTTTTGTGCTTCCGTTTGCCTCACTCATTGTTTTGTTGTTTTTTCCGATGTTGCTTCATTGGGAGAAAGGTTCAATCGTTTTAGAAAAACCGGTGAAATTCTTTTGTGATATTTCGTATTCGGTGTATCTGATTCATTATAGTATTGTGCTTTTTCTGTTGATGCAAATCTTTGATTTAAAAAGTTTTTCGTCATTAGAACTGAATCTGTTTACCTTTGGTTATTTGGCATTGACGATAGGGCTCAGTTATTTGTTTTATCGTTATTTTGAAAAACCCATCAATAGCTATAGATTGTCAACGTATAAATTGTAAAGAAATTGGAACAGAATAGAATTTTCGGATTAGACCTGATGCGCGCTGCAGCTATTATAATGGTTTTGTGTTCACACGTTTTGTGGATTTATCCTGAAAGCAAAGGTTTTTTGGTTGAAATTTTTAAGTTGTTCGGTTTTTGGGGCGTTGAAATTTTCTTTGTGTTGAGTGGTTTTTTAATCGGAAGAATATTGTATCGTTTATATCTGAAAGAAGATTTTACAACGAAGACGATGTTTTATTTTCTGAAACGCCGCTGGTTTAGAACCTTGCCGAATTATTATTTGGTACTTCTGCTGAATATCGTCATAGCACTCATCATCGGAACTTCGCTTAAGGATGTAGTTTTCTATCCGTTCTTTTTACAGAATTTCGCCTGGACGATGAAGCCTTTTTTTACAGAATCCTGGAGCCTTTCGGTTGAAGAATTTGCATATTTGTTTTTACCATTAGCCTTCTTGTTCTGTAGTTTTTTAGTGAGACCGAAAAATAAATCGAGAGCTTTTTTTATAATCGTTTTTATTCTGACGCTCTTGTTTTTAATCTTCAAATTAGCATATCAGCTCACTACTGAAAATATCGATATTAATCAGTGGAATTTGTCCTTAAAAGCTGTGGTGATCTACCGAATTGATTCGATTTTGATTGGCGTTCTTGCGGCTTGGTTCAGTATGGTTTTTGTTGATATTTGGAAGTCGAAACGATTCTTGTTTGCTTTGATTGGATTAGTTTTCGTTGGTTTTATGTATGTTGGCGTCGGCTTTTTCAGATTGTTGATTGACACGCATCCGTTTTTCTGGAATGTGTTGTATTTACCACTTACCTCGATAACTTTTTCTTTGTTTTTACCTTTTTTATCGGAATGGAAAGCAGAAAGTAATTGGCTGACAAATTCAATCACTTTTACTAGTAAAATTTCTTATTCCATATATTTATTGCATTATGGTGTGGTTTTGCAGTTGATGAAGTATTTTATTTCAACTGAGGCTTTCTCAACTTCGATGTTGCACGGATTTACGTTCGCCTATTTGTTAATTACTTTTTTGCTGAGTTTTTTGCTTTATCGCTACTTCGAAAAACCCATTATGGATTTGCGTGACCGCTACTAAAACTGCCGAATTATCAATTTTGACAGCCCTTTTTTTGAGAATTGCTAAAATATTTTTTAAAAATTAAGAAATCGTAATATAATCACTGTTTTTTCTAATTTTAATAAAATATATTCATTAAAATAGAATCTTTATAAATAATATTCTTCTGAAATTAAAGAAATGCTAAATATTTTTTAATTTGAATTTGATTGTATAAATTTGTGCAACTTTTAAGGAAAAACAAATAATAACATAACTTATTCAAATAAAATTCCAATGAGTATTTACAGCGATTATATCAAAGAGATTGAAGAGAGAAAAGGTCAGGGACTTCATCCTAAACCTATCGATGGTGCAGAATTGACAAGCGAAATCATTGTGCAAATTAAAGATGCAAATAATACAAATAGAGCAGATTCCTTAAACTTTTTCATTTATAACACTTTGCCGGGAACTACACCTGCGGCTGGTGTAAAAGCAAAATTTTTAAAAGAGATCATTCTGGGAGAAGCAATAGTAAGCGAAATTTCAACTGCTTTTGCTTTTGAATTGTTGTCTCATATGAAAGGTGGTCCATCAATCGAAGTATTGTTGGATTTGGCTTTAGGAAATGATTCGGATATCGCTAAACAAGCGGCGGATGTTTTAAAAACTCAGGTTTTCTTATACGAAGCAGATACGGATCGTTTAAAAGCAGCGTATAACAGCGGAAACGCGATTGCAAAAGAAATTTTAGAAAGCTACGCAAAAGCGGAATTCTTCACCAAACTTCCGGAAGTAGCTGAAGAAATTAAAGTGATAACATTCATCGCTGGTGAAGGAGATATTTCAACCGATTTATTATCACCAGGAAACCAAGCACACTCGCGTTCCGACCGTGAATTACACGGAAAATGTATGATCACACCGGAAGCTCAGGAAGAAATCAAAGCACTTCAAGCACAACATCCAGACAAATCAGTAATGCTAATTGCTGAAAAAGGTACGATGGGAGTTGGTTCTTCACGTATGTCGGGTGTAAACAACGTAGCACTTTGGACCGGTAAACAAGCAAGTCCGTACGTTCCGTTTGTAAATTTTGCTCCAATTGTAGGAGGAACTAACGGAATTTCCCCAATCTTCTTAACAACGGTTGATGTAACGGGAGGTATCGGTTTAGACCTTAAAAACTGGGTTAAAAAAACAGATGCCAACGGAGAATTGGTTCGCAACGAAAACGGAGAGCCAATTTTAGAAGAAGCTTATTCTGTAGCAACTGGAACGGTTTTGACTATCAATACCAAAACTAAAAAATTATACAACGGAGATAAAGAATTAATCGATATCGCCAAAGCGTTCACGCCGCAAAAGATGGAATTCATCAAAGCAGGTGGATCTTACGCGATTGTATTCGGTAAAAAATTACAAACATTTGCTGGTAAAACGTTAGGTGTTGAAGTACCGGTTGTTTTTGCACCTTCAAAAGAAATCTCTCACGAAGGGCAAGGTTTAACTGCGGTGGAGAAAATCTTCAACAGAAACGCAGTTGGAACAACGCCAGGAAAAGTATTGCATTCCGGTTCCGATGTTCGAGTAGAGGTTAACATCGTAGGTTCTCAGGACACTACAGGATTGATGACCGCTCAGGAATTAGAATCAATGGCGGCAACTACGATTTCTCCAATAGTTGACGGAGCGTACCAATCAGGTTGTCACACCGCTTCGGTTTGGGATAAAAAAGCACAAGCGAATATTCCGAAATTGATGAAATTCATGAACGATTTCGGATTAATCACAGCACGTGACCCGAAAGGCGTTTACCACTCCATGACTGACGTTATTCATAAAGTGTTGAATGATATTACGATTGATGAATGGGCAATCATTATCGGTGGAGATTCTCACACTCGTATGTCAAAAGGTGTTGCTTTCGGTGCCGATTCAGGAACTGTGGCTTTGGCTTTGGCAACAGGAGAAGCTTCCATGCCAATTCCAGAATCTGTAAAAGTGACTTTCAAAGGCGATATGAAATCATACATGGATTTCCGTGATGTGGTTCACGCTACGCAAGCACAAATGTTGCACCAATTTGGAGGTGAAAACGTATTCCAGGGAAGAATTATTGAAGTTCACATCGGAACTTTAACAGCTGACCAAGCGTTTACATTTACTGACTGGACTGCGGAAATGAAAGCAAAAGCGTCTATCTGCATTTCGGAAGATGATACTTTGGTAGAATCATTGGAAATTGCGAAAGGCCGTATCCAAATCATGATTGATAAAGGAATGGACAACCATAAGCAAGTCCTTCAAGGCTTAATCAATAAAGCAGATAAGCGTATTGCAGAAATTAAATCGGGTGAAAAACCTGCATTGAGACCAGATGCGAACGCGAAATATTATGCTGAGGTTGTAGTTGATTTAGATGTAATCGCTGAGCCAATGATTGCCGATCCAGACGTAAACAACGCTGATGTTTCAAAACGTTATACACACGATACTATTCGTCCACTTTCTTTCTACGGAGGAACTAAAAAAGTAGATTTAGGTTTCATCGGATCGTGTATGGTTCACAAAGGCGATATGAAAATTTTAGCGCAAATGCTTAAAAACGTGGAAGCGCAAAAAGGGGAAGTTAAATTCAACGCACCTTTAGTAGTTGCTCCTCCAACATACAACATCGTTGACGAGTTGAAAGCAGAAGGTGACTGGGAAGTATTACAAAAATATTCAGGTTTCGAATTTAACGATGATGCGCCAAAAGGTGCTGCACGTACAGAATACGAAAATATGTTGTATTTAGAGCGTCCGGGTTGTAACCTTTGTATGGGTAACCAGGAAAAAGCAGCAAAAGGAGATACGGTTATGGCAACATCAACGCGTTTGTTCCAAGGTCGTGTTGTAGAAGATTCTGCGGAGAAAAAAGGAGAGTCATTGTTGTCTTCAACTCCGGTGGTAGTACTTTCTACAATTTTAGGAAGAACGCCAACCATCGAAGAGTATACAGAAGCAGTAAACGGAATCAACCTGACCAAATTTGCTCCTTCACACAAGTTGTTAGTGAAATAATAACAGAACTGTTAAATAATTCTAAAGCCTAAGTTTATTGACTTAGGCTTTTTTATACCTCGTCTTTTTTTTGTAAATTGGGGATGATTTTAACGGAATAGTATAACAGTAATTCTAGTATTCTTATGGCTTTTGATATAGAAATGATAGAAAAAGTGTATGCGACTATGGCTGCTCGTGTGGATAAAGCGCGCGAATTGGTAGGTCGACCGCTAACACTTTCTGAAAAAATATTGTATTCCCATTTGTGGGAACAAACTCCTACGCAAGCTTTTGTTCGAGGGAAAGATTATGTAGATTTTGCACCAGACCGAGTGGCTTGTCAGGACGCAACGGCTCAGATGGCTCTGTTGCAATTCATGCACGCCGGAAAAAGCAAAGTGGCTGTTCCTACAACGGTACATTGCGATCACTTGATTTTAGCCAAAGTCGGCGCGAAAACAGATTTAGCGGTTGCCAATACGCAATCCAAAGAAGTTTTTGATTTTCTTTCCTCGGTGTCGAATAAATATGGGATTGGGTTCTGGAAACCTGGATCGGGAATTATTCACCAAATTGTTTTGGAAAATTATGCGTTTCCGGGCGGAATGATGATTGGTACCGATTCACACACGGTTAACGCCGGAGGTTTGGGAATGTTAGCTATTGGCGTTGGTGGTGCCGATGCAGTAGATGTGATGTCCGGAATGTCTTGGGAGTTGAAATTTCCGAAATTAATCGGTGTAAAACTGACCGGAAAATTAAACGGATGGACCGCACCAAAAGACGTAATTTTAAAAGTAGCCGATATCCTAACCGTAAAAGGCGGAACCGGTGCTATCGTTGAATATTTCGGAGAAGGTGCAGAGTCGATGTCGTGTACCGGAAAAGGAACCATTTGTAATATGGGTGCCGAAATTGGCGCCACAACTTCTACTTTTGGTTACGATGATTCCATGCGAAGATATTTAGCGGCTACCGGTCGTCAGGATGTAGTAAACGCTGCGGATAAAGTAGCGTCATATTTGACTGCTGATGCTGAAGTATATGCGAATCCGGCACAATATTTCGACCAATTAATCGAAATCAATTTATCTGAATTAGAACCACATATTAACGGACCATTCACGCCAGATAGAGGAACGCCAGTTTCTAAAATGAAATCGGAAGCAGCAGCTAACGGATGGCCAATCAAAGTAGAATGGGGCTTAATCGGTTCATGTACCAATTCATCCTACGAAGATATGTCTAGAGCTGCATCTATCGTAGAACAAGCTGTCGCACACGGAATCACTCCAAAAGCAGAATTCGGAATCAATCCAGGTTCGGAACAAATTCGATATACGATTGAAAGGGATGGAATCATTGCGGTTTTTGAAAAAATGGGAACCAAAGTGTTTACCAACGCCTGCGGCCCGTGTATCGGACAATGGGACAGAGAAGGTGCCGATAAACAAGAAAAAAATACAATCGTCCATTCCTTCAACCGAAATTTCTCCAAAAGAGCCGACGGAAACCCGAATACACATGCTTTCGTAACTTCTCCGGAAATGGTGGCTGCCTTAGCAATTTCAGGACGATTGGATTTCAACCCGATTACTGATACACTTTTAAGCGATAGCGGACAAGAAGTGAAATTGTTACCGCCAAAAGGAGATGAATTGCCAACCAAAGGCTTCGATGTGGAAGACGATGGTTTTCAGCCAGCTGCGGCTGATGGTTCTTCAGTTCAGGTAATTGTTTCACCCACTTCGGATCGTTTGCAGTTGTTAGCGCCATTTGAACCGTGGGACGGGAAAAATATTTCCGGAGCCAAATTGCTAATCAAAGCCTTCGGAAAATGTACCACCGACCACATTTCAATGGCAGGTCCTTGGTTGCGTTTCCGTGGTCATTTGGATAATATTTCCAATAATATGTTAATCGGAGCGGAAAATGCTTTCAATCATAAAACGAATTCGGTTAAAAATCAGTTGAATGGTTCGTATGATGAAGTGCCGAAAGTGCAAAGAGCCTATAAAGCAGCCGGAATTCCATCAATAGTAGTTGGAGATCATAATTACGGAGAAGGTTCTTCTCGTGAACATGCCGCTATGGAGCCACGTTTCTTAGGAGTGAAAGCGGTTTTGGTAAAATCCTTCGCGCGTATCCATGAAACCAACCTGAAAAAACAAGGAATGTTAGCCTTAACCTTTGCGAACGAAGCAGATTATGATAAAGTTCAGGAAGATGACACAATTAACTTTTTGGATTTAACCGAGTTTGCACCTGGAAAAGCATTAACCTTGGAGTTTATTCACGCAGATGGTTCAAAAGATGTTATCAAGGCGAATCATACTTACAATGAAGGTCAAATTGGCTGGTTTGTAGCGGGTTCTGCTTTGAATCTGATTGCGGCCGGTAAAGCGTAAACATTTTTACGATTAAAATAAAGTTAAAACTCCCACATTTGTTGGGAGTTTTTTTATCTTGCCAAACCTTTCGAAAATTGGAATTTCGGTTCCCTCAATTATAAGCAGATGAAGTTGTTCAGATTTTTTACAATATTGTTTTTACTGGTTTCTACAATGGTTTTTTCTCAGGAGAAAATCAAGCACGTTGTTGTTAGTGGTGAATCGGTTTACAGTATTGCAAAAAAGTACAATGTTTCGGAAGCCGATATTTTTGAAGAAAATCCCAAGGCTAAAGGAATTCTAGCTCTGAATACGGTTTTATATATTCCGAAAAAATCAGCAAAATCAACGAAAGATTCTAAAAAACAAAATTCGTCCGGTGCTTCCCATAAAGTGGTTTCGGGAGAATCGTTGTACAGTATTGCTAAGAAATATGATACTTCGGTTGATAAAATGCGCGAGGTAAATCCGCAGTTAATTTCCGATAATTTACAATTAGGAGAACTGTTGTCCTTGCCCAAAGGGATCAAAAAACAAGAGGAAGAACAACTTTCTAAAACAGAAAAAAAGAAGATTGCTAAACTACAGAAGAAGTTACAAAAACACACTGTCGCTTCAGGAGAATCATTTTACGTGATAGCTAGAAAGTATAATGTTTCTGTTGATGAGTTGAAAAGCGTTAATCCGCAAATCGAAAACAATAAATTAGATGTAAAGGATATAATTTTTATCCCCGGAACTGAAAACATTGCAGAGGAAAAGGAAAGTGTTGTTGAAAGCAAAAAGACAGACATTTCAGAATCTAAGAAGGATAATTTAGCGAATCAAAATGCAGTTGTTCATGAGGTTGTGTCGAAAGAAACCAAATACGGTATTTCAAAGCGTTATGGTATTTCTATCGCACAATTGGAAAAGTTAAATCCACACATCGCTAACGGATTGGAAATTGGTCAGCGACTTGTTGTAAAAGAAGGAATTACTCCAATTGAAAGTCAAGTTGAGGTTGTTCAAACGGAATCTAAAAAAGAGGAAGAAGTTCGTGAATCTGTAAGTAATTCAAATGATGAAACATCTTCTCTGTCATTATCTGCAGATGCAGCCGAGAAAGCCGATTTTTTAATTGCCAAAGCTTCTGAAAACATGGGCGTTCGTTACCGAAGTGGTGGAACTGATAGGAGTGGTTTTGATTGCTCCGGATTGATGTTCGTTACTTATAAAAATATTGATATAACCTTACCGCGTTCGTCATCGGATATGGCGGCTAATGCAGGTGTTGAGGTGAGTAAAAGTCAAGCGCAAAAAGGCGATTTGATTTTCTTTACCACAAGAGGAAGAGCAATTGGTCACGTTGGTATGGTCACGGAAGTTTTAGACGATGAAATTAAATTTATACATTCTTCAACAAGTTCCGGAGTAATAATTTCTTCTACAAAAGAAGCGTATTATGCGAAGCGTTTTGTGCAGATAAACCGCGTACTTAATTAACCCAAGCTTCTTTTTTGATGGTGTATTCGAAGTTTAATTTTTCGGGTTCGCCATGATAAGCTACTTCAATTTCTCGTGTTTTTATAGCGCCAAGTTTTTCAATCGCTTTTTGAGAACGGATATTTTGTGCGCCGATATGAAAATGAACTTTTTCAACAAACTGAAAAGCGTACTCTAACATTAGTTTTTTTACCTGCGGATTATAAGTTGAACCCCAATACTTTCTTCCATAAAAGGTATAACCGATTAAAATGCTTTTTTCATCTGAATTGAAATCGTAAAACCGTGTGCTTCCGATGATTTCGTTCGAATGTTTGTCAATAATTTTAAAAGCACCGCCAGATTTTATTGCGCCTTCAAAAAATGTTTGAAAAACATCTCTTTTATAGCGGTCTTTGTTCGGATGTTGCTCCCAAATTAATGGATCAGAAGCGACTTGAAACAATTCTTCAAAATCAGATTCTTTAAGCGGAGGCAATAGTATAGTCTCGTTTTCTAAAATGGGTTGTAAATTCATAAAATAGCATTTGTTTAAAAATACAAAATCCGCCTCAATTTCTCGAAGCGGATTTATTATTTAGAGATATCGTATCTATTAATAGTACATGTAACGTCTTACTTTAGCAATGTATTTTGCCAAACGGATAACCTGATGACTATAACCATACTCGTTGTCATACCATACATACATTACCACATTTTTACCATCGGCAGAAACGATTGTAGCATTGCTGTCAAAAATGGCAGGAGCCGAAGTTCCAACGATATCTGAAGATACTAATTCATTGTTTAAAGAATATTTAATTTGCTCTACAAGGTTACCTTCCAAAGCGTATTTCTTCATGATGGCGTTCAAATCTTCTCTTGAAGTTTCTTTACCTACTTCCAAGTTAAGAACCACTAACGAACCGTTTGGAACCGGTACACGAATTGCATTGGAAGTTAATTTTCCTGCTAAGCTAGGTAATGCTTTTGCAACAGCACTTCCAGCTCCCGTTTCCGTAATTACCATGTTTAACGCTGCTGCTCTACCACGACGGTATTTTTTGTGCATGTTGTCAACCAAGTTTTGGTCGTTTGTATACGCGTGAATAGTTTCCAAATGTCCTTTAACAACACCTAAAGTTTCTTCGATAGCAGCTAAAACAGGCGTAATGGCATTGGTTGTACAAGAAGCTGCAGACCAGATTTTAACTTCATCCGGGTTGTAGTTTTCGTGATTTACTCCGTAAACGATATTCGGAACACCTTTTCCTGGAGCTGTTAATAAAACTTTATCAGCACCTTTTGAAGTTAAGTGACGACTTAAAGCTTCTTCCGTTGTGAAAGCACCTGTATTATCAATAATTAAAGCGTCGTTAATTCCGTAAGCGGTATAATCGATTTCTTCCGGAGAATTTGCTGTAATGATATGAACCGAAGCTCCGTTGATAATCAAAGCGTTGTTTTCCACATCTGCAGAAACAGAACCTTCGAAATCACCGTGAACTGAATCGTAACGTAATAAAGACGCGCGTTTTTCTAATAAAACAGCATCACTCTTATCTCTGGTAACGATAGCACGCAAACGCAATTGTTGTCCTTTTCCAACTTTTGCCATCATTTCGCGAGCTAATAAACGTCCGATACGACCAAATCCGTATAAAACCACATCTTTAGGTTTGATTTCAGAAGTGTCTTTAGCCAATCTTAATTTGTCAATAACGAAAGCCGTTGCATCGTTGTATTTGTCGTCTTCTAAATGGTATTCGTATGTTAATTTACCGATATCAATTCTTGAAGGCGGTAAATCTAAAGCCTGAATGGCACGAGCAATTTCCACAGAATCAAAAACATTGATTGGTTTCTGAACAAATTCCACAGCATATTCGTGTAAATTGATGATGTCACTAACATTGCGGTCAATCAACTGATTGCGGAAAAGTACCAATTCAATAGATTTATCATACCATAAATCGCTGATAATCTTGATTAATTCTACACCGGCTCTTCTTCTGTCTGCCTGAAAAGCCAATTCTTTTTCGTATAAAGCGGAATTGTTCATGTGTTATTTTGTGTTGTTAAAATTTGGTGCAAAAATATTGATTTTTAATCAGATTGCCGAAAAAATAGTGGTGAAATTAAATAAAAAAGTCAGCCTGAAAAAGCTGACTTTGTATCGTTTGAGGTTTTTAAAGGATCATCTGAAGTCGTTCTCCGGCTTGTGTGATCACTTCAACACGGAACTTCTGATTGTTGGATTTGGCATTCAGAATTCTTGAAGCCTGATCCATCGAATTTACTTTTACGCCATCAATTCTTAAAATCACACTGCCTTTCAATACATCGGCATATTCCAGATAGTTTTCATTGGTGATGTCTTTGATTTTTACACCTTCGTTTACACGGAAGCGTTTTTTGTCGGCCGCATCCAAATCTTCAAATTCGAAACCATTATAATCTACGTTAACTAATTCGCGTTTTGTCAAGCGTACCGGAATCGTTTTCTGGTTTCCGTCACGAAGAATTCCAACCTGAATCAAATCGTTCGGGCGTTTTGAATTTACATAAGAAGTTAAATCCGCATAACCGTTTACAGCCTGATTGTCTAACTTCACAATGATGTCACCTTTACGTAAACCAGCTTGTTCCGCTCCTGAATTTTTAGAAACCGAATTGATGTAAAAACCTTGTGTCTGTTTCACCCCGAATTCTTTTGCAGCGATACTGTTCAATTCACCACCTTCGACACCTAAAACACCGCGTTGAACGTTGCCGTATTCCATTAAATCTTCTATGATTTTTCTGGTGATATTGGACGGAACTGCAAACGAATATCCTGCGTAACTTCCGGTTGGAGAAGAAATCATCGTATTGATTCCGACCAATTCTCCACGAGTGTTCACTAAAGCGCCACCACTGTTTCCAGGGTTTACAGCAGCATCAGTTTGAATGAAAGATTGGATTCCGTCTTTACTTAAATTTCTCGCTTTCGCCGAAACAATTCCAGCCGTTACTGTCGAGTTTAAGTTGTACGGATTTCCAACCGCTAAAACCCATTCACCAACGCGCATGCTATCGGAATTTCCAAAAGTAGCATAAGGTAGTTTTTCATCGGCGGTAACTTTTAAAAGCGCAACATCCATTTTGCTGTCGGTTCCAACCAATTTTGCTTTGTACGATTTGTTGTTGTTCAACGTGATTTCTAATTCGGTAGCATTTTGGATGACGTGGTTGTTGGTTACAATGTAGCCGTCTTCCGAAATAATCACACCCGAACCGGTTCCAACCTGAGTTTGCTGTTGTCCACCGCGATAGCCGTAAAAATATTCCATAATCGGATTGGACGGAAGTTCGGAAACCGAAACATTCTTCACGTGAACCACATAATGCACGGCATTTTCGGCGGCAGTTGTAAAATCTACTGATTCGGCACCTAATCCAACATTTCTGGTAAAGTTATCTGCAGCAACAGAAAGTTTGCTTTTTGAACCTGAATTTTCGTCAAAAAACAATTTGTATGCCCCAAGCGTAATTGTTCCGCTTAACAGAGATACCAACAATAAGCTTGAAAATTTATTCATAATATAAAGTATGTTTAATTATTTAACAGTAAAATTAAAAAGTTCCGCAATTCAAAAAAATGGTTTAACGCCCGTTTAACAGAGTTTAACGTGTTGTTAATATTTGTATTTTTGTATTTATTTGAAATTCAGATGCGCTATACCTTTTACAAATATCAGGGAACCGGAAACGACTTTGTTATGTTGGACAACCGTGATTTACAATTCCCCAAAAATGATACCAAACTCGTTGAAAGATTGTGTGATAGACGATTTGGAATCGGAGCCGATGGTTTAATTCTTTTGGAAAACGATGAGTCGACGGATTTTCGTATGGTTTATTATAACTCCGATGGTAACGAAAGTTCCATGTGCGGAAACGGCGGAAGATGTTTGGTGGCTTTTGCTAAAAAATTAGGAATTATCGCTACCGAAACCACTTTTATCGCTACGGATGGATTGCATTACGCAACGATTAACGATCAGGGAATTATCTCACTTCAGATGAAAGATGTAGATGAGGTTCAGCAGCGCGAGAATCATGTCTTTTTAAATACAGGTTCTCCACATCATGTTCAGATGGTGGAGGATTTACACATTTTCGATGTAAGAAACGAGGGTGCCAAAATCCGTTACGGCGAATTATACGGAAAAGCGGGAAGTAACATCAACTTTGTAGCGCAGAAAGAAGAAAATAAATTTGCCTTACGAACCTACGAAAGAGGCGTGGAAGACGAAACACTTTCTTGTGGAACCGGAGCCACAGCCGTAGCCATCGCTATGAAAGCCACTGGAAAAACAAATAGCTCGGTTATCGAATTGCAAGTAGAAGGCGGGACTTTGGAAGTGAGTTTCACGGAGAAAAATGGCTTTTATACCCATGTTTTTCTAAAAGGGCCGGCTACTTTTGTTTATTTTGGAGAAATCACAATATAAAACAATCCATTGATAACATTAAAAGGAAATACAGTTTACCTGCGTGCTCTCGAACCGGAAGATTTGGAGTTTGTCTATACTATTGAAAACGACGAATCCATTTGGGAAGTGAGCAATACGCAAACACCGTTTAGTAAATTTTTAATCCGACAGTATCTGGAAAATGCGCAGCAAGATATATACGAAGCTAAACAATTGCGTCTGGCTATCTGTAAAAGTGATTCCAATGCAACTGTTGGTCTGATTGATTTGTTCGACTTTGACCCCAGTAACCAAAGAGCCGGAATCGGAATTGTAATTCAAAATGCTGAAGACCGAAATCAAGGAATTGGAAAAGAAGCACTTGGGCTACTAATTGACTATTCCTTCAAACAATTGCAATTGCATCAACTTTATGCAAATATCGGTACTGAAAATGTCGCAAGTGTCAACCTTTTTACTAATTTTGGCTTCCGATGTGTAGGTGTTAAAAAGGATTGGATGCGTTTCCAGAACCGTTTCACCGACGAAGGACTATATCAACTAATTAACGACAAATAAATTTTGAACCCGAAAAGACTTGTTTCGCTTATATCGGTGGCTATTTTAGCAGTGGCTACGATTTTTGGAGTAGTGGTGTATCTGAAAGCTTTTACAGCCAATACGCAATTTAACGAAGAGGAAGTGTTTGTATACATTCCAACAAATTCTACCTATGAAGATGTAAAGAATATTGTGAAACCTTATGTGGCTGATTTGGATAAGTTTGCTTTTGTGGCGGAACGTCGCGGTTATGCTTCCAATGTGAATCCTGGGAAATTTTTGCTTACCAAAGGCATGAATACGTTTAGTATCGTTTCGTCTTTACGTCATAATGTTCCGGTGAAATTATCATTCAACAACCAAGAATCATTAGGGAAGTTGGTGCAACGCATGTCATCTCAAATCGAACCAGATAGTTTAACGTTAACTGAAGTTTTTACCGATTCAACTTTTATGGCAGAAAACGGTTTCAATAAAGAAACTGTTTTAGGAATGTTCATACCAAATACGTATGAGTTTTATTGGAACGTTTCGCCAACAAAATTCCGTGATAAATTAGCCAAAGAATACAGAAAATTTTGGAATGAAGAACGTACAGCTAAAGCTGCAACACTGGGATTAACCTCACAACAGGTTACTACATTGGCGGCTATCGTTCATAAAGAAACTGCTAAAGTTAGCGAACGCCCGAGAGTAGCGGGAGTATACCTGAACCGTTTAAAACAAGACATGCCGCTTCAGGCTGATCCGACGGTTATTTTTGCTATGAAAAAAGAATCCGGTGATTTTGATCAGGTTATCAAACGCGTTTTGTTTAATGACCTAAGAATCAATTCTCCGTATAATACATACATTCACACAGGTTTGCCTCCGGGACCAATTGCCATGCCTGATATTTCGGCTATTGATGCGGTTTTGGATGCTGAAAAACACGACTATATTTATTTCTGTGCCAGCGTGGAGAAAATTGGCTACCATGATTTTGCCTCTACCTACGAAGCCCATCAGGTGAATGCCAAAAAATATGCCGAGTGGGTAAGTAAGTTAGGGATTAACCGATAGTTTTGAATAAGATTCCAGTTTTTATTGTGTCATTTTTAGTTCTGTTTTTTTCATGGGACTTAAAGGCACAGTCGAAATTGGAATCTTTTTTTACACCTTCCGATTCTTTAAATCAGCCGAGAAAAAATGCAGTTTTTGCAACTGAAGGCGTCCTTTTGGGCGGAACTTTAATCGGTCTCAATCAAATCTGGTACAAAGATTATCCGAAATCGTCGTTCCATTTTAAGAATGATAACAATGATTGGTTGCAGATGGATAAAATCGGACATTTGTATTCCACCTATCATATCGGACGATTTGGAGCAGAAACTTTGGCTTGGTCAGGTGCTTCTGAACGGGAACAATTGCTTTACGGAGCTACTTTAGGATTTGCTTTTCTGACAACTGTTGAGGTTTTTGATGGATTTTCGCAAGAATGGGGTGCATCTTGGGGTGATGTGATTGCTAATGCTACCGGAACCGGCCTGTATGTTTCTCAGGAATTGCTTTGGAATGAACAACGAATTGTTTCGAAATTTTCTTTTCACCGAACCCGATATGCTAAACTTCGAGCGGATGCTCTCGGAAATGGCTTCAATGAAGAACTTCTGAAAGATTACAACGGACAAACCTATTGGTTGTCTGTCAATTTACATTCGTTTACAAAAGCTAAATTTATTCCAGAATGGTTTAATGTGGCTTTGGGTTACGGTGCCGATGGCATGATTTCCGGAAATGAAGACTCAATTCCACAAGAATTACTCGCAGAAAATCACAGAACTCGACAATTTTACCTCAGTCTGGATGTTGATTTGACCAAAATTAAGACAAAATCTTCCGTTTTGAAGACCGTTTTTTCAATTTTTAATACGGTAAAAATTCCAGCTCCCACTCTGGAAATCAGTTCGTTTGGACGAACAAAATGGCACCTTATCTACTTTTAGTAAAACTTTAACTACTTGATTTTCAGGTTAAATTTTTAAAACGTATCTTTGCAGCGTGTAATTTCACATCGGTGACAGCGGGTGAAGAAAACAAATTTATGACAAAAAAATGGACTTATTTTTTAGGACTGACACTTCTTATTACGTTAATCAGTTCTGGTTTTAAAGCATTCGAGCCTGAAAAATTAGAAGGGTTTCACGTAGGAGATGATGAGGTTATTAATTATTTAGTTCCTACCAAAGAAGAAACTGAAAAAGTGTACTACAATTTACCATTTACCGGTAAATCGTATGTAGGGTTTAAACAAGCCATAGCGATTAAAGAATCTCTTGGAAAATACAGATTAGTGAATACTTTTGGTTATATGGGGAAATACCAATTTGGGAAAAGTACACTGAGAACCATCGGAATTTACAATACCAATGAATTTCTAAAAAGTCCAAAATTACAGGAAAGAGCGTTTAAAGCGCTTTTAGCCCGTAACAAATGGGAATTGCGAAAAGAAATTCGTCGCTATGAAGGCAGAGTTATCAACGGCGTACGCATAACAGAATCCGGATTGTTGGCTGCAGCTCATTTAGGTGGAGCAGGTTCGGTGAAAAGTTATTTGCGAAGCAACGGTAGAAATGGCTTTACGGATGGTTTCGGAACCAACTTAAGAAGTTACATTAAAAGATTTGGAGGTTATGATACTTCCAATATCTTAGCCAATCCAAAAGCTAAAGTAAGGCTAGATTAATTCATTTTGTGAATGATAAAAAGACAAGGTCGGTTGTGTAAATCGACCTTATTTTTTTTCCACTGATTCACGGTTAGCGTTTTGATGAATTCGGTTGGAAGTGTGATATCACAAGCAATACATAAATGCGTGTTAGGCTGTAATATCTGCAATAAATCTTCTACTAATTTGTTATTGCGATACGGCGTTTCTATAAAAGATTGTGACTGATTTTTTTCAAAGGATAATCGTTCCAGTTGTTTCAAGGCCGATTTCTTCTCGGATTTATCAATCGGTAAATAGCCATTAAAAGCAAAACTTTGACCGTTCATTCCGGAAGCCATCATGGCTAAAAGGATAGAAGAAGGGCCAACCAAAGGAACAACCTGAATGCCTTTTTCGTGCGCCAATTTTACGATAACAGCTCCAGGATCGGCTACGCCAGGACATCCGGCTTCGCTCATCAATCCCATGTTTTTTCCTTCCAATAAAGGTTTGATGAATTGATAATGTTCGCTTTCTTCGGTATGTTTGTTTAAGGCAAAAAGCTTTAATTCTGGTTGTTTTTTTTCAGGCAATACACTTTTGATAAAGCGACGTGCCGTTTTTTCGTTTTCAACAATATAATCATCTAGCAGTTCGATGGTACGTTTTACGGTAACCGGTAATACTTCTTCAGGGTTCATTTCACCTAAAGTTGTCGGGATAAGATACAATTTTCCGTACGTGTTCATGTTACTGATGTTTTGATTTTAGTTTCTCCGCGATTACATTACAAACGTTGTCTAATAAATCGAATACGCTTTCAAAACCATCGGGTTCGCCGTAATAGGGATCCGGAACTTCTAAGTTTTGAGTGGGAAACGATTCGTTTAAAATTATCGAAACTTTTTCTTTTGCCAATTCGTTGGGTGCCAAGGCAATTACATTCTGATAATTGGAACGATCCATCACATAAATATAGTCAAAGGAATCGAAATCAGATTTTTTGAACTGACGCGCTCGCTGTTTGGAAATGTCCAGGCCTCTGTTTTTTGCAGTTACAATAGAACGTTTATCGGGTTGTTCGCCAGCGTGCCATCCACCGGTTCCGGCAGAATCCACTAAAAATAATTCGGAGGGTAATTTAGATTGTAAGATGCCTTCTGCTAAAGGGGAACGACAAATATTCCCCAAGCAGACCATAAGTATTTTTACAGGCATTTTATAATGATAACTTTTTGTGGATGTCTTCCACGTATTTTTTGAATTGTTTGTCAGTCGAAACTAAATTGTCAACAGTTTTACAAGCGTGAAGCACTGTGGCGTGGTCACGATCTCCAATTTGTGAGCCAATGGTTGCTAAAGATGATTTTGTAAATTTCTTAGCAAAGAACATCGCTAACTGACGCGCCTGAACCACATCGCGTTTTCTAGTTTTCGACTGAAGCGTTTCAATATCCAATTGGAAATAATCCGAAACGATTTTCTGAATGTAATCGATTGAAACTTCGCGTTTTACATTTTTAACGAACTTCTCAACAACCTGCTTAGCAAGTTCTATGGTAACTTCGCGACGGTTGAACGACGATTGGGCAATTAAGGAAATAATAGCACCTTCCAGTTCGCGAATGTTGGTTTTGATGTTTTTAGCAACGTATTCGATAATATCTTCCGGCATTTCCACACCATCACGGAACAAAATGTTTTTCAAAATTGCCACACGGGTTTCGTAATCCGGTTGCTGAATTTCAGCAGATAATCCCCATTTGAAACGGGAAAGCAAACGCTGTTCGATATCCTGCATGTCTACCGGTGCTTTGTCGGAAGTTAAAATAACCTGTTTTCCGTTTTGGTGTAAGTAATTAAAGATGTGGAAGAAAACGTCTTGTGTTCCTGCTTTTCCGGAAAGGAATTGCACATCATCAATAATCAATACATCAATTAATTGGTAAAAATGGATGAAATCGTTTCTTGTGTTTTTCTTAACCGAATCGGTGTATTGTTGTGTAAACACTTCGGCAGAAATATAAAGAACCGTTTTTTCAGGATGCTTTTCTTTAATGTCAACCCCAATAGCGTGTGCTAAGTGGGTTTTTCCTAAACCTACACCACCAAAAAACAATAACGGATTGAAAGAAGTTCCTCCTGGTTTATTCGCAACTGCCATACCGGCTGAACGCGCTAAACGGTTGGATTCACCTTCTAAGAAATTGTCGAAATTGTAATTCGAGTTTAATTGAGATTCAATTTTAACATTACGGATTCCTGGAATCACAAACGGATTTTTCAACTCCGGATTTTTGTTCTGAATCGGAGCATCAACTTCCTGTGGTTTTACCGCAGCATGATTGTTACTTGGTAACTGTTCCGTAAACGGAAGTTTGTTGCCAAGTTTGTTCTCCATTTTGATTTTATAAAGTAACTTTGCGCCTTGTCCCAGTTCTTTGGTAAGTGCTACTTTAAGTAATTTAACGTAATGTTCTTCCAGCCATTCGTAAAAGAATTTACTTGGTACCTGAATATACAGCGTGTTGTCAGTAAGCTCAACTGCTTTTATCGGCTCGAACCAGGTCTTGTAGGCCTGATCCTGAATATTGTCTTTTATAAATAGAAGACAGTTATCCCATACCGATTGTGCAGTTTTGTTCATATATTCAAGCATAAATTTAGATTATTAAATATCCTACAAAAGTTTTTTGAGGTTACTTTAACATGATTCGGGAAGACAAATATGTGGACAAATTTTTTCAAAAAAAAATCATTTTGATATTGATTTTTATAAAAAAAAATTGTAGGGGTTTTTAAATAATTATTTAGAATAAATTAACATAAAATTAATATGAAAAATTACGAGTTTCAGGTGCGGGTTCGTTACGCGGAAACAGACCAGATGGGAGTGGTTTATCACGGAAATTATGCCCAGTATTTTGAGATGGGACGCGTGGAATGGCTAAGAAATCTGGGGGTTTCCTATAAATGGATGGAAGAAAACGGTGTCATGCTTCCGGTAGTTTCGCTTTCCATGAATTATAAAAAACCGGCTCGATACGATGATTTGCTGACGGTGCGAACCATCTTTAAAAGTCAGACCTCTGTTAAGATAGAATTTGACTATGAAATCCTTAACGAAAAGGGTGAGTTATTAACAATTGGGAACTCAATTTTAGTGTTTGTGGATATGAAAACCGGACGTCCAATTTTACCACCCGAATACATTACAGAAAAGTTAAGTGCATTGGTATAAAATTATTCTTTAACTAGAATCTCCACCTCATACAAATTAGAAAAAGTGTCGAAAATCATTTCGGCATTTTTTTTTCGGGTCGCGATTTCGATTTCGCAACTCATTTCCATTTTTTGAGCAATGATATCCAGGTTTTTTTCTTTGATGACCCGCATCACTTTATTCATGTTTTTGTAATCGAAACGAATCAGATAATGAATGTTGATGGTTTTCTCGATGATGTCTGAAATCTCCAAAGCCATCTGTGCTGCGGTTTTGTAAGCTGTAATCAAACCGCCAACGCCCAATTTTACGCCGCCAAAATAACGAACAACCACAACTAATACATTGGTAACTTCAAAGGATTGAATTTGTCCGTAGATGGGCATGCCAGCAGAATTGTTCGGTTCGCCATCGTCATTGGCACGATATTGGATTTTTTCTGTACCTAATTGAAAGGCGTAGCACCAATGTCTGGCCGAGAAATGTTGCTTTCTTAAATCGTCTAAAATGGTTTTGATTTCTTCTTCCGAGGTAACCGGATAGGCATAACCGAAAAACTTGCTGTTTTTTTCTTTATAGAGTACTTCTTCCGATGGGGAAGCTAATGTTTTATACGAATCCAGTTCCAAGAGAATCTTACCAGTTTTTGTCCAACAAATCCACAACATCTTCTTTGCCTACTTCTAAATTCCAGACTTGTAGTCCTAAATTTGCAGCGACTTCGGTATTGTGTCGGTTATCGTCCACAAATAAAGTTTGCTTCGGATTCAGATTATGACGGTTAATGATGTAGTTAAAAATCTCAGGATCAGGCTTTCTCAAACCGATTTCATAAGAGAAGTATACTTTTTCGAAACATTGATAAAACTCACGACTGAAGGTCATGCCTACATTGTGTTCGAATCGGTCAATGTGAGTTTTGTCGGTGTTGCTGAGTAAAAACAAACGGTATTTATTCGATAAACGCTGCAAGAATTCCAAACGGTATAACGGAAAATCCAATAAAATGGAATTCCAGGCCGCACGGATTTCATCCAATTCCCGATCCGGGATGTAGCGCTGAAATCCTTTAAAAAAATCGATTTCGTCAATCTTTCCTTTTTCGTATCGTTTGTTCAGCATGTCTAGATCTTCATTCCAGCAAACCAAGCCTATTTTACGCATGTGATCAAACGGAGCTTCCTGGCTCAGATTGATGAAAACATTTCCGAAATCAAAAATAATAGTGTCAATCATAAGTTCTTGAAAATTAATAACGTGTCATCAAGAATCATTTCTTTATGTATTAAGTTACCCTGCAGTTTAGGCGAAAGCGTGCCTTCGGAAAAAAGCGGGTTTCCTTTAAATATTCTGGCTTCATCCCATAAATTGGCATCAATAAAGGTTTGAAGTGTTTGTTTGCCGCCTTCGATAATTACAGATTGAATTTCATGTTTGTACAATACAGTTGTAATTGTGTGTGCCAGCGAATTAGCAAAGTTACAATTTTCAAAAAAAATCAATCCGATATTTTCAGAATTTCGATTTTCGGTAAGAATAATCGTTTTTACGGAATTGTCTTTCACCTGATAATCGTCTGAAATTTTTTCGCTCCGATCTAAAATAACGCGAATGGGATTGTTGCCTTGCCAGTCGCGCGTGTCTAATTTAGGATTGTCGTCTAAAACGGTTTGCGTTCCGACTAAAATCGCCTGTTCTTCACTTCGCCATTTGTGCACCAGTTGTCGGGAATAAGAATTGGTTATCCAAACTGGTTTTTGTTCCGATTTTGTTTTCGGAGCAATGAATCCATCCGCGGATTCGGCCCACTTTAAAATAATGTAAGGTCTTTTCTGTTGATGAAAGGTAAAAAAGCGTTTGTTCAGTTCGTTGCATTCGTCTTCCAAAATGCCTACTGTTACGTTGATACCGGCTTCCATCAGTTTTTTGATACCGTTCCCGGCGACTTTCGCAAACGGGTCAATTGTTCCGATAACTACATTAGGAATCTTATGCTTGATGATTAAATCCGAGCAAGGTGGTGTTTTTCCGAAATGGCTACACGGTTCCAAACTCACGTAAATGGTAGCTTTGGAAAGTAAAGATTGGTCTTCAACGGAATTGATGGCATTTACTTCGGCATGTGCTTCACCAGCTTTTTTGTGCCAACCTTCACCGATGATTTTTCCATCATATACAATTACGCTGCCAACCAAAGGGTTCGGGTAAGTAGTTCCCAAGCCATTTTTAGCCAGTTCAATGCAGCGGTTCATGTATTTTTGATGTATCTTCACAGTGCAAAATTAAGTTATTTCTGAACAATGAGCGAAGTGATTCTAAGAGAAATACAAAAAGCGGATGATAGAGCCGTTGCTGCCGTAATTCGAAGTGTTTTGGAGGAGTTTGGTGTGCCGAAAGTGGGAACTGCTTATGCCGATCCGCAGTTGGATTGCATGTTTGAGACCTATTCCGAACCAAAATCGACTTATTTTGTAGTGGAAAAAGACGGGAAAATTATTGGCGGTGCCGGAATTGCGCCTTTGGCTAATGGTTCTTCAGAAGTTTGTGAGTTGCAGAAAATGTATTTCCTGTCTGAAACGCGCGGTTTGGGATTAGGAGCAAAGATGATGGAACTTTGTCTACAAAAAGCTAAAGAAATTGGTTTTCAGCAATGTTATTTGGAAACCATGCCGTACATGACTGCCGCTCAGCAATTGTATCAGAAATCCGGATTTACCTATTTGGACAAGCCGATGGGTTTTACTGGTCATTCCGCTTGTCCGGTTTGGATGCTAAAAGACTTGTAATTCTTATTTTTGCCAACTAATTTGTTTTAACGATGCTTTTAAAAGAGTATAAATTCAATTTTCAACAGGAACTTCAATCGGTTTATGATGAACAGGAAATCGATAGTTTTTTTTATATTCTTTTGGAAGCTTTTCACGACATGAAACGTGTCGATTTGGTGCTTCAGCACGATTTTGAACTCGACGGCATGCAGTTGTTACAATGGGAAACGGTTCTGGATCAATTGAAAAAGCAAAAACCAATTCAGTACATTTTAGGCGAAACGGAATTTTACGGCTTGCCATTTTATGTGAACGAGAACACCTTGATTCCAAGACCGGAAACGGAAGAATTAGTTGATTGGATAATTACCGAAAATTTAAAGATTGAAAAATTTAAAGATTTAAAGATTCTTGATGTGGGAACTGGATCCGGTTGTATTGCCATTTCGTTAGCCAAAAACCTTCCGAATGCAAAAGTCTATGCGATGGATGTTTCCGAAAAAGCTTTAGAAATTGCCCGAAAAAATGCCAAACGCAACGAAGTGACAATTGAATTTCTTCACCAAAGCATTTTAGAAACCGAAGATTTGTTGCAATCGTTCGACATTATTGTTTCCAATCCGCCTTATGTTCGGAACCTTGAAAAAGAGGAAATTGAAAAGAATGTTTTGGATTTTGAGCCACATTTAGCATTATTTGTAGAAGATCACGACGCGTTACTTTTTTACCGTAAAATAACAGAATTGGCTGCAAATAATCTTCCAACAAACGGACAATTGTACTTCGAAATCAATCAGTATTTGGGAAATGATATGGTGGAATTACTTCAAAAAAATAATTTTCGACAGATTGAATTGCGAAAAGATATTTACGGCAACGACCGAATGCTATTCGGAAGAAAACTCTAATTATTCGTAACGCAAAGCTTCCACCGGATCCAATTTCGATGCTTTAATCGCCGGATACAAACCTGAAAATAAGGCGACTACCAAAGATGTAATCACAGCCGCAAAAATCGCCATCCAAGGAATAGAGAAGCTAAATCCAATAGCAGCCGACAATCCAAATCCGATTAAAACGCCGAGGATAATTCCAACCAAACCGCCTAATTGTCCAATCACTAAGGTTTCGGTGAAAAATTGCCAAGCGATAGTGGTACGTTTTGCACCAAGCGATTTTCGAACGCCAATTTCACGCGTACGCTCTGTTACGGAAACCAACATGATGTTCATTAGAGCAATAGAGGAACCGAAAACGGTAATAATTCCAATTACCCAAGCGCTAATTCCTAAAACTTCGGTATTGGATAATAAGGTGTTGATTAACTCATCGCTGCGTTCTACACCAAAATTATTTTCTTCCACCGGATTGAGTTTTCGGACTCTTCGCATGGTAATGGTAGCGTTATCCACAGCCTGATTCATCAAATCTTTATTGGCAATCATGATGCTCAAATCGTAGTTGATGTTAGGTGCCGAAAACAACGAACGAGCAATCTGAATCGGAATCAAAACCCTAAAATCCTGACTGCTGCCAAAGGTTGAGCCTTTTTCTTTCAACACACCAATTACTTTAAACTTCGCGCCGCGAATTGAAATCGTTTTGTCCAGCGGATTTCCATCTTTGAACAAATCCTTGTCCACATCCGAACCTAAAACACAAACGAAATTATTGTTTTCGACATCGAAACCGGTGAAATTTCGACCTTTCGTAACTTCCAATCCTTTGTTAGGCAGGAAAACTTCATCTACACCAACCACGGAAACTTTCGGGTCGGTTTTGTCGGATTCATATTTAATTTCCGCTGTAGAAGTTGCGGTAAACGAAATCGAAGTCGATGTAAACGGATAATCGTATTTGTCTTTAAATTCTTTAACCTGCGGATAATTGATAATCGGATTGATTTTCTGCTCGCCATCACCCTGACGCATCTGTGCCGAAAAATCATACTGACTAATGGAAAACGTGTTGGCGCCCATCGAAGCAAAATCCTTCATAATGGTGTTCTCCAAAGCAGAAACTAAAGTCAAGATTCCCACCAAAGCCGTGATTCCGATAGCGATGATTAGAATGGTTAAAATGGTACGCAATAAATTCGTTCTGATGGAATCGATTGCAATTTTGGTGTTTTCTCTAAATAGTCCGGCTTTTCCCATGATAGCAATTTGTCACTAAATTAGGCGTTTTGTTACAAGTTTCCTGCAACAGATTTACGAAATTCTTGAAAAAGTAAGATATTTGCAAAGTATTTGGAGCGAAACTTCAGGTTTTTATCAGGATACGCAGTTCCCGCTTTCCGCACTACAAGGTAGTTGCTGCAATCGGGGCTAGAAGAAAAACTATTGGTTTGTTTGGTAAGTTACCGAATAACCCAATCAACAAATCGAAAATTAAAATGGCTCAAAAACCAAGCATTCCAAAAGGAACTCGTGATTTTTCACCACAAGAAGTGGCAAAGCGCAACTATATTTTTTCTATCATCAAATCTAATTTTGAAAAATTCGGGTATCAGCCAATTGAAACGCCGACATTTGAAAATTCAGAAACCTTAATGGGGAAATACGGTGAAGAAGGCGACCGCTTGATTTTTAAGATTTTGAATTCAGGAGATTATTTGGCAAAAGTAAATGAGACATTTTTGACTGAAAAAAACAGTTTGAAATTAACAACTCAAATCTCTGAAAAAGCGCTTCGCTACGATTTAACCGTTCCGTTTGCGCGTTATGTGGTGCAGCACCAAAACGAAATTGAATTTCCGTTCAAAAGATACCAAATTCAACCAGTTTGGCGTGCGGATCGTCCACAGAAAGGGCGTTTCAGAGAATTTTATCAGTGTGATGCCGATGTGGTTGGTTCCAATTCGTTATGGCAGGAAGTAGAATTGGTTCAGTTGTATGATAGTGTTTTTTCGACTTTAGGTTTAGAAGGAACGACAATTAAAATCAACAACAGGAAAATCCTTTCCGGAATTGCTGAAGTTATCGGCGCATCGGATAAATTAATCGATTTTACGGTTGCTTTAGATAAGTTAGATAAAATTGGCGAAGACGGCGTAAAGAAAGAAATGCTTGAAAAAGGTATTTCGGAAGCCGCTTTGGAAAAAGTACAGCCATTGTTCAACTTTACGGGAACAATTTCAGAGAAAATTGAAAAATTGTCTGCTTTGCTTTCTGCATCAGAGGAAGGTTTGAAAGGCGTTGAAGAGTTGAAATTCATTTGCGATAACATTGCTGCTTTAGGTTTAGATAAATCGATTTTAGATTTAGATGTAACCTTAGCTCGCGGCTTAAACTATTATACCGGAGCGATTTTCGAAGTGGCGGCACCAAAAACGGTAGCAATGGGTTCTATCGGTGGTGGTGGACGTTACGATGATTTGACCGGAATCTTCGGGTTGAAAAACATGAGCGGCGTTGGAATTTCATTCGGATTAGACCGAATTTATTTGGTTTTAGAAGAATTGAATCTTTTCCCTGAAACGGTAACTTCAACTTCAAAAGCGTTATTTTTAAATTTTGGTGATGCTGAAGCCTTATACTGCATGAAAGCGATTTCGGAATTACGGAAAGCAGGTGTCAAAGTAGAAATGTATCCGGATAATGCCAAAATCGGAAAACAATTCCAACACGCTGATAGACGAGGCATTCCTTATGCGGTAATTGTGGGTGGCGACGAAATTGCCAACAACCAATTTGCTTTGAAAGATTTAGCTTCCGGAGAACAGAAAAAAGTGAGTTTAGAAGAATTGAAAGAAATTCTGAATTAAATAGAAAAGCTGTCGTAACTGACAGCTTTTTTTATTGCTTTATTTGTTTGAAAAGCCAATCGTACATGGCATCTTCATGAAATAATCGTTCTACGTTGCTATGATTTCCGCCTGGAATAATCGTGAAAGTAACATCGGCATCGGGTTTACATTTTTTTATAGCATCAACCACTTTTTTGGATTCGGATAACCGTACTATAAAATCTTTATCGCCATGTTGAATCCAGAGTGGGAGCGTGGCCAATTTACAACCATCGGATACATTTCCACCGCCGCATATTGCAACAGCTGCAGTAATTTTATCAGCGTGTTTTCCTGCGAAATGTAAAGTGCCGTACGAGCCCAAACTCATACCGCAAACGTAAACGCGGGATAAATCCGTATTGTAATTTTTTTGGACATATTCCAGGAGCTGTAACACTTTGTCAGGATTCCATGAGCCCGATGCCAATTGAGGAGCAACAACGATTCCGGGTATTTTGCGCCCTCGCTCCATAGCTCTTAAAACGCCATAACGTTTCACGCGGTTTAAATCTGTACCGGATAAACTTTTGCCGTGCAGAAAAATTAAAACGGGTTGTTTTTCAGTTTTTTCATTTTCAGGAACCTGAATCCAAAACGGATAATCGGTTTCGCCAACCATGGTCTTAAGCTGCCCAAATAGGGAAGACGTGAAAATGATAAACAGAAAAGAAATAATTGCTTTCATACCGATAAATTAGAATGCAAAGGTATTTTTTCATTCGGTATAAAACTAAAAAAGCCCTTTTAAAAGGGCTTTTTGAATTATTGAATCAATATTTTGTTGCTCTGTATTTTGGAATCTGATGTTTTGATCTGCACAATATAAACTCCGGAAGCAAGATTTCCTTTTTCGATTATTACGTTATTATCAGAGTAGTTAGTGATTGTTTTTACTTTTTGACCCTGAACAGTAAATAAGGTTACTTCAATAATTTTAGTGGCGTTGTCAAGATTTGAAACAGTCACGGTTTGATTTTCACTGTTGTAAAAAGCATTTGTAGTTTCTTCTACTTTAGCATCTGTATCATTGGCTTGAGCATAATGATTTGTGAAACGAAGCGAAAAGCGATTAGTAGTTTCTCCAGCAGTGATTTTTGCTTTATATTTTCCGTTTCTGATGTTATGGTAACGGTTATTCAGATTATCATAAATGAAAATTTGCTGAGTACCATCGAAGTTTTCCAATCCGTCAATTAGGAATTCTACTTTACCGGTTACATTTGCTTTTACAGTTATCGGATAAATTGCCATAACGTTAAAATGTCCTACTCCTTGAATCTGAAGTTTTTTATCTGCTAATTGAAAATAAGCATCATTGTTCTGAACATCAAGAATTTCACCATCGTATCCTAAGTTATAGCTGTCGTCTGCATATTCATTCATAAAACCAATTAACAATTGACGGTGTAAGCCAGAAGCTGTATTGTAACCCAAACGAATTTTTTTGAACAAATCGCTTTCGCTTGTATCGTCATTATTGCTTTCGTTTGCTGAATTGTTTGCATTCGAATTGCTTCTGAACATAACATTAGAATCAACGTTGTTTTCTTTGATGAATCTTCTTTGACTGTTTTGGTAAGTTACCTGTCCGCCTGTTGCATTTCCTTTGATGAAAAATCCTTGTCCTACCGGAATGTATCTGCCAGGAATTCTTGAACTGGATCCTAATCCGCTAACTTCTGCTGGAGAAACAGGGATTGTTCCGCCTACTAAATTTCTTGCTGCATATCCACCTTGATACTCAGCTAAATTGTGTGAGGAGTTTGATGGATAGTGCTCCCAGAAATATAATGTTCCTGTTGTTCCAGTTAAATTGTCTGTGATAAAAGAATTTGCGTCAATTGCTGACGGATATGGATTTCCAATTAAGTTTTGGTTGTTAGGTCCAACCTGAATTCCGGCATGGTTAATCAGACCGTTATTTGGTTTTCCAGCAAAAACATAATTTTGAGTATTAACAGCCGGTGGTGTTGCGATGCCACTACCTTTCATTGTGTAAGCCTGAGCGGTTTGCAATGTAGAATTCTCGTTGATTTGTTGCCAATTTGCATATGAATCACTTAGATTGGTGAATTTATACAACCAGAATCTAGCTAATCTCATTGGGTTTGCAGCTCCATCGTAGCCTCCAATCCAAGTGATTGGTTGTGGAGAAGCAGGATTTGTTCCATCTCTTAAAACATTAGCAATTGTAAACCCTGTGTTGTTATTTGTAATACTGGCAACTGTACTTACTGGTGATGACCAATAGTTGTAGTTGTATAGATTTCCAGTTCCTTGCTGATCTCTTTCTAAAGTACCGGTACTGGTTACATCTAAATCACTGTCAGTAGTTTGTAATAATTGAGAACGACCTACCAAATCAATTTTACCGTCTAATTTTAAGTACCAATCATTGTGTAGTTTAGTGTCGTTGTTCATTGTAATAGTCACTCCTGGGTCTACTAGCATACCTAAATCAATATTGTTGGCATTAGCTGTAATATTGTGTCTTACATGGATGATTGACCAATCGTAATCATCAACATCTAAACCTCTAATTTGTTTAGAAACAGAATTAGATGCTGTCGCAAAATTTCCGATTTGTTCTGTAAGGAAAGGCATAGGCGCTTCCTGAACTTTGATGGTTTTTACATTGTAAATTCTTGCGCCTGGAGTTACATCAATAGCTGCAGTAGAATGATTGTCAATAACATCGTCTTTGTAATTGTCCAGTCTGTAGTAACGGATTAAATTCGCCCAAGGTAATGAAGGTACATCTTTAGGGATGATTTCACCACGAACCTGACCGCCAAAGTTTCGGATTTCCTGATACACCATTTTTTGTAATTGAGCATCAGTTAAAGCGATATTAAACAAACGTGCTTCGTCAATTCTTCCTTTAAAATAACGATCATTTGTAACTGAGTTTTTCCCTATGGTTAACAAGGTAGTTGTAGCAGATAAACTTCCTGAAACAGCAACAGAATTTACTAAAGCACCATTAATGTACTGTTTTATTAAGCCATTAGCACTGTCATATATTGCTGCTAAATGAATCCATTGTGAAGTGTTTAACGGAGTGTTGTATTTAGTTACTGTTCCATTATGAACGACCATGAAACGTTTCTGTGCGTCAACACCAACTCTAAGATTATGTTGCCCGAAAACCATTCCTTCAGCATTAAAAGTACTGTTAAGGTTTACCCATGCCATGATTGATGCGTTTGGCCAAGTTCCGATTACACTGATGTCTGCTGCATAATCGTTTCTTCCGTCAAATTCAATGTACAATTTACGTTCTAAATTTCTTGGTGAACCAAATCGTGTTATATTGGTATCAAAAGCATCTAAAATTCCATCGTGGTCTGCATCGGCATTTCCATCAATAATACCATTGTTGTTTGTGTCTAAAGAAGCATAAAGACCTAAAGAAATGTCGTAATTAGTGCCGTTAGACATTACATCTAAATAATTTGGAATGTTGTCTCCGTCAGAGTCTAAAACATAGTTTAAAAATGGTGCAACGTTTGTTCCCTGATCAAGGTTTCCATAGCTGTTAATTCCATAATCGTAAATGTCTAAGATACCATCACCGAAACCTTCTGTGGTACCGTCTCCGTTGGTGTCTTTATTTCTGAAAGTTTCTGATTCCGGACCATCGCCTACACCATCACCTGTTATGTCGCCATCACCATTTTCATAACCTGCCGGAGCATGAATATTGCCTGCCCATGATTCGTCAACGTCGAAAAGGGTGTCATTGTCACTATCCAAATCCATATAGTTAGGGGCTCCATCACCATCAGAATCTACAGGAATTAGTGCTTCAGCGCTATCATGAAGCCCGTTAGCATTCCCATCAGCCCAAGCTACATCCATACGGCCTTTACCGTTGCTTAAATTTCCAAGACCTACTTCAATAATATCTTCGATACCGTCGTTGTCTGCGTCTAAGTCAAATACATCTGCAACACCATCACTGTCTAGGTCACAAAGAGTTTGTGAAATTACTATATCGTCAAGTGCTAAGTCATTCCCGGTTCCACCAGTTTCGTTGTTGATGAAAATTACTTTAAAAGCTGTTACATTAAGGTTTAAATTAGCTGTAAAATTGTACCAATCCCCGTTTGGATTTCCAGCGTTAGTTGGAGTGATATCTCCTGTGTTTATTGCAGTTAATAAATTATCACTCATATCACGAAACTCCACTCGAACATCCGGTCTTAATCGGGTTGCTATTCCAGGAGCATTACTTCTGTCTAAGTTGATTACCCAAAAACTGTAAGTAATTGGGATGTTTGGTAAAGCACCTGATATAGTTGCAGTATAGAAAATTCCTGGGTCATAAGACGCATTGAATAAAGCCATTCTTCCGTTGTTGTCGCCAGTGGTATGATCTGGTCCTGTATACCAATATGAAGCTGCCCAAGAAGCGATTTGTGCCGAAGATCCTACAGTGTATTTTCCATCATTAAGATCAGTTGTGCTTAAATTAGGGCATTCAGGAGTGTCAACACCTCCGGACCCGTCTTCATAACAATATGTTGTGATTGCATTGTAAGTAGTGTTGATTGTTGTTCTTCCTCCAGTACCAAAAGTTTCGTTTAAGAACTTGTAATTAACTTTCGGACCATTTGCAGCACTACAGTTGTTTTCTTCAACATCATCTTTAATCCCGTCGTTGTCATCATCGATATCAACATTGTCTAGAATTCCATCTCCATCACTATCATAGAAGGTTTGAATTCCTTCACCTCTGATTTGAAAAATATATGGATTTTCGTCACTATCATTACTCGCTATGGAAACCGTGGCTGTTTTTATACCGATTGAACTTGGAATAAAGCGTATATCAAAAGTTGTTGTGTTTAAAGAAGCAATTGGTGTAGTAGGGTTGGTAATTACTACAAAATCTGCACTACCGCTGATGTTAACCAGGGGGGCTCCTGTTAAGTTGATTACATTCGAACCAATGTTTCTGATAGTGAATGTTCTGATAACAGGATCGGTTATGATTTGTGTTGTTCCAAAATCAGTGCCATTAGTAGTGGTTGCTAATGAATTGTGCGGTACCGGGTTATTGTTGGCGCCTGTTATTGTAATGTGATTTCCAAGTGGAGCTCCATAAAGACTAATGTTGTCAATAAAGTAATTATCACTAGTGTTGCTTTGGTTGTCAAGTTCATCAAAACGAACTCTTACACGAACCTGAGTATTGCCGTTAGGAATATTAAAAGAATAGGGAGAGCCAACTGTGTTTCCAGGCGAAGCAGGGTGTGTATATGCTAAATTGTCTGGCGCGGTATTGTTTTTCCCGTCAATTAATTTTATTGATGTAGGGTAACTTACACCATTATTATATGAGATGTCCAGATACAAATCATCGCTGTCATCGGGAGTTCCGTTAGATGAAATGGACAAGTTTAAGACCACATTTGTATAACCGCTTATATTAACGTTGTTAAATGTGGTATAAGGATCATTGTTGGATGCGCCAGATCCTGAATTGTTCGACCCTCCAAAACGTAATGAATTTGGAGTAGAAACAGATACGGAGTTGTTTGTAACAATCGATCCGGTGTTAAGAGTGTTGGTGTATCCCCATACGTCCTCTGGTTTTGAATCAAAACCCTGATAGGTGATTAATGTTTGGGAATTTGCCTGAAAGCAACTTAGTAGGTTTAAAAATAAGATTACGATAAAGTTGCGAATTACTAGAGTAGTTTTTCTTTCCATAATTCTGAGGTATTTGAGTTAGAGCTATGGTAAATGTAATTAATAAAATTTTAACAAAAACTATGCGTGAATAATAAATCGTTAAAATAACATAAATAATAGATTATGTGTTATAAATAGATGTTTTGTTTAAAAAATGCGTAATAACTCTTTTTGTTAAAAAATTAAATAAATTGATAATTTATTGAATATTATTTAACAAAAAGATGATGTTTTATAAGGTGTTATTTACAGGTTTTAAAAAGAGGTTTTGAAGCGAAAATGAAACAGTAAGAAAAGAGTTGTTATAATTAAAAATACAACTCATTAAATCGTTATAAAAATGTCTTTTTTTTGATGTAAAACGATGAATTTTAAAATAAGGGCTTGATAAAATCGACAAATTATTGTCTTATTTTGATTACACTCAATTCGATAAAAAATCTTTTTTAATAATTATTTAACAAGTCATTTGTTTTTATTCCAATTTAAATAGTGATGCGTTTTGTATTTAACTTTTGGAAATTAAATCAAGGCTACATCTGTAAATTAAAATTGTTGTAAATAATTGCTGTAAATAAAAGTCTATTGGTGTGAGGGCATTTTAGTGCAATAATTGCAGTTAATGAATTTTAATGAATTGTGTGATTTGAAATGTTGAGATATCTAAAAATAAAAAACCCTAACTATTTGATTAGTTAGGGTTTACTTTTTGTAGCGAAGACGGGAGTTGAACCCGTGACCTCAGGGTTATGAATCCTGCGCTCTAACCAACTGAGCTACCTCGCCATTTTTGTTGGTCTCACATCCTTGCTGAATGCGGGTGCAAATATAAAACTTAATTTATAGCTTCCAAACATATTTTCTGAAAAATTATTTTTTTTCATTTTTTGGTCATTTTCTTTTTTTATTACGGTAATTACTATATATTTCGAAAAATTTAATTAAAAATATGGAAGGTAAAGTTAGATACGAGTTAGAATTCCCCATCATGTCGTCGCCTCAACTACTATATCAATATATATCTACACCTTCGGGATTGCAAGAATGGTTTGCTGATAATGTAAATTCTCGTGGAGAGTTTTTTACATTTGTTTGGAATGATTCTGAAGAAAGAGCACGTCTGGCTTCAAAAAAATCTGGAGAGAAAGTAAAATTTCGCTGGGTTGATGAAGAAAATAAAGATGCCGAATATTATTTTGAATTACGAATATTAGAAGACGAAATCACTAAAGACGTTTCTTTAATGGTAGTAGATTTTGCTGAAGAAAACGATTTACCGGAAGCAAAACAGCTTTGGGAGAACCAGATTTCAGACTTAAAACATGTTATCGGATCTGTTTAATTTAAATTTATAAAGGTTATATTTGCCCTGAATTTTTTCAGGGCTTTTTTTATGATTAATTATAACGGTTCGTTGGTTGAGAATTTACCGATTGCATTGCACGAAAACAGAGGTTTTTTATTTGGAGATGCTGTTTTTGAAACGCTTAAGGTGTTAGACGGTAAAGTTTTATTTTTGGAAGATCATTATTTCAGATTAATGGCTTCGATGCGAATCGTACGAATGGAAATCCCGATGAACTTCACCATGGAATTCATTGAAGAGCAGATTCTGAAAATTACTTCAACTGTACAAAATACATCTTCGATTAGAGTTCGTTTTACGGTTTTTCGCCAATCAGGAGGATTTTATCTACCTAAAACCAATCACATTGATTTTGTAGTAACCGCGTCTGAACTTGAAAATGCTTTGTATCATATCTCTGAAGAAGCCTATGAGGTTGAGCTTTTTAAAGATTTTTACGTAACCAAACAATTGTTGTCGACAATCAAAACCAACAATAAAATGGTTCAGATAACCGGAAGTGTTTTTGCGGATGAAAACGGCTATCAAAATTGTTTGTTACTAAACGATGAGAAGAATGTAGTGGAAGGATTGCAGAGCAATTTGTTCATGTTGATGGGAAATAAGTTGGTTACGCCGCCAATTTCAGATGGTTGTCTGAACGGAATCATGCGAAAACAGATTTTGGCAATTGCCCGAAAAATTGAAAATCTGGAAGTAGTGGAAGAATCCATTTCACCATTCGATTTGCAAAAAGCAGACGAGTTATTTTTGACAAATGTTATTCAGGGTATCCAACCGATAACCCAATACCGTAAAAAAAGCTACGGTATAGAATTTTCAAAAAGTCTATTGGTTAAATTAAATGTGCAACTTCGCTTAGTTTAACATCGGATTTTCTGGCGCATTTGACCAGATGAGGTAATCACCACCTTGTTCCATAATTTTTTCTTTCCAGAAATGAGTTGCTGACTTTCCGATAATTTTATTGGAATAACTGTTTTTGGTAACAATCCATGAGTTTTCTTCCAGTTCGTCTTCTAATTGATGCGAATCCCATCCAGTGTACCCCAAGAAGAAACGAATATTATTCTTTTTGATGAGTCCTTTGTTGATTAAGTCTTTGGTGTATTCGAAATCGCCGCCCCAATAAATACCGCTTGAGATTTCAATACTGTTCGGAATGAGCTCCGGAATGTTGTGAATGAAGTATAAATTATCCTGTTCAACCGGTCCGCCGTTGTATATTTTAAAATTGGCGTTGATTTCCGGAATTAAATCGTGTATGGTGTAACGTAAAGGTTTGTTCATGATGAAACCTACGGATCCTTCATTGTTGTGGTCGGCAAGTAAAACGACAGATCTGTTGAAAGAAATGTCTCCTATAATTGAAGGTTCTGCGATGAGCAAATTCCCTTTTTTTGGCTTTAATGAAATCATCTGTTGCAGGTTTTAGGTTAATATTTAACAGTCCTTCTCAGAAGTTTAGAATTAAATTTAACAAAAAAAATAAATCTGCCCAAAATAAATCCACGGAAAATCGTTGAAAAGTAAAAAAAAAGCCCCGATTAATCGGGGCTAATATTGTTTAGTCTAAAACTATTTTTTGTTTACAGAACCTTCTAATTCAGCTCCTGCTTTGAATTTTACTACGTTTTTAGCAGCAATTTTGATAGTTTTTCCAGTTTGAGGGTTTCTTCCTTCTCTAGCAGCTCTTTTAGATACTGACCAAGATCCGAAACCTACTAAAGATACTCTTCCACCTTTTTTCAAAGTTCCTTCTACGTTTTTCAAGAAAGATTCTAAAGCTAATTTAGCAGCTGCTTTTGTGATACCTGCGTCTGCAGCGATTGCATCGATTAATTCTGATTTGTTCATAATAAATAGTTATTAATAGATTGATTAATTAATTAATGTCCTACAAATTTATATGAATTTCCCAATTACACAAGTGTTTTTCAGTTTTTTACCAAAAAAACATTCAAATTGTTGATAACTTAGGCTCTTTGTTAACAAACTGACTTGCTTTTTTCGAATTTTTGTGAGCCTACTATTGGCAAGGCTTACAGCGCAATAGCCTTTTCACTCAGTACAATTCCGTTTAAAAGCTCTTGTGTGGTCATTCTTTTTTTGCCCGGAAACTGTAAACTCAGAATTTTAATGAAACCATCTGTTACGGCAATTTTCATTTCTTTTTTAGAGGAAAGAATCAATCCTACAGTATGATTATGCTTTTCTTCTTCAAAAAGAGTTTCATAAATTTTAATATTCCATTCCTGTTCGTTGTCTTTAAAGAAACACCAAGCGGCAGGATACGGACTCAAACCACGTACTAAATTGTGAATTTCAACTCCAGATTTCGTCCAATCGATTTTGCAATTCTCCCGATTTAATTTGTAAGCCGTTTTAATTTCTGGGTTTTCCGATTGTATGGTTGTTTGCACATTTCCATTTTTAATCCGTTCTAATGTTTTTACAACGGTGGTGCTTCCTAAATTCATTAAGCGGTCATGAAGTTCCCCGGCAGTTTCATTTTTTCCGATAGTAATTTCATCACTTAAAATCATCGCTCCGGTATCGATTTTATCATCGATGAAGAAAGTAGTCACGCCGGTTTTGGTTTCTCCGTTGATAATCGCCCAGTTAATTGGTGCCGCACCACGATATTCCGGAAGCAAAGAAGCGTGTAAATTAAAGGTTCCGAATTTTGGCATGCGCCAAACCACTTCAGGAAGCATACGGAAAGCCACAACTACTTGTAAATTAGCATTAAGACTTTTTAATTCTTCAAGAAAGCTTTCGTCTTTTAAATTGGTAGGTTGTAGTAAGCGTAAATTTTTCTCCAGCGCATATTCTTTTACCGCCGAATATTTGATTTTCTGGCCACGACCCGCAGGTTTGTCCGCAGCGGTAATCACGCCAACGATTTCGTAATTGTTTTTATATATAGTGTCAAGAATTCCCACGGCGAACTCCGGAGTTCCCATGAAAACGATGCGTAACTTTTCCATTATAGTATTGAATATTGATTCTGATTGTTGATGGTAATCTTGTTATTTTCCAACAGCATTCGCAATGCAAAGATAGTTTCCTCCGAAGTTAAATCCAGCATATTTTCAATTTCTCTTGAAGTTAAAGCTGATTTTTGAAGTAAACCGATGATGTTTTCAGCAATTTCAATGGGGCTTTTTGCCGTTTTCTTTTTCTGAATACAAACCGAACAGTTTCCACATTCTTTTGTGTTGTGTTCTCCGAAGTATTCCAATAATAGTTTGCTTTTACAGGAATTCTTATCCGAAATAAATGCTACTACAGCTTCAAATTGCGTGGCTTTCAGCTCGTTTTGCTGTTGTAGAAATTTGGCAATTCGGTTGATGGTTAAGTCGTCTTCCCGAACTTCGTTAAACGTTAAAGTACTGTCATTGGATTGCGTAATTAAGGTACAGGCTTCTTTTTGCTGCATTCGTTTGAGAATCGTCACAACTTCATCTTCAGAAACAGCCGCTTTTTTGGCGATTAAGTTTAGATTTAACGCTGTAGGCATGTCGTAAACGCCGGCATATGTACGCAAAATAGTAGTGAGTACATGTTCATCAGCCGGATTCAGACTCAAATACCGAAGCATTTCTCGACTGTCCAATAAAAATTGAAGCGTTACCTTTTCGGAAAATTCTTTGGAAAGCGAAATAATTCCCTGATTGTCCAGAAATTGTAACGCATTAAAGGTTTTCAAAACCGGAAATTTGTACTGTCCGCAAAACTGATTCACATTGAAAGAAAAACTTTCGTTGATGCCTTCACCATAACCAATCTGAAAGAAATTGTTCAGTTTTATGTAAACTTCTTTTAAAAACGGCTTGTCAGGCAGTACATCCAAAAACTGAGCTTTTGTGATTTGTACATCTGACGGACCAAGTAAAAGTATGGCATAAGCATTTTCGCCGTTTCTTCCAGCTCGACCAGCTTCCTGGTAATAATTTTCTAGATTTTCCGGTAACTGAACATGAATTACGGTTCGAACATTAGGTTTGTCGATTCCCATGCCAAAAGCATTGGTGGCAACAATGGTCTGAACTTCATCGTTTAACCACGACTTCATGTTCTTTTCTTTTTCACGGGTAGTCAAGCCACCGTGGTAAAAAGTGCTGCTAAAACCTAAAGTGTTTAATTGTGATGCAATTTCAAGACAAGATTTCCGATTGCGGACATAGATGATGGATGGTTCCGAATATTTTTTTAAAATCTGCTGAATTCGGTATAATTTATCTTCAGCATCCACAATTCGATAACCGATATTTTCGCGAGCAAACGATTTCTTGAAAATTTGTGGCTGCTGTAAATGAAGTTGGGTGCAAATATCGTCTTGAACTCTTTGGGTTGCCGATGCTGTCAAAGCTAAAAACGGTACTTTAGGAAAGAATTCTTTTAAGTTGACAATCTTCAAATAAGCCGGTCTAAAATCGTGGCCCCATTGCGAGACACAATGCGCTTCATCAATGGCAATAAGATTTATGGGAAGACTTTTGATGCGCTCCAAAACCCAATCCGATTGTAGTCTTTCCGGTGAAAGGTAAAGGAATTTATAATTTCCAAATTGACAATTATCCAATAAATCAATAGTTTCATCTGCTGAAATTCCTCCAGTAAGCGCAATAGCTTTGATGTCGCGTTTTTGAAGATTAGCAACCTGATCTTTCATCAAGGCAATTAGCGGAGAAATAACCAGGCAAATTCCGGGTTTCATCAATGCAGGAATCTGAAAACATATAGATTTTCCGCCACCGGTTGGCAGCAACGCAAAAGTATCATGACCTTCTAAAACCGATTGAATGATTTGGTCTTGCGGTTCGCGGAAGGAATCGTGATTCCAGTATTTCTTAAGTAGTGATAAAGCGTCCAAAATTCTAGTAAATACGCTTACGAAGATAGCTTATTTTGTAAGATTTTCTAAAATAAAATCCACACGGTTTTCCAAAGTGTCTTTCGGAACTTCAATTAAGTGATAGCCGTATTTTTCATACGTTTCAATCAAATGCTGGTGAATCAAAACAGCTTGCTCATAAGTTTCATAACGTGCATCATCACTGGTATAGATTTCTTCCCAAGGCGGAAGAATGAAGATTTGCGAATATTTATGGTCTTTGCAAGCTTGATCGAAAAACGCCGGATATGCGTCGCCAATGTAATGCATGTAAGCCAAAACGTCTGGAATTCCACGGTCAATGAATACAAAATCATCGGCTTCTTTTTCGGCACTTTGAAATTGTCTTTTTCGGCCTTCCAGTAATAATTCGCTGAATAAAAGTGGTTTTTCTAAAAACAATTGTTCAATTCCCTGTTTGCGTGCCTCGTGGATTACTTCACGAGAAACCTCAGGATAGCACACGTAACCTTTTTGGGTTAAACCGTCAATAACTGTGGTTTTTCCAGAGCCGGGTCCGCCGATAATTAAAACAATTTCTTTCGCCACTTTTTTTGAAATAAGGGGCAAATTTACATTTTTTTGAGCAACCTGTAAAACAGTTTTTTTATTTTCTGAGTTGTTTGGTTTAAAAACTGAACAATCATCATTCATAATTCATAACTCTAATGTATATTTGCTTTTATTTTTGATTTGAAATGGATAAGAAAACAGAAGAATTTTACCAAAGACTTAAAGAAGAATTGATTAATTCTACAATCTGGCCTTCTGAATATTTGTTTAAATTTATTGTGCCAACAGATTCCGATAAAATTATGGTTATTGAAAATGCCTTTAACGGAATGGGAGCAGTTATCAATACAAGCAAATCGAAAACCGGAAAATATACCAGCGTTTCCATTAATGTTCGTATGAACAGCGCGCAGTCGGTTATCGATAAATATATAGAAATGTCTGAGGTAGAAGGAATTATCTCATTATAAAACAGTTTATGCAGTTTACACCAGAAGAAGCAATTCATCATTTAGAATACAACGCAGAACGTTCGCATTTAATCATTCCGGAGTATGGTCGTCATTTGCAGAAATTGATTGATCAGGCTACTGAAATTGCCGATCGTGACGAACGTAACAAAGCAGCAAAATATATCATTTCTGTAATGGGAACTTTAAATCCGCATTTACGAGATGTGCCTGATTTTCAGCATAAATTATGGGATCAGATTTTTATCATGTCGGATTTTAAACTGGATGTTGATTCTCCGTATCCAATTCCAAGTAAAGAAATTCTGCATCAGAAACCAGACCGTTTGAATTATCCGCAAAACTTTCCAAAGTACCGTTTTTACGGCAATAACATCAAGTACATGATTGATGTGGCTAACGGATGGGAAGACAGCGATTTGAAAAATGTGCTTATTAAGGTTATCGCCAATCACATGAAAAAATCGTATCTGAGTTGGAACAAAGATACTGTGAAAGATGAAGTGATTTTTGAACATTTGTATGAATTGTCAGATGGGAAAATCAACCTGACTGCCACCGATGAAGAGCTTTCCAACACCACAGATTTAATGCGGGTGAACAAAAAGCAATCGAACAAAATGCAGTACAGCAACAACAATAATAACAAGCAGAAAAAGCACAACAACAACAACAACAACAACAACCCGAATCAAAAAAATAAAAAGCAAAACAATACTAACCGAAAATAGTACAAGCCGATGGGAACATTTAAAATTGAAGGCGGAATAAAATTAAAAGGAGATGTACAACCACAAGGAGCTAAAAATGAGGCTTTACAGGTTTTGTGCCCTGTGTTGTTGACTTCTGAAAAAGTAAGAATTACCAATATACCAGATATTATCGACGTTAATAAACTGATTACGCTTTTAGGAAACTTAGGCGTTAAAATTCAGAAAAACGGCCCTGGAGATTTCACCTTTCAAGCCGATGAAGTAAACGTCGATTACTTAAAAACTGAAGCTTTCAAGAAAGAAGGCGGAAGTTTGCGTGGTTCCATCATGATTGTTGGGCCGCTTTTGGCACGATTTGGATGTGGATACATTCCGAAGCCGGGCGGTGATAAAATTGGACGTCGTCGTTTGGACACGCACTTTGAAGGTTTCATCAATTTAGGAGCTAAATTCCGATACGAAAGAGCCGATCACTTTTATGGTGTAGAAATCGACGGAAGATTAAAAGGAGCATACATGCTTTTAGACGAAGCATCTGTAACCGGAACAGCTAATATCGTAATGGCGGCTGTTTTAGCAGAAGGAACAACGACTATTTATAACGCTGCTTGTGAACCGTATTTACAGCAATTATGTAAAATGTTGAACTCAATGGGTGCGAAAATCACCGGAGTGGGTTCTAACTTATTGCGAATTGAAGGTGTAGAAAGTCTAGGCGGTTGCGACCACAGAATTTTACCGGATATGGTTGAAATCGGTTCATGGATTGGTTTGGCAGCGATGACTAAAAGTGAAATCACCATTAAAAATGTGAGTTGGGAAAATTTAGGTGTGATTCCGAGTGTATTCCGAAAATTAGGAATTACAGTTGAAAAACGTGGTGATGACATCTACATTCCGTCACATGAAAACGGTTACGAAGTAAAAACAGATATTGATGGTTCTATTTTAACCATTGCTGATGCACCTTGGCCAGGTTTTACGCCAGATTTATTGAGCATTGTTTTGGTAGTGGCAACGCAGGCAAAAGGTGATGTTTTGATTCACCAGAAGATGTTCGAAAGCCGTTTGTTCTTTGTGGATAAATTAATCGACATGGGTGCAAAAATTATGTTGTGTGATCCGCACCGTGCTGTGGTTATGGGGCATAATTTTAATTCACAGTTAAAAGCAACCACAATGAGTTCGCCGGATATTCGTGCCGGAATTTCGTTGTTAATTGCCGCTTTAACCGCAAAAGGAACGAGTACCATTCAAAATATCGAACAGATTGACCGTGGTTACGAAAGAATTGACGAGCGTTTAAGAGCTTTAGGAGCGAATATTGTTCGTGCGTAATTATGATAAGACTGTTATTTTTTTGTTTTCTTTTGTTTGTGTCATGTAAAACTACTTATCGAAGGATAGATTTAGGCAACATTACCGAATCCGAAAAACAAAAAGTTTACAATTTTGGTAAGCGAATTCTTGAAACATGTAAGACAAGACAGTTTGTGCAATTGAGTGAACGTGAAGTTACACAAGGATTGGCTAAGCTATCACTGAGTGAAATGCAACACGCATGTGATGTTTTAGATGAAAGGAATGGAAAGTTTATTGATATGGAACTTGTTGAGGTTGTTGATGACACCTATGTAAACGGAACAAAAATTTACAGGTATAAGGCAAATTTTGAAAGAAATGATTTTGTGAATGAGGTTAGAATTTGGCTTAAAAATGACGGAAAATTTGCCGGCATAATATGGCGAGAATGGAAAGATGAATATGTACCTTATAAATAATATAATCCCAATTTGTATAGCAAATTGGGATTTTTTCTTTGAACCTATGGAACTTCATATTCTGGTTTTTCTTTGTCTTGCTGCATTTTTCGCAGGTTTTGTGGATGCTATTGTAGGCGGCGGTGGTTTAATTCAGACACCGATTGCGCTTATTTTGTTGCCGAATTATTCGGTGGCTTCGGTTATCGGTTCATTGAAAATTCCTTCTTTTAGCGGAACACTTATTGCAGCTCAGCAGTATTTGAAAAAAGTACAAATGAATTGGCAATTGTTAGTCGTTATGTCGGTTGTGGCTTTTCTTTCAGCATTTGCAGGGTCCACTTTGCTGACGCAGGTTAGTAATGATTTCATGAAACCATTGCTTTTGGTTGTATTATCGTTGCTTGCTGTTTATACGTTTGTGAAGAAGAACTTTGGACAGCATCAGGAAAAGATACTTTCATTCCGTTACCAATTAATTTATGCAGTCATTATTAGTATGACAGTTGGTTTTTACGATGGTTTTATTGGTCCGGGAACCGGAAGTTTTTTTGTGGTGGCTTTTGTGTCCATTTTAGGATTCGATTTTCTTCACGCTTCCGCCAATGCTAAAATGGTTAATCTGGCTACGAATTTCGGTTCAATCTGTCTTTTTGTGTTGAAAGGGAAAATTATTTGGGCAATTGCTTTACCAATGGCTGTCTGTAATGCTTTGGGCGGTTTTTTTGGAGCAAAATTGGCAATCCGTAAAGGAAATTCGTTTATCAGAATCTTCTTTTTAGTTGTAGTTGTCGGAACCTTAATCCGTTTTGCTTATGATGTTTTTAAATAGAGGATGATGAGATATATCGTAGTTTTTCTGATTTTAGTTTTTTTTTCAAGTTGTGAAACTGAAGAATCGGCATGGAAATTTTATCAGGCATCAGCCAAAGAAAATTCAGCATTGTTACAAGTACAATCTAAAGCCGGACAATTTTACGGACATTGTAAAATTCAATATGCTGAAGGTGTAGTTGATTCCGGTGAAGTCAGAGGAATTGTTGCTGGTGATACACTACGAGGAATTTTCAACTATGTTTCCTACGGAGGAACACGCGCGGTCAAACCTTTTTTGCTTTTGAAAAGCGGAGACACTTTAAAACAAGCAAGTGGTACAACCTATACGTATTTGGAAATTCCGTATTACTTTCCCAAAAGTATTCAGTTTAAAAAAAGTAATTTTCAATTTCTTCCGATAGCTTCAGAAAAATATAAGGAGTTGGAAGGCAAGATGAAAAAATAAAAAAAGCGTTGAAGTAATATCAACGCTTTTCCTTTATATAATGTCTGTGATTAGTCGATTATGTTTAAAAACTTCAATCCGAAAACGATACCATCTGTCTGGAAGCCACTCTGATACGAACGAACATAATCCACACGCAACATTCGGAACTTACCGAAACCAACGTTATCAAATCCAACCGTGAATTCCTGATACGGTTTGAAATCCGGAACATTCAACTGATGAAATCCAACAACCAAATTCCACTGTAATTTATTCAATAACGGAATTTTATTCATCAAATACCCTTTTTCGTTATGCTCGATATGTGTTTCTAAAAAAGCATCATTTGTACTATGTGTGTAATATGGTAACATGTTGAATACATTCAGATAGCGGTCTGAAGTTCCAACATGCGTTTGGTTTCCGTTAAAATGTTTGAAATCGACGAAGGAAATATTATCGGCATTGAAAAACTTCCCAGCTTTCATGCGGATAGCGAAATCACCTTTGTTGCCCAGAGTTTTATCGTAATCCACTAAACCTTGAACGTAGTCGAAATTGTATCGGCTTTCGTTTCCGGCAAATCCTTTTTCGTAATTAAGAGTAAGTGTCGGATAATCGCTGTTCGGAATATTAATTTTTCCGTCAGGGCGTGTGATATACTTGTTTCCGAAACGAATTCTTGCTCCAATTCCGGCTTTTACTAAATTGTGCTTTTCAATCGCTGCAAAACTTTTGTCTAATGGTGCTAACGGATTGTTGGATGTGTATTCTTTATCGTTTTTGATTAAAACATAATCCGTATTGTTGAAAAGCGGTTTTCTCGCGGAATATTCCAAAGTTCCGCTTAAGGTAACGCCGTTTAAGACGTTTTCACTGTAACCCAATCGGATAAATTCTTTATTATAGTATTTCGCGTAATTGTCTTTAAAGAAAAGCGTACTCACAGAATTCACAATATTCGAAATCGGATTGGAACCGTTAAATTGGTTGATGCTGCTTCCGCCGGACACAAAAACGCTTCTGTAATTGGTATTGTTGAAACGATGCGAAATACTTCCGTTTACGCGCAATCGGTCTTCGGCAAAGCCATAATTGAAAACGGAATTCATATAAGTATAGCTTCCTTTTTCATCATTGCGTTTGTAGAAAGAGAATCCGGAGTCTAAATTCCATCCTTGAACGGTATTAAAACCTAAAGACGCGAAGTTTAAAAGTCCTTTATAGTTAAATGACCAATTGTGATAAGAATCGCGGTAGGTGTATCCGGTAATTAGCTTCAGTAATTTGAATTTGTTGCGCTTGGCATCTAAAGAGTCCAAATAAACTTCCGATTTTCTGATAGTTTGAATGCTGTCTTTTTTATGATAATCGCCAATTTCCTCATCGGTTAACGGAACAGGACGGTTGATATTCCAATAGGTGCTGTCTTTTTTATTGGCATCGGTTACAATTTTAGCAATTTCGTTGGTGAAGGTTTTCTTTTCAAATTTATCCCTGAAAACATAATTGCTGAATACGTGTGTAAAACGACCAGTGAAACCCATTCCGAAGATAGAAGCTTTGAAATCAATGGTCTGTTGGTTTTTCGTCCAGATTTTTGTGGTTGGGTTGTAGTGATAACTTTGTGTGAAATCAATGTTTTCGAGAATTGGTTGTTGCATTCGGTAGCCTTTACTGCCTAATTCGATAGCGTAAATTGCCCAAGTGTCTTCTATAATATAGATGTAACCTTCAAAAACAGGTTCCTTGTCACGTCTCGGAATAACTTTAATTTTATTGACTAACTGATTGTGTTCGTTGGTAAAAAAGCTTTCCAGTTTGTACTTATAATAGTTTAAAGCGTTGTCGGCAATTGGAGAAACCATATTGATGTCCATCTCGACATAATTCTCGTAGAAATCGTAATTCGTACCTTGAGCTGTATTAAAACTGAAGCCGTTATCGTCACCACTGACTTTTGACGCGATAATTTCTTCTTTAATTTTATCAGGTTTCTCATAAGCGATTTTTGAAACGGTTTCGGATAAATATAAAATACCGCTTCCGGTTGAATCTAATGCGCCGCCGAAATCGCCAACTTCCACACCCATAAATTTTTTAGGAATGTTTTTGGCTCTGAAAATACCTCGGGAATAGAAATCAGCTTCGTATTTATCGGTTTTTGCAGAATTGACTTTTCGGTTTTTAATAGCACTGCGGATGATTGCGTATGCTGGGTCTTCTGTTTTTGGTCCGATGACTACTTCTGCAATTGTAAAACTTTCATCTTCCAAAGTCGCATTAATTGTAAAAGGGAGATTTTGAATGTTATTACTGATTTTTTTAGTCTTATAACCCAGCGACTGAAAGATTACGGTGTAGTTTCCTTTTTCCTTCACGGAAAGCTCGTATTCGCCTTTGTCATTAGCAGAAGTTCCGTTATAAGTGTTTTCAATCATTACAGTGGCGTAGGGAATGGGAGCGCCGGTTTTGTCGGTAATGGTTCCTCTAATTTGAGAAAATGTGATAATTGAGAATAGTAGCGTTAGGGTAGATAAGAAATATTTCATGGGTTATGGTTTATACAATAATAGACGATTGGGTTTATAAAAAGGTTGTATGGATTATAAAAAAGATTGTACGGCTAGTTTGTAACTTTCAAGTCCAAAACCAAGAATGATGCCTTTTGCGTTGGGTGAGATGTAGGAAACATGACGAAAATCTTCTCTAGAAAAAGTATTGGAGATGTGAACTTCCACAACTGGGGTAGTTATTGCTTTTACAGCATCGCCAATTCCTACAGAAGTATGTGTATATGCTGCTGCGTTTAAAATGATTCCGTCGTAATTAAAACCAACTTCTTGTATTTTGGTTATGATTTCCCCTTCAATATTGCTTTGGAAGTACTCTAAAGTGATTTCCGGGAAGTTGTTTTGTAATGTTTTTAAGTACTCGTCGAAGGATGCACTTCCGTAAATTTGAGGCTCGCGTCTTCCTAAAAGATTTAAATTTGGGCCGTTTATGATGATTAGCTTCATTTTCTTTTTCTGTAAATGTATAAAATCAAGGGTTATTTATAGGTTTTAAACTGTTTTTTTCCTGTGGATTTTAATCCTTTTAGACAGGTGCTATGTGCAAAATGAATAATTATTTTAAATTTTGTAAGAAAAATAATACTCAAAAAAGACATTTTTTTAACGAAACGAGTAATTTTTTACCTTTTTTTAACAATACTTAAACTGCTGATTATTAGCAATCTATGTTTTTTCTTACGCTATTAACAGAGAAATGTTAATAGATTTTTTAAGCAAAAATTTTTTTGGATTGGTTTTTTTATAGATTTGCTGAGTAAATTTTTAAAATTTAAACTAAACATGAAAAAAATTATTTTATCTGTAGCTGCAGTATTCGCTTTCGGATTTGCTAACGCTCAAGAAGAGGCTAAAGAAGCTGGTAACGGTGGATTTGCAAAAGGAGATTTGTTTGTATCTGGTTCAGTAGGTTTCAACTCTGCTAAAATGGATGAGGCAAAAGGAAGTAATTTCTATTTCAAACCAGAAGCAGGATACTTTTTAACTGAGAACATCGCTTTAGGACTTGGATTAGAAGTTGGTACTGCTAAAAATGAAGGTATTGATACTTATTCTGATTCTTACAAAACTAACAATTTTGGTGCTGAGGTTTTTGGTCGTTACTATTTCACTCCAGCTAGCCAATTCTCAATGTTCGCTCAATTAGGAGTTGGATTTGGAACTGCAAAAACTGAAGCATTTGAAGGTGCTGAAGAAGCTAAAGTTAACTCTTTTGGTGTTAATGCTGGTTTAGGATTAAACTATTTCGTAGCTAACAACTGGGCTTTACAAGCTAATTGGGCTGGTTTAGGGTACAACTCTTCAAAACCAGATGCTGATGGAGCTGAAGCTACTAATACATTCGGTTTGAATGTTGACATGTCAGCTATCAACTTTGGTGTTCTTTACAAATTCTAATTAGAATTAAAGATTATATCATATTAAAGCCCCGCATTGCGGGGCTTTTTTTTGTTAATTAAATTGTTGATATCTACGTTTTTGATTAACTTTTTCAAGTGATTATATCGAATAACTTTAATGTAACTAATTTAAAATGAATTTTTTATGAAAAAACAGATGTTAATTTTAGTTGCAAGTTTGGGCTTTGGTGTAATGTCTTTTGCTCAAGATGGTAAATCGGGTGGCTCAGGAATGGCTGACGATGTGAGATTTGGTCCTAAAGCAGGAGTTACGTTTACAAATTTCACTGGCGATGGTGATTTTGACGGGAAAACTGGTTTTTTTGTTGGAGGTTTTGCTGATATATCTATTAGTGAAAAGTTTCACGTGCAACCAGAGGTTTTATATTCTTCAGAAGGGGCTGACGATGCTAGTATCGATTATATCCGTATTCCAATTATGGCTAAGTACTACGTAGCGGAAGGATTTAATTTGATGGCAGGTCCAAATGTTGGGTTTAAAGTAGCTACTGAAAATGATTTTGTTGATGAAGCTACAAAATCTACTGACTTTGGTTTAGGGCTTGGAGCGGCTTACGATTTGCCAATGGGTTTAATTATTGAAGCACGTTATAATCTTGGACTGGCTAATATCAACGATGATTCTGATGCTGGAGACAATAAGAATACCGGCTTTCAAATCGGATTAGGTTATAAATTCTAATAGCTCATAAAGAAAAGAAAAAGCCCTGCAATTTGCAGGGCTTTTTTTAAAACTTAAATCCGACTCCGGCTTGAATGACTTGGTTTTTAGAACCACTGTCTTTCACAACCTCATTTAAACTTTGGGTAAATCGCCCTGAGATGAAAAATCCACCGTCAAAATTCAAAGAAACACCGGCTGCTAGAGCTGTATCGAATTCGTTGACATCGTCTGTTTCAATCGAACTGTCTTCGTTTTCGTATTTCTCACTAATTTTCAATCCAAACTGCGGACCGGCTTCAATACTGAAAACTTTCCCCAAATGAATTTTAGCTAAAACCGGAACATTGATATAATCCAGTTTGTATTCGGTTTTGTAATTGGTTCCCAAAATGGTTTGATTTACTTCAAATCCCTGTCTGGAATACAAAACTTCTGGTTGAATGGAAAAAACATTTTCCACCACCGGAATTTCTCCCACAAAACCTAGATAGAAACTTGTTCTTGGGTCCGGACCTTCATCAAAATCACCTTTTGTGATTGTTGAATAATTAAGTCCACCTTTGATTCCAAATGATGAATTGCCTGAATTTTTGTCCTGGGCTGTTAGTGTAGCTGTTGTAGTTAAAATGATGCCTGCGAATAAAAATTTTAGTGTCTTCATAAATATTAGATTTTTTGTTTCATATATTTAAAACCACAAATCATGCCGATTAGTATCCGCGCATAGCAATTTTAGATTTTTTTTAACGTAGATGAAATCCTGGCAATCGTATTTAAAAGAGTACAAAAACTACCTCAAATTAGAACGTGGTTTGTCGTCTAACACCATTGAAAATTATGGTTTGGATGTGGAAAAACTGATGTTGTATTTGGAAGAAAACGCGATTGATGAATCTCCTGTTCAAATTACTGAAGAAACAGTGCAGGGTTTTATTTATGCGATTTCCGAAAAGGTGAATGCAAGATCGCAAGCACGCATCATTTCCGGTTTAAAAAGTTTTTTCAATTATCTGATTTTTGAAGATTACCGCAACACAACGCCAATGGAATTAATTGAAGTTCCTAAAACAGGTCGTAAGCTTCCGGATACTTTATCTGTTGAAGAAATTGATAAACTGATTAGTGCGGTTGATTTGTCTAAAGAAGAAGGAGAACGTAACCGAGCGATGCTTGAAACCTTATATAGCTGCGGTTTACGGGTTTCGGAATTGGTTAGTTTGAAAATTTCCGATTTGTTTTTTGAGGAAGGTTTTATTAAAATTACGGGTAAAGGAAGTAAGCAGCGATTTGTGCCGATAAGTCCGATGACTCAAAAATATATTTTGTTGTACAAAGAACAGATTCGAACGCATCTGAGTATTCAGAAAGGATTTGAAGATACGCTGTTTTTAAATCGTAGAGGAAAGCAATTAACACGAGCGATGGTTTTTACTATTATTAAAGATTTAGCGCTTAAAATCAGTTTGAATAAGACAATTAGCCCGCATACCTTCCGGCATTCCTTTGCAACCCATTTGCTGGAGAACGGTGCCGATTTACGTTCCATACAAATGATGTTAGGACATGAATCGATTACGACGACGGAAGTGTATATGCATCTGGACAGAAAACATCTGTCGGCAATATTAAATTCGTATCATCCCAGAAATAAATAAAAAAAAGCATGAAAGAAGTTAATTCAATCACGCTTTTCATTTTTATAACGATTGTATTATTTCGCAATATTAACCGCTCTGGTTTCACGGATTACCGTAATCTTAACCTGACCCGGATAAGTCATTTCCGTTTGGATTTTCTGTGAAATGTCGAACGATAACGAGTTAACCATATCGTCGTTTACTTTTTCACTTTCCACGATTACACGAAGTTCACGTCCCGCCTGAATAGCGTAAGCATTTTTAACACCGTTAAAGCCGTAAGCGATGTTTTCCAAATCTTTCAAACGTTGAATGTATGAATCCAACACCTGACGACGTGCTCCTGGTCTTGCACCTGAAATCGCATCACAAACCTGAATGATAGGAGAAATTAACGACTTCATTTCAATTTCGTCGTGGTGTGCTCCAATAGCGTTACAAACTTCTTCTTTCTCACCGTATTTTTCAGCCCACTGCATACCTAAAATAGCGTGTGGTAATTCACTTTCTGTTTCCGGAACTTTACCGATATCGTGTAATAAACCGGCTCTTTTAGCCAATTTAACGTTCAAACCTAATTCTGCAGCCATGATACCACAAAGTTTAGCTACTTCACGCGAGTGTTGTAATAAGTTTTGTCCGTAAGAAGAACGGTATTTCATACGTCCGACGATTTTAATCAATTCCGGATGTAAGCCATGAATTCCTAAGTCGATTACTGTACGTTTACCAGTTTCGATGATTTCTTCTTCAATTTGCTTTTGAGTTTTAGCAACTACTTCTTCGATACGTGCCGGGTGAATACGACCATCGGTTACCAATTTGTGTAAAGCCAAACGAGCTACTTCACGACGCACCGGATCAAAACAAGAAAGGATGATGGCTTCCGGAGTATCGTCTACGATGATTTCAACGCCAGTAGCCGCTTCTAAAGCACGAATGTTACGACCTTCACGACCGATGATTCGTCCTTTAACATCATCCGATTCAATATTGAAAACCGAAACACAGTTTTCTACTGCTTCTTCCGTTCCAACACGTTGAATGGTATTGATGATGACTTTTTTGGCCTCTTGCTGTGCTGTCATTTTAGCTTCTTCCAACGTTTCCTGAATGTAAGCCATAGCGTTGGTTTTAGCTTCAGCTTTTAAGCTTTCTACCAATTGCTCTTTAGCATCATCAGCCGATAAACCAGAAATAGTTTCTAGTTGCTCTACCTGACTTTTATGAAGTCTTTCAACTTCCTGTTGCTTTTTCTCAACATGCTCAACGCGGTTGTTGTAGTCAGTGATTTTGTGCTCGATTTCGTCGTTAAGTTTCTTGCTTTTGGCTAATTCGTTTGAAACTTGCGATTCTTTGTCTCTAGTTCTTTTTTCAGCTTCAGCGATTTTTTTGTCTTTGGCTAAAATCTCTTTTTCATGCTCCGATTTTAACTCTAAAAATTTCTCTTTTGCCTGTAAAAGTTTATCTTTTTTAATTGACTCGGCCTCAACTTTTGCGTCTTTCAAAATTGAAGCGGCTTCTTTCTTAGCATTTTTGATAAGATTGGAAACGTTTGCTTTTTCAAGGTATTTCGCAATTCCAAATCCTACTCCAATACCGGCTAAGCAGCCAATAATTATAATTACTGTATCCATAAGTGTTTAAAAATATATATAAAAAAAGCCTACATTAGGGGTATTGCATAAACTCGTAAAGACAAGTTTTGAGTTAACTCGCTGTTCAAGGACCTGCTCAAGGCAGTTTGCTTTAGAAGCGATGATTCACCCATTTTAATTTGTTAATGTTGAGTTTATCAAATAGGTACTAATGTAGGCAGTATCTTGATTTATGTAAAGAACGTTGTTATTTAGCGAGTATTGTGTTCAATTTTTCATCAATTGTGGTCAAACGCTGAAAAGCACTTTCAAAATCTTCCGATTTGTCGATTTGCTTCTGTTCCAGCTGCGAGGCGAATTGTAAAGCACACATGGCCAAAACGTCTTGTTTGTCCCGTACTGCGTAACTTTCTTCAAATTGCTTAATCATGCTATCAATTTTTTTGGAAGCAGTTCGTAATCCTTCTTCTTGTGAAAAATCCACCGTTAGAGGATATACTCGGTCTGCAATTGATATTTTGATTTTAAGCTTGCCGTTCATGGTTTAGTCCGAAAGTTGTGCTATACAATAATCAATTTCGCGAATTAATGAATTTATTTTGAGCTTTGTTTCTCGTTTATTTTCGTCACTGCCTAATAATGAATTGGCCATTCGCAACGATTCGCTTTGTTTTTTCAAAACTTCGATTTCTTCCGATTGTTTTGCAATTACAGCGGCGGATTTTTCCATTTCCATCTTTAAATCTCTGTTCGTAGCTTCTAAACTATCCAGTTTTTGGCTTAGTTTTTGAAACTTAACTTCTAGAGAATCAATGATTTCATTTAATCCTTTCATTAGCGAATACTACAATTCATGATTTCACAAAGTTAGTATTCCATTTGAAAAATAACAATTTTTTCTTTTAAATTTTAAAAATTGGTATATTGTATGCTGTAATAAATTGTGATGTAATTAGTTATAGTAGTAATCCGATGTTTTGAAATTTATAAGATTTTTTTTATAATTTCGCGTAAAATTACCATTTTATGATACGCCTTGTTTTATTTTCCTTATTATCAGCCTTTTGTTTTGGTCAAAATCAAAATTATCCTAAAGATTATTTTCAATCGCCCTTGAATATTCCGTTGTATGCTTCCGGTTCTTTTGGGGAGCTTCGCGGGAATCATTTTCATTCCGGTTTGGATTTAAAAACGAATCAGCGTGAAGGTTTGCCTGTTTTTGCTGCTGCTGATGGGTTTGTTTCCCGTATAAAAATTTCAGAAGGCGGTTACGGAAAAGCCATTTACATTACGCATCCGAATGGTTATACGTCTGTTTACGCCCATTTAAAGCGTTTTGAAGGTGCAATCGGTGATTATATACGCAGAAAACAATATGCTCAAAAAAGTTATGAAGTTGAATTGTTTCCGATGGCTGGTGAGCTGAAAGTTACTAAAGGAGAAACCATCGCGTTATCAGGAAACTCAGGAAGTTCTGGCGGACCGCATCTCCACTTTGAAATTCGGGATTCTAAAACAGAAGAAATTATCAATCCGATGTATTTCGGTTTCGATATTTTAATGCCTGACAGCAAAACTCCGATTATCAATGAGTTGGTGGTTTATGCAATCGGAGACAGTTCGGTTGTAAATAAAACCCAAAGACCAATTCCGGTTGGTTTGTCGTTGCAACATGATGGAAGTTATCTCGCAGAAAAAATATCCGCCAAAGGAAATATCGCTTTTGCTGTAAATACTTATGACCAATCCGATAAAAACTATAATTGGAACGGCATCCACAAAGCAGAAACCTTTTTAAACGGCTCTAAACTTTACGGATATGAATTTGACCGCTTCGCCTTTGATGAAACTCGCTATGTGAACAATTTTATTGATTATCACAGATATAAAACGCTTCGTCAAACGGTTCAGCGCTTGTTTTTTAAGAAGAAATATCCATTTTCGTTAATCAGCAAGAATCTGAAAGACGGACAGATTAGGGTTTTGCCCAATCAAACCTTCAATTATCGTATTGAAATCTCTGATTTTCACGGAAATAAACGAATGATTAATGTTCCGATTCAATATTCCGATGCTTTGCCGACATCAACGAATAAATTGGTGACAACGCCCTACTTTGTTAAAGCAAAGAATGATAACAGTTATACAAAAGACAACATCTCGGTTTTTATTCCTGAGAATGCTTTTTACGACGACTTTTACCTGAATTTTGAGGTGAAAGACAATGTGCTTTACCTGCACGATGAAACAGTTCCCGTGCATAAAAATATTACAGTGACTTTCGATGTGAGCAATATGACAGGACTGAATAAGGAAAAAGCGTTTATATCAAGAAAAGACGGAGCTAAAAAAGAATTTTTTACAACGTATAAAAAAGATAACCTGTTTTCTGCGAGAACTAAAGATTTAGGAGAATTTTTCATAGCGATTGATACGATTGCTCCTAAAATTTACCGACCGAATTTTACAGAAGGTGATAATTTAGATGAAAAAGATTCCATCAGCATTCATATCAGTGATGATTTTTCCGGAATTAAGGAATACAACGCCTATTTAAACGGTAAATGGATTTTAATGGATTACGATTATAAAACCAAAAGACTGGTGCATTTTTTCAGCGATGCGGTTTTTGATGATAAAAAGAACGAATTAAAAGTGGTTGTTTCTGATAAAATGGGAAATTCTACTATCTTTGAGACACATTTTTTTAAAACTAAAACTTAAGATCGTTTGAAATCCGCATATAAAGTATTTTTCATAGTTTGTCTGTTGTTCACTAGTGCCTTGTTTGCTCAAAAAGCACGCGTTAAAGGAATCTTGTTAGACGAGTCGCAAAAACCAATTGAAAATGCAACCATCAAAGCCGATTCGGAAACCGTAACGTCCAACGCCAACGGATTTTTCCTGATTACTATTCCTTCGGAAAAGAAGGTGACCATTGAAATTACGCATGTTGGATATAAAAAATCTTCGGTTACACTCGAATTGAAGCCTAATGAAGATTATGAATTAAATGTGGTTTTGAATCCGAATTCGGAACAAATCGGGGAAGTTATCGTTAGCAGTACCGGAAGAAAAAGAGTGGAAGGCATCACAACGATTGAACCACAAGTCATCCGAACAATTCCCGGAGCCAATGCCGGAGTAGAAAATATTCTGAAAACCTTACCTGGCGTTTATTCTAACAACGAATTGAGTACGCAATATGCAGTTCGTGGTGGGAATTACGACGAAAATTTAGTGTATGTCAATGAAATTGAAGTCTATCGTCCGTTTTTAATTCGTTCCGGACAGCAGGAAGGATTGAGTTTTACCAATACGGAAATGGTTTCCAATGTTGATTTTTCGGCTGGAGGATTTCAGTCGAAATATGGCGATAAATTATCCTCAGTTTTAGATATCACTTACAGACGACCAACAAAATTTCAAGCTGCTTTAGATGCAAGTTTGCTTGGCGGAAGCGCTACCGTAGATTTAGTTTCTAAAAATCAGAAATGGACGAATATCACCGGAGTTCGTTATCGCAACAATAGTTTATTGGTAAACAGTCAGGAAACCGAATCGAATTTCAGACCATCGTTTGCGGATATTCAGACACAGCTAACTTTCGATGCTTCAACCAAATGGCAATGGAGTTTTCTAGGAAACGTTTCGCAGAACAAATACCATTACGAACCTTTGTCGCGTCAGACCAACTTCGGAACAGTAAGCGATCCGATTGCACTTCAGATTTTTTACGACGGACAGGAAAAAGATGAATATTTAACGCTTTTCGGAGCGATTAAATCGGTATATCAGGCAAATGAAAATTTCAAATTAAAATTTATCGGTTCAACGTATCATACACAAGAGCAAGAGTATTTCGATATTTTAGCACAGTACCGATTGGGAGAGATTGATACCAACATCGGTTCAGATACGTTTGGAGATGTGGTTTTTTCAAGAGGTGTGGGCTCACAGCTTACGCACGCTCGAAATAATTTAGACGCTTTAATTGTCAACGCTGAAGTAAAAGGTTTTCATGATATTCCTAAGAAAAACACTCAATTGGAATGGGGATTCAAATACACCAGAGAAGACATTCGCGACCGTTTAGTGGAATGGGAAGTTGTTGATTCTGCCGGATTCTCATTGCCCAATCCTGTTATCGATATACCAAATGATCAACCCTATAATCCATATTACGGACCGCTATCACCTTATAAGAATGTTCGTGCTACAAATTTCATTAAAATCAACCGCTTTTCGGGTTATGGACAATGGAACTATCGCGGCAGTTTAGGAAATAATCAAATTTGGGTGAATGCTGGAGCACGATTCCACCAATGGCAGGTTTCCGGAGCGTCAACCGAAGGGAAAAGTCAAATCGTTTTCAGTCCGCGTGCACAATTTGCTATCAAACCAAATTGGGAAAAAGACATGGTGTTCCGATTGTCCGGAGGATTGTATCATCAGCCGCCTTTCTATAGGGAATTGCGAGATTATGATGGGGTAGTGCAACCGAATGTGAAAGCGCAACAATCGATTCACGTGGTTTTGAGCAACGATTATAGTTTTAAACTTTGGGACAGACCTTTCAAATTAATTTCGGAAGCCTATTATAAGAATTTAACCGATGTGAATACTTATACGATTGATAATGTCCGAATTCGCTATCGCGCTAATAATGACGCTGTGGCTTATGTTTATGGAGCTGATTTTCGTTTGAATGGGGAGTTTGTGCCTGGAACAGAATCGTGGTTGAGTTTCGGTTATCTTCAAACGGAAGAAAATCAGAATGACAGAGGCTATATCGCTCGTCCAACTGATCAAAGATTGAAATTCGGGTTATTGTTTCAAGATTATATGCCAACAATACCCAATTTAAAAATGTATCTGAATTTGGTATATAACACAGGGCTTCCTGGTGGTTCGCCTTCGTATGCCGATCCGTATCAATACCAATTGCGTTTGAATGATTACCGTCGTGCCGATGCTGGTTTTTCGTATGTTTTCAAAGATGCAACCTTAACTTCGAATAGAAATTGGCTGAAACATTTTAAAGAATTTGCCATCGGTTTGGAAATTTACAATCTGTTCAACAACCAGAATGCGATTACCAATACATGGGTGCGCGATGTATACACCAAAAGCCAATACGGAATTCCGAACTATATGACTACCCGAACGTTTAACGTGAAGTTGAATGTGCGATTGTAATTCGTATTAAAAGTTTTATATTTGAAAGACTAATCGTGTCAGTTATGAAGAAATTGTCAAGACTTGCAATATTGTTTACTTTATTGGCTTTTGTCGGCTGTAAAGAAGAAGAACCAAAACCGAAAGTAAGCTATGATCCCTCAAAATCTGCTGCTCAAAATGAAGTAAAAAGAGATTCTTCTCAAATTAAAATTGCCGATTTGCCGGTTCATATGGAAGGAACAAAATACCTACTTTATGCCATCGGAGATGTTCGTGTTTCGGCGGAACGAAGCAGTTACGGAACCAGTAAAACAAATTCGGTGAGTTATGCTTTGTCGAATTACAATCGTTTTGAACTGACCGGTTATTTTGAAAATTTGAAATTTCAGCATGTTGATTCGACTGCGATTCGACCGCTTACCGATAAAGTAATTCAGATTCAAACGGCTACTTTTTTGAATACGATTGCTGAAAAAACCAAAAAGCAGATTTTGGTGTATGCTTTGGTCGATTCAGACACGAATAAAGACAGTAAAGTCGATTCGAACGATATCAAATCATTGTACATCAGTAATTTCGACGGAACCGGATTTGTGAAATTGTCCGCAGAATTGCAAGAGCTAATTGACTGGAATATTGTTGATGCTCAAAATCGTCTGTATTTCAGAACCATTGAAGACAATAACAAAAATGGTGCTTTTGATAAAAGTGACAATGTGCACTACTATTTTGTGAACTTGTTGGATAAAAACTGGAAAACGGAAGAGTACAAACCGATATAGTTTAGTACTAAATTAAAATATCACTTTCCAAGTCTGATTTTTCTACAGAAAAGTTGAACCCTAATTTGGAAACGACTTCAATAACCAGTTTCTTGTACCAGTTTTCACTTTTCGGGTGAATGTAGATTTTTTCAATTAATTTATTGATATCCACATCGATTTTCAAACCGTTATCGATGGCTATTTTATTGGCTGAAACGTCTGAAATGATTCGGATTTCATTTTCATACTGAAAACTTTTTCGTTTGAACAGGAAAGGGAAGAAGGCGTCGTCAAACGGAATGTGTTCTTTTTTGTAGTCGATGTAATTCACTTCGCCGATGTATTGCTCAAAACTGCGCTCGGCGTTCAAAGCTTCTTTTAAACGGCCAATGGTCGACTGAATGGCTAAACCCTCGTTGTTTTTGGTAAAAATCTGCCACATGGCAAAACTTTCATATTCATTAGTGTGCCAACTGCTTATGACCACATTTTCACGATGTGATTTGTAATAATCGAGAAACTTTGGGTTGTTTTCGGATATTTTTTTGATTTCTTCAAAAGTAGGTTCGCTGAAGGTTCCTTCGTATTGATCTTCAAATTTATCGGAACGCGACATGAACATCTTTCCGGATATCAGAATGTCTAAAAACTTTGACAAATCCATGTATTTCCAAACGATAGTGTTCGGGTCTTCAGGAAGTTTGATATTCGGATTGTTTACAAACATTTATTCAAAAGATTGCATCGCTACCAATTTTGAGTACATACCATTTTGGGCTAATAATTCGTCGTGAGTCCCTTGCTCAACAATCTGACCTTTTTGCATTACTACAATTTTGTCCGCTTTTTGAATTGTCGATAAACGGTGGGCAATTACGATGGATGTTCTGTTTTCCATCATTTTTTCCAAAGCCTGTTGTACCAAACGTTCGCTTTCTGTGTCCAAAGCCGATGTAGCTTCATCTAAAACCATAATCGGAGGGTTTTTAAGAACAGCCCGCGCAATGGATAAACGTTGTTTCTGACCACCGGATAATTTGTTTCCAGAATCACCAATGTTGGTATTGATGCCTTCCGGTAAATCTTTTACAAATTCGTATGCATTGGCAATTTTTAAGGCTTTAATGATCTCATCATCGGTTGCATTTTCTTTCCCTAAAAGGATGTTGTTTTTTATAGTGTCATTAAAAAGAATGCTGTCCTGAGTGACTAATCCCATCAATCCGCGAAGGGAATGCATGCTCATATCTTTGATGTCGATATCGTCTACTTTTACACTGCCTTCCTGAACATCGTAAAAGCGGGTAAGTAAATTAGCGATGGTACTTTTTCCACTACCGGATTGCCCTACCAAAGCAACAGTTTTTCCTTTCGGTATTTCTAATGAGAAATTTTTCAGCACATTTTCATCTTCGTATCTGAAATTGATGTTTTCAAGCGATATTTTATCTGTAAAATGCTCTTTTACAATGGCGTCAGGTTTGTCAGTAATTGTATTTTCAACTTCTAAAATTTCAAAAACTCGTTCGGCAGCAGCTAATCCGTTTTTTACTTGATAAGATGCCTTAGAAATGGTTTTGGCAGGTGTTAAAATGTTGTAGGCTAATCCCATATAGGTTAGAAATACCGCGCCGTTTAAAGTTTTTTCAAGGAGTACAAGATTACCACCATACCAAAGTAATATGGCTATTGTAATAATCCCTAAAAACTCACTTAGTGGTGAAGCAAGATTATTTTTATTACCTATGCTGTTGTTTAATCTTAGCAAGCGTGCATCTGAAGCATCAAAAAGACTTTTGAATTTATTTTCAGAATTGTAACTCTTTACAACTTTTAAACCACTTAAACTTTCTTCAACAATTGAAATTAAGTAACCCTTTTCTTTTTGAACTCTTGTGGATTTTGATTTAAGACTTTTTCCAATTTGAGAAATAATGAATCCTGAGACAGGGATGAAGATAAAAACGAAAATGGTAAGTTTTGCACTGATATTGAACATAGCAATGATTGTGAAAATAATTGTCAGAGGTTCTTTAATTATCAATTCTAAAATCGAGAAAAATGAATTTTGTACTTCATTTACATCACCCAAAATCCGAGCCATTACATCTCCTTTTCTTTTTTCAGAGTAATATGAAACCGGAAGTTTGATGATTTGATCATACATTTCTTTTCGCAAATCACTTAATACCCCGTTTTTAATATGTAAAAGGTGATAAGAGGCCAAGTAATTAAAAAGATTTTTAAGTAAAAAGGTGATGATAATAAGTGCTACGACCAGTAATAAAGCATATTGAGCTCCACGAGTTTCCGTGAGTTGGGTGATATGATAATACAAATAATCCTTTCCAAATTTTGTGATATCCCAAATTCCTTTATAAACCGGTTTTTCGGTTACTTTTTCAGCATCATCAAACAAAACCTGCATCATTGGAATTAATGCAATGAAAGAAAGCGTACTGAATAGTGCAAACAGGATATTGTACACAACGTTCCAAACGATATGAAATTTATATCGAAGGGCAAAAGGGATTATTTTGATTAAATTTTTATCCATTAGTTCAATTGCATTTCAGCAATAATGTTTTTGATTTTGGTATCCAGAAAAGCATCTGCTTCCGGAATATCTTTTGTTGATTCAATTTCACAGTTTACACTGAAATAGAATTTGATTTTCGGTTCAGTACCGCTTGGTCTTGCACAGATTTTACTACCGTCTTCCAAATAGTAAATCAAAACGTTCGATTTTGGAATGGCAATGTTGAAATCTTCCCCATTCATCAAATCTTTTCCTTTGGAAGTTTGGTAATCTTCAATGCAAACCACGCGTTGTCCGTTAATTTCTTTTAATGGATTTTCACGCAAATCAATCATCATCTGTTTGATTTCGTTCGCGCCGTCCATTCCTTTTTTGGTGATAGAAATCAGATGTTCTTTGTAAAATCCGAAATCAACATACATCTGTAACAATTCCTGATATAAAGAACTTCCTTTTTCTTTCGCCTGAGCTGCAATTTCGCAAACCAATAAAATAGCCGCAATCGCATCTTTATCGCGAACAGCGTCACCTACCATAAAACCGAAACTCTCTTCACCGCCACCAATAAATTTCTGATTGGGGAAATCTTTGATGAACTTCGCAATCCATTTAAAACCGGTCAAACCTACTTTGCATTCCACCTCGTAAGCTGAAGCTAATTCGAGCATCATCGGTGTGGAAACAATTGTTGATCCGACAAATTCCGTACCAGTCAGTTTTCCGGCCTTTTGCCATTGCTGAAGCAGAAAATGTGTCATGACAACCATCGTCTGATTTCCGTTTAGTAAAATGATTTGTCCGTTCGTATCGCGAACGGCAACGCCTAATCGGTCTGAATCGGGATCGGTTCCGACAACAATATCCGCATTGATTTTATCTGCCAATTCCATCGCCATGGTCAACGCTTCCGGCTCTTCCGGATTTGGCGATTTTACCGTTGGGAAATTTCCGTCGGGTTCGGCTTGTTCTTGTACAATATTTACATCAGAATAACCCGCTTTTTCCAAAACACCCGGAATCGCTTTAATCGAAGTTCCGTGTAGTGAGGTATAAACGATTTTTAAATTTTCCTTAGCCGATTTAGACGTGTTGAAACTCGCATTCTCAATGGTAGAATCGCGAAAAGCTTCATCTAAAGCCGTATCGATATATTCAATCAGATTTTCATTAGCGTTGAAGTTGACATCGGCATATTCCAAACTTTCAATTTCAGTAATAATTTCGCCGTCTTGAGGTGGAACGATTTGTCCGCCATCCTGCCAATATACTTTGTATCCGTTGTATTCCGGTGGATTGTGGGAAGCGGTTAAAACGATTCCGGTATGACAGCTCAAATGACGAACCGCAAAGGATAATTCCGGCGTAGGTCGCATGTCTGAAAACAAATAGACTTTAATGCCGTTAGCTGAAAAAACATCGGCAACCACTTTGGCTAAAGTATTACTGTTGTGGCGGCAATCGTAGGCAATCGCTACTTTGATTTCCTCATTCGGGAAACATTTCTTCAAATAATTGGAAAGTCCCTGAGTATTTCTTCCTAAGGTGTATTTGTTGATTCGGTTGGTGCCAACGCCCATTACACCGCGCATTCCTCCGGTTCCGAATTCTAAATTCTTATAAAAACTGTCTTCCAGTTCTTTAGGAGCGGAAGTCATCATCTCACGAATCGCTTCGTGGGTTTCGTTATCAAAAGTTGGGGTTAACCAAATGTTTACCTGATCTAAAATGGCTTGTTCAATATGCATTGCTCTTCTGAATAATTTAAGTCATTTACAAAATTACAAGTTTATTTCCTTGGAGATTTTGTAGCGTTCTTCATTGTTTTTCGTTCGTAAAATTATCTCGCCTAAAAAGCCGGCAAGAAAGAGTTGTGTTCCGATGATCATAGTAGTTAGGGCAATATAAAACCACGGATTGTTGGTTACTAAAATAGCCGTTTCATGGCTGTATATTTTATAGAGTTTCATTACACCGATATAGCCAGCCGATAAGAAACCAATCAAAAACATGATAACTCCTAACGCACCGAATAAATGCATTGGTCGTTTTCCGAATTTGGACAGAAACCAAATTGTAATCAGATCTAAAAAGCCATTAATAAAACGACTCATGCCGAATTTGGACGAACCGTATTTTCTCGCCTGATGAATGACCACTTTCTCGCCAATGTTTCCAAAACCTGCATTTTTAGCCAAAACCGGAATGTAACGGTGCATTTCGCCTGAAACTTCCACGTTTTTAACTACGATGTTTTTGTAAGCTTTCAAGCCGCAGTTGAAATCATTCAGTTTTACGCCGGATGTCTTTCGTGCAGCCCAATTAAATAATTTAGACGGAAGATTTTTAGCCACCACAGAATCGTAACGCTTTTTCTTCCAACCGGAAACCAAGTCGTAATTGCCATTGGTAATCATGCTGAACAATTCCGGAATTTCATCGGGTGAATCCTGTAAATCAGCATCCATGGTAATCACAACATCGCCTTGTGCTTTGGCAAAACCGGCGTGCAAAGCTTGGGATTTTCCGTAATTTCTAAAAAATCGAATGCCTTTTACATTGGAATCTTTAACGGACAATTGCTCAATAATCTGCCAGGAATTGTCGGTAGAACCATCGTCTATGAAAATAACTTCATAAGAATAATTGTTCGCTGTCATGACTTTTACAAGCCAGGAATGCAATTCGGGCAAAGAATCTTGCTCGTTCAGTAAAGGAATTATAATGGAAAGGTTCATCCTTAAGTTTAGAAATGAATTAATTTATTTTGATGACTATTCGAAAACCGGTTTGTCTTTTTTAAGAATCACACCAACAATTAACGAATGAATAAGTCCGATTACCGCATACATAACTACAGTGAAAGGTGCAGCGATATATGGGTTCATGAATATTTTTACAAATTTCATTGACATTTGCAGTTGTTCTGCAGTTAATTGAGGGTTTTGTTTTAAAGTTACTCGCTGAATTTTCTCCAACAATTCATCTTTAAATTCTGGGAAAATCATATCAAAAATGATATAAAAAACACCGTAAATTAGTGCTGCAATAACCGTAATGGAAACTCCTGTTTTAAGGGCTTGAGACAACGAAAGAAATCCGTCGTTCAATTCATTTTTAAATTTATTTGCTGCAATATAAATCAAGGCAAAAGGTAATATTAAGTAATTAAGGATGTTCATAACCACTCCAGCCCAAGCGTTTTCACTAGGATCGATGTTTAAAACATACATTAATACAAATTCTAAAACTAAAATAATTCCAAAAGTAACGCCGAATGACATCGCGTTTTTCGCAGGTGTAATTTTGTTTTCCATAGATTTTAAAATGAATTAATTTACAAATATAACAATTCTCTTGTATCACAGGTTAGTTGCCGCGACTTAAAAAAAGTTACACAATTATTTGAAAATTAAAATATAGTTGTAAATTTGCAGCCTGAAATAAAAAGATTATAAACAAAAAAGTTACAGTTCGTTTATACCTTTTAGCAAATAAAAGCATCAGAGCGGTTGTAACCATTAATAAAAAAACGATTTACCATGAAACAAGGAATTCACCCGGAAAATTACAGATTAGTAGCTTTCAAAGATATGTCTAACGAAGATGTATTCATTACTAAATCTACAGTAGAAACTAAAGAAACCATCACTGTTGACGGTGTTGAGTATCCAGTATACAAAATGGAGATTTCAAGAACATCTCACCCTTTCTATACAGGTAAATCGAAACTTATCGATACAGCAGGACGTATTGATAAATTCAAAAACAAATACGCGAAATTCAGCAAATAATAGCTGTTTTTACAGAATACAGAAGCCTTCCAGATTTGGGAGGCTTTTTTTTATATTTGTGTTTGATGATTTGAAAGCTTTAGGATGAAAACCGTTAAGTTTAGTATAGGGATTGTCTTAGCGTTGTTGGTTTCCCGTTATGTCTGTGAATATGTCACCAGGGCTTGTATTTTCTTTTTTCCGAACACAAGATTGCTTGATAATGGGGAAGTAGTTCAGGTGATGCCAACAGGTCAGATGTTTATAGGGTTTTTATGTGCAATATCCATATTTACGATAATTACGATATTCTTATATAAAAAGTGTTATATATAGCGGGAAATTTTTAAAGACTGACAGAAAACTTTGTAACTTAGCGACTCAGTAACTCAGCAACTAAATCAAATGAACTATATACTTTTTGACGGAACTGTTCGCAACGCTTTACTTCCGTTTACCTTTACGCGACCTGTAGCCGATATTCGTGTTGGAATTTTAACCATCCGCGAAAAATGGGAAAAATTTCTAGGTTATACGACCACAACATTAACCGAAGAATACCTGATGGAAAAATTTCCAATGGTAGAAATGGAGGAAAACATCATGATTAACGCTTCGTTTTTGCCCAATGAAATTTTGGTGGAAATGGTTTTGAATCTGGAGAAAAATCAAGCGATAATCGCCGGTGAAGAAATTATTGCCTTTTACACGAACGATACGCAAGACGGAGTAGATTTTGATGAATACGAACTAATCGATTACGACGAAGAATTTATCCGAATCGAAAATACTTGGGATATTTTTGCTAAAAACGACATAGCCATCCGTGAAGATTTTGATTTGATTACCGAAGGCCGTTTTTCACAACCCATTCCAAAAAGTGTAAATGTCATCGCACCAGAAAATATCTTTATCGAAGAAGGAGCAAAACTGGAATTTGTAACCTTAAACGCATCAACCGGACCAATTTATATCGGAAAAAATTCTGAAATCATGGAAGGTTCCGTAATTCGTGGACCGTTCGCTTTGTGTGAAGAAGCGCAGGTGAAATTGGCGACAAAAGTTTACGGAGCGACAACAGTTGGACCACATTCCAGAATTGGTGGAGAAGTAAATAACTCGGTTTTATTTGGATATTCTAATAAAGGACACGATGGTTTTTTAGGAAATTCGGTTTTAGGCGAATGGTGCAATATTGGTGCCGATAGTAATAATTCCAATCTGAAGAACAATTACGAAGAAGTAAAATTGTGGAGTTATGAAACCGAAGGATTTGCTCGCACCGGATTGCAATTCTGCGGATTAATGATGGGTGATCACAGTAAATGTGGTATCAATACGATGTTCAATACCGGAACTGTGGTTGGTGTTTCAACTAATATTTTCGGAAGCGGATTTCCGCGCAATTTTGTACCGAGTTTTTCTTGGGGCGGTGCATCCGGATTTACGACGTACATGACCAATAAAGCGTTTCAAACTGCTAAAATAGTAATGTCGCGCCGTCATGTTGAGTTTACGGATGAAGATGCTCGAATTTTAGAACACGTTTTTGAAGAAACTAAAAAATTCAGAAAAGAATAATTCTTACTGATAATCAATAAATTATAAAAGCTGCAATTTCGTTGTGGCTTTTTTTGTTTCAAATTTTCTAGCTACCTTTGCACCCTCAATTTTTGACAACGATTTCATTACTTGAGAAATGCTATGGAAAACAAAAAGAAAGTCGCATTCTACACTTTGGGATGCAAGTTGAATTTTTCAGAAACATCAACCATTGCCAGAAGTTTTCAGGACGAAGGTTTCGACAGAGTTGATTTTGAAGAAGTCGCCGATATTTACGTCATCAACACTTGTTCGGTAACCGAAAACGCCGACAAACAATTCAAGCAAATCGTAAAAAAAGCCATGAAGCTCAACGACAAAGCGTTCGTTGCGGCAGTAGGTTGTTACGCGCAGCTGAAACCGGAGGAATTAGCCGATGTTGAAGGTGTTGACTTGGTTTTAGGTGCGACAGAAAAATTCAAAATCACAGATTACATAAACGATTTGTCCAAAAATGATATGGGCGAAGTACATTCCTGCGAAATTGAGGATGCTGATTTTTATGTTGGAAGTTATTCCATAGGCGACAGAACCCGTGCTTTTCTAAAAGTTCAGGACGGTTGCGATTACAAATGTACTTATTGTACGATTCCACTAGCGCGCGGAATTTCCCGTAGCGATACGATGGAAAATGTGATGAAAAACGCTAAAGAAATTTCACAACAAGGTATTAAAGAAATCGTTTTGACTGGTGTAAACATCGGAGATTACGGAAAAGGGGAATTCGGAAATAAAAAACACGAACATACTTTCTTTGAGTTGGTGCAGGCTTTGGATGAAGTAGAAGGAATCGAACGTTTGCGTATTTCGTCCATTGAACCGAATCTGTTAAAAAACGAAACTATAGAATTTGTATCACAAAGCCGAACTTTTGTGCCGCATTTCCATATTCCGCTACAATCTGGAAGCAACGATATTTTGAAAAAAATGAAACGTCGTTATTTACGTGAATTGTATTCAGAGCGAGTAGCCAAAATTCGTGAAGTGATGCCGCATGCCTGTATCGGAGTGGATGTAATTGTCGGATTTCCGGGAGAAACCGATGAGCATTTCTTGGAAACCTATCATTTCTTAAACGATTTGGATATTTCGTATTTACACGTTTTTACCTATTCGGAACGTGACAATACCGAAGCTGCAGCAATGGAAGGTGTTGTGCCAGGAAATGTGCGTGCTAAACGCAGTAAAATGTTACGCGGTTTATCCGTTAAAAAGCGTCGTGCGTTCTACGAAAGTCAAATCGGAACTTCTCGAACTGTGTTGTTTGAAAGTGAAAACAAAGAAGGCTACATTCACGGGTTTACCGAAAATTACGTCAAAGTAAAAACGCCTTGGAATCCGGAATTGGTTAATACCTTACATGAAATCAATTTAACAAGAATTGACGAAGACGGAGCTGTTCGTATGGAGTTTGTAAACGTCGAAGTGTAGATGAAAGATTAAAGAATATAGAAAATAGTGCTTTGAAAATAGAAAAAGAGTATAGGTGTTTAGTCTATGCTCTTTTTTCTTTTATCTATTTTCTAATATCTTTTTTCTTTTGTCTTCATTAGTATTTATAATGAAATCTCAATTTGGTAATTCGGTACACACTTTCTCCTAAACGCTCCACAAATTCAAATTTATGGCGTCCGGTTTGGGTAAAAGTAATGATGGATTGCGCGGAAATTTCATAATACATACCTTTTCCTTCCAGCATGAAACGATCGCCAGTATTGCGATAGGCAGAACGAATTAAATCAAATTCAAATAAATTCCAGGTAGAATGATCTGCTGAGAAATCACCGGATGAAGTACAAATTCCTTCGGTAATGTCGGTTTGACTGCCGTAATATTTGTCGATTTCTTCAAAAAAATGGATAATGTCGGTGTAGAATTCTTCTTCGCTCATGTGCTAAATGTACACCTTTTTCAGTAATAAAAAAGTCGCTTTAAGGAGCGACTTTAATTTTTTAGATTTTTATTCCCGGAGGAAGTAGTTCTTTGTAAGTAGGATTTTTTCGAAAGAAAGCTGCCACCTTCGGATGAATGGGTACAACTCGCCATTTTTTTTCTTCGGCGATTTCCAGAATTTGTTTCAGAAAATCTGCCGTAGTTTCCGAATCGTCAAATTGTTCGGGTACATTTACTTTGGTCAGAAAAATTTTCTTTTCCTGAAAAGAATATTCAATAGTAAGCAACTGACCGTCAACTGTCGTTTCAAACTGTCTTGAAAATTCATTGTTTTTAATTGTCATTGATGTGAATTTAGTTGTGTGGAAAATATTCTACAAAGGTACTCATTTGAAAATCAATATCAAAGGATTGAAAAAATCGCGATTTGGAAAAGGTTTTGAAAATTATCCGATTGGGATGGAAAGTCGCTTTAAAAATGCTATTTTTATGAAAATTTCGTTTTTACATTAAAGTTGCGTTCCAAATGGAGAAAATTCCAGTGTATCTTATGCCGGGTTTGGCGGCAAGTCCTAAAATTTTTGAGCATATCAGTCTTCCGGAGAATGAGTTTGAAATTCATTTACTGGAATGGTTTTTGCCTGAGAAAAATGAAAGCCTGGAACATTACGCAAAACGAATGACGCTTGAAATTAAACATGAAAATCCAGTGTTAATCGGCGTTTCTTTTGGAGGAATTTTGGTTCAGGAAATGACGAAATTAATTGCGGTTCGAAAAACGATTATCATTTCGAGTGTGAAATGCAAGCAGGAATTTCCGTTGCGTCTCAAATTGGCCGAGAAAACAAAAGCTTACAAATTGGTTCCAACCAGTTTATTATCAGATGTTGAAAAACTTTTGAAGTATGCCGTTGGTGAAAAAGCAAAAGAAAGACTGACTTTGTACAAAATGTATTTGTCGGTTAATGATAAAAAATATTTAGATTGGGCGATAGAACACGTTTTGATTTGGGACAGAAACAGTATTGATGACAATGTGATTCATATTCATGGGGATAAAGATGATGTGTTTCCGATAAAAAACATCAAAAACAGTATTGTTGTAAAAGGTGGAACGCATGCCATGATTTTGTTTAAATACAAATGGATGAACGAAAATTTGCCGAAATTAATTAAAGAATAAAAAAGAGAAAGTATGAAAGTGATTAAGAGAACAGTGGCAATTGCCTCAGTTATAGTTGTAAGCGGATTGTTTATTTATGCCACAACAAGTGTGAAAACGGTGCATCCGTATGTGCATACGACTTTGCCTCAAGCGATGGATTTTTGTGGAGAACCAGTGCCGCTACATTTAGCTGATGTGAGCGAAAGGTTAGACAGAGAATTGACCGTGAACAAAAATTTGCACGCCACTACAGAATTGGTAATTAAGCGTGCCAATCGTGCTTTCCCGATAATTGAACCGATTTTGAAGAAACACGGGATTCCTGATGATTTCAAATATTTAGCCGTAATCGAAAGCGGTTTGATTAACGCGACTTCGCCTTCCGGAGCAAAAGGAGTTTGGCAGTTTATGCCGGCTACTGCAAAAGAAATGGGGATGGAAGTAAACGATAATGTAGATGAGCGATATGATTTGGAAAAATCAACGGAAACCGCCTGTAAATATTTGTTGAAAGCCAAAGAAAAATCCGGAAACTGGACTTTAGCTGCAGCGTCCTACAACGGTGGTTTAAACGGAATCATGCGCATGCTCGATGAACAGCAAGTCAATGATTATTACGATATGTTACTAACGGATGAAACGTATCGTTATGTATTCCGTATTCTGGCGCTGAAAGAAATTATGCAAAATCAGGAAAAATATGGTTATCAGATGCCGCCATCGGTAATGTATCCGTTGCTTCCAACTAAAAAAGTTGAAGTGACTTCTAATATTGATAATTTGGCGCAGTTTGCTAAAGAACAAGGAATTAATTATAAGATTTTAAAAATTCACAATCCTTGGTTGCGCGATAAAAAGTTAGTGGTTCAGCCGAATAAAACGTATACGATTCAAATTCCGTTACAAGGATATTCTAAATAATGAAAGATATGGAGTTATCAACATTGCTAATGCTGATTCTGATTGGCTTATTGGCTGGAATGCTAAGCGGTTTGGTCGGAATTGGTGGTGGAATTGTAATGGTTCCTTTATTGTTGCTGTTGGGGTTTTCGCAACATCAGGCACAAGGAACGAGCCTCGCAGTTTTGGTGGTTCCGGTTACTGCTGTGGCGGTTTACAATTATTACAAAGAAGGATTTATCGATTGGAAATTCGCTGCAATAATCGCGATATTTTTCGTGGTTGGCGGTTATTTCGGAAGTAAATTAGCTATTAGTATCGACCAAAGAATGTTAAAGAAAATCTTTGGTGTCGTATTATTACTGATTGCCGGAAAGATGATTTTGGGAAAATAAAAAAGGCTGCAATTGCAGCCTTTTTTGTTGAGTTATATTTTTTTTAACTGATCCTTCATCATTTTGATTTGGTCTTTCAGCATGTTTTGTTTGTCTAGCTTTTTCGCTTCGTTCAATAAGTTGGTGGCTTCCACTTTTCTTCTTTTGGTCATGGCGATTCCTGCTAACTGTAATTTGGCTAAAGCTAAATCCTGATCCATGTTCAAGCCTAATTCTACTGCTTTTTTGAAATATTTTTCAGCTGCAGATAAATTGGTTTGTGAATTTAAAATTCCGTGTAAATAGTTGAAATAACCTTGTTGTTTTCTTACCAATGCCGCTTCCGGATTTTTGATGTGAGAAAGCCATTTTTCGGCACCTTCCATGTTTTGCTTTCTTAATTGTAGGAAAGCTAAAAGAATGAATTCGTTTTTAAAATATAAGAAGATGAAAATTGTGGAAAACAACAATAAGAAGATTCCGTTTCCGATATTGTTTTCTGTAAACTGCCATATTCCTAAGGCGATGATAATTCCTGCAAGGATTAATTTGATATTTCTGTGGAACATACTATTTCGTTTTGGATTGCAAATGTAGTGATTTGAAACGAGTAGTCAAATTTGTTTTTAGGAAACAATCCGATAGAAAAATGTATCTTTGTCGGGCTTTTGTAATGAAGATTAAGAAAAAGTAAAATATTTTTAAAAAAGGACTTGTCAGAAATAAAAGTCTTTGTATATTTGCACTCGGTTTTGAAGCGACATATTTCAAAGCTGGAGATAATTTAAAATCACGATTTAAAGATAATAGCAATGAGTAAGAGAACGTTTCAACCATCGAAAAGAAAAAGAAGAAACAAACACGGTTTCATGGACAGAATGGCTACTGCTAACGGAAGAAAAGTGTTGGCACGTAGAAGAGCTAAAGGAAGACATAAGTTAACGGTTTCATGCGAACCTAGACACAAAAAATAATGATTTTTCAATCATAAATAGAGCGTTACCTTTTTTCGGTAACGCTTTTTTTGTATCTTTTTGATAAATTTTCACCCAACATACAACAACACAACACAATGCCTAAAGACACTTCAATCAAATCGGTTTTAATTATTGGTTCAGGACCTATCGTAATCGGACAAGCTTGTGAGTTTGATTATTCAGGATCACAGTCGGCACGTTCGCTGCGTGAAGAAGGAATCGAAGTTATCTTAATCAACTCGAATCCTGCGACGATTATGACCGATCCTTCAATGGCGGATCATATCTATTTAAAGCCACTTACGACAAAATCCATCATCGAAATTCTTAAAGCACATCCGCAAATTGATGCTGTTTTACCGACTATGGGAGGACAAACTGCTTTGAATTTGTGTTTGGAAGCTGATGAAAAAGGAATTTGGCAGGATTTCGGAGTTAGATTAATCGGAGTAGATGTTAACGCTATTAATGTAACTGAAGATCGTGAGCAGTTCAAGCAATTGTTGGCGAGAATCGAAATTCCGGTAGCGCCAGCAAAAACAGCTAATTCTTTCTTAAAAGGGAAGGAAATCGCTCAGGAATTTGGGTTTCCGTTAGTAATTCGTCCTTCGTTCACTTTAGGAGGAACCGGAGCAGCTTTCGTGCACAAGAAAGAAGATTTTGACGATTTATTGACTCGTGGTTTAGAAGCGTCTCCAATTCACGAAGTGTTGATTGATAAAGCACTTTTAGGCTGGAAAGAATACGAATTAGAATTATTGCGCGATAAAAACGATAACGTTGTCATCATCTGTACGATTGAAAATATGGATCCGATGGGAATTCATACCGGAGATAGTATTACCGTTGCGCCAGCGATGACACTTTCAGACAGAACGTTCCAAAGAATGCGTGACATGGCGATTTTGATGATGCGCAGTATCGGGAACTTTGCCGGAGGTTGTAACGTACAGTTTGCGGTTTCACCAGATGAAAAAGAAGATATCGTAGCAATTGAAATCAACCCGCGTGTATCGCGTTCATCAGCCTTAGCATCAAAAGCAACAGGGTATCCGATTGCAAAAATTGCTACCAAATTAGCGTTAGGATATACACTTGACGAATTGCAAAATCAGATTACCAAATCCACTTCGGCTTTGTTCGAACCAACTTTGGATTATGTAATCGTAAAAATCCCTCGTTGGAACTTTGATAAATTTGAAGGTGCCGACAGAACTTTAGGCTTGCAGATGAAATCTGTAGGTGAAGTAATGGGAATCGGACGTTCGTTCCAAGAAGCCTTACATAAAGCAACACAATCTCTTGAAATTAAGAGAAATGGATTAGGAGCTGACGGGAAAGGATATAAGAATTACGATCAAATCATTGAAAAATTAACGTATGCCAGTTGGGATCGCGTTTTCGTAATTTACGATGCGATTGCGATGGGAATTCCGTTGTCAAGAATCCACGAAATCACTAAAATTGATATGTGGTTCTTAAAGCAATACGAAGAATTATACGCTTTAGAGAAAGAAATTTCCAACTATAAAATTGACACACTTCCGAAAGATTTACTTTTAGAAGCCAAACAAAAAGGATACGGAGACCGCCAGATTGCGCACATGTTGGGCTGTTTGGAAAGTCAGGTGCATAAATTGCGTGATGAAATGGGGGTGAAACGTGTGTATAAATTAGTAGATACGTGTGCTGCCGAGTTTAAAGCGCAAACACCTTACTATTATTCAACGTTTGAAGCGGAAATTCAAAAAGCAGACGGAACTCGTTATGTAGATAATGAAAGTATCGTTTCGGACAAGAAAAAAGTAGTGGTTTTAGGTTCTGGACCTAACCGAATAGGACAAGGAATTGAGTTTGATTATTCGTGTGTTCACGGGGTTTTAGCAGCTTCAGAATGTGGTTACGAAACCATCATGATTAACTGTAACCCAGAAACGGTTTCAACTGACTTCGATACGGCAGACAAACTATATTTCGAGCCGGTGTTCTGGGAACATATTTACGACATTATTCAACACGAAAAACCAGAAGGTGTAATCGTTCAGTTGGGAGGTCAGACCGCGCTTAAATTGGCTGAAAAATTAAACAAATACGGAATCAAGATTTTAGGAACCAGTTTCGATGCTTTGGATTTAGCCGAAGACCGTGGACGTTTCTCAGAATTATTGACTGAATTAAACATTCCGTTCCCGAAATTTGGTGTAGCCGAAAATGCAGAAGAAGCTTCTAAATTAGCTGATACTTTAGATTTTCCATTGTTGGTTCGTCCTTCGTATGTGTTGGGTGGACAGGGGATGAAAATCGTCATCAATAAACAAGAGTTAGAAGAGCACGTAATCGAAATCTTAAAACACATTCCGAATAACAAATTGTTGTTAGATCATTATTTGGATGGTGCGATTGAAGCGGAAGCAGATGCGATTTGTGATGCAGATGGAAACGTTTACATCATCGGAATCATGGAACATATTGAACCATGCGGAATTCACTCCGGAGATAGTAATGCAACTTTACCACCGTTCAATATCGGAGAATTTGTAATGCAGCAGATTAAAGATCACACGTATAAAATTGCAAAAGCTTTAAAAACTGTTGGATTGATCAATATTCAGTTTGCGATTAAAGACGACACGGTTTACATCATTGAGGCGAATCCGAGAGCTTCTCGTACGGTTCCGTTTATTGCAAAAGCATACGGTGAGCCTTATGTGAATTATGCAACGAAAGTGATGTTAGGACACAATAAAGTGACGGATTTCAAATTTAATCCACAATTAAAAGGTTATGCGATTAAGCAACCGGTATTCTCTTTCAGTAAGTTTAAAAACGTGAACAAAGCCTTGGGGCCAGAGATGAAATCGACGGGAGAAAGCATTTTGTTTATTGACGATTTGAAAGATGATCAGTTCTATGAATTGTATTCCAGAAGAAAAATGTACTTGAGCAGATAAGTATTTTTGATAAATAAAAAGCCTTCTTTTTGAAGGCTTTTTTTATGGGTTTATTTTAGTAGAAAGTCCATAGTAATGTTCACTTTTTTGGCAACTTTATTACTGACTACTCTCGGTATTCGGATATCGAAATCTTCGGAGTTGACACTGAAATTGGAATTCAGAATAATCCCTTCGGCTGTTTTCTTTAATTTGGCCGGAATATTCATTTCTTTAGTTTTTCCGTGAATTTGTAAACTTCCTTTGATGATGAAATCTTTGAAATTGGCATCGAGTTCACTAAGGTTGAAGTTGCTCACTCTTCCCTTAAAAGTAGCTTTTGGATATTCGCTGCTCTCCATGTAGTTTTCGTTGAAATGCTCTTCCATTAAAGCGATTTTAAACCGAAATCCTTTGATTAGAGTAAGTGCGGCAATTTCACCAGTTTCGGTGTTCAGAATGGCGGTTGTGCTCTTGTTTCGGGCGGCAACTTCTTCAAACGATGGAACCGAGGCTTCAAAATAAATTTCGCCGGTTTTAGTGGATTTTTTGGTTTGGGAAAATGACGGTAAAGTCAGTGTAACTCCCAGCAGTAAAAGTAGTAATGGTTTCATGGTACACGATATTATTCTGTTAAACCGGTTGTGCTCCATTCGGTGATTAAATCAATTTTATTTTGTGGCAATCTGTTTCCGCCAAACGGCATCCAAAACCCTGCGTCATTGCTCGATATTCGGCTTATTAATCCTCTTTCTTCAACGGCATATTTTACTTGCTCATAAGTTGTTAAAGATATCGGAGCGCCATTTTGTGGGGGCTGGGAATGACACATAATGCAATTTTCAGTAATAATCGGTTTGACATCTGCGGTGTAAGTGATGTCGTCTTTTAAAATACTGTTGTATAGATCAGAATCGGAATCACTTGCGCAGGATATTAAGTTGAAAACAACTATTGCAAATAAGTATTTCATATTAAAAATAAATTATTTTTATATATACATTAAAGTTACTATTAAAAATTTTAATATTAAAAAAATAATTGGTTAAATTTGTGAGAAATAATTTATT